>NZ_JBBCXE010000001.1:0-701111 GCF_037145615.1 Leucobacter sp. USHLN153
CTGGTCTGAACCTCATAAAATCCCGCCTCAGTTTGATGGCTGTTAACGCATCAGGTCTCGTTGCACGCGACGGGGCCCGGCACGACCTTCGTCGTGCCGGGCCCCTTCGCGATCCGCCCCGCTATTCAGCCGCGAGTGCGTCCTCGAGCGCCTGCTTGGCGCGCTCGTCGGCCTCTCCGTAGGCGGTCCAGTCACCCTTCTTCATTGCGTCGTCCCGAGCCTTGAAGGCGTCCTGCAGCTCCTTCAGCGACTCCTCGAGGGGCGGCACTCCCGCGTTCGAGCCGCCACCCGCAGAGTCATCGGCGTTGCCCGCGTCGCCCTCATCGCCTGCTTCGCCGTCCGCGGGATCCGGCGTCGTCGGCGTCGTACCCGTGTCGCCGGCCTGCGCCCCCGAGTTGCCGCCGAATAGCTCGTCCAGGGCCTCGTCGAGCGTGTCCTCAAACGCGATCTGATCACCGAACGAGACGAGCACCTTCTGCAGGATCGGGAAGCTCGTGCCGGTCTTCGCCTGTACGTACACGGGCTGAACGTACAGGAGTCCCCCGCCGACGGGTAGCGTCAGCAGGTTTCCGCTGATGACCTGGCTCTCGCCCTGCCTCAGGATATTGAGGAGGTTCGAGACGTTCGAATCCGTCGTGAAGCTGTTCTGCACCTGACCCGGGCCCGGAATCGGGTCGCCCTTCGGCAGTTGCAGCAACTTCAGCGTGCCGTAATCCTTCGAGACCTTGCCATCGGTCGATCCCGCGTTCGAGTTCGCCGCGAGATATCCCGTGAGGATGTCTCGGGAACCCTCGCCCGTTTGCGCCGGGATGTACGTCGAATAGATCGAGTAATTGGGCTTCGCATCAGCACCGGCCGCGAGGGTCAGGTAGTACGGCGGCTGGGCGAGCTTCTGAGCACCGGCCGTCGCACCCGATACCGGGTCATCGGGCGTGCGCCACTTGTCCTCGGCCGAGTAGAACGCGTCCGAATCGGTCACGTGGTACTCGCCGAGCATCGCTCGCTGCACCTTGAACAGGTCGCTCGGGTAGCGCACGTGGCTGAGGAGATCGCCGCTCATCTCGGAGGAGTCCTTGAGCGTGCCCGGGAAGATGTTGCCCCACGACTTCAGCAGCGGATCTTCCTTGTCCCAGGCGTACAGCGACACCGAGCCATCGTAGGCATCGACCGTGGCTTTCACTGAGTTGCGGATGTAGTTGATCGGCTTGCCGAGCGGCTCGCGATCCGGATTATCCGCGTCCACCGTCAGCGAGTTCATATCGGCGTTCTCGGAATACGGGTAGTTGTCGGACGTCGTGTACCCGTCGACGATCCACACGATGCGGCCGTCGACCACCGAGGCGTATGGCGCCTTATCGATCGTCAGGTACGGCGCGACCTTCTGCACGCGATCGACCGGATTGCGGTCGTACAGGATCTGCGATCCGTCGACAACAGCACCGGAGAGCAGCACCTCCATGTCCTGGAACTTCAGGGCGTAGATGAGCTTGGTGAAGATGTTGTCGAGCACGGGGCCGCCGTCGCCCTCGAACGTCGTCATGTTCTGACGACCTTCGCCCTCCTCGGTCTCGGTGGTCTGCTCCTCGGTCGACTGCTCGCTCGCAGCCGCGTCCTCATCAGCAGGCTTCGCGTCCTCGGCTGTCGCCTCCGCTGAGCTCTCCGCATCCGCGGGGAAGTCGAGCTCGATGGACTTTGTACGCTCGCCACCGACGATCGAGTACTTGGGCGAGTTCATGCCGAAATACACGCGAGGCTCGAACTTGCCGAGCTTGCCGCTCGTCGGGATCCCGTTCTCGAGGAAGACCGGCTCGCCGCCCGGCGACCGCTGGTTGCCGTACGCGGCAACCAAGCCGTAACCGTGGGTGTAAACGAGCGTGCGATTGTACCAGCCCGTCTGGTCCTCGACGTTGATGTCACGGATCGCCGACACCGTGTCTTCGACCTCTCCGTCGATCTCGTAGCGGTCGACGTTCAACGACTTCGGGAACTGGTAGTACTGGCGAATCTGCTCGAGCTGCGAGAACGTCGGCGACACGACCTCGGGATCGATGATGCGAATGTTCGCCGTGGTCGCCGCGTCGTTGCGCAACGCACCGGGCTCGGCGTCCGTCGACGCGTCGTAACGTTCGACCTCGACTTTGTCGATGCCGTAGGCCGCGCGCGTGGCTTCGATGTTGCGGTCGATGTATTCGGACTCGAGGCTCTTCTCGTCGGGCCCGACCTGGAACTGCTGCACGCCCCACGGGTACCCGACGCCGAGCACAATGCTCGACGCGAGGAACAGCGCGGTGCCGATGACGGGCAGGCGCCACTTGCCCGTGAAGGCCGTAATGAGGAAGAGGACAGCCACGATGATCGCGATGCCCGCGAGAATCTGCTTGCCCGGGATCACCGCGTGCACGTCCTGGAAGAGCGCACCCGTGCGGATGCCGTTCGTCTCCGTCAGTGTGCGGTACTGGTCGAGCCAGAGGCTCACCGCCTGAAGCAGGAGGTACAGCGTCGCAAGCACTGCGGCCTGGATGCGTGTCGCCTTCGAGACGCGCACGTCGCGGCCGGAAATCGCGATGCCGCCGTAGAGGTAGCTCGTGGCGACGCCGGCGATCAGCGCGAGCAGTGTCGCCGCCGAGGCGAACGCCACGATTCCATGCAGCATCGGCAGATCGAACAGGTAGAACGAGATGTCTAAGCCGAACTGAGCGTCCTTCTCCCCCGTCGACTCACCGTTGAGCCAGAGCAGTGCGCTCTGCCACTGCGTCGCCGTGCTGAATCCGCCGAAGAGGCCGACCACCGCGGGGAGCCCCCACTTCACCAAGCGGCGCAGGGGCTCGAAGAGCTCCTGATACCGGTCGAGCTGCGCAGTGAGGCGGGCGTACACCGGGCGCTTGCGATACGCGATGTCGATCGCGAGGAACACGGGAACCGCGATCCCGAGGAAGCCGATCACGAACATCACCGCCGCCGCGATCCACTGCGTCGTCAGCACCGGGAGATACCCGAGGTCTCGGTACCACAGCACCTCTGCCATCACCGAGGCGACCGCGAGGAAGCCGAGAATGAGCACTACCACGAGCACAATCGTGATAGCGAGCGGCGAGAGCCGACGGCGACGGATAGTTTCGGCCGGGCTATTCGGGTCGGTCACGTCTTCGTTCACTTTCCTGTCCTGAGCGCACCTGAAGGTGCCGGGCGGGCTGGTTCACTTCACCCTATCGGCAACGGCTGACAAAACCCGGGGGCGGTATCCGGGCGGATCGCTGCGCGCCCGCTGGCGCGGTCCCGCAGCACGGGGCAGGATCATTGCGGCGCCGCGGTCGCGGCACCGCAGCGCTCGACCCCGGCGGGCGTGCCGCCGGACGCGGCCGTCTCCACCGCATCGATCGCTTCGGAAAGTGTGGCAACTGGGGCGATCCGCACCCTCTCGGGAATGCGGTCGGGGAGGTCAGCGCAGTTGCCCAGGGGCATGAGAAAGAGGTCGCTGTCGGCGCGGGAGGCCGCCCACATCTTCTGCTCGAGCCCGCCGATCGGGCCGACCTCACCGTCGCCCGACATGGTGCCGGTGCCGCTCACGGTCATGCCCCCGAGCAGGTCGCCCGGGGTGAGCTGATCCACCATCGCGATGGAGAACACCATGCCCGCGCTCGGCCCACCGATGTCCTCGAGCTTCACGTCGACCTCGCTCGGGAGGTCGTAGCTGATCGAGATCGTCGCCCCGATCAGCGGCTCGTCACCACCCTCGGGGACGCTCGGTTCGACCTCGACGCTGCGCTTCTCGCCGTCGCGCTCGATCCCGAGCTTCAGCACGCCGCCGTCACCCGCTTGCATCGTTCGCTCCCGAAGCATCGCGAAGTCGGCCAGGGGCTCGCCGTCGAGCGTCGTGAGCACGTCGCCCTGCTGCAGCACTCCGTCGGCGGCGCTCTCCGGCGCGATCTGCGCGACCGTCAGTACCTCGGAGACGGGCTCATCCAGCTCTCGGAACGCGGCAGCGGCCGCAGTCGACTGCGAGCTCGCCATGAGCACCGTGTTCTGCGCATCGCGATCCTCGGAGGTCTGCCCCTCGACGAAGAAGTCGGAGAGCGGGGCGATCCGCTGCGACGGGTCGAAGAGCGCCGGGACGAGCGAGAGCCAGCTCCGCTGCCGATCGGGGCTTCCGAGAATCTGCACGGTCAGGAGGTTGAGGCGCCCCGTCGTGGGGTACGTCTTCGCGTCGGCGAACGAGACCACGGGCTGGGACTTGCCGTCGATCCGCACCTCTCCGAGCGTGTCGACCACCGGGCCCGGGCGCTCGATCGCGTACGGCGACGGAATCGCTCCCGCGAGCAGCAGCGGAATCGCGATGACGAGCAGCACCCATGCGCGAGAGCGGGGAGCTGCGCCGTACGCGCCCGTGAGGCGAACCCGTTCTGCGCTCGTGTCGTGCCTGCCCACCCGTACCTCGCTCGCGCCTCGACCTGTTCGCACTGGGCGCAACGGAAAGCGCCAAGTGACGGCCAATCTAGCAGGCGTCGATGGCCGCTGTGCCGTAGCGTGGTCAGGGAAGCGATCACGAAGGAGCTGCCATGAGCGCGAACGACGACAGCGGCGCGGACCGGCCCGGTTTCGGGGACAATTCCGAGGGCGATTTCGAAGAACTGCAGCGGATCCTTCGCGATATGCTCTCGGGCTCTGGCGACGCGGGCGCGGGAGGGTTCGATCCCCAGCGCTTCGCGCAATCGGCGGGGATCCCGATGGATCCGCAGGCACTGCAGGGCCTCTTCTCGTCGCTGCAGGGTGCGATGCAGAACCCGAGCGACAAGATCGACTGGTCCATCGCGCGCAAGACCGCCATCGAAGTGGCGAGCGAGCACGCGAAAAGCGCTGACTCGGAGCCAGCGATGCGCGCGTTCCCCGTCGCGGCGCTCTGGCTCGACGAGGCGACCGAGCTCGGCCCGACCCCCGATGCTCCGCGCACTCTGTCGCGGATCGAATGGGTGCAGCAGTCGATCGACACCTGGGTGGGGCTCGCGGAGCCCGTGGCCGAGTCGATCACGGCGGCGCTCATGCACGCGCTCGAGAGCCAGATGCCCGAAGAGATGAGCGGCGCGCTGCAGGGTGCGACGCCCATGCTGCGCAGCGTCGGCGGCGCGCTCTTCGCGGTGCAGCTCGGCACGATCGTCGGGCGTCTCTCGGGAGAGGTCGTGGGCGCCGGAGATATCGGCATCCCGCTGCTGTCGGGTGCAGGACACGAGGGCGGCGCGCTGCTGCCCGGTGGCGTCGCGGCTTTCGCGGAGGGGCTCGATCAGGATCCCGAGACCGTCACCCTCTACCTCGCCATTCGCGAGCTCGCGCACGCCCGGCTGTTCCGTCACTCGAAGTGGCTACGGCTCCATCTACTCACCGCGATCGGCGACTACGCCCGCGGAATCCACATCGACACGGATCGTATTGAGGAGCTCGTTCGCGACCTCGACCCCGAGCATCCGGAGCAGATTCAGGAGGCGCTCTCGAACGGCGCGCTGATTCCGCCGAAGACCCCGGCGCAGGAGGCCGCTCACGCACGGCTCGAGACGATGCTCGCGCTCATCGACGGCTGGGTCGATGTGGTGACCGCCGACGCGGCGAAGCGCATCCCCGGCGCCGACGCCGTCGCGGAGATGGTGCGGCGACGACGCGCGACCGGGGGGCCGGCCGAGCACGCGTTCGCCGCGCTCGCGGGTCTCGAGCTGCGCCCCCGTCGGCTGAGGGAGGCGGCGGCTCTGTGGCGGCTCGTCGGCGACCGGAGCGATGTCGCGACGCGCGATGGGCTCTGGGCACACCCCGACCTGCTGCCCACCTCCGAGGAGATCGACCACCCTGCTCGCCTGCTCGAGCGACTGGGGTTGGCCGGCTCCGACGGGACGCCCGCCGAGGATGACTTCGATGCGGCGCTCGCGCAGTTGCTCGAGGGCGGGCTACCGCCGCATCGTGCGGACGACAGAGACGGCGGGGGTGGCGGGAGCGCCGACGACGCCGGAGATGCGGATCGCCGCGACGACTGATCATGACGCGTCCACAGCTGGCGTGAATCGGGCGGATCCGGGGAGTTTCACCGGCGACCTGTGAATAACCGCGTTGCCGCGTTCCCTCCCGAGCACACTCGTCGTATGGACACGACGCATACTCGACTCGACCCCACGTTCCCGGTCTGCTGGGAAGATCCGGAGACCCTGCGCGTCGGATTCGAGCGCCCGGTTGCGCGGCTGAACTCCCCCACCCCGGGAATGCAGCGCTTCGTCAGCGCACTTCGCGAGGGAGTCGATCCTTCTAGATTGTCCGAGGAGGCGAGGCGCACCGGAGCCACACTTGCCGAGGCGCGCTCCACCCTCGATGAAATGCGGCCGGCGCTCGCTCGGCTCCCGGTGGGGTCCCCGGGTCAGTCAGGGTTGCCGCCACGGCGTCGTGCGCCGGAGCCCCGGGACGATTCTCCCGCGGTGCGCACCGTGATCTGCGACGACGATCTGCCGGTCCGCCATCTCGGTGACGCACTGGCAGCGACGTCGCTGTGCCGCCCGGCACGGCTCGGCGCGGCGCCGAACTCTCCTGAACGGCCGGAACTCGTCATCTTTGTCGAGCGCTATTGGTCGCCGCTGGGCCGCGCGCAGCGTTGGCTGATGGACGACGTGCCGCACCTGCTGCTTCGGTTCACCGATGGCGAGGTGCACGTCGGCCCGCTCGTTGGCGCCGGCGGTTCTCCGTGCCACACGTGCGTGTCGCTCGCTCGGGTCGAGAACGACCCGGCGACCGGAGTGCTCGCCGCTCAGCTCGCGGGAACGCGCACCTCGAGCGAGAACCGCGGCACGGTGATGCTCTCGGCCGCCTTCGCCGCGGAGCACATCGAAGCCTGGATCACTGGCGAAGACCGCGCGTTGACCACTCGGGTGGTGCTGCCGGTTGCGGCAGGGCTATCTCACATGCTGCCAAGGGTCGAAACGGTCCTTCCGCACCCGGATTGCGCATGCGCGCAGCTCGGAAGCGTCAGCGCCCCGCCGCGATCATGCCCGCCTCGCCGATGAAGCGCGAGGGCTGCCGCGCGCTTCGAGCACCCCCCGCCACGCCCGAGAGCCGCAGCACGTCGCGCGCTCGGGTGAAGGCGACGTAGCAGAGACGACGCTCCTCGTCGATCGCTTCCTCGCTCTGCGCGTGGGCGATCGGCATCAGACCCTCACTCAGACCCACGACATGCACGAACGACCACTCGAGCCCCTTTGCGGCATGGATCGCGCTGAGGGTCACTGCGTCAATCGTCGGTTCGTGCTGCATCCGCTGCCGCGAGAGCAGTTCCTCGCTGAACTCCCGGATACCGGTGCCCGGCGGCATTTCGTCGACCAGCCCGAGCAGCGCGCCGAGCGCCTCCCACTTCTCGCGCTGAGCCGCGCCCTCGGGCGCCTGGGCACTCCAGCCCCCGGCCCGGAGCACGTCGCTGACGATCTGGAAGAGCGGCCGCGTGTCGGCGACCTTCGCCTCGCCGCGGATCAGCATGACCGCTTGGCGCACGTCCGCGCGCTCGAAGAAGCGCTGAGCACCGTGCACTCTGAAGCTCAAGCCGCGCTGACGCAATGCCTCTTCGAACCGCGCCGACTGCGCATTCGTGCGGTACAAAATCGCGATCTCCGAGGCCGGCGTGCCTGAGCGCACGGCCGCCGCGATCGAGTCGGCCACCGCGCTCGCCTCGTCGTGCTCCGAGGCGAACCACTCGAACGTCGGCGCGTCGGCCGCGCTCGCTCGCGCCGAACGGCTTTGGGTGCTCGGCTCCGTCGTTCGGGTCGCCCGCAACGTGAGCGCGCCGGGGCGGTCGCGCATGAGCCGATTCGCGATGCGCACGATCGGCTCCGTTGAGCGGTAATTGCGCTCGAGCCGGATCTCGCGCGCTCGCGGATACTCACGACCGAAGCGCAGCAGATACGAGCTCGAGGCACCGGCGAAGGAGTAGATGGTCTGGCTCGCATCTCCCACGACGCAGACGTCGTCGCGGTCCCCGAGCCAGACGCGCAGCAGTGCGTGCTGCAGCGGCGAGACGTCCTGATACTCGTCGACCGTGAAGAAGCGGTAGCGCTCACGCACCTGGAGCGACGCCCGAGGTTCGGCCTCGAGCATGCCGGTCATGAGCACGAGCACGTCCTCGAAATCGATCTGCCGCCGCTCCTCAAGAAGCTTCGCGTACGCGCGGTGCACGTCCACCAGCTGTTCCCCGGTGAGCCCTTGCGGGATCGGCCGATCCTCGAGGCGCGACGCGTATGCGTCGATCCCGAGCATGGAGGTCTTCCGCCATTCGATCTCCGCGGCCACATCGCGCAGCGCCTCGCCTCCGAGTCTGAGCCCCAGCGACTCCACCGCCTGCGACAAGGCAGCAACCTTACCCGGCAGCATTTTTGGGGCCGCGCCGCCCACGAGCTGCGGCCAGAAGTGGTTCAGCTGCGCGAGCGCCGCCCCGTGGAAGGTTTGGGCGCGCACCCCGTCGATCCCGAGGGCCCGCAAACGTCCCTGCAGTTCCCCCGCGGCCTTCCGCGTGAACGTCACCGCAAGCACGCGCTCCGGGTCGTAGGCCCCCGTTCGCACGCCGTATGCGATGCGGTGCGTGATGGCGCGCGTCTTGCCGGTGCCCGCACCGGCAAGCACCGCGACCGGACCCCGAAGACTCTCGGCGATCTCGCGCTGCTCGGGGTCGAGCGCGGAGAGCACCGCATCGGCGTCAGACGCCATCGACACCCTCCACACGGGTCCCTTCGGCACTCGCCACCGGGAGCGACTCGGAGCTCGATCCGCTTCGCGACTCGGTGCGCTCGGTTCCCGCGCCGTCCTCATCGACCCAGCGATCGATCATCCAGCGGGCGATGGACAGCGGCATCGGCAAGATGAGGCCGGGCCCGGGGTCGCGCAGTTCATCGCGCGTGAACCATCGGAGCTCGGAGATCTCCGTCGGATCGGGCGTGAGATCCTCGGGGTCGGCGTCCGAAGCGAGACGCGCCCGGAACCCCAGCATCAGTGATCGCGGGAACGGCCACGGCTGCGAAGTGACGTAGGTGATGTCGTCGAGGCGAACACCCGACTCCTCGAATACCTCGCGCGCGACCGCCTGTTCGAGCGACTCCCCCGCCTCGACGAAGCCCGCGAGGAGTGAGAATCGTCCGGACTCCCACAGCGCGTTCGAGCCGAGCAGCACGCGGTCTTCATGCTCGATGAGCACGATGACGGCCGGGTCGGTGCGCGGGAAGTGCTCGCCGCCGTGCTCGTCGAGGCGTGCCCAGCCTCCCTGCGCGGGCTCGGTCGGGCGACCGTCGCGCGGGGAGAAGCCCGCCGCCTCGTGCCAGCGCAGGAGCGCGGATGCAACACCGACGGCCTCACGCTCCGCCTCAACGAGGCGCGAACCCACGGGGAACGGGTGGCTCCAGCGCTCGCCCAGGATCTCCTCGTCCGCGCTGCCATCGCGTGCGCTGTCCGGGCTCTGGGCGGCGTCAGGGCTCGGCGCCGGCAGCAGCCTCGCGAATCTCGGCGCGCCGTCGATCCGACCCAAGTAGACATCGGGCACCACGTTCGCCGACGTCGCAACCCGGAGCTCACCGCTCGTCGCGACCCAGGCAAGACCGAGCGAACCGCCGGACTCGACAACGGGGATCTCCGCGCCGCGAATCCGAAGCAGCCGCGCCCCCGGATCCGCCCAGGCGGCACCTAAATGGTCTGCGCTCATGCGCGTCGCCGCGTCACGATCCAGCGCACCACCCGCGAGCGGCGGGGTCGATTTCATAAGGAACCTCTCTCAGACGCGAGTACTGGTGCAGCGGCCCCGTGTCACTGCTTCGAGTTGTCGTCGGGCTCCGAGCCGGTGCGCGTGGCGTATCGACCGAGCCCACGGGCGTGCCTACCCTGTCTACATGGCCAGCATCCCTTTCACTCTAGCCGCGCTCTCGACCTCGGCCGTGCCCGGGCTGACCGTGTTCGGGGTTCGTGAGCACGAGAGCGACGACGCGTTCGTCTCGGCGGTGGTCATCACGGAGGACGCGGAGCTGCTCGTGCGCGTTCCGCGGACCCACCAGGCGGAGGTGCAGCAGTCCGCTGAACTGCTCGGGCTCGCGGCTCTCACCGACGGCCCGCGCAGCCGGTTGCCCTTCGACGTTCCGAGCGCGCTCGGCATGACGCGGGCCGGGGACACTCGAGCCGTGGTCACTACCCACCTCGACGGCGCCCGGTTCTCCGCGGAGGAGCTGTCGCACGACGCGATTCTGCTCGAGCCGATCGCCGAAACGATCGCCGCGATTCATGAGTTGCCGATCACCGTTGCGCACAATGGCGGGCTGCCGGTGCGCTCCGCTCAGGATCTGCGGCTCATCGCCACCCGATTGGTCGATCGCGCCGATGCCACGCGCTTGCTCCCGGAGACGGTGCGTCGGCGGTGGACGCACGTGCTCGAGACGGCGGAGCTCTGGGACTTCACGCCCACGCTGGTGCACGGGTCGCTCGACGCCGACCAGCTGCGCGTCACGGACGACCGCATTTCGGCGGTTCTCGGGTGGTCCGAGTTTGCTGTGGGCGACCCCGCAACAGATCTGGCCTGGCTGCTCGCCGCGGGCTCTGAAGTGCTGGACGGCGTGATCGCTCGGTATTCGCGGGCGCGAAACGCGGAGTCGCTGCCACACCTGAGAGCCCGCGCGTCGCTGTATCACGAGCTGGAGGTGGCGCGCTGGCTGCTCCACGGCACCGAAACCCACGACCAGGCGGTCATCGATGACGCGGTGACGATGCTTGACCGTCTCGTCGGCACGGGCGGCGCGCTCGGTGCGGCGTTCACGGCTGCGGTCTCGGCATCGCCCTTGAACTCGGACGAGGTCATCGCACTGCTGTCGCAAACTCCCGAGGTGGAGAGCGCGAGCACCGATACCGCGGCGTATGAGGCGCTCGATGAGGATCGCATGTTCGGCTTCGATACCGACTTCATCGAGCCGCTGGAGGCGGACCAGGACGGCAAGGCGAGCACCTCTGCGGACTCGGATGGGTCGGAGAGTTCCGCGAAGCCGAGCGCGCCTTCGAACCCTCAGGCCGACCTGGATCCCGATGGAGTCACGGACGTTCTCGAGCCGCTCGACTCGGACTCGGACGGAATCACGGACGTTCTCGAGCCGTTGGACTCCAAGGACCGCGGGACAGGTTCTGAGACGTCCCGTGGCGCATCCGCCCCGGGATCACCGAGCTCGCCACTGGCTGAGGACGAGCTCTTCACCGAGCCGATCGACGATCAGGATCTGCCCCGCGAGCATCGCTAGCTCTCGCGGATCCGCCTCGCGCGACTCGCCGCATCTCTCCAGAGCTGTTCGAGCTCCTCGAGCGATCTCAGCGCTCCGCCGCTCAGTTCGACGCCCTCGGAAACGTAGAACAGCGACACGTCGATGGACTCGGCCGGTACGCCCGCCCACTGCGCGTACGCGTGGCGGTAGAGGTCGAGTTGGAAGAAGCGGGAGGCGCGCTCCTCCTCGGTGCGCGGAGAGCGACCGGACTTCCAGTCGACGACTTCGATGCGGCCGCCATCCGTGCGGTACACCGCGTCGAGCTTGCACACGAGGGTGCGACCAGCGAACGGCAGCGTGACCTCCTGTTCCACGGCGATGGGCTGCAGATCAGCCCATCGCGACCGCTCGAACGCCTCAATGAGGGGCGCGAGTTCCGCCGCCTCGGCGCGGTCCCGCTCGCTCGCCTCGGGGTCGTTCTCGTCCGTGACCGGGCGCTCCCAACTCGGCTCCTCGAGCCCCGCAAGCGGCAGTTCCGTTCCGCGCGCGGTCGTGGCACGGCGCTCCACCCACTCGTGGAATCGGTTGCCGACGCGGGTGCGCCGATACGGCCGCTGCGGGATCGGTCGGAGTCGAGCGCGCTCCGCCGCGCGCGGATCCTCGATGAACTCGTGGAACGTCGATGCCGTGAGTCGCTCGGGAAGTTCGGCGCGCTCGTGCTCGGACGAGTCCGCGACCGAGCGTTCGGCAAGGAGCAGCCGCACGGAGGGATCGATCAGCGTGTCCTCCTCACCGCGGCCGAGCGGACCGCCCCCATCGAGGCCGTCGCACCATTCGGAGGGAAGCGCGAGCAGTGCCCCTCGCACCCGCTCCGCCGCGGCGTGCACCGCCGCCCCGCGAGAACCCAACGGGTCCAGCGGCCACTCGAGCGTGAGTTCGGCGCGCTCGCTCGGGTCCTCCGTGTGCGCAGACTCCACGGGCAGTCCCCCGATGAGTCCGGCAGAGGCAAGCTCCTGGAGGAAGAGCGACGGCACGCGCGCCGCCTTCTGGCCGCCCCAGAATGATCCGGTGAGCAACAGGCGGTCGGCCGCGCGGGTGGTGGCCACATACGCGAGGCGGCGTTCCTCCTCCTGGAACCGCTCCTTCAGCGCCTCCCGGTACTCGGCGATTCGGTCGCGCAGCTCCTGCTGCGTTTCCGCGACCCGCCAGTTCAATTGCGGGCGCGCCGCTGCGTCTCCACGCAGTTCATCGGGAAGTTGCCCGGTGCGGAGCCACCCTGCCCCCGCCCGCGCCGACCCGGGGAACTCGCCCGCGACGAGCCGTGGCACGACCACGAGGTCCCATTCCAGGCCCTTCGAACCGTGCGCGGTGATCAGCTGCACGGTGCCCGGCGCGGGCGGAGCCACGTGCTCCGCGACGTCATCGGCCTCGGTCGCGCGCTCAATCCACTCGAGCACGGACGCGAGTGTGCCGCGGCTATCGATCGCGAGGTACCCCTCGACGAGCTCCGTGAAGGCGTCGAGATTCGCGTGTGCCGCCGAGGTGCCGGCGTGCACGCTCGCCTCGTTCGCGTCGAGTTCGATGTCGATGCGCAGCGCCTGCACGATGAGCCCGATCAGCTCGGGGATGCTGCCACCCAGATTGCGCCGGAGCGTGGAGAGCACGCGCCCCGCCTCCCGGAGTCGCTCTCGTCCCGCCGGACTGATCTTCGCGAGCGCTCGGTGCTCGAGTTCCCGCATCCCGGCGATCTGATCGAGCGCGTCGATGACCGTATAACTGCGATCGGGGTCCGGAAGCACACTGTCGGGGGCACGCTCCTCGGGGCTGAGCGGCCGCTGGGCGACGTCGCGCTCACCGAACCAGCGCGCCGCCTCCCGCAGCCCCGCGAGATCGGATACCCCGATTCGGAACCTCGGCCCTGCGAGGAGCCGGAGCAGTTCGTTTCCCGCGTCCGCGTACCACAGGCATCGCAGCGTGCAGACGACGTCCGTCACCTCCGGTGTCGTGAGCAGGCCACCAAGCCCGACGATCTGAGCCGGCACACCCGCTTCCGCGAGCGACGCCGCGAACGATGCCATCGGAGCCCGGGTGCGGAAAATCACCGCCGCGGTCGGGAGTTCGCCATGAGCTGCCAGATGGCTCTCACGAGCGTCGCGCAGCCATTCGGCGACGGCCACGCGTTCTTCGTGCACCGTCTCGGGGTATCGCCACTCCACCGTGCCCTCGGCAGCGCCAGGTCTCGGAGCGAGGGTCGGCACCTCGATCGCGGAGTCGGCGGCCAGAGGCGCCGCGATCTCGTTGGCCACATCGAGCACACTCGCCGGATTGCGCCAACTCGTGGACAGCGTGAGCGTCGCCGCCGGAACCTGAACATCCGCGGCCCGGTCGTTCGCACGCCCGGCAAAGTCGGCGTGGAAGGACTGCAGGCCCTCGGCCGATGCTCCGCGCCAGCCGTAGATCGACTGGTGCGGATCGCCGACCGCCATCACCGAACCCCCGGCGAAGATCTTCGACAGGAACCGGGTCTGACCGACGGAGGTGTCTTGCACTTCATCGAGAAGCACGACGCGGTGCCGGCGCCGCAGGAGTCGTCGCGCGTCAGACGAGTGGTCGATCGCCGTAGTGGCGAGCGCGAGCTGGTCGGAGAACTCGATCACGCCGCGCCGCAGTTTCTCCTCGCCGTAGGCGCGAGCGAGGCGGGTAATCAGCGGCGTCTCGGCGAGACTCGCGATCGCGTCTCGCACGGGTGCGTACTGCTTGCCGCTCGGCTCGCGGCCGATCTCACGCTCGTTGTACGGAAGATGCCCGACGCGCGCGAATTCTTCGACCACTCGATCCACCCGATCGAGCGAAGTCAGATGGTCGGCGACCGCGTGGTCGAGGGAGAGGATGTGGCGAATCAGTTCGGGCACACGCAGCTCGCTCTCGACGAGGCCCGGGTCTCGGCTCTCGAGCAGCACTTCTCTGGCGATACGCCAAGCGGTGGCTTCGTCAATGACCGAGGCACCGGGAGCGATGCCCGCAGCGACGCCGAATTCCTGCAGCACACCCGCCGCGAACGCGTTATAGGTGCTCACATCGGGGACCTCGAGCCCATCCGCGAGGAGCTCGCTGAGCTCCTCGGCGCGCGCGCTCTCACGCTCGTCCAGGAGTCCTCGCTCCGACGCATCGGCGAGTCGCTCCGCGAACGCCCCGAGTCGGCCGGAGATGCGTTCGCGAAGCTCACCCGCAGCTTTCCGTGTGAATGTCAGGCCGAGCACCTCATCGGGCGCGGCCCACCCGTTCGCGACGAGAAACACCACGCGGTTCGCCATCGTTTCGGTCTTGCCGCTCCCCGCACCGGCGACGACCAGCGCCGTTCCGCCCAGGGGGTGCTCGATCACGGCGCGCTGTTCGGGCGTGGGCACCAGCGGGGTCGCAGGCGGGGTGGTCAGGATCTCGGCGATGCGCGTCGCAGAGAAGACGTACTCCTGCGCGGTCAGTGTCTCGATGGTCATGCGCGGCTCACTGCCGGAATGATGTGGAGGCGGCAGTTTCCCGGCTGGTGCGGATCCGAGCAATGGTGCTCGACCCGAGCGGTGAAGTGCCCGCCCCCCATGACGCGCGCCGCTTCCACGACGCGCTGCGTGAGCTCCTTGCGTGCCTCATCGGAGATGGGTTGCTGCGCGCGCTCGAGGAAGTTCCGCTGCTTGGCCGCATCCGGGTGCACGTAGAGGAGACGCGCTCCACCACTGCGCGCCGCTCCCACTCCCGAGTCCTCGCCCTCGGGCTGCGGAGCCGTATCACCGTTTGCGTCGTCGTCGCGCTCGAACGCCCCGAGCACCACGCCCAATTGATATGCCTGCAGCTGCACGTGCGATTCCGCGGCCGCGGCGCTCGGGGGCGTGCGCCCCGTCTTCAGATCGAGCACGGTAATCTCCTCCTCGCCATCATTCGTGACGCGTCGTTCCAACCGATCAGCGACCCCGCGGAGCACCGCGGGCCCGATCTCCACGCGAAACGCGCTCTCGGTACCGATGAGCTCTCGGTCGGAGTGCGCGAACTCGCGCAGGTACTCCGCGAGCCCGGAGGTCATGGCGCGCGCGAGTCGCTCCGTGCGCTCAGCCTCCCACGGTGCCGCGAACGGGAGCTTGTCCCATTCCTCCTGCACGATCGCGAGCAGTTCATCGGGGTCGGCGGAGCTCGAGGTTTCGAAGGCGTGGTGCAGCAGGGTGCCGAGGCTCGCCTGCACGGTGCTCGCGCCGCCCCCGAGCGTCGATGCGACCCAGTCGAGCGGGCAGTTCTCGGCGCGCTCGAGCTGCGACGGACTGACCGACACCCGCGCATCAGCATCCCCGTCGAGGTCGACCAGCGGAGCATCGGTGCTCGTCGGCAGTACCCCGTACCAGTCGTCCGGGTGAGCCCCGGGCACCTCGGCGGCAGCGAGGGTCGCCAGCGTCGCGAGCGCGACCGCATCGTCCTCGTCCGCTGCGACGCCTGCGACCACCCGCCGCCGCATCGCCGCGACCTGGCCGCGCAGCGTCAGCCGTGAGCTCGGCAGACCGGTGCGCTCGTGATCACGTCCGAGACCGAAGAACGCGCTCGGGTACTGATCGTCGTCGCTGACCGCGACTACGAGAAGTTCGCGCCGTGCGCGTGCGCAGGCGTGGACGAAGAGACGCAGCTCGTCGTGGAGCGTGTCTCGGCGGGAGGGCGCGATCGCCTCGCCCCCGCGCAGCCAGCGTTCGAGCGCCGCGGTGCCGAGGAGCGAACCGCGCGAGCGGAGGTTCGGCCACGCGCCGTCTTGCACCCCGATCACAGCGACGAGCGCGAATTCCTGGCCGATCGCGCCCTGGGGCGTCGTGACCGTCACGGCGGCTCGCTGACTGCGGCGGGCGAGCGTGTCTTCGGGGACCGCGCTCTCCAGCAGATCCTCCAGCAGCTCGGCCATCGGCTGGGCGCTGTCGACCTCCTCGTGTCGCTGCAGAGCGTAGAACAGCCCCATCACGGCGTCGAGCGATCGGTTCGCCTCGTCGGACCGCGCGCCACGCCCCGAGAGCGCCTCCTCCTGCCATCCCGCGGCGAGGCGCGTACCGTCCCACACCGCCCACAGCGCCTCGCGAGCCGTGCCCCCGGCCTCGCGCACTCGGCGTGCGGCCTGGGCGACCAGGCCCAGGCGACGCAGGGCTCGCCCGCCCGCGCTGTCGATCACCGGGACAGCACCCGGAAACGCGAACGCCTCGAGCACGAGCGCATCGATACCCTCGGGCTCCCGCTCCTCCGCCGCGGCGTCGCGCCGCTCCTGCAGCACGAGCGAACCGCGCAGTCGACGCACCGCGATCGGATCGAGCCCGCCGATGACACCGCCAGCGATGTCGAGGACATCGGTGGCCGAAAGCTCCTCGATCTCGAGCGCGTGCTGCAGCAAGCGAATCAGCTCGCGAACGATCCGATGTTCGCGCAGCACGACGCCGCCCGCAGCCACTTCCGTGGGCACTTGGTGCACCGCGAGCGCCCGCGCCGCGCGCACCGCCTCACCTCGACTGCGGCACAGCACGGCCATCTCACCCCATGGCACGACCTCCCCGCCGTCAATGCCCAGGTGCCGCGCGCGCAGCCGATGCGCGATCACGCCGAGCTGCTCCGCGGGCGACGATGCCCGGGCGAACACGATCGCTTGGTCTATCGCGCCGTCGCGGCCAACTGCGGGGTCGGGCTCCATCGATGGAGCTTCCCGTCCAGCCCCCGCGCCCCACGCCTCGGCTCGGCGCTGCGCGCCCGCACCCGCCGCTCCCACGCGCCCGGACAGCTCGCGCACGAAACCGCGAAGCTCCGCGCCATGCCGGTGCACGAACTCCAGCGTGACCAATTGCTCGGCCCGCGAATCTCGAGCACGCGCGGCTCGTCGAACCGCCTCCGCATCCGTGCGCCGCCCAATCGCCGGAACCAGACCGGCGAGTATGCCCGCTCGCTCGCCCTGAAACGCGCCGGTCGCGAGATCGGGGTCACCGAATGCCCAAATGCTCGAGCCGATCTCAGCACACGCGGCCAGCAGCGCGAGCGCACCCTCCCCCAGCTCCTGCGCGTCATCAATCAAGATCAGCCTCGGCACCGGGAACCCTGTCTCCACTGATGGCTCGCGGGAACCGAACGACAGATCCGACCGCACGCCGTGCCTGCGGATCGCGCCGCGCGCCGCCCGCAGCAGCGCGCTCGAGCTGAGCTCCTCGGGTCGCTCCGCGTTCGCGCGCCGCTCAGTGGCGTCGAGCAACCGCGCCGCCACGAGCCACCGATCCAGCAGCTCGGGCTCCGGCCCCCGTGAGAACACCGCAGACCCTTCCGCCGCGGCAACCCGCTGCAGATCTGCGGCGAAGGCCCGCGGGGACAGGTCATAGTCATCGAGCACGCGCCACAGATCTCGCAGCTCGGCGCGGAACGCCGGCGACTCCCAGACCTGCGGCGGCAAGGCGCCCAGCTCCGCTTCGACTCCCGCACCGACGTGACCCTCACCGAGCCGTTCGATCTCCCCGGCGACGATTTCGTCTTGGACAGTGCCGGTCAGGAGTCGCGGCGCGGCCCGACCCGCGAGCGCGTGTTCCCGCGCGAGCACCGCAAAACCGAGCGACGCGGCAGTGCGCACCGGAGTTCCCCCCAGCGCCCGACCCGCGCTGCGCTCGATTCGAGCGCGAAGTTCCGACGCCACGAGGCGGTTCGGAGCGATAGCGAGCACGTCCGCCTCACTCCATCCGGGACGCTCGAGCGCCCGGCGATACGCCTCGACCAACACCGCGGTTTTCCCGCTGCCGGGCGCACCGAGCACCCGCGCGTGATTCTCGGGATCGAGCTGCAACACGCGGTGCTGCGATGGGTCGAAATCGGTCATGGCGTCAGCCTACTGAGGGCCACCGACATTCATGATCTTCGGAGCCGAAGCCCCTTGAGCACCGCCCCGCACTGCGCTGCTGGCGAACGCCCCCGCCTCCGCGCCCCCGGCTCGGGCAACAACCGTAGACTCGAAGCATTCCGTTCCGTGGCAACACGCCACCGCACTCCAGGAGGCCCCGTGGAAATCCGCATCGGCATCAAGCACTCGCCCCGTGAACTCGCGTTCGACACCAACTCAAGTGCGGATGAGGTTCGCAGCCTCGTCGAGAACGCGGTCTCGCAGGACTCAGCGATCGTCACGCTCTCCGATGTGAAGGGCCACCAGTACCTCGTCAACACCGAGGCGATCCTGTACGTCGAGCTGGGCGGCGAGGGCGGCCGCAAGGTCGGCTTCATCAGCTAAGCAGTTTCGATCCAACGCCCTGCGGTCCGTTGCGGATCGCAGGGCGTTGGCGTACCCGGAGGTCAGGGCCCCGCTCCGTTACTCCCGGAGCGCGTCACGCACCACACTAAGCAGTTCGTCGGCCACTTCACGCTTCGAACCCCGCGCGACAGCACGCACCTCGCCATCCCGACCCAACACGTGCAGCGTGTTCTCCGACGTTTCGAACCCCTCCGACCATCCGACCGCGTTGACGGCGAGCGCATCCACGCCCTTCCGCGCAAGCTTTCGACGTCCGCGCTCGAGCAGCTCTTCCTCGCTCTCGACGGTCTCGGCAGCGAAGCCGACGATCACCTGCCCCGGGCGCCGATCGCGCACGAGCCCGAGGAGGATGTCGGGGTTCTCCACGAGTTCGAGAACGGGCGCCTCGCCCGGTGCATCCTCCTTGCGGATCTTTCGCTCGGCGATATCGGCGACCCGATAATCGGCGACGGCCGCCGCCATCACGACCACCTCCGCTCCCGCAGCCGCGGCTCGCGAGGCGGACTCGAGCTCCGCCGCAGTTCCGACCGGCACGACGCGCACCGCGGGTCGATCCCGCACGTCCGCCAGCACCCCATCATCGATATTCGCCGCGAGCAGCACGACCTTCGCACCCCTGTCCGCCGCGGCGAGCGCCACCGCGACGCCCTGCCGACCGCTCGACCGGTTCCCCAGGTACCGCACGGGGTCGATCGGCTCGCGCGTGCCGCCGGCGGTCACCAAAATCCGCAGCCCCGCGAGGTCCGGCGCCCGCGTCGCGCCCGCCGTGTCGATGCGAGCTGAATCGAAGGCCTCCGCGGCCGTCGTTTCGAGGGGCGGTTCGGGATCGGCGGAGCCGCTCTCGTGCTGAGGGCCCTCGGCGCTCCCGCGATCCTGCGCCGCACCTGCGCCAGCATCAGCACCAGCACCAGCGGCGACACCGGCTCCGTCGGCACCTTCGAGCAGCTCCCGGATGCGCTCAGCAATCGCCTCGGGCTCGCTCATGCGCCCCGGTCCGGTGTCGGCGCCGGTGAGCCGCCCCGACTCGGGCCCGATCACGTGCACGCCGCGGGCGCGGAGGATCGCGACGTTGTCCTGCGTCGCCGGGTGCTGCCACATCTCCGTGTGCATCGCGGGGGCAACGAGCACGGGGGCGCGCGTCGCGAGCAGCGTCGTGCCGAGCAAGTCGTCGGCGAGACCCGCGGTCATGCGTGCGAGCGTGTTCGCTGTGGCCGGCGCCACGACCACGAGATCGGCGCGCTGCCCGAGCGCGACGTGCCGCACCTCGGCCACCTGCTCGTGCACTGAGGTCGTCACGGGGTTGCGGCTGATCGCCTCCCACGTGGGCTTCCCCACGAAACGCAGGGCGTCCTCGGTCGGCACGATGTGCACGTCATGCCCCTCCTCGACGAGGGTGCGGGCGAGCAGCACGACCTTGTACGCGGCGATGCCGCCAGTGACTCCGAGCACGATGTTCATGCGCCCATCTTCCCATTACCGCGCCGAGCGGGCACACGGCAGCTCCACCTCGCCACAAGAGGGCCTCGCTTAGCCGCGCCGCTCGAGCAGCACCATCACCTCGAGGTGCCGCGTGTGCGGGAACATGTCGAAGACCCGCGCGCTCAGCACGCCCCACGACGGCATTGCGGCGAGGTCCCTGGCGAGGCTCTCGGGGTTGCAGCTCGAGTAGATGACGCGCTGCGCGGGCGCGGCCTCGAGCCACGCTGCCAGTTCGGGGCCGATGCCGCGCCGGGGCGGGTTCACGATGACGGTGTGCGGGATCGACGCGGCCGGTGCCGACAGCGCGTAGGCCGTCGCGTCGGCGGCGACGAACTCGGCGTCGATGCCGGCGTCCGCGGCGCTCCGGCGCGCGGACTCCACGGCGGATTCACTGATCTCGACGCCGAGGACGCGCGGCGGTGCGGATGATCCTGCGCCCGAACGAACCGGGGGCGCCGCGCAGTGCAGCGCGAACCCGCCGACGCCGCAGTAGAGATCCCAGATCGACTCCGGCTGCTCCCGCGCCGCCCACTCGGCCGCCTGGGCGTAGAGCGCCCGCGCGACAGTGGTGTTCGTCTGGAAGAAGCTCTGCGGGCGCAGGTGCAGCGACACGTCGCCGAGCTCCATCTCGAGCGAGGACCCGAGCAGCAGCTCCTCCCGCTCCCCCTCGAGCACCGCCTTGTGCTCCGGCAGCAGGTTCACCGACACGACCGATGCCTGCGGCACGCGCACGAGCAAGCGCGGCAGCGCTTTCCGCAGGGTCTGCAGGGCCTGCTGCGTGCGCACGACGAAGCGCAGCATGAGCTCGCCCGAGGGCGCGAGCGTGACGTGCACGAACTTCAGCTCGCCCCGCTTGCGCGGCACGTCGTAGGGCGGCAAGCCCGTCTCCTCGAGGAAGGCGCCGAGATGCGGGATCGCGTCGCGGATGCCGGGTTCCTGAATCAGGCAGTCGCGCAGGTCGATGCCCTCGCCGTCGGGCCCGAGAATGCCGAGCGTCACGCGCCCCGCCCAGCCGCCCACGACGAGCTTCGCCTTGTTACGGAAGTCGGCGGTGCCGCCCGCCACGCTCGGGAGCCACAGCGACTCGGGAACCTGCGGCAGGAGCTCGCGGCAGCGGCGCTCCTTCGCGGAGAGTTGCGTCGGGTACGGGGTCTCGATGAGCACGCACGAACGGCAGCGCCCCGCCTCGAAGTACTCGCAGTGCGGAAGAGTCAGCATGACGCGCCTCAGGCGGTGAGCCCCAACCCGTCCATGCGACGAATATGATCCGCGATGAGCTCGGTGAAGACGGGCTCCACCTCGCTCTCGACGAACTCGCGCCCCTCGCTCAGCAGCAGCACCGCGCGCGAGACGAGCAGCGTGTCACCCACGAGACGCCGCCCCCACAGCGCGAGCCAGCTCGAGAGGCGCTCGTTGGCTTCGAGCTCCGCTTCGAGCAGCGCCTTCAGCTCGGCGCGGCCCGTGTCGTTGCGCAGGATCGCGATGGCTTCGGTACGGTACGAGTCTTTGAGCCCGCCCGCGAGGCTCGCGAAGAAGTCGTCGAAGAGCCCGCCCACGAGATAGAGGGAGAGCACGTGCTGGTGCCAGTCGGCGGCGTCGATGCGCTCGACGTAGGAGTCGATCACCGCGGTGAAGGGCTCCATAACGACATGCGGTTCGTGACCGCGGGAGCGAATCTCGCCGGTGAGCCGCTGGTGCTTCGAGAGCGTCTGCCCGGCTACCCGCGCGAGCACGTCCTTCGCCTGCAGCGTGGGCGCGCCCGATACCGCGCGAGTCGCGGCTTCATAGAGTTCGAGCTGCAGGTACGCGGTGAGCCCGAGAAACGGCATGATCCCGGGCGCGAACTCGGCGAGCTCGACGCGTTCGGTATCGGTGGCTTCACCTCGCGAGCGCAGTTTGCGCAGCGGCGCGCTCTTCCGGCGCAGGCCCTTGATCCACTCGAACACCCTGACAGCTTACCGCCGCCCGGCCGGAGCCCTGGAATAGACTGAGCGCGAACGACCACCGCCGGGGACACCGGAGCCTCGGCCGCTGCGCTTCGATCGAAACGCGCGCAGCAACGCACACATCGATTGGACGCACTGTGACCACATTCCTCGAACTCGGAGTCGACGGGGATCTCGTCGACGCGCTCGCCGGCGAAGGCATCAACGACGCCTTCCCCATTCAGGAGCAGACGATCCCGCTCGCGATTTCGGGCCAGGACATCATCGGCCAGGCCAAGACCGGCACCGGCAAGACCTTCGGCTTCGGGCTTCCCGTGCTGCAGCGGATCGGCACCGACCCCGCGCCGGGCGTGCAGGCGCTCGTCGTCGTGCCGACGCGCGAGCTCGCCGTGCAGGTGTACGAGGATCTGGAGCTGGCGGCGAAGAATCGCGCGGCGACGGTGGTGCCGATCTACGGTGGTAAGGCGTACGAGGGGCAGATCGAGCAGCTCAAGGCCGGTGCGCAGATCGTCGTCGGCACCCCCGGGCGCCTCCTCGACCTCGCCAACCAGCGCCTCCTCGACCTCGGCAAGGTCCGCGAAATGGTGCTCGACGAGGCTGACAAGATGCTCGACCTCGGCTTCCTCGCCGACATCGAGAAGCTGTTCTCGCTGACGCCGCCGACGCGTCACACCATGCTGTTCTCGGCGACCATGCCCGGCACGATCGTGACGCTCGCCCGCCGCTTCATGTCGAACCCGATCCACATCCGCGCGAGCGACCCCGACGAGGGCGCAGCGCAGGCGAACATCGAGCACATCATCTACCGCGCGCACTCGCTCGACAAGGACGAGGTCATCGGCCGCATCCTCATGGCCGAGGGCCGAGGCAAGACCGTGATCTTCATGCGCACGAAGCGCGCGGCCGCGAAGCTGCAGGAGGAGCTCGTGGATCGCGGCTTCAACGCGGCATCGGTGCACGGCGACCTCAACCAGGACCAGCGCGAACGCGCAATGGCGTCGTTCAAGGCGGGCAAGAAGGACATCCTGATCGCGACCGATGTCGCCGCGCGAGGCATCGACGTGGACGACGTGACGCACGTCATCAACCACACGGTTCCCGACGACGAGAAGACCTACCTGCACCGCGTGGGTCGCACCGGCCGCGCCGGCCGCACCGGCATCGCGGTGACCTTCGTCGACTGGGACGACCTGCACAAATGGGCGCTCATCAACAAGGCACTGGAGTTCGGTGTTCCGGAGCCCGTCGAGACCTACTCCTCCTCCCCGCACCTCTTCAGCGACCTCAACATTCCCGAGGGCGCCAAGGGGCGGCTGAAGGCGACGCCCGTGAAGGAGCGTGCGCCGCGATCGGGCGGCCGCGACGGAGAGCGGAACGGGCGTGGCGGCGACCGAAGCGCGCGCGGTGGCGACCGGGGCGGGCGCGGAGAGCGGGCAGGATCGACTGAGGCTTCGAACGACGCGGCGTCGGGCGAGGGCGAGGGCGGACGCACCCGCACGCGTCGCCGCACCCGCAGCGCGAACCCGCTCGGGCGCGGCCGCCACGAGGCGCACGGACATGAACAGCACGGTCACGACGCCGACGGTGGCGGCGAGCCGGGCGCTCCCCTCACCCCGGCGGATGCACTTGCCGCATCGGGCGAGCCGGCACCGCGCAAGCGCCGTCGCCGGCGCCGGGGCGGTTCGGGCGCCTCGAGCTCAGCCGAGGGCTCGGGCTCGTCGAGCACCGGGGACAACTCGGGATCGGATGCAGGAGCCTCGGACGCCGGAGCCTCGAGCACGGGCGCCTCGGAGGCGGCGAGCGAGTAGCCGCGGCGGCCCCGCGATCAGCGCGGCGTCGCGAGCCCCGCTCGCAGTCGCGCGACCGTGGCGGCGTCAGTGACCTGCTGGCCGAGAAGATTCGGCTTTCCGGCGCCGTGATAGTCGCTCGACCCCGTCGCCTCGAGACCGAGCTTCGCGGCGGCGGCGATGATCGGCGGCATCCAGTCGTCGCGATGCTCCGGGTGCCGCAGCTCGACGCCCGCGAGCCCGGCCTGCGCGAGCTCGCCGAGCTCGGCCGCGGAGGTGGGAGTGCGCTGCCGGAAGGCCGCCGGGTGCGCGAGGACGGAAACGCCTCCCGCCGCGCGCACCAGGCGGATCGCCTCGACCGTGTCGATCGCGTCGGTGCCGAGGTAGTACGGCGAGCGCGGATGCAGCAGCTCGGTGAATACCGCGCTGCGATCGGGGAAGTAGCCGGCCGCGACGAGCGCATCGGCGATGTGCGGCCGCCCGACCGTGCGCACGTCCTCCTCGCCGACGACCGCTTCCCACGTGATCGCGTAGTCCTCCGCGACGAGGCGCACCATCTCCTTCGCACGCGTCAGCCGTGACCGGCGCACGGCAGCGAGGGCCTCGAAGAGCTCACCGCCGACCGGCGAGATCCCGTAGCCGAGGAGGTGGCGCGAGCGCCCGCCCTGCTTCGTGGTGATCTCGATCCCAGGCAGGAAGTCGATGCCCGCGGCCTCCGCTGCTTCCCGGGCCTCGTCCCACCCGTCGATCGTGTCGTGATCGGTCAGCGCGAAGCCCGCGAGGCCCAGCTCGGCGGCCTCCCGCGCGATCGCCGCCGGCCTCGTCGTCCCGTCGGAGAACACGGAGTGCGTGTGCAGATCGAAGCCACGCTGCGTCTCCGCGGAATCCGTCATCCTGCCATCTTAGAACGCCGCTTGCTCCGCGAGCGCTGCCTCCCCAGCCGGCCCCGCGAACGCAGGTGAGAAGATGGAGGCATGACCGACAGCGCGCAGTCCACTCACGAGGTGGAGATCGACAACAGCAACCGGAGCACGACGCCGCAGAACGATGCGTTCGTCGAATACCTCTCGCAGCACTGGGCGGAACGCCCGGAGACGCTCCCGAACGCGTGGCCGGTCGCCTCGTTCGCCGCCGAGCGTCGCCGCACATTCGCCGCGCACTTCCCGGGCGAGCGAGTCGTGATCGCGGCGGGCGCGATGAAGCAGCGCTCGAACGACACCTTCTATCAGTACCGCGCGCACAGCGCCTTCGCGCATCTCACCGGCTGGGGCTCCGCAAGTGAGCCGGGCGCAGTGCTCGTGTTCGAGCCGGGTGCCGACGGCCATGAGGCGACCGTGTACTTCCGCGAACGGGCGGGGCGGGATAGCGACGAATTCTTCGCGAACCCGGAAATCGGCGAGTTCTGGATAGGGCCGCGCCCGTCGCTCGCGCAGGTTGCCGCGGCGCTCGACGTCGCGACCGCTCCCCTCGCCGACTTCGTTCCGGGAGAAGCGGATCGCACGCTGGACGACGCGGAGGTCGCCCGCGTTGCGTCGGAGCTGCGGCTCGTGAAGGACGAGTTCGAGCTCGCGGAGATGCAGGCGGCGGTCGACGCAACCGCAGAGGGCTTCGCGGACGTGCTCGCGGCACTGCCCCAGGCGGTCGCGCACACGCGGGGCGAGCGCATCGTCGAGGGTGTCTTCAACCAGCGCGCGCGACTCGAGGGCAATACGGTCGGTTACGAAACGATTGCGGCGGCCGGCCCGCACGCCTGCACGCTGCACTGGATTCAGAACGACGGTCAGGTGCGCAACGGCGACCTGCTCCTCCTCGACGCCGGCATCGAGCTCGACAGCCTCTACACCGCTGACATCACGCGCACCGTGCCCGTCTCGGGCACGTTCACCGAGGTGCAGCGGCGCGTATATGAGGCCGTGCTCGAGGCGGCTGACGCGGCGCGCGCGATCGTGCGCGCCGGTATCAGGTTCCGCGAGGTGCACGCCACCGCGATGGACGTGATCGAGCGCCGCACCCGCGAGTGGGGGTTCCTTCCCGAGGAGGACGGCACCGCCTACTACCGGCGCTACATGGTGCACGGCACGAGCCACCACCTCGGCATGGACGTGCACGACTGCGCTCAGGCACGACGCGACCTGTACCTCGACGGCGTGCTCGAAGCCGGCATGGTGTTCACGATCGAGCCGGGGCTCTACTTCCAGCCCGACGACCTCACCGTGCCCGAGGAGTACCGCGGCATCGGCGTGCGGATCGAGGACGACATCGTCGTCACCGAGGACGGCTGCGTCAACCTCTCCGCTGGCATCCCCCGCACCGCGGACGCGGTCGAGGCCTGGATCCGCGAGTCGCAGGGCAAGTAACGGTCCTCGCGGTTCTTTGCGCGACACGATAGAAAGGGAGCGAGGACGACACATGTTCGTCCTCGCTCCCTGACTCTTTCGAAAGGAACGTTCACAATGGCTCGTGAGCTCCGCTCCCCCGCGTCCCTCCATCCGGCACCCGGGTTCAACCACATCGCGATCGCGACCGGATCAACGATGATCCACTTCGCTGGGCAAATGGCCCTCGACCCGGAGTTCAACCTGATCGGCGCGGACGATCTGTTCCTGCAGACGGAGGCCGCCATGCGCAACCTCGAAGCCGCCATGGGCGACGCGGGCGTTTCGTGGGATCAGATCGTGCGGCGCACGATCTACACGACGCAGCCGACCGAATACGAAACGATCACGAAGGCCATTCACGCCCTGACTGGCGGCGCCGAAGATCCGGCACAGACCATCGTCGGCATTTCCGGACTCGCGATACCGGGGTCACTCATTGAAATCGAGTGCACTGCCGTCGTCGACTAGGTCGACGAGATAGTTGAATGCCGAAGGCGCTCCAGTTTCCAGACGCTGGAGCGCCTGCGTGTACCGTCAGCGGACGCTCGGGTCGTCCGAGACGTCTCCGTCGACGTAGACCCAGCGCCGGTCCGAGCCCGCGCGGGTGAAGCGGCTGCGCTCGCGCAGCTCGACGCGCCCATCAGGGCCGCGCGCGATCGCGGTGAAGGTCACCGTGCCCGTCTCGTCGAAGGGGCCGCCCGCCTCGGTCGTCTCGATGAAGAGCCGCTTCCAAACGACGTCGGGCTCCAGCTCGAGCTCGGCCGGTCGGGTCGACTGATCCCAGCTCGCGAGCAGGTACTCCGCGTTGCCGAGCGCGAACGCGCTGTATCGCGAGCGCATGAGCCGCTCAGCCGTGGGCGCAGGCTCGCCGGCGTGGAGCGGACCGCAGCACTCACCGTAGGCGGCCCGTCCGCACGGGCACGGAGCGCCCGGCTCCCCCGACGCCTCGCCGACCGAGCTCATGCCGAATCGCGCAGTGCGCGCTGCAGGGTGTCGAGCCGCACACCGCCGAGCGCGAGCGCGTCGCGGTGAAACGCACGGATGTCGAAGGCGTCGCCGCCCCGAGCAGCGGCCTCGTCGCGCAGCTGCTCCCAGATGCGCTGCCCCACCTTGTAGGAGGGCGCCTGGCCGGCCCAGCCGAGGTAGCGCAGCACCTCGAAGCGCACGAAGCCCGCGTTCATGTTCACGTTCTCCGACATGAACTCGAAGGCGTAGTCGCCGTCCCACACACCGCCGTCGGGGCGGCGTTTGCCGAGGTGCACGCCCAGGTCGAGCACGACGCGAGCGGCCCTCATGCGCTGACCATCGAGCATGCCGAGGCGATCCGCAGGGTCATCGAGATAACCCAGCTGCTCCATCAAACGCTCCGCATACAGTGCCCAGCCCTCCGCGTGGCCCGACGTGCCCGCGAGCTGCCGGCGCCACTCGTTGAGCGACCCGCGGTTCACCACCGCCTGGCCGATCTGCAGGTGATGCCCGGGTACGCCCTCGTGGTACACCGTAGTGAGCTCGCGCCACGTGTCGAACTCGGTGACCCCCTCCGGCACCGACCACCACATGCGGCCGGGGCGCGAGAGGTCGTCGCTCGGGCCGGTGTAGTAGATGCCGCCCTCCTGCGTGGGCGCGATGCGGCACTCGAGCGCGCGGATCTCCTCGGGGATCTCGAACTGCGTGCCGGCGAGCTCCGCGATGGCGCGGTCGCTCGTCTCCTGCATCCAGCGCTGCAGCGCATTGGTGCCGTGCAGCTTCCGCGCGTGGTCCCGGTCGAGGTGCGCGATCGCCTCGGCGACGATGCCCGGCCGCGGTGACCCGCCGACGATCTCCGCCGCCGTGCGCTCCTGCTCCGCGACCATTCGCGCCAGCTCGTCGAGACCCCACTCGTATGTCTCGTCGAGATCGATCTTCGCGCCGAGAAACGCCTCGGAGGCGAGCGCATAGCGATCCCGCCCGAACGCATCAGCGGTGGGCGCGTGCGGCGCGATCTGGCGCTCCAGGAACGTCGCGAGATCAGTGTAGGCGCTCGACGCCGCGGCAGCCGCTGAGGCGAGCTCGATCGCGAGGCCAGCTGGAATACCTGCGGTGCCCGCGAGCCGACCGAAGAAGCCGAGATCCTCGGGCGTTCCGGCAGTGCGGCGCGACTGAGCTGCGACCTCGGTGACCTGGCGGATCGCCGGAACCCGCCCGTGCCGCACGCCCTGGGCCAGGGTCTCGCGGTAGCCCTCGAGCGCCTCCGGCACCGCCCGAAGTCGCGCCGACACCTGCTCCCAGTCGGCATCAGTTTCCGTCGGCATGAGATCGAAAATGTCGCGGATCGCCTGCGCCGGCGACTCGATGACATTGAGGTCGCGCTCGTGCTCGCCTGCATCGTGCTGCGCGAGCGAGAGCCGGAGCTCCGCTTCCAGGTCGGCTCGCGTCACCTCGTCCACGGCGTCGGCGGGCTTCGCCGCGACGAGCTCCGCGAGCGTGCGGCGTTCGGCCTCGGCGAGGGCGTCGTGCCCCGCAGGCGAGAGGTCGGGGAGGCCGTCGGTTGCGCGGCCGATGTAGGTGCCGATCGTCGGGTCGTGCTGCACCAGGGTGTCGACCCATGCTTCGGCGATCCGATCAATCCCGGTCTGTTCGCGCTCTACCGTCATGCTTCCACGCTACGCGCCGCGGCCGGGCTCTCGCGAGGCGACGCGGCGAAAGCACGGAACTTCGCGCGGCACCGCTAGACTGGGACGAGTACTGCGAGCTCGCTCGCGCACGCCCGACTTCTCCGGAGCCGGGTCGCGCGGGCCGAGAGTTCGCACGGCAGAGTTACGCACGTTGTAATACGCACGTCAGAGTTACGCACGTTTGAGGAGTCCCCGTGAAGATCCGCACCCGCATCGCCACCGCAGTGACCGTCGCGCTCGCTTCGGTCTTCGTCGCTGTTCCGGCCTTCGCGGCTGACGATACGGTGCCGCCGCTCTCGCACGCGGGCGATCCGCTGAACTACGCCGGCATCATCGCGGTCGGCATCGTGCTCCTGCTCATCGTGCTCGTGCTGTCGACCTTGGTCGGCAACCTGTTCGAGAAGAAGTAAGCGGCGCACTCGCTGCAACACCGAAGGGCGGCGATCCGACTGCGGATCGCCGCCCTTTCGCGTGCGCGCCCGGTCCCGTGGCCCAGGGATCAGCGCGCGCCCTACGGCGTCAGCCGCGCACCACGCGGATGCCCGAGACCGCCGCATCCACGGCGCCCCGCACGTACCCCGTCGGCGAGGCCGCGACCGCCTGCAGAAACGCGACGGTCTCCGCGGTGATCTCCTCGCCGGGGAGCAGGTTCGGGATGCCGGGCGGGTACGCCGCCAGCGTGTCTGCCGAAACGCGCCCCACCGCGTCTCCGGCCGGCACGACCTCGCTCTCCCCGAAGTACGCGTCGCGCGGCAGCAACCGCAGCGCACCCGGCTCCGGGAGCTGCGGGAACGACTGCCCCGCTTCGTTCGGCTGCGGATCGCGCATCGCCTCGGTCGCGACCGCGTCGAAGGCGGCGAACGCGCGATCCACGTCGGGCGCGGTCAGCGCACCGATCACCGCGACGACGCTCGTGGCCGTCGACATCTCGAGGAAGATGCGGTGGTCGGAGCTCATGCGCTCGCGCACCCAGTGTCCGCTCCGCCCGAGCCTCGAGACGTCCACGGCGACGCGCAGCCGGTCGGTCTCGGTGATATCCGGGAACTCGGAGAACGTGTCGCTGATGATGGCGAAGCGCTCGTCGGCGCGCAGCCGATCCCGCAGCTCGTCAGCGGCTCGGAGAGCCGACTCGATGCGCTCCTCCCCGAGCACGAGCGCGCGCCGGGCCTCGTCGAGCGAACCCATGAGGATCGCGCTCATCGAGGTCGACGCGGTCATCGAGTAGGCGCGGGCGACGAGCGGTTCGAGTCGCTCCGCGAACGGGCCGTCGCCGAGGTGGAGCATGGCCGACTGAGTGAGGGAGCCCGCGAGCTTGTGGGTGCTCGAGACGACGAGGTCGGCGCCGAGCCGCGCGGGCGATTCGGGGAGCCCCGGATGGAACCCGAAGTGCGCGCCCCAGGCGTTATCGACGATGATGGCCGCGTCGTGCGCGTGGGCGACCTCGACGAGACCCGCGACGTCCGCGGTCGAGCCGAAGTAGCTCGGCGACACGACGTACACGCTCGACACCGCGCGGCCCGCTTCGGCCTCACGGGTGAGCGCCGCATCGAGCGCCTCCGGGGTGAGTCCGTGCGCAATGCCGTGATGCGTGTCGATGCTCGGCGCGACGAACGCGGGTATCAGCCCCGAGAGCAGGACGCCGTCGGTGAGGCTCGAGTGCATGCTGCGCTGCACGAGGATCCGCTCGCCGAGCCCGCGTACCGCGATGGCGGCCGTCCGGTTCGCCTGGGAGGCGCCGTTCGTGAGGAACCAGGTGCGTCGCGCTCCCCACGCCTCGGCGGCGAGCTGCTGCGCCTCGGCGAGCGGCGAGTCGTCGCCGAGGTCCACGCCCTGCAGCATGAGCGGGATGTCGACCGCGGGTACGCGCTCGCCCAGTAGTTCGGTGAGGTGCGCGGCGCCCTCCGACGCGACCCCGCTGTGGCCCGGCACCATGAGCGACATCATGCCCGCGTCGGCGAAGCGCCGCACCGCTTCGGCGTACGGCGCGCGTCGCTGGGCCGCGGAGAGCGTCACTCGCCCGAGTTCGATTGCGCCTTCGTCGGTCGCCGCGTGCGCGCCCGAGATGCGCTCCACCGCCGCGGCCGCCCCGCCCACGAGCGACGCGGTCGGAGCCTCGTTCCCCAGGGGAGATTGACGGGGATCGACATGGGTCTCGTGCTCCAGCATGTCTCCAGATTGGCCTTGGGCGCAGCGCGCGGGAAGACAGCAAAGCTCTCTCGGGAGCCATATACTGTCTGGAGCTTTGCCGGGCTCGAGCCCGCGACGTTCCAGTGAAACCGAGGTGCCGCGTGATCGACTTCCGACAGTTGCAGGCGCTCAGCGCGGTCGCGGCGGAGGGATCCGTCGCCCGCGCAGCGAAGCGCCTGGGGTGGAGTCAGCCGACCGTCGACTACCACCTGAAGAATCTCGACCGCCTCGTCGGCACCGATCTCACCACCCGCAGCACTCGCGGCAGCCAGCTCACGACCGCCGGCACGCTCATGCTCGAGCGCGGCGAGGAGATCCTCAGTCTCTCCGAGCGCGCGCTCACCGACGTGCGGGATCTCGCGCAGCTCGGCAAGGTGCGACTGCGCTTCGGCACGTTCCCCACGGCCGCCTCGCTGCTGCTCCCCGGCATCGTGAGCCGTGTTTCAGAGCTCGGTATCGAGCTCGACGCGACGCTCGAGGAGCTCGCCCCGCTCATCACCCGAGTGAACCAGCACACGCTCGACGCGGCGCTCGTGTACGCGGCAGGTGGCTACCGCTTGCCATTCCGGGCAGGGGTGCACACCACCCATCTCTTCACGGACCCGATGCTCCTCGCGCTCCCCGCGTCGCATCCGGCAGCGTCGCGCCGCAGCTTCGACCGCGAGGCGCTTCTCTCGCTCTCCGGTGACAACTGGGTCATGGGCTCGACGCCGGGCGACACACTCGACGACCTGGTGCGTGAACTCTTCTTCGCGGAGGGCCTGCAGGTCAATGTCGCGATCCGCACCGACGACTACTCCGTCGTGCTCGGGCTGATCGCCGCGGGCATGGCGGTCGCCATCGTGCCGAGCCTCGTGAGCTTCAACCCGCCTGACGGGGTGGTGCTGCGGCCGATCGACGATCCGCGTTTTGCTCGCGAGCTGCTGCTCGCGGCGCCTGCGGGCCCCGGTGGCCCCTCGGCCGCCGTGCGGCAGCTCGCCGAGGCCGTGCGCCGCTCCATCAGCGCGCTGGGGTAGCGAAAAACGCCGGCGCCGGGGGCTTCCCCCGGGCGCCGGCGTTTGACGCGCTAGTGCGCAGCTGCGCGACAGCACACTCCCACGGTCGCGCGAGCGGGACTCAGTGCCCCGCGTGCACCGCGCCTTCTGACTCCTCGGGCTTCTTGATGAAGAAAGAGAGCGCCACCGGCACGAGCGCGATGCACGCCGCGGTGAAGAAGGCCGCGTGCGCACCGGGCGCCCCGGCGTCGGCGGTCGACAGCCCCTCGGCCTCGCCCGAGTGGAGTGCGCTCGAGTAGATCGAGATGAGCACTGCGGTGCCCACCGCGCCGCCGACCTGCTGCAGCGTGTTGAGCGCGGCCGAGCCGTGCGAGTAGAGCGAGCGCTCGAGCGAACCGAGCGAGGCGGAGAAGAGCGGCGTGAACGAGCTCGCAAGGCCGAGCGACATCACGATCTGCACGCACATCAGGAACCACATCGGCGTGTGGGTGCCGACCGTCGAGTACACGAACATCGCCGCGGCGATGAGGATCGTGCCGGGGACGAGCAGCGTCTTCGGCCCCCGGGCGTCGTAGATGCGACCCATCAGCGGCCCGAGCACCCCCATGAGCACCGAGCCCGGCAGCAGCACGAGGCCGGCGGCGGTCGGATCGAGCCCGGCGACGTTCTGAAGGTACAGCGGCAGCAGCGAGAACGTGCCGAACATCGCGAGCGCCACGATCGTCATGATCACCACGGACAGCACATAGTTCCGCGAGACGAATACGCGCAGATCGAGCAGCGCGTCGTTCTTCTTCTGCAGGGCGAGCTGTCGCCACACGAAGAGCGCGAGGAACACGGCACCCAAGCCGATCACGATGCCCGGGGTCGCCGCGCTCGCGGCCGATCCGCCGTGCCCGCCGAACTGGCTGAGGCCGAAGACGATGCCACCGAAGGCGAGCGCCGAGAGCACGATCGAGAGCACGTCGATCGGCGCGTGCGTAGTCTCACCGAGGTTCGTCATCCACTTCGCGCCGAGCAGCAGCGCGACGACAGCGATCGGCAGGATGATGCCGAAGAGCCAGCGCCAGCCGAGGGTGTCGAGCACGACGCCGGAGAGCGTGGGCCCGAGCGCCGGGGCGAGGCTGATGACGAGGCCGACGCGACCCATCATGCGCCCGCGAGAGTGCGCGGGCACCACGTTCATCACCGTGGTCATGAGGAGCGGCATCATGATGCCGGTGCCCGCGGCCTGCACGACGCGACCGACGAGCAGCATCGAGAACCCGGGGGCGACGAGGCAGATCAGGGTGCCGAGCACGAACGTCGAAATCGCCGAGAGGAAGACCTGTCGGGTCGTGAAGCGCTGCAGCAGGAAGCCGGTCGTCGGAATCACGACGGCCATCGTGAGCATGAACGCGCTCGTGAGCCACTGCCCCAGCTCCGGCGGAATGCCGAGGGTCGCGTTGAGCGCGGGAATCGCGATCGCCATCGTGGTCTCGTTGAGGATGGCGACGAAGGCGGCGACGAGCAGCAGCCAGATGACCCGCATGCCAGCGGGATCGATGGTATCGCTGCCGGTTTTCGGCAGGCGGACGGACGCGGTATCGGGTGTCACGAGCGGCACTCCTTGAAAAGACTTCCTGCCCCGGGCCAGGAGCGCGCGATGCTCCTCGTAGGCAGACTTCACAGTTTAACCGCGCGACCGCGGGTTCCATTCCGGCATTCCGGAATTATTTACGCGAAGGGGTCGCTCAGCCGCGCGAAAAACTCCCGCGTCTCGGGCCGCTCCGGGTGCAGGAAGATCTGCTCGGGGGTGCCAGACTCGACGATCACGCCGTCCTTCAGGTAGACGACACGATCCGCCACCCGTCGGGCGAACGACATCTCGTGCGTCGCCATCACGATGGTCGAGCCGGCCTCCTTGAGCTCCCGCACGAGGTCGAGCACCTCGCCGACGAGCTGCGGATCGAGCGCGCTCGTGATCTCATCGAGCAGCAGAAGTTCGGGATCGGTGGCGATCGCGCGGGCGATCGCCACGCGCTGCTGCTGCCCGCCCGAGAGCCGGTCCGGGTACTCCCCCGCCTTCTCCGCGAGCCCGATGCGGGCGAGGAGCTCGAGGCCGCGTTGCTCGGCGGCCGCGCGCGGCGTGCCGAACACCTTGCGCGAGGCCAGCGTCACGTTGTCGAGGACGCTCATATGCGGGAAGAGGTTGTAGTGCTGGAACACGACGCCGATCCGCCCCCGCACCGCGTCGGCGTCCGCGCGCGGATCCGTGATGTCCTCGCCCGCGAGCAGAATGCGCCCATCGTCGACCTGCTCGAGCAGGTTCGCCGTGCGCAGCAGCGTGGACTTGCCGGAGCCCGAAGCGCCAATAAGCACGACGACCTCGTGCCGATGCACGGTGAGGTCGATCCCGCGCAGCACGGCGTGGTCGCCGAAACGCTTGTGCACGCCCTGCACCTCGAGCACTGCGACGCCGCGCTGATCCTCGCCGCTCATACGACGCCCCCCATCTGCTCGCGCCGCTGCGCTCGCGCCGTGACCCAGTCGGTGAGTCGGATGAACGGGAGCGAGAGCAGCACGAACAGCAGCCCAGCCAGCACGTACGGCGTGAAGTTGTAGCTCGACGCCACCTCGATCTGCGCCCCGCGCACGGCGTCGACGGCCCCGAGCACCGAGATGAGCCCCACGTCCTTCTGCATCGACACGAAGTCGTTCATGAGCGCCGGCGTCACCTTGCGCACGGCCTGCGGCAGCACCACGAGCCGCAGCGTCTTCGCGTGGCTCAAGCCGAGCGACCGCGCCGCGAGCCGCTGCGACGGGTGCACCGCATCGATCCCGGCACGCAGCACCTCGGCGACGTACGCGGAGTAGCAGAGGATCAGCGCGATCGTGCCCCAGAACTGCGCCGGAAGGCGTCCCGTGAGTTCGAGCCCCGGGATGCCGAAGCCCACGAGGTACAGCACGAGCAGCACCGGGATACCGCGGAAGAGGTCGGTGTAGCCCGCCGCGATGAGGCGGAGCGGGGTGAACACCGCGCCCTTGAGCGTGCGCACGATCGCGAGGAGGGTGCCGAGCACCGCGACGCCGATCGCCGCGACGAAGAGCACCTGGATGTTGAGCCACAGGCCCTTGATCACGCGCGGGAACGAGTCGATCGCGACTCGCGGGTCGAAGAAGGTCTCGCTGACGCGCGACCACCCCGGGCTGTTCACGAGCACGATCACGATGACCGCGGCGAACACGAGGGTGCTGAGCACGCTGATGAGGATCGAGCGCTGCTTTCTGGCGCGGCGGAACTTGCGGCGCTCAAGCTCGATGTCGCTGACGGCGAGCGGATCGGCGGGCGCCGTGCCATGGTCAGCTGGAGAGCCCGCCCGGCGCGACGGGCTCCCGGGAGACGATTCGCTCACGCGGCGGCTACTTCAGAACGGGAGCGCCCTGGTCGGCGATCCATTCCGCGGCGAGCTCGTCGAGCGTGCCATCCTCGCGCAGTGCGTCGACCGCCTTCGAGACGTCCTCAGTCAGTGCGGAGTCCTTCGGCAGCACGAACGCGAACTCGTCGCCGCCCTCGGCCGAGTCGAGCTGGCCGACGATCACGCCGTCGTCGAGCTGCGCGTCGCGCACATAGAAGGCGCCGGGCAGGTCGGTCACGAGCGCGTCGATGTTGCCGTTCTGCAGCGCCGCGACCGCGTCGTCGACGCTGTTGAACACCTGCAGGTCCTTGTTCGGGGCGATGACCTCCTCGGCGACCGTGAGCGACGTCGTGCCGGAGGCCACACCGATCACGGCGTCCTTGAGATCGGCGACGCTCTTCGCGTCGGCGGCGTCGGTGCCGCCCGCCGCGACGACGGCCTGCGTGGTCTCGTAGTACGGCGAGGAGAAGTCGACCGCCTTCTTGCGGTCTTCGCTCACCGAGAACTGCTGCAGGTTCAGGTCGAAGTCCTTGGGGCCCGGCGCGATGGCCGCGTCGAAGCTCGTGCGCACCCACTCGACGTCGTCCTCGGCGTACCCCATCTCCTCCGCGACGGCGTAGGCCACCGCGGCCTCGAAGCCCTCGCCGCTTTCGGGGTCATCGTTCATCACCCACGGTGCGTAGGCCGGCTCGCCGGTCGCGATGGTGAGTTTGCCCTCGGTGACGGTGCCGCTGCCGCTCTCCTGGGCGTCGCCGCCCGAGCAGGCGGAGAGGGCGAGGATCGCGACGGCGCCGACGGCGACCGCGACAGTGCGGGAGGTGCGGAACATGGGTCTCCTTGGTTCTGGGCGAGCGCCGGCCATTTCGGGCGCTCGGACGATGAATATTCTATGGGGCTCTGAAGTTGCGTGTTTCAGATGACGATTTACGGCACCTGCGCGCTCGGATAACGCATGGAAGTGTCACCCGAGCGGGGCGTTCAGCCATCCGAGGCCCGGCTCACCCGAGCGAAGCACCGAAGCGCTCCTCGCCGCCCACGATGGTGCGGCACGCGCGCCCCGCCCCGGCCTCCACGAGTTCGGCGAGCGCCGCGTTCGCGTCGTGCGCGGGCACGTCGAAGAACGCGAGGTCGGCCATGGCCCCGACGCCGAGCTGACCGATGCGGCGCTTGCCGACGTTCAGGCCGAGCGCGGTCGCCCCGCCGAGGGTCGCCGCCCCGAAGAGGCGCTCGTGCAGGTCGTCCGCCCGGTACCCCTGCTCGCGTGCGACGCGATACAGCTTTGCCACATCGGCGAGGAGGTCGAGCGACGGCGACGACGAGAGCGAGTCCGTGCCGACCGCGACCGCATTCCCCTCGCGCAGGTACGCGGCCACGGGCGGCATGTCGAGCCCGATCACCTCGTTCGAACGCGGGCACAGGGCGACGCTCGTGCCCCGGGCGCGCAGCAGCGCGCGATCTTCGGCGCTCACGTACACGCCGTGCGCGATGTGGCAGTCGGGCCCGAGCACCCCCAGGTGGTCGACGAACTGCGTCGACGACACGCCGATGCCGTGCGAGCGCAGCGCACGGAAGCTATCGGCGCCGAGCTCCGGCCACTCGCCGTGCCCGCCGGGGCCCGCGCCGACGTAGCCGTCGATCCCGTCGAACTCGCGCTCCATGTGCGCCTCCGCGAGGTGGATGTGTAGGCGCAGCCCCTCCTCGCGCACGATGTCGGGGAGCTCGAGCAGCGGCTGCACCTCGAGCGAGTACGGCGCGTGGGGCGAGACGCCCGCGCCGGGTGGGGTCGGAATCTGGCGGATCTGCTCGCGCACGGCCGCTTTCGCCTCGGGCGTCCAGTCCGCGTTGTTCGCGCCGTAGACCTCCCAGTAGGCGATGCCGTGCATACCCGCGTCGTGCAGCGCGCTGAGCGCCTCGCGATCCGTCACGACATCGGCCGCCGCGGTCACGCCGGCCGCGAGGCTCTGACGGGCGCCATCGGCAGCGGCGGCGGCCCAGTCGTGCCCGCCCCGCTCGTACACGGCGTCGAAAGCATCACCCCAGTGGTCGAAGCCCGTGTAGTTGCGCTGCGAGACCTCCGACATGTGCGTGTACTGCAGGTGCGTGTGCGCGTTCACGAGGCCGGGGGTGAGCACGCCTTCCCACCGCTCCTCGCTGTAGACGGCTCCCCGCGTGTCGAGCATGCCGAGCACCCAGCGGCGGTCGCCGACGTGCAAGATGCGGTCGCGCTGCACCGCGACCGCGCCGTCGGCGATCGCGGGGCTCGTCACCGGGAAGACAAGGGCGGCGCTGTAGACGACGATGGGGTCTGCGGTGGGAGTCACTCGCTTGAGTGTAGAGGGTTTTGGCCCCCGTCAGACGCACGGTAGCGGTGCACCGTCCACGGCTGCGCGGCGCCTCCCGCTCGGGTCGCTTCGGGGAGCGGATCGGCCGCACCGCCAGCGGCGGCGAGCGCGGCACGGGCCACGCGATCCTCGTCGCCCGCAGTGAGTGGGTGTACGCCGGGCTCGGGTGGCGACTCGAGCAGTCGCGCGAGCGCGACGAGCTGTGTCGCGAACGAGAGATCCATGACCTCGATGGGGTTGCCCTCGGCGGCGGTGTAGTTGATGCCGCCGCCCTCGGCGAGCACCCGCGGGCCGGAATGCGAGTTTCCAGCGCTCGCGGGCGTGCGCCACTCGACCACGCGGGGGCCGATCTCGACCGGCGTCCACGCCTCGGCGCGCAGCTCGTCGAGCGCGATCTCGTCGTCGATACCGCCCGCCACCGCGACGATCGTTCCGGGACGCAGCGCGCGCAGCGCTTCGGCGTTGATCGTGTGCCACACGCCTGTGGCGCTCACCACCACGTCCGCCTCTGGCAACGCACTACGGGATTCCCGAGCCTCGAAGCCGTCGTGGAGCGCCGACAGCGCGCGGGCCGCCTCCCGCTCCACCACCGTCACGCGCGCTCCGAGCGCCGCCGCGAAACGTGCAACGCCCTGCCCCACGGGGCCGTAGCCGATCACGACCCAGTGCTCGCCCGTCATGCCCAGATACGGCCGCTCAGGCGTAGCGGCGGCGTCACGCACGTCGGCGATCGCGAAGACACACGATTGCCCGGTACCGATGCGATTGTCGAAGTCGGTCTTGGTGCGCGCGTCGTTCACGGAGAGCACCGGAATGCGCAGCTCACCCTGCTCCGCCATTTCGCGAAGCGGGCGCACGCCGCTCGTCGTCTCCTCTGCCGCTCCCCTGAGTGCCGTCAGCGCGTCCCGTTGCTCCGTGTGCGCGAGGCGCACCAGGTGGGATCCGTCGTCGATGAGAAACTCGGGCGCCCACTCGAGGATCGCCGCGGCGTGCTCCGCGTCAGTGCTGGCGGCGCTCTCTGCGTCGGTTCCCGAGGCGCTTTCTGCGGACTTCGCGCGTTTCGGGGCGAACACCGCGACCCGGCCATCGGCGGCGAGCGCCTCGGCGACCTCGGGGTCCGTCTCCGAGACCGCGCTGAACACCGCGACCTCGCAGCCCGCGTCGGTGAGCATGCGCGCGAGCGCCGCGGTCTTCGGCTCGAGCACGAGACTCACCGCGATGCGGGGCCGGCGGTCCGCGCGGGCTTCGCCGAGTGCCCGCGCGAGCGCCGCGGTCGCGGGCATGCCGCGTGCCGCCCACTCGATGCGAGCGTCCGCGTTGGAGCCGCGCGCGGAGGACAGCGTCCCGTCGAGGCCGACGACCGCCTGCGGGAGGCCGAGACCGTCATTCGGCGAGTTCTCGCCTGAGAGGGGCGCACCCGCTGCCCTATGCTGCTCAGCACGTCCGTCCACAAAGACGAAGTCTGCGCTCTGGCTCGCGCCCGCGATCCGCGCGCCCATCGCGCGCAGCGCGCACTCCAGCAGCTCGCGCTCGCGCAGATCAGAAAGTTCGAGCGCCGCGGTTCTCCCCGCGATCAGTCGGTTACCCGCGCGAGCCGCCGCACGCACCGCGCGTTCGATCGCGAGGCGCGTTCCGCCGCTTTCGCCGCGCCCGACGCTCGCGTCACCGCCGCCGCTGCCCGCCCCGCCTGACATCGCACCCATCGCGCTCCCCGATTCGTTCTTCGACCGATCTGAGACTACCGGCGCGCTCGCGCAACCCCGAGACGGGCGCCGCCCACCGGGCTAGTCTGGCGCCATGACCCGTTACGAGAACGAAGCCGAGGCGGCCGAGGCCGGTTTCACCGTGGTGCATGAGCCCGAGCGCGCGCGATACGCGCTGTACGCGGAGGGCGAGCGGCTCATCGGTGAGGCGCATTACCGGCTTATCAGCGACGACGCGATCGACTTCGATCACACGGTGGTTGTGCCGGAATTTCGACGCACCGGCCTCTCCGGCGTGCTCGCGCATCGCGCGGTCACGGGCCCCGCTGTCGAGGGACGACGAGTGCAGGCCTCGTGCTGGTTCATCGACGGCTACCTCCACCGCCACCCCGAGCTGCTGAGGTAGTCGCACTGCTCCTGTGGACGATCAGTCGCGATCCCGACGCTTGAACATGCCCTTCTTCAGGCCGCTCGACCCGCTGTTCGACGCACCGTTCGTCGCCGCAGGCTTCCCGTCGCCGCCGCCCGCGTGCTCCTGCATGAGCGCCGTCAGATCCTTCTCGATGAGCTGCTGGATGCGGGATTCCCGAGCCTGCTGATACTCCTCGCTCGCCCCACCGCTGTAGTACGGATGGGTCGCGCGGTCAGCGAGCGATGTGCCGATCTCGCCCCAGGCCATCTCACGCGCTCGCTCGGCAGCGCTCCGCACGTACTCGTCGTCGGCAGCACGGCCGCGCAGCTCCTGCGCGACCCGCTCGTACACCTCTTGCCGGTGGCGCAGTGTGCGGTTGTCGTCATTGCCGTAGTCGGACTCGCTCCAGGAGCTGCGGCCGGTGTCGCGAATCTCGTCGCGCATGCGGGCGATGTGCTCGGCGTCGCGCTCCCGCTCGATCGCGAGATCGATGGTCGTCTCCCGTACCATCTCGTCGATCTTCGCTGCATCGTAGTCCACGTGCCGCTTGAGCGCGTTCATGATGATCGCGTTCTTCACGGTCATGCGCACCGCGACGTCGGCGACGAGGAGCCCCTGCTCCGCGATCTCCTCGACCGGAGCGAGCACGCGGCGAGGGAGACGCCGGGGCGTGCGCGACTGGCTACGCTTGCGTTTCTTGAACCAGTTGAACACCGCGCTCCCTCCCGCCCGGTTCGGGCACTCCCCCATTATCGCGTATTCCTCGCTCGCCGGTGCTGGACTACGCGCAGCAGTGGAGCCACCGCCGATCGAGCTCGCTGTGCACACTTCACGCACGCCACCCGCACCCTGTGCAGACGCCGAGCACCCGGCACGCACCGCTGTGGCAAACTGGTGCCGATCCCTGCGACGGGATGCGGACGAGGGAGCAGTACCCGCATATCGACGACTGCCAGAAAGATGCCCCTGTGTCATTGGCTTGGGTGCTGCTGATCTGCAGCGGAATGCTCGAGGCCGTCTGGGCAACCGCGCTCGACGCCTCGCGCGGTTTCCGAAGGTTCTGGCCGAGCGTGCTCTTCCTCACGACCTATCTCGCGAGCATGTTCGGGCTCTCCTACGGGATGAGCGAGATCCCGGTCGGCACCGCGTATGCGGTGTGGGTCGGCATCGGGGCGGTGCTCACCGCCGTGTGGGCGATCGCGACCCGCAAGGAGCGCGCGACCGTGCTCCGCGTGTTGCTGCTCGCGGGCCTCATCGCGTGCGTCGTCGGCTTGAAGGCGGTGAGTTGAGATGGCTCCGCTGATCCGCCGCCCCTCTGAGCCCAGTGAGAGCTCGACCGACATACCGGGCCCCGGCACCGAGAGCGCGCGACGCCCGGAAGCCAAGGTGGCGCGCCCGATTCACTGGCTCGTGTTGCTCGCGAGCGCGATGCTCGAGGCGGTCTGGGCGCTCGCCCTCGACGCCGCCGACGGGTTCACCGTGCTGGGGCCGACCGTCATCTTTGCGATCGCGAGCACGCTCAGCATGCTGGGGCTCGCGTTCGCGATGCGCGGCCTCCCGGTGAGCACGGCCTACGCGGTGTGGACCGGCCTCGGCGCGGCGCTCACGGTCGGCGTGTCCATGCTGATGGGAACCGAGCCGCCCTCGCTCGTGAAGCTCCTCTTCCTCGCCGGGATCATCGGCTGCGTCATCGGCCTGAAATTCGTCAAAGACCCGGGTGAGTCACCGGGTCGGTCCGGGCTCCGCTTCCGTCGACACCCACACCGCGGCCGCGGCGGCAGCGCCCAGACTCAGGAGCGCGGCTGACTGACCGGGGGTTCCGGTGTCGCCCTGCGCTCCGCCCGCGGCGCCGATGACCCGCACGGTGACCGTCTCCGAGTACGGCTCCCCGGGCAGCACCTCGAGTTCGGCATCGACCACGATCCCGCGGCCCGCGAAGAACTGTAGCATCGCATTGTCCGCGTCGGAGATGCGCTCGACTCGCACGCGGCACGGAGCTGGCGCGTCGAGCAGCAGCATGGCGTCGGGGCGATGCACGTCCCCGGAAGCGCTCGGAATCGGGTCGCCGTGCGGGTCGCGCCGGGGATGCCCGAGCACTCGGTCCATGCGATCGATGAGCTCGTCGGAGACGGCGTGCTCGAGGCGATCTGCTTCGTCGTGCACCTCGTCCCACTCGTAGGCGAGATGGCGCACGAGGAACGTTTCGAGGAGGCGGTGCCTGCGGGTCATGGTGATCGCGTGGCCGCGGCCGAGCTCCGTCAGCGTCACGCTGCCGTACGGGGCGTGACCGACGAAGCCGAGTTCGGTGAGCTTGCGCAGGGCGTCGGAGACCGTGGAGAGCCGTACACCGGCCGACTCGGCGATCGCGGAGTTCGAAACGGGTGCGTCGGACCACTCCTGCAGCCCCCAAATGACTTTGAGGTAATTCTGCACGCTGGGTGACAGCTCGTCGACGCTCACCTGTCCCAGACTAGCCTCGTGGCCGCGGGCGGGAACTCACCGCGCGGCAACTCACACGGAACTCCACGCGCACTGGAGTGCTGAACCGATTTGGCACCCTCCCGCCGCGCCAATATGCTGAAGAGGTGGTGCAATGTCACTCCTCAGAAGGGATCGTCGATGACCCGCTCGAGCGCCCAAGCGTGCGACTCCCCCAGCGGCTGTGACGAGCCCGAAGTGATGGGTGCAGCGACGCTCGTCGCCGACCGAGCAGCCGAGATGCAGAGCGAGGCGGCGGAAGCGGCGGCGGATTTCGAAGCCGGATCCGCGGCCGTTGTCTCCGAATCCGCGGCCGAAGCCACGACCGAAATCGAAGCCGGCATCGCCGCCGTCGTGGATCGCCTGCGTCAGAGCGCGCTCGATCGCCTCGCACCGCTCCCCCTCGGCATCGACCCGGCCGCCTTCGTCGACACGCTCGTCGCGGGCAAGCTGCTGCGCGCCCGCACCGTGCTGCTGGTCGCGCGAGCGTACGGCGATCCCGATCCCGATTTCGCCACCGACACTGCAGCCGCCCTGGAGCTCCTGCACGTCGCATCACTGCTGCACGACGACATCATCGACGAGTCAGAGCTGCGGCGCGGCCAGCCCGCGCTGCACGTCGCGGCGGGCTCGGCAACCGCGATCCTGGTCGCCGATCTTCTCATCGCCCTGGCCTACGAGCTCGCGGCCCCCTTCGGCCCCCGGGCGAGCACACCGCTCGCGGTCGCGTTCCGCCGCGTGTGCGAGGGGCAGCTCGTCGAATCGGGGCTCGACTGGTCGGACGACCTCGAAGCAATCGAGCGCTACGACACGCTCAAGACGGGAGCGCTCTTCGGCGCGGCATTCCAGCTCGGTGCCGCAGCGTCGGGCGTCGACGCCGCCGTGGCCGGCGCATTCGACGAGAGCGGGCAGCGGCTGGGCCTCGCCTTCCAGCTCCTCGATGACCTGATCGACATCGAGAAAGACACCCACGACCTCAGCAAGGATCACGGTGCTGATCTGCGCAACGGGATTCCGACCTGGCCGCTCTGGAGCGCGCACCGCGTGTTACAGCGCTCCGCAGGCGCCTCGAACGCATCGGGCGCGGAGCCTCGCAAGGCAATCGCTCCCGAGCAACTCGCGGAGGTCGCGAACTCCCCCGAAGTGCTGGGACAGGCCACGGCCCGCATCCTCGATTTGCGCGATGAGTCGCGCGCGATCCTGCCCCCTGCCGCACGCCCGGAGCTGCTCGCGCTCGCCTCGCGTACCGTGCTCACCGGCCTCGAGCGCTTCATCGCGACGGGTGAAGTGACCGATGAAGCAGCAGAGTCCGAGGAAGCAGCGGACACCGGGGACGCAGCAGAGACAGAGGAATCATGAAATCGCGCCGAACGACCATCAAAGACGTCGCGCGCGAAGCGGGCGTTTCGGTCGCGACCGCCTCTGAAGCGCTCAACGGGAAAGGCCGCGTTGCCCCGGCCACCCGGCAGAACGTCATCGATACGGCCGCGAGCCTCGGATACACCGCGAATCGGATCGCTAAGAACCTCAACGCCGGGCGCACCGGCTCCCTCGTGCTCGCGGTCTCGCCGCGGCCGAGCGAGCCGGGCGAGCCGGGTCTCGAACCGGAGTGGGACGTCGAGTACTACTTCCGGGTGCTGAACGGCGCGAATCTGCAGGCCTTCAAGCAGGGATACCTGCTGTCGATCCTGCCCTCGCACGAATCGTCGCGCACCTTCCTCTCCTCCGCGGATGGACTCATCGTCGTCGACCCCGCTGACGATGATCCGCTCATCGAAGAGGCGGTGCGCGCGGGGCTCCCCTGCGTCACGATCGGGCGCAACTCAGACGACCTCAGCTGGGTGGATAACGACTTCGCCACGGGAACGACTGCGGCGCTCGCTCACCTCGATGCGGCCCGGCCCGCGCGCACGGCGCTCTTCCTGAGCGAAACCAGCTCGTCGTACGTGCGCGACGAAGTCTCCGCGTACCTCGACTGGTGCGGTCACTCGGGCTTCGAGCCGATCATCATCCGTTCGCCGGGCCCCCGGGTCGACGAGGCGGAGCCGACGATTCAGGCGGCGCTCGCGGCTCCTGATCGCCGCTTCGACTCGGTGATGACGACCCTCGACACGCTCGCGCACGCCACCGAGCGGAGCGCGCTCCTCCTCGGCCTCGACATCCCCGGCGACCTGCAGGTGCTGAGCCTCTCGGACAGCCGGTACCTCGACTACGGGCTCCAGACGCCGATCACGGCCCTCGACCTGCATCCGATGCAGTTGGGCGAGGTCGCAGTGGGCCTCCTCGTGGACTCGATCGATGGGCACGCCGAGCGTCGAAGGGAGCTGGTGTCGATCTCGTTGAACGTGCGCGAGTCCACGCTCTCCGACTGACACGTGAGAGGGCGGGGCGGATCGCTCGTCGCGTGCCAGCGACACGCCAAGGGCGGCGCACGGGTGCTCCCGCGCGCCGCCCTTCGGCTGTGACTGCGGCGTCCAGCCGCGGCACTCACGCCCTGACGGAATTGAACTCCTCGATGTCGTCCTCCGACTCATCGCGCTCGAAGACGACGATGGTGCTTCCCGTGCTGGCCGCGTGCAGCCGCTTCCGGTGCACCCACGCCTCGACGATGACGCCCAGCACGCCCACCACTCCGACACCGATGATGGTCGACCAGTCGGTCGCCCATCCGGCGCCGGTTTCTCGGGGCCAGGCCACGTTGACGATCTGGAACAGGAGCCAGACGAGCGCGAGCCAGCTCACGACGCGACCCGCGCGTCCGAGGAACAATCCCGGCTCATCCCGCCAGCTCCCCCGCACTCGAGCGATCGCGAGACCGAGCACCGGGAAGAGGAACGAGATGAAGAATCCGACCGACGAGAACGAGATGAGCGCCATCTGGATGCCCTCGTTCTGGAACGGGATGAACAGGAGCGCCGCGAGCACCGCCGCGACGAGCACCGCGGTGCGGGGCAGTCCAGTGTCACCCGACAGGGCCGTCAGCTTGCGAGCGAAGGGCAGCTCGCCGTTCCGGGCCGTGGCCCAGATAAGGCGGGAGGCCGTGATCTGAATCGTCATGAGGCTCGCGGCGAACGCGATCACGAAGAGCGCCAGGATGCCGCGGAACACCGGGGCGGGGAACGACATCGCGAGGATGGCCACGGCCGGGTCAGCGGCATTGTCGGGGTCCTGCAGGAACGCGTCGCTCGGAACGGCGAGCGTGAACGCGAGGGTGCTGAGCATGACGATGATCATGATGGCGAAGAACGAGACCACCATGGCCTTCGGCACCGCGCGCTTCGGTCGCTGCACCTCCTCGGCAATCGAGCTGGCGCTCTCGAAGCCGATGGCGAAGTAGCTGGAGAACGCGATCGCCATGATGAACGGGGCCGAGAAGAAGAGCCCCTGGAAGTCGCCGAGATTCGCAGGGGAGATGTAGTCGAGGGTCTGGTGGCGCTCGAAGAAGAGCAGCCAGACGGCGACACCGACCGAGCCGATCGCCTCCGCGACGATGACTCCGACCACGAGGACCTTGATGAAGCCGCGGCCCGCAAGGTTGACGATCGTCGAGAAGGCCAGCAGACCGACCGCGAGCCAGGTGACCGCGACGTGTCCCGCGTCGGGAATGTCGAAGATCGGCGGCAGCAGCACCGCTCCCGCGTACGCTACGGCCGGCAGCGTGATCAGCAACGTGCAGATGTACACCCACGAAGCGAACCAGCCGTAGCGGTGGCCGAGCAGCCGTCGCGACCACTGATAGATACCGCCGGAATCGGCCCACTTCGACGCGAGAATGCCGAGGGTGAGCACCAGGACGAACTGTCCGGCGTAGAGCGCGAGGCCGCCCCACACGAAGGACGGACCCGAGGCGCTGAGGCCGATCCCGAGCACGCTGTAGACCGCGACGATCGGAGACACGAACGCGAAGGCCACTGACAACGCGGAAAACATGGTGAATTCTCTCTTCATCACCGTTGGCGCCGTGGTCATACAAACTCCCTTGTTTAGAGCGGCGAAAGGGCGAGGCGCGGTGCCGCACCCCAGTTGACTGATCGCTCGACTCCTGGCCTCCTCTGCCCACGGCATCATCGATCGTGGGACAAGCTACTCGGGCCGAAACGATTTGGTATTACGTGATCTCGCGTATCTTGCGCGAGATCGATTGCGGGTGAAACGAGTAAGGTGCGCCGCGTCTCGGGTGAGCCGGCGCCGAGCGCCTGCCGCGCCCGTCGAAGCGGGTGCGGCAGGTCGATCCTGCGACTTAGCCGACGTAAATCGGCGTCGTGGGTGCGCCCGCGTGCGAAGCGAGCGCCTCGAGCGCGATGCGCGCCGCGACGAGCTGCGTGCGCGTCGAGTGGTCGAGCGAGGGAGCGGGCTCTGCGATGTCGAGGCCGATCAGTCCGGCGGAGCCGATGCCGCGCACGATCTCGAGCGCCTCGCGCATGGTCATGCCGCCCGGGGTCGGTGCGCACGTGCCGGGCGCGAACGCCGCGTCGAGAGCGTCGACATCGAAGGTGAGGTAGAAACCGTCGTCGCCGACGCGCTCCAGGATCTGCTCGACCGCCCACGCAGCGCCGCGCTGCCAGATATCCTCGAGCCAGATCACTCGGATGCCGTGGTCGCGGCAGTACTGCAGCTCGGTCTTGGGGTTCATCCAGCCGCTGATGCCGACGAGCACCATCTTCGCCGGGTCATAGCCGTTGTCGACCGCGCGCGTGATGGTGCAGCAGTGGTTGAGCTCCTCACCGCCGACGTTCGGGGCGGCGTCGAGGTGGGTGTCGAACTGCACCCAGCCCGGGCTCGTGTTCGGCCGCTTCGCCGCCTTGCCCACGGGGATGCTGACGGAGTGGTCACCACCGAACACGACGGGGATCGCGCCACCGGCGACGATCTCGGCGATGTCGGCCTCGACGCGCTCGAAGGTCTTCGGCGTGTTGCCGAGCGCGACGTGGCAGTCGCCGCCATCGAGGAGCGGGAGGTGCGCGAAGAGGTCGAAGTCGAACGTCGCCTGGAAGTTCGTGAACTGCACCGAGGTCTCGCGGATCGCGCGCGGCCCGTAGTTCGCGCCGCTGCGGCTGATCGTCGTCGCATCAAAGGGGAAGCCGTAGACGACCGCCTTGGCGCCGGCCGCCCGGATCGCGTCCCGGTTCAGCTCGACCTTCGGCACGCCCATGAAGGTGCCGCCGAGGCCACCGTGCAGCAGGCCGTTCCACATCGTCTCATCGAAGGACGTCGTTGTCTGTTCCGTCATGGTCTCTGCCATTCCCTCCCGCGGTTGCAGCCGCGATGCTGATGTTGAAACGTTTCGATACTGAATGGAGTCACAAGGACACCCGAGCCGAAACGCTTCGGCAAGCATAACAAGCACCCGCGGGTTCGTCTAGCTCGTCGTGGGCGCAATTGAAGGAAGCCTTCCGGCTAAAGGCCCCGGGGCGCAGCCGCGCCGCTGATACGCAATCGAACTCAGTGAGCACCCGTGCGAGACTGCGTGACAAGCTCCCCGGCCATGGAGATGCTCGCGGTCGCACCCGCGCTCGGCTGGTCGCGAGCCGCGCTCCCCTCGGCTTTCCGCCGCAGCGCGTGACCGCCGTCAGTGCGCGTCGAGAATTCCCCTGAGGCGCCCCAGCGCCGCATCGAAGACGACGTCGTCGGTTCCGCCGAGACCGATCACGAGTCCCGACATTCCGTCGGTGGTCTGTCGCTGCCAGTAGCGTCCGAGCGCCTGGGCTCCGAGCCCGTCGCGCTCCGACGCCGCGAACGCGCGGGCCTCGCGCCGCCGCGCCGCGGTCGCCTCCCCGACGAACTGCAGCACCGCGTGCAACCCGCCGTCCATGGGGCGCACACGCACGTCGTTGGCCCCCGCGAGTCGATCCGACACGAGATCGCGTCGTGCCGCGTATCGGCGCAGCATCCGCGTGGTGTGACGCCTGAGTTCTCCGCTCGCGAGGTAGCGCGCGAGCGCCGCCTGCACGACGCTCGACACCGGGCCACCGAGGTCTCGCCGCAGCGGCTCGATTCGCGAGCGGAGCCCCGCGGGAGCGAGGAGATAGCCCGCGCCGAGGGCGGGGGTGAGCGTTCGCGAGAACGTACCGAGCAGCACTACAACCCCGTGCGCCGGATCGTCGAGCGCCGCGAGGGTGGGCAGCGGCGACCCCGTGTACCGCAGCTCGGAATCGAAGTCGTCCTCGACCACGACAACACCGTTGCGTCTCGCCCACGCGAGCAACTCGCGGCGCCGCACGAGCGGCAACGAACCACCGAGCGGGTACTGGTGGCTCGGCGTCACGATGACGAGGTCGAGCACCCCATCGGGCAACCGCGCGGTGTCGAGGCCGTCCTGGTCCGTGGGGAGCGCGACGATCCGGGCGCCCGCGCGCAGGGCGACGCCGCGGAGCGACGGCAGACCCGGATCCTCCACGCCGACCACGAGCTCGCGACCACGGGTGACGCCGAGCGCCGTGAGGAGCAGCCACAGCCCGTCACGGGTGCCCGCCGTCACGAGCACGTCGTGCGCGGCGCGCGGTGTCCCTCGGGTGCGGCGCAGGTGCTCGGAGATCTCCCGGCGCAGCTCGGGATCGCCGAGCGCCGGTGCCGCCGTCGCGTCACTGGCGGCGGCCCGCCACGCCGCGCGCCAGGATGGACCCACCACGCCCTCAGTGATCGCGACCCCAGGGGCGAGCGGAGACGGAGCGCCGGTGTTCTCCAGTTCACCATCGGATCCGGCAACGAGGGCACCTGAGCCCGGCTCCGCGCCGGCCGCCGACCCTTCCAACAGCGACGCCGCTGACGCGGGAATCGGTCGACGAGCTGAGGCTCCAGGACTGCCCGCACCCGAGGTTCCATCGGGTGCGGAGACCTCACTCGCACCGCCGCTGCCCGCGGGCGCTTGCGCGGAGACCTCTGCGTTGGGGCGCCCGACGTGCGGACGATCCTCACCGTCAGCAGAATGGCCCCGAACAGCGCCGTCGCCACGAGCACCCGCGTGCACGCTCTCCGCCGCTCGCGCGAGCGCCGGGTGTACGCGCGTCCGGCGCCCCTGCGACGCTTCGAGATACCCCTCGGCGGCGAGCTGCTCGTACGCGGTGACGACGACGCCCCTCGCTACGCCCAAACGCCTCGCGAGCTCGCGCGTCGCGGGCACCATCTCCCCCGGCCGCATGAGGTCCGCGTCAATCGCCTCGCGCAGCGCGGCCGCGAGCTGCGATGGAAGCGGGGCGTCCGAGTCGCGATCGAGATGCACGGGGAAATCGTCAATATGGCGCCCGCCCGCGGCGCCCGCGGCCGCGACCCCCTCAGAACCGCTCATGAGAACTGCGCCCCGCTGCGGTCGAGCCGCGCGCGCATCACCGCGTGCGCCTCCGGGTTCTCGTCGATGAGCAGAAACCGGCGATCGAGTTCCGCTGCCGCCGCGCCCGCCGTGCCGCTCCCCGCGAACGGGTCGAGCACCCAGTCCCCGGGCCTGCTCGACGCCTGGATGATCCGCCGCAGAATCCCGACGGGCTTCTGAGTCGGGTACCCCGTCCGTTCGCTCCCGGTCGGCGAGACGATCGTGTGCCACCACGTGTCGGTCGGCAGTTTGCCGAGGGCGGCCTTCTCCGCCGTCACGAGCCCCGGCGCCATGTACGGTTCGCGATCCACCGCCTCTGCATCGAAGTAGTACCAGTCGGGGTGTTTCGCGTACACGAGGATGTTGTCGTGCTTCGCCGGCCACCGTCGCTTCGAGCGCGCCCCGTAGTCGTAGGCCCAGATGATCTCGTTGATGAAGCATTCCGACCCGAAGAGCGCGTCGAGCAGCACCTTCGCGTAGTGCACCTCGCGGTAGTCGAGGTGCAGATAGAGCAGCCCGTCGAGCGCGAGCACCCGCCACACCTCCTCGAGCCTCGGTTCGAGAAAGTCCCAGTAGTCACCGAAGCGGTCGTCGTACGCGTGCGTCATCTCACGCGTGACGCGGTAGCCCTGCCCGCGGAAGCCGAGTCGCCCGCCGAGCTCGCCGCTCTGCCCCGGCTCGACTCGCGTGCCGCGCACCCGCTCCGTGCGGCGCTCACGCCCCGTGTTGAACGGCGGGTCGAGATAGGCGACGGCAAATGCGGCGCTCGGTAGGCGGCGCAGGATCGGCAGGTTGTCGCCCTCGATCACCCGGCTCGGCCCGTCGGCGCTCCAGGGCTCAGTCACGCTCACAGGCTACCGCTCGCCGCCCCTCACAGCACCAGTGGTGCTTCTCCAACCCGAGGCTCCGGGTCGAGAATCCGGGCGAGCACCTCGTCGTTCAGGTCTTCGAGGCTCGCGGGCGACCAGCGCGGAGCGCGGTCCTTGTCGATGATCTGTGCCCGCACCCCCTCCGCGAAGTCGGGAAGGTCGTCGAGCCGCCCGAGCACCCGGAGGTCGTCGGCGAGCACCGCCGCGAGATCGAGGGAGCGCTCGCGGGTGCGCTCGAGCTGGGCGAGGGTCACGGCGATGGAGGTCGGGCTCATCGCCCGCATCGTCGCCGCCACCGCCGAGCGGCGCGCGTGCGACTCCTCCTCGAGCAGCGCGACGAGGTGCAGCGCCGTCTGCTTCGGCGCTCTGAACGCTGAGCCGCCCGCGCGCTCGACCGCCGTCTCGAGGAGGGGCTCCCACCACGAGGCCGCGTCGAGCAGCTCCGAGGTCGGAGCTGCCTCCGCGAGTCGACGGGCGACCGCGCCGGGTTCCTCGCCCGCGACGAGTGCCTCCCGCAGCGCACCCAGCCGCTCCGACGGTACGAAGTAGTCGGCGAAGCCCAGAGCGATCGCGTCGGCGCCGCTCATCTCCCCGGCGGTGACCGCGAGCAGCTCGCCCAGCCTGCCGGGCGCACGCGCGAGAAGCAGGTGGCCACCCACGTCGGGCACGATCCCGATGCGCACCTCGGGCATCGCGAGCCTGCTCCGCTCGGTAACCACGCGCACGCGCGCGTGCCCGCCCAAGCCGATGCCACCACCCATCGCGATGCCGTCCATCACCGCAACCACGGGCACTGCTGAGACCGCGAGCGCGTGATCGACGCGATACTCGGTCGCGAGAATGCGACGCCCGTTGCCGCCGGAGATCTCCTTGATGTCTCCGCCACCGCAGAAGCCGCGCTCGCCAGCTCCGTCGAGCAGAATCGCCTCGCTGCCGTCCGTCTGCACTCGAGTGATGGCCTCGTCGAGCAGGCTGAACATCTCGCTCGAGAGCGCATTGATCGCGCGCGGTCGGTTCAAGGTGAGGTGAGTGACAGCGCCGTCACGGCGTGCGAGCACGAGGGGCTCAGGGGTCGGCTGGGGGTCGCGATGCGGCTCGGCGTGACTCATATCTGCACGCTAGCATCGGCCGCGGACATCGACCGTCGAGGCTCTTACGGCGCGATACCGTTGGCGGCCGATGTGTCGGCGGCTCCCGCCCTCCCGCTTCCCGCTCTACGGCGTGGGGTGGTGCGAGTCGTAGCGCTGGAATCCCCGCGCCGTGCGGAGCAGCACGAGCATCACCGCGAAGATCACGATGCCGCCGAAGAGCGGCGGCGCCCAGAGCGCCACCAGCGTTGCGACTCCGCCCGCGAGCAGGTCTCCGACGCGCGGGCCCCCCGCGACCACCACGTAGAACAGGCCCTGCATGCGGCCGCGCACATCGTCGGGCGCTGCTGACTGCAGGATCGTGGTGCGGAAGACGGCACTCACGTTGTCCGCGGCCCCCGTGCCCGCAAGCGCGACCCCGGCGAGAATGATGGCCGGCAGGATCGGGTGATCCGAACGCTCCGCCGTGCCCGCTGTCAATGCCGTCACAAGCAGCACCAGGCCGAACAGCCCCGTGAACACCCCGAACGTCGCCACCGCGAGCGTCACCGCACGCCCCTGCCGTCGCACGCTTCCGAGCGGGCCGGAGAACAGCCCGCTCAGCAGCGATCCGACGGCGAAGGCGGCCGTGAGCACGCCGACCGTGACCGGCCCGCCGCCCAGCACGAGCGCGCCCGCTGCGGGAAACACGACGCGAGGCGTGCCGAAAATCATCGCGACGAGGTCCCAGATGAAGGTCGCGCGCACGTTCGGCGCTCGCCGCAGAAACTTCAAGCTGCCGATGACGGAGCCGAAGCCCGGCGCCACGCGATCCCCCTCGGGAACCATGCGGGGCAGACTCAGGATGCCGAGGAACGCGCCCGTGAAGAGGACGGCATCGAGGAGGTAGGTCCAGGGCACGCCGACGGTCGCGACCAGCACGCCCGCGACTGCCGGGCCGACCGTGATCGCGAGCCCCATGGTGATGCCGCTGAGCGCAGCTGCCGCCGGGAGCAACTGCGTCGGGAGCAGGCGCGGCAGCATGGCCCCGCGCGTCGCGCCCATAATGGTGGCCGATGCCGCATTCACCGCGGCGAGCGCGTAGTACGGCCACGTCGCCCGCACGTCCATGAACGCGATCGTCGTCATCGTGCCGATGCTCCCCCACGCCGCGATCGCCGTGACCAGCGAGACGAGGCGGCGGTCGAACATGTCGGCGAGCGCGCCACCGACGAACCCCGCGAGAATCATCGGGCCGAGCGCCCACAGCGCCACCAGCGACACCGCGAATGTGGAGTGCGTCAGCTCGTAGATATGCAGGCCGACCGCCACGATCGTCACCTGCGCGCCGATCTGAGCGATCGAGGTGCCCGTCCAGAGTTTCGCGAATGCGGGGCTGGCGCGGAGCGGCGTCGTATCGACGAGCAGCGAGCGGAGACTGCGGCGGCGGTTCTCCGACTCACCGCTCCGTTCGCTCACCGCCCTAGACTACCGGCGCTCGAGGACCCTCGGAGTCACGGTGTGCGCGGAAAACGCAGCAGACGCAGCGGACGCAGCATGCAGCGTCAGCGCGGCGTGCGCGGCGCGCGCGGCCTGCGCCGTGCCAGTGCGGCGATAGGCTCGATCCCATGTTCGACGACCGCTACGATCTCGATCCCGTCGCCCGCATGAAACCGCGTCGCGGGCCCGTCGAGCGCACCGATGTGCCGCTCGCGAAGGGCCTCGTTGTCGAGCACACCGAGTCGGAGTGGTGCGGCGCCGTGGTCGGAGCGCGCGAGGGCTTCGTGCAGCTCGAGGACTTCCGCGGCAAGGTGCGCACGTTTCCGCTGAGCGACGGCTTCCTCATCGATGGCAAGCCCGTGCGGCTCGTGCGCCCGGCGGCCCCGAAGGGAGGCAGAACGCGCACGGCATCGGGCTCGTTCGCGGCGCCCCAGCAGCGCGCCCGCGTCGCGATGCCGAGTCGCATTTTCGTCGAGGGCAAGCACGACGCCGAGCTGGTCGAACAGGTGTGGGGCGACGATCTGCGCGTCGAGGGCGTCGTGGTCGAGCTGCTGCAGGGCGCCGACAATCTGCAGCAGGTGCTCGCGGAATTCGGGCCGTGCGCGGAGCGGCGCGCGGGCGTGCTGCTCGACCACCTCGTAATCGGCAGCAAAGAGACGCGGATCGCCGACGCCATCGCACGCGGCCCCCTCGGGGCGCACGTGCTCATCGTCGGCCACCCCTTCGTCGACATCTGGCAGGCGGTGAAGCCCGGCCGGGTCGGCCTCGAAGTCTGGCCCACGATCCCCCGCAACATCGAGTGGAAGGCCGGGATCTGCCGAGCCCTCGGATGGCCGAGCGACGAACCCGCCGACATCGCTGACGCCTGGTCGCGCATCCGCGGACGGGTGCGCAACTTCCGGGACCTCGAGCCCGAGCTCGTCGGTCGGGTCGAGCACCTCATCGACTTCGTGACCGTCGGCTGAGGCTGCTGCTCACGGTTCCTGCCTCCGCGCTTCCCCCGCGCGCTCACAGCACCCACGAGCGTATTCTGATGAGGTCGAGTCGCGAGGAGGGTGCAGTGGCCAGCCCGATGTTCTTGCTCATGCCCGAGTGGCAGGGCTCCGAGTCTTCACGAGCCATGCAGCTCACCGACGGGGCGGCGCTGCTCCGCGAGGATCTGCCCGCGTCGGCGATGCGCGAGATCGCCGTACCGCTCGAGGCGGGCGACGCAATGGGCACCCCGGTCGCCCGGCTCAGCAGCCTGATCCGCGCTCGGGACGCGGCGCGCACCGAGCTCGCGCCCGTGGTGCGGGAGGGCAGGCCCGCCATCATCCTCGGCGGAGACTGCGCCACGTCGCTGCCGGGTCTTGAGGCCGCGGCGATGGCGCATGATCGTCTCGCGGTGCTGTGGTTCGATGCCCATGCGGATCTGCAGCACCCGAGCACCTCACCCTCCGGCGCCGCATCGGGAATGACGCTGCGGCACGCGCTGGGCGATGGATCCCCCGATCTCTCGGCGCGCCGGTCCGTCGACGCGGCTCAGGTCACGCTCGTCGGTGCCCGAGCGCTCGACCCCGAGGAGGTCACGGAGATCCGGGAGCGCGGCATCGCGGTGCTCCCCGAGGCGGGCTCCGCCGAAAACGATGCGGAGGCACTCGGCCGCGCGATCCGCCAGCGCATTGCCGGCGCCGACGCGCTCTACGTGCACCTCGATCTCGATGTGCTCGATCCCTCGGAATTCGCCTCGGTGCACTCGCCGGTGCCGTTCGGGATCACGATCGCCGAGCTGACGCACGCGCTCCGGGTGGCCGTCGAGGCCGTGCCCCTCGTCGGCGCGGCGATCTGCGAATTCGCTCCGGCAAGCGAGCAGACCGCGGCCGACGATCTGCCCACGGTGCTGCGGATTCTCGCGGCGCTGACCTCGGGGGCGCAGCCGGGTTCGGGATCCACGGCAGGAGCTGCCGCGTGAGCCGGGCCGAGTCCGCAGGTGCGGGCGCCACCGGGCGGCACGCTGTCGGCGAGGGATCGGCCGGTGAGCGCGAAGCTGCGCGCGGCGAGACCGGTGTCACGCGCGGGACGCCGGCCTGGCCGCTCGCGCGACTCGGCTACGTCTACGCGACCGTCGTCGGCTTCGTGTGGGGCGCGATCTGGAGCCGCGGGCGCATTGAGCGGCGCGATGGGTTGTGGGTGTTCGAGGGGATGCCGAAGTGGACGTTCGGTCGCGGCGGGAGCTGCGTCGGCGGGTGCTACCTCACCGATCGCAACGTCTCGGGGCGGGTGCTCAGGCACGAGCGCGTGCACCGGGCCCAGTGGCAGCACTACGGCATGGCGCTGCCGATCCTCTATCTCATCTCGGGTCGCAACCCGCTGCGCAACCGCTTCGAGATCGAGGCGGGGCTGCGCGACGGCGGCTACGTGCGCTGAGCCGGCGAGCCTGGGCAGGGGTACGCAGCGCGCCGGCTTACTGCAGCGCGCACCCGGTGAGCACCTCGGCGTTCGCGACAATCAGCTCGAAGATGCGCGCGGAGTCGAGCGGCGTACCGCCCATGAGATGCAGGGCGTACGCGTCCTCCAGCGCGACGAGGTTGCTCGCCGCGGTCTGCACCGGCACACGCATGCGGAACACGCCGTCCGTCACGCCCTCGTTGAGCACATCCGAATACAGGGAGGCCTCGAGACGGTAGAGCTCCGCCATCAGGCCCGCATGGAATTCATCGCGATACGCATGTGTGTGCAGTTCGTTCAGGACTTGAAAGTCGACGTCATCGCGCGATGCTGGCACGCCACTCCGGATTGTGTTCACCAGCCGAACCCGGGCATCCCCCGTCCCTGCGCTCTCGTTCGGCGCACCCTGTGACCTCCGGCTCCAGTAAAAGCGGCTGACTGCGTGGCGGTGTACGTCGCGGATCAGGTCCGAGAGATCGGGGTAATAGTAGGCAACGGAGCCTGCTCCGAGCTCTGAGAAAGCGGCGACGTCGATCGCGCGTAGGCCGTTGACGCCCCGCGACGCAATCGCAAGTTTCGCGGCATCCACGAGCTGAGCTCTTCGTTCTGCTTGATTCTTGGGCCTCGCCATCACGACCATCTCCTCAAGTGATCCAGTGCAACGGCGATCAGTATGGGCATCCCACCGCTTCTGCTACCCCTTCTGAGTGTTCCGTGCAATTCTTTTGGTTGCAAATCAAAGAATTTGAATGAAGCCCACTCACAAGGAGGTGGACGGTGACTTCACCCGAACAGACGACCGCATTCGCGCAGGAACAGAAGCAGCACCTACGAAAGACCCTGGGGCGCTTCGACATCGTACTCATCGTGATGTCCGCGGTGCTCAGCATCGAAGTGCTCGCGCAGACCGCCGGTTTCGGGGCCGAGACGTTCACTTGGACGCTCGTGCTCGCGGTGCTCTTCCTCGTGCCGTATGCGCTGATCTTCGCAGAGACCGGCAGCACCTTCATTGGAGAGGGCGGCGCGTACCTGTGGGTGCGTCAGGCATTCGGGCGACCCGCCGGCGCGATCGCGTCGATTCTGAGCTGGGTCACCCAGCCCGTGTGGGTCGGCGGATCGATGGCGTTCCTCGCAACCGAGACGTGGAATCAGTTCATCAGTCCCCTGGCCACCGGCTCGGTCGGCGACTGGATCTTCAAGATCGTTTTCATCTGGATCACGGTGCTCGCCGCGATCCTCTCACTCGCCAAAGCGAAGTGGCTGCCCACTATGGGCGGACTCCTCAAGATCATTTTCGTCGCCTTCTTCCTGATCACAACGGTTATCTACGCCGCGCAGAACGGAGTGCAGCCGCTCAGCTTCGCCGATTTCAGCCCCACCCTGAGCGGCTTCCTCGGGCTCGTGCCGTTGCTGCTCTTCTCATACCTCGGCTTCGAAGCATCGAACGCAGCGTCGGACGAGATGAAGAATCCGAAGCGCGACATCCCGGTGTCGATCGCCCGCTCCGGGATCGTGTCTGCGCTCTGCTACCTGCTCCCCGTGCTGGCAATGCTGCTGGTCCTGCCTCAAGAGACGATCACCGGCATCGGCGGCCTGCTCGACGCGGTGCAGACGGTGTTCACGGTCTACGGCCCGGCCGGCGACGCGATGGTGACGCTAGCGGCAATCATGTTCGTCGTCATCCTCGCCTCGCAGGGTGCGGCGTGGATGATTATGAGCGACCGCATGCAGGCTCTGACCGCAGCCGATGGGTCGTTCTTCGGCGGGTTCTTCGGGAAGATCTCTCGCAGTCTCGGCACGCCGGTGAACGTGAACCTGCTCTCCGGAACGGTCGCCACGCTCTTCCTCATCGCCGCGATGCAACTGAGCGGTGACGCTGGTGCGCTCTTCGGCGTCGTGCTGACGATCTCAATCTCCACCTTCCTGCTCAGCTATCTGCTTATCATTCCCGCCGCCGTCAAGCTGCGCTGGCAGTATCCCGATCTCGAGCGCCCGTTCAAGGTGGGCGGCGGTAACGTCTGGTTCACCATGCTCGGTGCCGTTGCATTCCTCTGGGTCTTGCTCGGCTCATGGGTCGCAATCTTCCCCGGCACACTGGAGCGGCTCTTCGGCTTGGAATACGACTTCATCGAGATCTGGGGAGTCCCGCAGGGACCGTTCACGGCGCTCACCGTCGGGACCCTGGTGTTCCTTGCCGCGCTCGCTCTCGTCGGGTACGTCCGTGGTCGGCGGATCCGAGAGGCGAAGCCCAACCTCGAAACCCACGCACTCATGGTGAGCATCGACGAGAACCTCGATACAGAAAGGGCATGATTCTTCATGACCACGACCGAACCACACCCCCTCACGCGCCTGACCGGTGACGAGATCGAGCTCAACCGCGCGATCCTCGTGCAGGCCGGCCACGTCACCGAGAGCACCATCTTCGCCCTCGTGAGCCTGGTCGAACCCGACAAGCGCGATGTCCTGGGCGCCGTCCCGGGCCTCGACCGACGCGTGCGGACCCTTCTCGTTCAACGCGACAGCGGTGAGCAGACCGAGATTCTCGTGTCACTCGTCGAGCGCAAGGTGCTCCTCGCTCGCGTTCTCGATATCGCGAACGAGGGCCAGGCGCCGATCACGATAACGGAGTATGAGGACGCGGAACGAATGATCCGCGCCGATCCCGCGTGGCGTGCAGCCGTCGAAGCACGAGGGATCTCGGACTTCGATACCGTGCGCATTTGCGCCCTCTCCGCGGGATGCTTCGACATTCCGGGAGAGGCTGGACGTCGCCTCGTGCGCGGATCCGCGTTCATTCAGAATGATCCGCAGGACAACGCATGGGCCCACCCCCTCGAGGGGCTCGTCGCCTACCTCGATCTCAACTCCGGCGAGGTGGTGCAGCTCATCGACACCGACGTCGTGCCCGTGCCGACGGAACGGTTCGACTACCATCTCGATTCCTGGTTGCCGGAACCTCGCGCGACGCAAAAGCCCATCGAGATCATTCAGCCCGAGGGCGCGAGCTTCACGCTCGCGGACGACGTACTGACGTGGGAAAAGTGGCACGTGAGACTGGGTTTCGACCCCGTGGAGGGTCTCGTGCTGCACCAGATCGGTTTCGACGATCAGGGTGAGCTCCGGCCGATCGTCTATCGCGCCTCTGTCGCTGAGATGGTCGTGCCTTATGGAGATCCGAGTCCGGTGCGCTACTGGCAGAACTACTTCGATGCCGGTGAGTACTCCATGGGGAAGAGCGCGAATTCTCTCGAACTCGGGTGCGACTGTCTGGGCGAGATCGTCTACTCCGACGCTGTGCTCGCGGATGACCAGGGGCGCCCGCGCACGATCAAGAACGCGATCTGCATCCACGAGGAAGACGCGGGGATTCTGTTCAAGCACACTGACGAGTTCACGCTCGCTTCCGACGTGCGCCGCAACCGCCGTCTCGTCATCTCGTTCTTCATCACGGTCGGCAACTACGACTACGGCTTCTACTGGTATCTCTACCTCGACGGCACGATCGAACTCGAGTGCAAGGCTACGGGCATCGTCTACACCGCGGCGTATGGTGACGAGGCGCAGCGCCAGCGGTGGTCTTCCCCGCTCGGCGACGAGGGCCTCGGCATGCCGTTTCACCAGCACATGTTCTGCGCACGCCTCGACATGCTCGTCGACGGCATCGAGAACGCGGTCGACGAGCACGAGGCGATGCGCCTTCCATTCAGCGACGAGAATCCCTGGGGCAACGCGTTCACCCGCAAGGTCACGAGGCTGACGGAGGAGGGAGGCCGCCTCGCCGACGGCAAGACCGGACGCGTGTGGCACGTCGTGAACCCGACGAGGAAGAACAAGCACGGCTTACCCGTCGGCTACGAGCTACGCGTACCCGACCTTCCGACCATGATGGCCGCCGAGGGATCGTCGATTTCGAAGCGCGCCGGTTTCGGATCCAAGCACGTCTGGGTCACCCACTTCGACGCCGACGAACGCTTCCCCACGGGAACGTACCCGAATCAGAATCCGGGCAACGGCACGATCACCCAGTGGGTGGAACAGCGTCGTCCCATCGATGGCGACGACATCGTCGTGTGGGCGTCTTTCGCGATGACGCACTTTCCGCGGCCCGAGGATTGGCCGATCATGCCCGTGGACCGGCTCGGCTTCTCGATGAAGCCCTACGGGTTCTTCGATCAGAATCCGGCACTCGACGTGCCTCGGCCGAAGTCCGGGCACTGCAGCACTGCTACGGAAGCCGGATGCTGCGGCTCGGGGAACAGCACGGAAAGGTGCCACTGAGCATACGCGCTGGTCATTCGGTCCGCCGGTCGCACGCGCCTCTCCGCGCGCGACCGGCGGACCGGTTCATTCGCAGGCACCCAGAGAGGAGGTCCCTCGCGTGGTCCTGCTGAATTCACTCATCATGATGAGCGCTGGTGCGCTGTGCCTCTCCGGCGCAGTCATCTCTCGAAGCGCGTTGGCTCTCGTATCCTCCGGCGCGATGCTGCTGTCGATGCTGGACCTGCGCTTCCTCGGGATCGCCCACCCCCTCATCTGGGCAGCGCTCTTTCTCGTGCTCAGTCTCTGCTGCGCAGTGAACCTCCGGCTCTCGGCGCCCGAGCTTCGCGCCGCGCGGCGGACACGCGCACTCCACTCCCCCGGCGCGAAGTCAAACACTACGATCGCCGGGCTCAACGTTCCTCTCGGCCGGTCATTGGCGATCCTGTCGGCGCTCGCGTTTCCCTTCATGGCACTGCAGGTTCTGATGAGCGGCGCGAAGCATGCCCCTGACGCGCCGGTTGCGACGCACTCTTCGCACGCCGGCCACCAGTTTGATGCCTCGGCGTTCGGCATTGCCTTCGCGATCAGCGTCGCAGTTCTCGTCGTTCTCCTGGCGACAGTGGGTATTGCTGCGCTGCTGCGCCGACGCTCGATGTTGGTGCTCGAGTCGGCGGGAATGGCCCTCATGCTCGCGACAATGCAGCTGCACTGAACGCGTGGCGCCGGCAGGCGACTCCCGTCTTATTCACTCCGTGCGGCGGTGCAGGCGCCTCGGGCCGAGCGGCTTATCCCCACTGCATCCATGTCGTCTTGTAATCGGTGTAGTTCTCGAGCGCGTGCACGGAGAGGTCGCGACCGAAACCGGACTGCTTGAAACCGCCGAACGGCGTCGTGAACCCGAGAGCGTCCACTGTGTTCACCGAAACCGTGCCCGCAACGAGTCGTTCAGAAACGCGGTGCGCCCGCGCGAGAGATCCGGTCCACAGAGAGGCAGCGAGCCCGAAGGGCGTTTCATTCGCTCGGGCGATCGCCTCGTCCTCGGTATCGAAAGGCGTCACCACAGCCACGGGGCCGAAAATCTCTCGCGTATGCACCTCGTGATCAGCGGGAACATCAGTGACAATCGTCGGTTCGATAAACGCTCGTGATCCGCCGATCTCGGGTCGGGTTCCCCCTGCGACGATGGTGCCATCGCGGCGAGCATTCTCGATCGTCGACCAGACCGCATCCGCGTGCTGCTCCGATACGAGCGAGCCGATCCCTGAAGCGGGGTCGAGGGGATCTCCGGGAGCGTAGGCTTCGGCCGCACGCGCGTACAAGCGCAGAAATTCCTCGTAGACCGAGCGTTCGACGAAGATCCGGGAGTTCGCCGAACAGACTTCTCCCTGGTTGTAGAAGCTTCCGAAGGCCGCCTTCTCGGCTGCAACGGCAAGGTCCTCGCAGTCCGCGAAGATCAGGTTCGAGCTCTTTCCGCCGGCCTCGAGCGCCAAACGCTTCATGTTGGAGAGCCCCGCGTATTGCTGGAGCTGCTTCGCGACCTCCGTGGACCCGGTGAACGCCAGCATGTCGACGTCGTCATGCATACCGAGCGCCCGGCCGACGACCGAGCCGCGACCCGTCACGACGTTGAGCACTCCCGCAGGGATGCCTGCTTCGATCGCGAGTTCCGCGAGCAGGAGGGTCGAGTGCGAGGCCTCCACCGGCGGCTTTACGACGACGGAATTCCCGGCAGCGAGAGCCGGTGCGAGCTTCCACGATGCGATCTCGAGGGGATAATTCCACGCGACGATCACCGCGACCACACCGAGAGGTTCACGGGTGACAAGAGCAGTTGAACCAGGCGGCGTGACCGGGATCAGATCCTCTTGCTTTTCGATCGCTTCTCCGTAGAAGCGATACAGGGCGGCGGATCCGGGAGCGTCGATCGCGGCTGCCTCTCTGACGGGCTTACCCATATCCAGCGAGTCGTACAGCGCGAGATCCTGAGCGCGCGATTCGATGAGGCGGGCGAATTCAATGAGACGCTCACGCCGGAAGCCGGCTCCCGCACGCGACCATACCCCCGAGTCGAACGATGCGCGGGCGGCACCCACGGCCGCGTCCACATCGGAGCTGCCGCAGGCGTGGATGTGGGAGATCGTCTTCCCGGAAGCAGGGTTCGTCTTCGCTATGGTTTCCCCGGAGCGGGCGCTGACCCGACGACCGTCGATGAAGGGTCGGCCGTCGAAGGTGAGAGCGGTTGCGGCTGCCTGCCACTCAGCATATGTCATGTTGCTCATCGCGCATGTTCCTTTGATGTGAGCGCAGTTCGCCCGCTGGCGGCTACGCCATTCGGGGTTACTTCAGGGCGTCGGGAATCTCCACCGTCGCCGTTTCCAGATCCTGGGGCTTGAGCAGCGCCACACCTCGAGTTTCCGGGAGCGTCAGCACGGTCACGATGCCGATCACTCCGACGACTCCGAGGAAGATCCCCGGCGAGACGAGATTGCCCGTCGTGTCGAGAAGCCATGTCAGGACGTAGGGCGCGGTTCCCGCGAACAGCGCCGCCGTTACGGCGTACGCGATGGAGAGCCCGGTCTGACGGGTACGCGTCGGGAAGATCTCAACGACCGTCACCGCGTGAGTGCCGAGAATGATCGAAAGAATCAGCGCAAGGCCGAGAGTCGACAGGAACACCGAGACGCTGTCGCCCCTGCCCATCAGCATGAAGAGGGGCACGGAAAGCACCGTCAACGCGATCGCGGCAGTCATCAGCACCGGCTTGCGGCCGATCTTGTCCGAGAGTATCCCCGCAAGCGGCACAATGATGAGCCCGAGACCCGACGCCAGCGATGACAGGAGCGCTGCCCGCCCGGCGTCGAAGCCGATGTAGACCTCCTGGTAGGTAAGCAAGTAGACGAGCACGACGTAGAACGTCACGTTCATGAACGTTTCCATGCCGCAGGTCTGCAGGAACTGCTTCCAGTTTCGCTGGAACACCTCCTTGACCGGAGCATGCGACACCGTTTCAAGCTCTTGGAGCTGCTCGAACTCCGGCGTGTCCTCGATCTTGCGACGGATGTACAGGCCGATGAATCCGAGCGGCACCGTGATGAGGAACGGGATGCGCCACGCCCATTCGATGATCTCCGACTCATCGAACGCGACGTTCAGCAGGTAGACGACGAAGGACGCCAGCAGGAACCCGAGCAAGCTGCCGAACTCGAGCCAGCTGACGCCGAAGCCCCGTCGCTTCGCGGGTGAGAACTCGCCGAGGAACGCTGCCGCGCTTCCGAACTCACCACCGGCGGCGAGCCCCTGGACGATGCGGGTGACTACGAGCAGGATCGGTGCGAACACTCCGATCGAATCGTAGCCGGGCAGCAGACCGAGCACGAGGGTCGCAATCGCCATGGCGAGGATGACGATCGAGAGTGTTTGCTTCCGTCCGAGGCGGTCGCCGAGATTGCCGAAGATCACAGCTCCGAGCGGGCGCACGAGGAAGGAAACCGCGAACACCGCGAAGGTGGATAGCAGCCCGGCGGTCGCGTTCTCCTGCGGAAAGAACACCTCCGCGAGCGTGCTCGCGAGGTAGGCGTAGACGGCCCAGTCGAACCAGTGCACGAGCACGCCGATCGATCCAGCAACGACGCTCTTGCGCAGGCTCTTCTTGTCGACGAGTTCGCTGAGTTCCGGTCGGTGTTGTGGGGTAGTCACGGCAATGTGCTCCTCGCTGCTCTGAGAGGCGCGTGAAGCGCCGATGGATTGTTACGGTGTTGCGGTCCGCTCGCGGGGAGGGACTCGTTTCGGGAGGGGATCAGCTGGTTCGGACGTGGGCGACGTCGAGCGCAGTCCACGCGAGAGCGGTCGCCCCATCGCGCAAGGTCTGCTCCGCGGCCTCGCCGACGCAAGCGTCCGCAAATGCCGGCTGATGGTTACTCGCGTCACCGCCCACGCCGATGTAGGGGTGGATCGCATCAACGACTTGGGAGACATTCCCCATATCTGTGGACGCGCGGTTCATCGTCGCAGCGATCGGATCGACGTCGAAGCTTCGTCCGAGCGCGAGCGCATTGGCTCGGTACGCGGCTAGAGCGGCGCTATCGGTCCGCATCTCCGAGTAGCGCTTGCTCTCGGGCGTGATGGTGAGCTTCGCACCCGTGGCCAACGCACCCGCTTCGAAGCACTTCGTCACGCGGTCCTCGAGATCGAGAAGCTGTTCGGTCGTTTCCGCTCGGACGTACCAGCGACCTTCCGTACGCTCGGGAATCGCGTTCGGCGCTTCTCCTCCTCGCGTCTGCATGCCGTGCACGCGCACCGTGCTCGGCAGCTGCTGGCGCAGGAGCGCGATCGCGAGTTGCGCGATGACGAAGGCGTCATTCGCATTGATGCCGCGCTCGGGGTAGGCCGCGGCGTGGGCGGCCCTGCCGTCGTACTGGACATGCCAGTGGGTCACCGCGAAGGGCTCAGCCTCGGCTACGTCGACGGGCGCCGGGTGCGCCATGAGCGCGAAGTCGAGTTCGGTGAATGCCCCGCGCTCCAGCAGCTCGATCTTTCCGCCGCCTCCCTCTTCCGCGGGTGTTCCGATGACCGTGATCGTGATGCCGAACTCGTCCGCGATCTCGGACAGAGCGATGGCCCCGCCGACCGACATCGCCGAGATCAAGTTGTGCCCGCAGGCGTGACCGAGCCCGGGGAGTGCGTCGTACTCCGCGAGGAACCCGACGTTGAATCTCGAGTGCTCCGTTGCGCGCACAGCCCGGAAGGCGGTCTCCAGCCCGAGGTACGGTTTCTCGATGACGAAGCCGTGGTCACCCAGCAGTTCTGCGACCGCAGCAGACGAGCGGTGCTCCTGCCACCCCACTTCCGGGTCGTCGTGCAGCCGATTCGAGAGGCCGATCAGCTCATCGCCTGTCGCGGTCACACGACTCGCGATCCGCCGCTTGAGTGCGCCCAGGTCATTCATCGCCGGGCACTCCGTACGACGGCGCCGCCGTCGGGTCGATCCCGCGGTTCGTGTAGTCGTCGCGCTGCGGAAGCCAGTGTTCGAGCACGCGCCCGAGCTCAGCGATCGGATCTTCATCAACCCAATCGACGCGCAGGTCGGTCACGCGCCAACCTGCGTCGCTCACCACGGCGAGGCCGGCCGAGTGGACCGGACCTTCCTCGCCGCCCGCATCGACAGCAGCGCGAAGAGCCGCGTACAGCCGCTCCTCGATTCTGCCGGGCGCGCTCAGCGCCGTATCGACCAGCGCGTCGAGCACCTCGAGGCTCGCGAGCATGTTGCCTCCAGCGACCGCATTCTCTCGCTGAGCCGCCCCGAATGTCCCGAGTGCCCGCTCCCCCGAGAAGACTGCGCTCTGGCCCTTGCTGTCGAGGACGAGCAGCTGACGGTAATTGATTGACTGTGCATCCGCGGCGGCGACCACAGCATCGAGAGCCCGCTGCGCGGTGTGGCCGGCGCGCAGGTGCTCGATGAGCTGCGGACCCAGGCGCGGATCCGTCACGTTCTGAGAGTTGGCACCGCCGACGCCGTCCGCGAGGTTCAGACAACGGGCCGAGACCGCAGGAGAGGAGGACGAGATAGCCGCGCCGAACTCGCCGGTTTCGGGATCTCTGAGGATCAGCGAGAACGTCATCGCTATTGCTCGCTGATAACGGCGGTCGCGTCGATCTCGACGAGCCACTCAGGTCGCGCCAGCGCCTGCACGACGATGCCCGTGGAAACGGGGAAGACGCCCTTGAGCCACTTTCCCATCGTTCGATACACGTCCTCGCGATAGCGCGGATCGATGATGTACACCGTCACCTTGACGATGTCCTCCATCCTGCTGCCGGCTTCCTCGAGCAACATCTTGATGTTGCTCATCGCCTGCTCGGTCTGCGCAACCACGTCGCCTACGCCGACGGACTCTCTCGTCTCGAGATCCTGACCGATCTGACCGCGGAGGTAGACCACACCGTTCGCCACGACCGCCTGACACAGGTCGTTGTCGAGGTTCTGCTCCGGGTACGTGTCCTTCGTATTGAACATCCTGAGGCGCTGGTGCGTCGGCTCGCTCACGGATTCCTCCTCATCGAGTGCGGGAAAGACTGGCTACCGCAATTGTTGAAGCTGTCGAAGCATCTGTAAAATAGTTTAAAGTTAGCTAGCGTATCGATTTTCGAGATACGCTGGCGCCGCGCCCGATTCCTCGGGGCCGAGCGCGATGACTTCGCGATTCGGTCGGCTCGCATGGAGGCGAACATGGTCCAACGCTTCGGAATCACCCTCACCCAACTGAGCTACTTCGCGGAGTGCGCTCGCACGCTCAACATGACCCTCGCGAGCCAAGAGCTTCACGTGGCGCAGTCGGCCGTGTCCACCGCGATCTCCCACCTCGAGCGCTCGCTCGAAACCACTCTGTTCGTGCGTCAGCACTCCAAGGGTCTCGTGCTCACACCCGCGGGAGAGATGCTCCTCCGCGACTCGCAACAGCTTTTCGGTCTCTTGGGAGACACTGTCGACCGCCTCCGTTCCGACCGCGATGAGGTACGAGGCAGCATCACCATCGCGTGTTTCAACACGCTCGCGCCGTTCTACCTGCCACCTCTGCTCGCGAAACTGCAGGATCGCCATCCCGGCCTGCAGCTCACCACCATCGAGGGCGACCACGAAGAATACCTCGCGGCGCTTCGGGGCGGACGAGCGGAGATCGGGCTCGGATACTCCCTCACGGAGGCTGACGACGTCGCGAGCGAGGTCGTTGGCGAGGTGCGCCCGCACGTCCTCGTGGACGCCGAGCACCCCCTGGCATCGCGAAAAACCGTGGCACTTGCCGAGCTCGCGGAAGACCCCTTCGTTCTCCTCGACCTGCCGGATTCGAGTAGTCATTTCATGAGCCTGCTCCGGCACGCCGGGGTGACTCCGCGTCTAAAGTTCCGCACTCCGAGCTATGAGACCGTTCGCTCCATGGTTGCGATGAAGCTCGGCTTCTCGCTCCTGCACCAGCGCCCGCGAATCGCCGAAACTTATTCGGGCGCGCGTACGGTCACGCTCGAGATCTCGGATGACGTGCCTGCGCTGCGCATCATGGTCTCCTCGCCCAAGCAGGTGCAGCGCTCGGCGCGGGCAAACGCCGTGGCGGCAGCAGCGCGAGAGGTGCTCGCCGAGTCCGCCGCTGAGCAAGGTTCCCGCTAGGGAGGGCAGTCGCCGCGTCGCAAGATTCATCATTTGCGATGCTGAAAGAGGCGTCAATCATTTGAATTGATGCAGATGACCGCGAACGTCTATTGGCGTTCGCGGCTCCCCGCGAGATTTGCTATCAGTATCGACGGCTCGAGCACACGCAGAAGCGTCTCATTCGAAGGCGAGCGAGCACGTCGCGATGACGGAATGAAGCGAGCGGAGATCAACTATGACGAGCCAGCAGGCGGAGGCCACGGAAGTCCTCGTCGTCGGTGGAGGCCAGGCGGGGATCGCACTCAGCGAGCACCTGACGAAGCGAGGGATCGCGCACATCGTGTTGGAGAAGAACCGCATTGCCGAGAACTGGCGCACGATGCGCTGGGACTCACTGGTCGCGAACGGGCCGGCGTGGCATGACCGCTTCCCGAACCTCGAGTTCGATGACGTCGATCCCGACGAATTCGCCTCGAAGGAGCGCGTCGCTCGATACTTCGAGGACTATGTCGCGAAGTTCGACCTGCCCGTGCGCACCGGTGTCGAGGTCTTCGGCGTCCGAAGAGATACCAGCCATGGCGGCTTCGTCGCGGAGACCAGCGCCGGAGACGTCGCGGCGAGGTTCGTCGTCGCAGCGACGGGCGCTTTCCAGCAGCCCGCTTTTCCCCGAATCATTCCCGAGGGCGCGGGCATCGACCAGATTCATTCGAGCCAGTACCGCAATCCCGATCAGCTGCGCGAGGGCGGGGTCGTGGTCGTAGGAGCCGGATCATCAGGGGTGCAGATCGCGGACGAACTCCGCGCGAGTGGTCGGGACACCTACCTCGCGGTCGGCGCCCACGACCGTCCTCCGCAGCGTTACCGCGACCGCAGCTTCGTGTGGTGGCTCGGCACTCTCGGGCTCTGGGAGAAGTCGACGCCGCCCGAGGGCGCCGAGCACACGACGATCGCGGTCAGCGGTGCTAACGGCGGACGCACGATCGACTTCCGCGATCTCGCCCGCGATGGTGTCACTCTCGTCGGCCGCGCCGCGTCATTCAAGGATGGCGTGCTCAGGTTCGAGGACGGACTTGAGCGAGACATTCGCGCGGGCGACACGAACTATCTCTCAGTACTCGATGCCGCCGACGCGTACGTGGCTCGGACGGGGATCGACCTGCCGGAGGAGCCCGAGGCGCGGGACCTCGGTCCACTGCCGGAATCGGTGACGCACCCGCTCCGAGAACTCCATCTCGAAGAGGCCGGGGTCACGAACGTGATCTGGGCGACGGGGTTCCGGTCCGACTACCGTTGGCTCCCCGGCGGTGCCACCGACGAGCTGGGTCGCCCGAAGCACGAGCGCGGCGTCTCGGCTGAACCCGGCGTGTACTTTCTGGGGTTGCCTTGGCAGGCGCGGCGCGGGTCGAGCTTCATCTGGGGCGTCTGGCACGACGCCTCGTATATTGCGGATCAGATCGAGATGCAGCGCGGCTACCTCGCCTACGAGGGCAACGGCCGCCCCCAGCGGACGAGGAACCTAACCGGAGCTCCTGCTTAGCTCTCGTCCCCGAGGCGTGTGCGCGAGCGAGGGTGGTTTCGGGCCTCACGGAGAGGGCGAAGCGATCCCCGCTGTCGCGAACGCTCAGCGCGAGGACGCGAAGGCCGACTCGGAATGCCCGAATTGCGGCTCCGATGCCGCGCGGAAGCGACCGCTCAGACGGCGGCGGGTCCTTCTGCGTGCAGGCTCCGGAGGATCGCGTCGCGCAGTTCGCCCGGAGGGCAGTTGCTTCCTCGCTCCTCCTCGCACGCCCGCTTGACGACGTTCGTCAGCTGCTCGCACACGTGCTGCTCGTTCTGGCACGAGGGGCACTCTGCGATGTGCTGGCGGATCGGCGCCGACTCCTCGGCGCACAACTCACCGCGAAGCAGCTCATACAGATTGGCCTTCGCCTGCTCGCAATCGTTCGTCATCACGCCTTTCCCTTCTTCTTCGGCGTTGCACCCGCACCCAGTCCAACGCCCTGCTCGTTCGCGTATTCCCCGAGCGCCTTGCGCAGGCGCGCCCGACCGCGGTGCAGGCGGCTCATCACCGTGCCGATCGGCACCTCGGCGATGTCGGCGATCTCCTGATAGCTGAAGCCCTCTACGTCGGCGAGATACACCGCGATGCGGAAGTCCTCGGGCAGGGCATTGAGTGCGTCGGTGACGACGGAATCAGGCGTGCGATCGATCGCCTCGGCCTCGGCGGAGCGCGACGACATCGCGGTGGTCGACTCCGCACCGCCGAGCTGCCAGTCCTCGAGCTCATCGACCGCACCGAGGTAGGGCTCCCGCTGGCGCTTGCGATACGTGTTGATGTAGCTGTTCGTCATGATGCGATACAGCCACGCCTTGAGGTTCGTGCCCTCCTGGAACGACTTGAATGCCGAGAACGCCTTGAGGTAGGTCTCCTGCACGAGATCCTGCGCGTCCTGCGGATTTCGCGTCATCTTCATGGCAGCGCCGTACAACTGATCGAGCATCGGAAGCGCCTCCGACTTGAAGCGCTGTTCCAGCCTCGCCTGCGCTGCGGTATCACTCACGCACTCGATCCTAGTGTCGGAGGCTGCGGGTAGAATCGGCCACGATGCTGATCTCGAAGATGAACCCGGGCAAAGACGGCGAGGAGACGGGCACCGCCGCAGATCTCGAGGGCGCCGAGGCACTGTGGCCGGCCCCCTCGGCCACCGGCGCGTTGCGCGCCACGGTGCCGCTTCCCGGCTCGAAGTCACTCACCGGCCGCGAGCTCGTGCTCGCTGCCATTGCCGACGGGCCGAGCGTGCTCCACGCTCCCCTGCGCTCGCGCGATTCGGCTCTCATGATCGGGGCCCTTCGTGACCTCGGCACGGAGATCGAGGAGATCGCGAGCACGGGCGCTTCGGGGGCAGACCCCGATTTGCGGATCACGCCTGCGGCGGAGCTCACGGGCTCCACGTCGATCGAGTGCGGTCTCGCGGGCACCGTCATGCGTTTCGTGCCGCCGCTCGCCGCACTCGCGCTCGGTCCGGTCGCCTTCGACGGCGACCCCTACGCCCGGAAGCGGCCGATGCGACCGGTGCTCGATGCGCTGCGCGCCCTCGGCGCAGACATCGCGGACGAGGGGCGCGGGGCGCTCCCCTTCACGGTGCACGGGCGGGGCGGGCTGCGCGGCGGCCGAGTGGAGCTCGATGCCTCGCTCTCGAGCCAGTTCGTCTCCGCACTCCTGCTCGCGGGGGCGCGCTTCGACGAGGGCGTGCACGTGGTGCACACCGGCGAGCGCCTGCCCAGCCTGCCCCACATCGAGATGACCCTCGACGTGCTGCGGGCGCGCGGGGTCCAGGTCGACTCCCCCGCTCAGGGCGAGTGGCGCGTGGCGCCCGGGCCGGTGCGCGCGGTCGACGTCACCATTGAGCCTGATCTCTCGAACGCTGCACCGTTCCTCGCGGCCGCCGTCGCGGTCGGAGGCGAGGTCACCATTCCGCACTGGCCGGAGCGGACAACGCAGGTCGGAGATGTGCTGCGCTCGCTGCTTCCGGAATTCGGCGCGACGGTCGAGCGCGACGACTTGGGCGAACTGACCGTTCGCGGGAGCGGTGCGCCGCGCGGCGTGAATCTGCACGTTCCAGAGGCGGGCGAGCTCGCCCCCACGCTCGTGGGCCTCGCCGCCCTCGCCGCGCATGGAACTGACGGCACCGACGGTGAAGCGAGCGAGATCACCGGCATCGGGCATATCCGCCACCATGAAACCGACCGGATCGCGGCGCTCGTGAACGAGATCAACGCGCTCGGCGGCAGTGCGCATGAGCTTAAGGACGGCATCGCGATCCGCCCCGCCGCGCTCTCGGGCGGAACGTGGCACTCGTATGCCGATCATCGCATGGCAACGACGGGCGCGCTCATCGGGCTGCGGGTACCGGGCGTCGAGATCGAGGGCGTGTCGTCGACGACGAAGACTCTGCCGCGGTTCACCGAGATGTGGGAGCGCATGCTCGCTCCGAGAGCGTCCAGCACGAACGGGGCCGAGCTGCCCGCGAACGGCACCCTCAGCTTCACCGGGTTCATCGCGGGACTCACCGAGGGATTCGGAGCGTGAGCTGGCTCTCCCCCGACGACGACGGCGATGACCCCTACGAGTCGTACGCCGACCACCAGGTGCGCCTGCGCCCGAACCCGAAGGGCAATCGACCGCGCACGAAGCGGCGGCCGGAGCACGCGGACGCCGTATCGGGAATGGTCACCGCCGTGGACCGCGGGCGGTACACCGCGCTCATCGCGGCTGGCGCCGACCCCGAGTCCCCCGCTGAACGCAGCGTGCTCGCCTCCCGCGCGCGCGAACTGCGCAACACCTCCATCGTCATCGGCGACCGCGTGCAGCTCGTGGGCGACACGAGCGGCGCCGAAGGCACGCTCTCGCGCATCGTGTCGGTCGAGGAGCGGCGCACCCTTCTTAGGCGCAGCGCCGATGACAGCGACCGCGTCGAGCGGGTGATGGTCGCGAACGCCGACCAGATGCTCATCGTCGTGGCCGCCGCGAACCCCGAACCGCGAGTGCGTCTCGTCGACCGGTATCTCGTCGCGGCCTATGACGCGGGCATCTCACCGCTCATCTGCATCACGAAGGTGGATCTCGCGGACCCCGAGCCCTTCCTCGCGCACTTCTCGGCACTCGAAGTGCCGGTGTTCCGCTCGTCGCCCGATGCGTGGCCCCTCGCAGAGATCCGCGAGTCGCTCGCCGGTCGCACGACGGTGTTCGTCGGGCACTCCGGCGTCGGTAAGTCCACGCTGATCAATGCGCTCGTACCGGAGGCTGATCGCGCGACCGGTCACGTGAACGAGGTCACCGGCCGTGGGCGGCACACCTCATCCTCTTCGGTGGCGCTCCGCGCGAGCACCCCCGGGGCCGCGCACGGCGACATCGGCTGGGTGATCGACACCCCGGGCGTGCGCTCGTTCGGGCTCGGACACGTCACCACGGAGGGCATCCTGCGAGGCTTCACCGATCTCGCCACGATCATCGACAACTGCCCGCGCGGGTGCACGCACCAGGACGACGCCCCCGACTGCGAGCTCGACGAAGCCATGCGCGACGGGCGCCTCGACGCCGCGGGCGCGCGGCGCGTGGAGTCGCTGCGGCGCCTGCTGAAGTAGGAGTGCGGCGGGGCGCGCTCCCCGTGGGGCGGAGCACGGGCCCGTATGCGCGTCTCGGCTGTGCCACCTCCAGCGAGACGAAGCACCCCGCCCTCCGCCGCTAGGCTGGATTCATGACTGATCGCGTAGTGCTCGAGCCCGGCCAGCAGGCCCCCGACTTCACCCTCCTCGACCAGGACGGCAACACCCACGCCCTCGCGCAGTACGCGGGACAGCGGGTGATCCTCTTCTTCTACCCCGAGGCGATGACCCCCGGCTGCACCACTGAGGCCTGCGACTTCCGCGACTCGACCGCGCCGCTCGAGGCCGCCGGGTACCGGGTGCTCGGCGTTTCACGCGACTCGGTCGAGAAGCTCCGCCGCTTCGCCGACCGCGACGGCCTCGAGTACCCGCTGCTGAGCGACCCCGACGCGCATGTGCACCGGGCCTACGGAGCCTTCGGTGAGAAGAACAACTACGGGCGGATCGTCGAGGGAGTGATCCGCTCGACGTTCGTGATCGACGGCGAGGGCAGGATCATGCACGCCCTCACCAACGTGAAGGCCACCGGGCACGTCGCGCGAGTGCGCAAGCTCCTCGAGGTGTAGCGCCGCGCCCGTCGTGCAGTGGATCACCGCTCAAACGGGGCGACACGCCGGAAAACGGCCCGCACGACGAGCTATCCACTGCACGACGGGCGGGATCTGCGGCGGCACCGCCGCCGCAGATCCCGCCCCCCCGTACTGACCGGCTAAGCCTAGCCGCGCGCTCAGCCGCGCCAGCTCAGACCTCTGGCCGCGCCTCAGGCCGCGCCAGCACCGCGGCTGCGAAGCCCAACAGCGAGACCGCGACGAGCGCGAACCCGAACTGCCACGAGCCGATCCCGAGCTGCAGGCAGCCCGTTCCCGCTGCGAAGATCAGCACGTGGATCGTGAGCGCAGAACCGCGAACCCAGCTCGCGTTGCCCCGCATCGCCGCGACCGCGGTCACCACGACCCAGATCAGCGCGAGCACGGCCATGAGCACGATGCTCACGCTCTGCGCGACGGGTCCGCGCGAGCCGATCGCGCCCACTACCGAGAAGATCGTCACTCCCGCGAGCAGGAGCGATTCGAGCACCAGAAGCACCCGCAGCACGGCCCACGCGATGATGGAGCGCCGATGAACGGAAGGTGTCGAGGGCATTGCGACTCGCTTTCACTGAAATTGCACTGAACCTATTGATTTGCTTCTACATCCGTGGAACTATATAACCCGTCGAGTTTCGCGCACACCGACGTGAGCATTCTCAAGCCACGTATCAGGTTGTTACGGCGCGAATTCTAGGCTATCCGGTCTTCGGATTGTTCGCGTGCGTGCGTTACAGAGGAGGACCCCATGGATTGGCGTGAACAGGCTGCATGTCTCACCGTAGACCCGGAGCTGTTCTTCCCGGTCGGTAACACCGGCCCGGCGGTCGAGCAGATTGAGCGTGCGAAGTCCGTGTGCGCGCGGTGCACCGTCACCGAGATGTGCCTGCAGTACGCGATGGACACCGGCCAGGACTCGGGCGTGTGGGGCGGACTGAGCGAGGACGAGCGCCGCGCCCTGAAGCGCCGCGCTGCTCGCGCCCGCCGCGCGTCCTAACGCTATCCCGCCGACGGCCCGGTTCCTCTTCGGAGGAGTCGGGCCGTTCGCGTTCCTGAGTGAGCTCCAATAACGCGAGAGCCCCCGCCAGATCCGGCGGGGGCTCTCGCGCATCAGTCAGCGCTGCCGTCAGGCGGCGCTCAGGTCAGTCAGTACCGGCGTCGAATGCGGCGCTGAGGCCGAGCTCGTCGGCGTCCTCGTCGATCCCGCCCACCGCGTTCGCGATCTCGGCCGCGCCGCCCTGCTCGAGCTCGCCCACGAGCTCAGCGGTCGCGCCGCCCACGAGTCCGAGCTGAGCGTACTGCTCAAGGCGCTGGCGCGAATCGGCGATGTCGAGGTTGCGCATCGTGAGCTGCCCGATGCGATCCTCGGGGCCGAATGCCGCGCCCACCGTGCGCTCCATGGAGAGCTTCTCGGGGTGGTAGCTCAGGTTCGGGCCCTCGGTGTTCAAGATGGTGTAGTCGTCGCCGCGGCGCAGGCGCAGCGTAACCTCGCCCGTGACGGCCGAGCCGACCCAGCGCTGCAGCGCCTCGCGCAGCATGAGCGACTCGGGGTCGAGCCAGCGGCCCTCGTACATGAGGCGACCGAGCTTGCGCCCGTCGGTGTGGTAGCTCGCGAGCGTGTTCTCGTTGTGGATCGCGTTGACGAGACGCTCGTACGTGATGTGCAGGAGGGCCATGCCCGGCGCCTCGTAGATGCCGCGCGACTTCGCCTCGATGATGCGGTTCTCGATCTGGTCGGAGACCCCGAGACCGTGACGGCCGCCGATCGCGTTCGCCTCGTACACGAGCGCCACCGGATCGTCGAACTCTACGCCGTTGATCGCAACGGGGCGGCCCGCCTCGAAGCGCACCGAGACCTCTTCGGTCGCGACCTCGACGTCTTCGCGCCAAGCCGCGACGCCCATGATCGGATCGACGATGTCGAGGCCGGCGTCGAGGAACTCGAGCTTCTTCGCCTCGTGCGTCGCGCCCCAGATGTTCGCGTCGGTCGAGTACGCCTTCTCCGTGGCGTCACGGTAGGGGTAGCCGTTGGCGACGAGCCACTCACTCATCTCGTGGCGGCCGCCCAGCTCCTCGACGAAGTCTTTGTCGAGCCAGGGCTTATAGATGCGCAGTGCGGGGTTCGCCATCAGGCCGTAGCGGTAGAACCGCTCGATGTCGTTGCCCTTGTAGGTGGAGCCGTCGCCCCAGATGTCGACGCCGTCCTGCTTCATCGCGCGCACGAGCAGCGTGCCGGTGACGGCGCGGCCGAGCGGCGTGGTGTTGAAGTACGTCTTGCCGCCGGAGCGCACGTTGAAGGCGCCGGTCTGCAGCGCGACGAGCCCCTCTTCGACGAGCGGACGCTTCGCGTCGACGTGGCGGGCGATCTCAGCGCCGTATTCCTTGGCGCGGCCCGCGACACCGTCGATATCGGGCTCGTCGTACTGGCCGATGTCGGCCGTGTACGTGCAGGGCACCGCGCCCTTCTCGCGCATCCAGGCGACGGCACAGGAGGTGTCGAGACCTCCGGAGAAGGCGATGCCGACGCGCTCGCCCACGGGGAGGGAAGAAAGAACCTTGGACATGCTCTCTATCCTAGGGCTCCGCGCGGGCTCTGCTTTTCACGGGCGCGCGCGCCCAGACCAGCGCTTCCGGTGACAGTTTGCTGCGTTTTCAGCGCGAATAACGCACCAAACTGTCACCGGAGCAGTGAGGCGGCGGATCAGCGCGCGTCGAAGGTGCGCGGGTCAGGCCCGAAGTTCGTGCCTGCCTCGTATCCGTCGATCACCGACATCTCTGCGTCGCTTAGCGCGAAGTCGAAGAGGTCCGCGTTCTCGAACAGGCGCTCGCGACGCGTCGTCTTCGGGAAGATGATGCGCTCCTGCTGCACGTGCCACCGCAGCACGATCTGCGCGGGGGTTTTGCCGTGAGCGCGCGCGATCTCGAGCAGCTCGGGGCGCTCGAAGAGGTCCGACTTGCCCTGCGCGAGCGGCCCCCACGCCTCGATCGCGATGCCGTGCTCCCGGCAGAACTCGGCCAGCTCGCGGCGCTGGTGCAGCGGGTGCAGTTCGATCTGATTGACCGCCGGCACCACGCCGGTCTCGTCGATCAGCTGCTGGAGGTGATCGATTTCGAAGTTGGATACGCCGATCGCGGCGGCACGACCCGACGCAGCGATGTCGACGAGCGCCTTCCACGCCCCGAGCGCCTCGCCGAACATCGGCTGCGGCCAGTGGATGAGGTACAGGTCGACGCGGTCGAGCTGCAGCTTGTCGAGGCTCACCTGGAACGCATCAGCAGCGCGCGCCTGGTCGGCGTTCCACAGCTTCGTCGTGACGAAGACGTCCTCGCGGGCGAGACCGCTCGACGCGATGGCCCGGCCCACCTCGGCCTCGTTCCCATACGCGGCGGCGGTGTCGATGTGGCGGTAGCCCACCTCGAGCGCGGTCGAGACGACCGACTCGGTCTCGCTCGGCTCCACCAGGAAGACACCGACGCCCAGTTGCGGGATCTGCGTGCCGTGCTGCAGCTCGATGTTCGGAATCGGGAGTGCGGTCATGATGCCCTTTCGTCGACGAACCGGAGTGGCAGCCGGTCGACGAAGCGACCGGTGCGGCCGCCGCCAGTGTACGCCCGAGGTCGCTCCGGGAAACGGTGCAGAGGGCGGGATAATAGAGGGATCATGCCGCTCCCCCCGCTCACCATCTCGTTCCCCGAGGAGCTTCCCGTCTCGCAGATGCGCGACGAGATCTCGGAGGCCATCCGTTCGCACCAGGTCGTCATCGTCGCGGGCGAAACGGGATCGGGCAAGACGACCCAGCTCCCGAAGATCGCGCTCGCGCTCGGCCGCGAGCGCATCGCCCACACGCAGCCCCGCCGCATCGCCGCCCGCACGATCGCGGAGCGGGTCGCGGAGGAGCTCGGGTCGGAGCTCGGCGGCCTCGTCGGTTACCAAGTGCGCTTCACGGATCAGGTTTCTGCTGAGACGCGTGTGCGGCTCATGACCGACGGAATTCTGCTCAACGCGATCCACCGCGACCGCGAGCTTCGCGCCTACGACACGATCATCATCGATGAGGCCCACGAGCGCAGCCTGAACATCGACTTCCTCCTCGGGTACTTGCGCACCCTGCTCCCGCGCCGCCCCGACCTCAAGGTCATCATCACGTCCGCGACGATCGACCCCGAGTCCTTCGCAAAGCACTTCGCGGATCCCACGACGCACGAGCCCGCCCCCGTCATCGAGGTGTCGGGCCGTACCTACCCGGTCGAGCTGCGCTACCGGCCGCTCGTCGAGCGCATCGAGCGGCCCGACCCGAAGTCCGGCGACGTGAAGGTCACCACAATCGAGCGCGACCTCTTCGACGCGATCGGCGACGGAGTCGATGAGCTCGCGAAGGAGGCTCCCGGCGACGTGCTGGTGTTCCTGTCGGGCGAGGCGGAGATCCGCGACGCCGCCGACGCGCTCCGGGGGCGGCTGCGTTCGACGCCCCGCGGCGCCCGCACCGAGATCCTCCCCCTTTACGGGCGGCTGAGCGCGGCCGAGCAGCACCGGGTGTTCGAGCAGAAGCCCGGCAGGGCGCGCCGAATCGTGCTCGCAACCAACGTCGCGGAGACGTCGCTCACCGTTCCGGGGATCCGCTACGTGATCGACGCCGGCACCGCGCGCATCTCCCGCTACAGTGCGCGCAGCAAAGTGCAGCGCCTTCCTATCGAGGCCGTCTCCCAGGCGAGCGCGAACCAGCGCTCGGGCCGCTCCGGCCGCACGAGCCCCGGCATCGCGATCCGCCTCTACTCGAAGGAGGACTTCGCGTCGCGCCCCGAGTTCACAGAGCCCGAGATCCGCCGGACGGGGCTCGCCTCGGTCATCCTGCAGATGCTCGCGCTCGGTCTCGGCGACATCGCCCGCTTCCCGTTCCTCACGCCGCCTGACGCGCGCGGCATCTCCGACGGGCTCGGGCTGCTCGCCGAGCTCGGCGCGATCGACGCGGTGAAGCGTCCCCGCATCACGAAGGTCGGTCGCGAGCTCTCGCGGCTCCCGATCGAGCCGCGGTTCGCGCGCATGGTCATCGAGGCGCGCCGCCACGAGGTCGTGCCCGAGGTCCTCGCGATCGTCGCCGGCCTCACGATCCAGGACGTGCGCGAGCGCCCCCAGGCCGAGCGCGGCCGCGCCGACGAGTTGCACGGGCGCTTCGCTGACCCGCAGGGCGACCTTATGACGCTCCTGAACCTCTGGAACTACCTGCAGAAGCAGCAGCGCGAGCTCTCGTCGAGCGCATTCCGGCGGCTCTGCAAGGCCGAGTACATCAACTTCTTGCGCGTGCGCGAGTGGATGGATCTGTACCGTCAGCTCGCTCGCATCGCGAAGGCACCGAAGCGTTCGGGCGGGTCGCGCACCCCCGGCGCAGCAGTGGACTCAGGTGCGGCGGTGGTTTCGGGCGAAGCCCGCTCTGAAGCGACGGGCGGATCCGGCGACGCGATCCACCGCTCCGTTCTCGCGGGTTTGCTCTCGCAGCTCGGCGTGCGTGACGACCGGCAGGATCGCTCGGCGCCCGCCCGCGGTCGCGCCGCGAGCAGCCCGCGTCGCAAGGCCGCGCAGGAGTACCTGGGGTCCCGCGGCACGCGGTTCGTGCTCTACCCCGGCTCCGTACTCGCGAAGAAGCCGCCCGAGGTTGTGATGAGCGTCGAGCTCGTCGAGACCTCGCGGCTCTTCGCGCGGTCGAACGCCGTGGTCGACCCGGCGTGGGCCGAGGAGATCGCGGGCCCGCTCGCGAAGCGCCAGGTCTCCGAGCCGCACTGGGAGAAGAGCCAAGGTGCGGCCGTCGCCTACGAGCGGGTCACGCTCTACGGCGTGCCGATCGTCGACCGGCGCCGCGTTCAGCTCGCGCGCTACGACCGGGAGCACGCGCGCGAGCTCTTCATCCGCCACGCGCTCGTCGACGGCGAGTGGGATTCGCCGCAGGCCTTCGACCGCGCGAACCGCCAGCTCCGCCGTGAGCTCGAGCAGCTCGAGGAGCGCACGCGCCGCCGCGACATCGTGGGCGACGACGAGGCGATCTTCGAGTTCTACGACGCGCGGATCCCCGCCGATGTCGTGTCGACCCGCAGCTTCGAGGGCTGGTGGAAGCAGAAGCGCGCGAGCGAGCCGCAGTTCCTGCACCTCCGGCGCGAGGACCTCATGGAGGACGAGGCCGACGCGGTCGACGAGCAAGGGTTCCCGAAGCAGTGGAGCCACGGCGATCAGACGCTGCGACTGCGCTACCGCTTCGACCCGACGGCTGAGGATGACGGCGTCACGGTCAACGTGCCGCTGCCGCTTCTCCCCCGGCTCGAGGGCTCCGATTTCGAGAAGCTCGTGCCCGGGCTCCGCCACGAGCTCGTCACGGCGCTCATCAAGACGCTGCCGAAGGCGATCCGCAAGCACGTCGTGCCGGCGTCGGACTGGGCGCGCACGCTGCTCGCGACCGTGGAGCCGCAGCTCGACGCGCCGGTCGCGCCGGGCGGCCCAGCGCCCTCGTTGACGCAGCTCCTCGCGACCGAAATCCGTCAGCGCACGAGCGTGCCGGTCTCGGCCGAGGACTTCGACGCCGAGCGTCTCCCCGCGCACCTCACGCCGACCTTCCGGGTCGTCGACGGGCGCGGTCGCACGGTCGGCACGGGCAAGGACCTCGCCGAACTGCAGGCGAAGCACCGCGAGCGCGCGACCCAGGGCGTCGCTAAGGTCGCTGCGGCCGCGCTGCCGAAGAGCGATCTCGAGCGCACCGGTGCGACCACCTGGGTGTTCGGCGACGTGCCGCGCCACGTCGATTCGAGCTACGCGAAGGGCCGCGGAGGCGCGGGTGCCGGTGTGGTGCGGGCCTATCCCGCGCTCGTGGATCGGCGGACCTCGGTCGACCTCGCGCTCGTCGCGGACGAAGCGGAGCAGGCGCGGCTTTCGAGGCGTGGGATCCGCCGCCTGCTCGTGCTGAGTTCGCCGTCGCCTGCGTCCTACGTCCGGGATCACCTCTCGAATCAGGAGAAGCTCCTCCTGGGTGCGGGTCCGTATCGCTCCCTCGACCTCGCGATCGCCGACGTGTCACTCGCGGTTGCGGATCGAGTGATCCGCCGACACGCTCCCGATGGGCTCGTGTGGACCCAGTCCGCCTTCGAGGCGCTCGCAGACGACTACGCGCGATCCCTCATCGACGAAATCTACGGGGCGATCGCGCTCACCGCGCGCGTGCTCGACGGCGCGCGTCTCGCTCGGAAGGCGATCGACGGGGCAAAGTCGCTGCAGGTGCTCGGGCAGGTCGCCGACGCCGCGCGGCAGGTCGACGGCCTCGTCTTCGATCGCTTCGTGTCGCTCACCGGCCTCGCCCGGCTCGAGCGCGTGCCGGTGTATCTCGAGGCGGTGCGGCTGCGCATGGAGGCGCTCGCGCAGAACGCGGGGCGCGACCGCGCGTGGCAGAACGAGGTGGATCGGGCGCTCGCGCTCTTCGAGGAGGCCGGCGGCGCGATCCCGCTCCCCGCGGACGCACCCGCGCGACTCGAGCGAGCTCGCTGGCTCATCGAGGAGCTGCGTGTGAGCCTGTTCGCGCAGCAGCTGCGCACCGCCGAGCCCGTGTCGCTGCAGCGCATCCAGAAGGCGCTTCGGGAGAGCTAGACGACGGCTGTGCGGGGGCGGCTGGCCGCTCGCTGGGTGCCCGGCGCCCCGTCCGCCTACTCGCCGACCGACGCCGTGAGTACCCGCCGCGCCTCGTGCACGAGCTCCGGCGCGGTGATCAGGTCGTAGCGCGTCGCCACCATCTGCATCACCGACGAGAAGTCTCGCCGGTTGCGGTTCATGGCGTAGGACAGCACGCCGAAGAGCATGCCGAAGCCGGCGCCGATGACGACGGCGGCCACGAACACCCCGAGGATCGCGCCGTTATCGGGCTGGAAGATGAAGAGGAGAAGACCTAGGAAGAGCCCGAGATACGCGCCCGACAGCGCGCCCATCAGCGCGACGCGACCGTAGGTGAGGCGCCCCGTGACCCGCTCGACGCTCCGCACGTCGTTGCCCACGATGCTGATCTGCTGCACCGGGAAACTCGCGCGCGCGAGCACGTCGACCGCTCGCTTCGCATCCTCGTACCGATCGTAGGTCGATACGATGTCGCCCTTCGGGATCTCGGGGACCAGCGGGAGACGCGTGGATCGAATGGGGCCGCCTGGATTGCTCATACCCCGATTCTCCCACTTCGTGCGCGGCCGGTGAATAGTTGCGCATCGGAGTTCCGAGCGGTGCGCCGCTAAAAGGCGTCCTTTTCACTACGACAGCGAGTTACGTGCAACGCGGGCCCCAGGTACTCTCGATCGCTGCAGCGACGACGAACACCTGGACCTCGCGACCGTCAGCGAATAAGCGAGCCCGGCGCCGCGCGGATCTATGCGGTGCCGGGCTCGAATATTCGCCTCAGATCGATGACTCTGCAGGCGCCCGTCGGTGCTTCGCGACACCCAAGGTGACCAATGCCGAGTTGTCGGGTCAGTTACTCATGCTCGGAAAGCACTGGCACGGGGCGTCTAAATCCCCGAGTGGCAATACCGAGCATCACGATGCCGAGCACCAGCCAGGCGCCGCCGATCGCATATGCCTCAGGGTGCAGCTTTGAGAACAGATACAGGTCGACCGCAAATCCGGCGATCGGCAACACGCTGAGAAGTGCAGCCCGTGCGGTCGAGCTGCGCGGACGGAATGTCTTCCAGATCCACACGAGCAACGCCAGGTTCACGAGTGCGAACGCGAGGAACGCGCCGAAGTTGATATACGCTGTCGCCTTCCCGATGTCGAGCAGCATGCCGAGCAGGCCGATCAGTCCAATCAGCAGAATGTTGATCCACGGAACCCGGAATACTGAGCTGAGCCGACCGAAGATCGCTCGCGGCAGTACGCCGTCGCGTCCCATGACATAGAGCAATCGGCTCGATGTCGCCTGAATAGCAAGCCCCGAACCGAAACCGGCGATCACGCTCACCAGGTTGTTGACGTTCGTGAACGCTTCGCCGCCCGCGAAGATTGAGATCGTGTACCCCGCGGTATCCGGGTTTTCGAAGGCTCCACCCGGGTGCACGAGCTGCATCAGGAAGGAAACACCGACGAAGATGCACCCGCCGAGCAGCACGGCGAGCACGATACCCCGTGGGATGTCACGCTGAGGCACCTTCGTTTCTTCACTGAGAGTGCTGATCGCGTCGAAGCCGAGGAACGAGTACGCGGCCACCGCTGCTGCCGAGCTCACCGCCACCACGTTCGTCTCAGGGTTCCACATTGCATCTGTCGCCGAGCCGCCGCCCTCGCGGCCGAGGAACAGCAACAGCACGACGACGAGCGCCGCGACCGAGGCCATCGCAACGACCGTGAGCACGATATTGACCCGGTCGGCGAGGGCGATACCAAGCAGATTGATGATGGTGGTCGTGCCGACATTGATAAGCAGCCACACCCACAACGGGATACCGGGAAATTGCGCGTGCAGGTACGTCGACTGGATGAGCCACGCCACCATCGGCAGGAAGAGATAGTCGAGCAGGATCACCCAACCCGCGAAGAAGCCCACCACTCGGCCGAGGGTGCGGCCAACGTACGTATACGCCGATCCCGCTGTGGGATATTCACGAGCCAGCACTGCATAGGCGATTGCCGTCAGCAGCATGGCCGCGGTTGCGACAAGATATGCCGTTGGCGCTGCGCCATGGCTCGCCTCGGAGACGACGCCGAAGGTGGACGTTACGATACTCGGAGACATATAGGCGAGGCCGAAAAAGACGACACCGAGCAGCCCGAGACGAGGCAAAAGCTTCCGTGTAGAAGCACCAGTCGCTTCCATGACGACGCTCATGCTGGGAGCTCCGCAGCGCGAGCGGCCCACTGACCCGGGGTGATCTGGCCCGAATAGAGCGGTAGATCGATCGGTCGGTCATCGGGGCGGAATTGCGCCCAGGGGCGCGAGACACCGGCAGTACCGAAACGCCGCACGTCTTTGACCTGCGCGAAATCGATCGTCGCCGTCAAAATCTCCTCTCCCGCGGCGCTTGCTGACATGCGGACGACACCGTCCGGGTCAACAACGAGCGACCGCCCGCGGCCCGTCGGCGCAGCCGCGTTCACTGAGGCGATCCAAACCTGATTCATAATCGCGTTGCCGCGCACGATGACCTGCTCCTGCTCACGATCGCTGGTGTTCGTCTGCACTAGGTTGAGAATGAGATCGGCGCCTGACCAGGCCAAGTGCCGTGCATGCTCGGGGAACCAGATGTCGTAACAGATCGAGAGCCCCACGCGACCGTAGCCCGGAAGATCGAAGACTGCGAAGGAGTCACCCGGCGCGCTCTTTTCGGTGGGGCGCCAGGGGAAGATCTTACGATAGCTCGCCTGCACGGTGCCCTCCGGGCTGAACACGAGCGCCGTATTGTGCACGCGTCCGTCGTCGGCTCGCTCATAGAACGTGCCGGGCACCAGCCAGATGCCGAGCTCGGCCGCAAGCGTCGCGAGCTGCGCAAAACGCTCGTCCCCGAGCGGGCGGGCGAGTTGCTCAATGTCGACCTGTCCCTCTGGCGAATCGAGGTGCAGTTCTGGGAACACCCACAGTTGCATCTGCGGATGCGCGGCAACCATCGCACGCAAGCGATGCTCGAATTCGGGCAGGGAGGTGGAGTGGTGCTGCACCAGCGCAACACCGAGTGATCGGCTCATAGCCATCCTTTCATTTGTTAATGAAAGATTAAATAATTAATTCCTTCGCGTCAAAAGAGATTTGTTCCACGTTCTGGGAGAATGAGGAAATGGCTCGACCGCGCAATCAAGAAACGCGTAAGCGCGAACTCGTTTCGGTCACCTCGAAGTTGCTCGTCGAGCACGGACAGTCGGGCGCGAGACTCGTTGACATCGCTGACGCAGCCGGCCTCACACCGGCTGCGGTCAGCTACTACTACCCCGATCTCTCCGACCTCTACGCGGACACTTACGCCACCGCCGTGGATCAATACCTGACTCGTCGTCGTGAGCACGTGCGCGGCATCACTGACCCGGTTGATCAGCTGCGCGCCTTCCTCTCGCTCGGCGTGCCGCAGCCGGGCTCGAGTTCACGCCAGGCGACCGTGCTGCTCATGGAGCTTTCCGCGCTGGCGATCCGGCATGATCGGATCGCTGCGTCAGGTCGAAGATTCGAGGCGGAACAGCTCGACCTATTCGAGGAGGTCCTCGAGGCGGGCGCTCGGTCCGGCACTATGCAGTTGACCGCGCACGCGCGCGATATTGCACGTGCACTTCTCGCTATCGAAGACGGCATCGCCATACCTGTAGTCGTCGGTCGGCTCGACTCCGCAGAAGCGCTCCGCATCACGCTGACGACGGCAACCTCACTCACTGGCGCCTCGGCGCTTGCGCTCTCTGAAGCAGCGATGTAGCAGGTATGCACGCAAGCAAGCACCTGCGAAGGCCGGGCTCGCTCATCCCGCCCCGAGCAGGAAAGCCGGGGCACCATAGCCGCGAGGCACACCAGCTTCAGCACAGATCGAGAACGTAAATATCTCACCCCTGCTTCAGAAGTCGCGCGGCGTTCCAGCTCAGAGCGGTACCGTAGGGGTGTGAGTACTTCGAGGGTCTTTGTCGGCCGCCTTGCGGGGCGGGGTGTCTTCGACCCGGCGGGCGATCGCATCGGCAAGGTGCGAGACGTACTGGTGGTGTTCCGGGCGTCGAGCGCTCCGCGCGTGGTCGGTCTCATCGTCGAAATTCCGGGCAAACGCCGCGTCTTCGTGCCGATCGGGCGCGTGACGTCGATCGGTTCCGGCCAGGTGATCACCACGGGACTCATCAATGTGCGGCGTTTCGAGCAGCGCGGCGGCGAGACCCGCATGATCGCGGAGCTCATCGGCCGTGACGTGCGACTCGCGCCTTCGAGCCCGAGCGGCACCCCTCAGGCCGCGCGCATCGAGGACGCCGCCATCGAGCGCACTCGAACCGGCGAGTGGCTCGTCTCCGAAGTCTTCGTGCGGCTCCCGCGGCCCGCCGCGCCGTTCAGCCGGGGTGACGCTCGCATCGTGAAGTGGTCGGAGCTCCAGCTGCCCAACACGACCGAGGGCACGAGCTCCGCCGAGCTGCTCATTCAGACCCTCATCGACCTGAAGCCGACCGACCTCGCGGAAGCACTGCTCGAGCTTCCCGAGGCGCGCATGATCGAGGTCATCGGTGAGCTCGCGGACGACCGCGTGGCCGACGCGCTCGAGGAGATGAGCGAGCAGGATCAGCTCGCCCTGCTCGCGCAGTTGCCGGCCGGGCGCACCGCAGACGTGCTCGACCGCATGGAGGCCGACGACGCCGCCGACCTCATTTCGGCGCTCCCCGCGGCGCAGGGCGCGGAACTCCTCGACCTGATGGAGCCGGAAGAGGCGGAGGACGTGCGTCGTCTCCTCGTGTACGACGCCGACACGGCGGGTGGCCTCATGAGCCCGGCGCCGATCGTGCTCGCGGCGGAGTCGAGCGTCGCCGAGGGGCTCGCGATGATCCGCCGCGCCGAGATCTCCCCCGCGATGGCCTCCGCGGTCTACGTGACGCATCCCCCCTACGAGACCCCGACGGGCGAGTACATCGGGCTCGCGCACTTCCAGCGCATGCTGCGCTTCCCCCCGCACGAGCGGATGGCCTCGCTCATCGACGCCGAGATCGAACCGGTGACCGTGCACGCGAGCGCCGCCGAAGTGTCACGACGGCTCGCGAGCTACAACCTCGTATCGCTCCCCGTCGTCGACGACCAGAACCGCCTCGTAGGAGCCGTGACGGTCGACGACGTGCTCGACCACCTGCTTCCTGACGACTGGCGTCACGCCGACGATGAGCCCGAGGCTCCGATGAGCGGTCGCAGCGCGGAGGCACGGCGATGAGCCTGTTCAAGCGCAACGACAGCCTCGACGCGCCGCTCGGCCTGGGCTCCCGCGCGACACCCGTGAGCGATGAGCACCGCTCCGGCCAGAGCGAACGCTTCGGCCGCTGGACCGAGAGCATCGCTCGCGGCATGGGTACCCCGTGGTTCCTCTTCGCGCTGACCATCGTCTGCGTCGCGTGGCTCACGTGGAACACGTACGGCCCCGAGGCGTACCGCTTCGACTCGGCCGCGCTGGGCTTCACTGCGCTCACGCTCATCCTGTCGCTCCAGGCCTCCTACGCGGCCCCGCTGCTGCTGCTCGCGCAGAATCGGCAGGACGACCGAGACCGAGTGCAGATCGAGCAGGATCGGCAGCGCGCCGAGCGCAACCTCGCCGACACGGAGTTCCTCGCTCGAGAGGTCGTCGCGCTGCGCCTCGCGCTCAAGGAGCTCCCGGACCGCGACTTCGTGCGGGCCGAGCTGAAGTCGCTGCTCGCGGAACTCGCGGAGGACGACTCCGAGGAAGAGCCGGCGAACGCCGAGGCATCGCGGGAGTCACCGGGTCGCGCGAGCACGACCAGGTCGTCCGCGCAGCCGACTGAGCGCAACTGATGCCCGACCACTCGGAGAACGCAGAGCACTCGGAGCGCACTGAGCACACAGAGCACTCGGAGCACTCGGACCGCACCGGGCAGGTGAGTCAGGCCGAGAACGCGGTCTGGAGCGAACTCGCCCGCGTCCGTGATCCCGAGATCCGTCGGCCCATCACCGAGCTCGGCATGGTGCAGGACGTCACCGTGGACGCTGCGGGGCACGCGCGCGTGGCGATCCGCCTCACCATCGCGGGATGCCCCGCCGCGCGCCGCATCGAGGCGGATACGCTCGAGGCCACGCGATCCGCCGCCGGTGTGCAGAGCGCCGAGGTCGCCGTGGGCGTGATGACTCCGGATGAGCGCCGAGCCTTCACCGAGCGCGTGCGCGGTGACCGCGGTGCGCGTCAGCAGCAGTTCGGCCCCGACTCGCTCACGCGAGTGATCGCCGTGACGAGCGGCAAGGGCGGTGTCGGCAAGTCGTCGATCACCACCGGCCTCGCGGTCGCCTGGGCCGCCCAGGGGCTCACCGTGGGCATCGTCGACGCCGATATTTTCGGCTTCTCGATCCCGGGCCTCATGGGGCTCAGCCGAGAGGGCCGCACCGAACAGCCCACGCGCGTCGACGACATGATGCTGCCTCCCGTGGCGCACGGGGTGAAGGTCATCTCGATCGGCATGTTCCTCGGCGAGGCCGACCCCCGCACAACCGCCGTCTCGTGGCGCGGGCCGATGCTGCACCGCACGATCGAGCAGTTCCTCCGCGACGTCTGGTTCGGCGACCTCGACGTGCTCCTCCTCGACCTCCCGCCGGGCACGGGCGACATCGCCATCAGCGTCGGGCAGTTGCTCCCCCAGGCCGAGGTGCTCGTCGTCACGACTCCCCAGGAGGCTGCCGCTGATGTTGCGGTGCGCAGCGCGCTCGTCGCTCGCCAGACCGGTCAGCGGGTGCTCGGCGTTGTCGAGAATATGGCGGGGTTGCCGCAGCCCGACGGTACGGTGCTCGAGCTGTTCGGCGCGGGCGGGGGTGCGTTGGTGGCGGATCGGCTGAGCGACGACGAGCACGGGCCCGTGCCGCTCCTCGGCAGTGTCCCCCTCAGCCCGACGTTCCGCGCGGGCGGCGATACGGGCGTGCCGACGGTGCTCACCGAGCCGAACGACGCCGCGGCTGCCGAGGTTCTCCGCATCGCGCGCGCAATCCTCGCCGACGGGCGCGGACTCGCGGGGCGTCCGCTCGGTCTCAGCCCGCGGTGACGCGCTCGGGCCGTCCGAACAGGTAGCCCTGGAAGGCATCGACGCCGAGCTCGCACAGTTTCTGGAACTGCGCCTCGGACTCGACGCCCTCGCCGACGACCTGCAGATCGAAGATGCGACCGAGCTGCACAATGGTCTCCGTCACGGCAGCGGCCTGCGCGTCGTCGACGATCGACGATACGAACGAGCGATCGATCTTCAACTGCTGCACCGGAAGCTGTCGCAGATAGCTGAGCGACGAGTAGCCGGTGCCGAAGTCGTCGAGCGACGACATCACGCCGGCCTCTCGCAGCGTCTGCAGCACCCGCACCGTGCGATCGATGTCTCGGTGGAGCACGCTCTCGGTGAGTTCGAGCTTGAGACGGCCCTCGGGAACGCCGTGCTTCTCGGCGGTGCCGAGCACGCGCTCGACGAAATCGGGAACGCGGAGCTCGCGCTCACTCAGGTTGATCGAGAACGTCCAATCGCGTGTGGCTTCCCGTTGCGCCCACCCCGCGAGCACCCGGCAGGCTTCCTCGAGCACGAAGTCGCCGATCTCGACGATGAGTCCGGTCTGTTCCGCGAGCGGGATGAAGGTATCCGGCGGCACCAGGCCGTGGCAGCCGTGCTGCCAGCGAATCAGACCCTCATAACCGATGACGCGGCGGTCGCGATCGACGATCGGCTGCGCGAACAGCTGCAGATCGCTCTCGCCGATTGCGGATCGCAGCTCGGAGACGAGCATCATGCGCTCGTGCACGGCGTCGAGCATGCGCTGCTCGAACTGCTGCACGCGTCGCTGGCCGTTCATACGGCGTGAGCGCTTGCGCGCGATCTCCGAGCACTTGACGATCTCGTTCGCGTCGTTGGTGACGATGTAGTCGCGCGCGTCGAGCCACGACCCGAGATCGGCATCTTCCGGAGCCCAGATGACATAGCCGAGGCAGGCGCCGGTGCCCACAGTGACCCCGGATCCGAGGTCGACGATGTCGACCAGCAGGTCGAGCACGCGGTCGATGACCGACCGGACCTGCCGCTGGGCCTCCGCCAGATCAGGGCCGAGATCGCAGAGCAGAACGCCAAAGGTGTTCGATCCGATGCGAGCGATGCTGACCCCGTCGCCCTCCAGCTGGCGGAGACGCTTCGAGGATTCGAGCAGCAGCCGATCCCCCGCCTCGAAACCGAACGCATCGTTCACGGTGGAGAGCTCATCCACGCTCGCGGTGAGAAACGCAGCGAATGCTCGCCCCTCGCGCGGCGGCGCGCCGAGTTCATCGATCTCCTGCAGCATGGCCACGCGGTTCCCGAGACCGGTGACGCTGTCGACGTACGCCAGACGGCGTACCTCCTCTTCGGCGAGGCGAGCGCGCGCCTCATCCGCCGGAGTCACTAGGTGGCTTCCTCGTCAAAGAGAAGTTTCGCACCGGCCTCGCGCGTCGACGTTTCGGCTCGGATGCCCCGGCGCTCTTCAGCCTCGCTCATGCGGGCACGCCGTGCCGCGTTACGCGCCTCGCGCTCGTCCTCGAGCAGCGCGTCGCGAATGATGCGGCGCGGGTCGTACTGCCGCGGATCGAGTTGACGCCAGTCGACGTCGTCGAAGTCCGGGCCCATCTCGTCCTTGAGTCGATCCTTCGCGCCGTCGGCCATGTGCTTGACGTTACGCACCAGCTCACCGAGCTTGCGCGCGTACATCGGCAGTCTGTCTGGACCCAGCACGAACATGGCGATCACGAGGATCACCATGAACTTTTCTATCGTCAGGCCCATCAGGGCTATCGTAGCGCTCTGCGCACCCCGGCGGACACGAATCGACTGTGCGAATGGCACTTTGTCAGAGGCCCGCGTGTGATCCCCGACTTCGGCCCCGACGGCCCTACGCTGTGGGGCAGGATCGCCTTCGGCGGGTCGGCCACCGCGGACCCCGGGGCGACGCAGCACCGGAGGAAAACGTGAGCAAGCTCGAACGCAATTGGCAGTACGCCGAGCAGTACCCGGTCGAAACCGAAGCCCTCGTGCGCGCCCGCCGCCTCTCGCTCGAACTCGGCATCGAACCGGTGAGCCGGTCGGTCGCCGCGCAGCTCTCCGGCATCGCCGTGCTCGCCCGCGCGCAGGCGATCTGCGAGGTCGGCACCGGTGTCGGCGTGAGCGGTCTCGCGCTGCTGCGCTACCTCTCCGACGCCACGCTCACCTCGATCGAGGTGGAGCCCGAGCACCTGCGCGAGGCGCGCTCGGTATTCGCCGATGCCGGGGTTGCCGCGTCACGCCTCCGCCTCATCGAGGGCGACGCGCGCCACGTCATGCCGCGGTTGAACCTCGCCGCCTACGACGTCGTCGTGCTCGACGCCCAGCCGTCGCAGCTGCTCGAGCACTTCGAGTACGCGCTCGGCGTCGTGCGCCAGGGCGGCTGCATCGTCGTGCCGGGTGCGTTCTCGCACGGTCGCGTCCCCGACCCGGCGGCGCGCGACGAGAACACGCAGGCGCTGCGCGACCTGCTCGCGCTCGTGTCCGAATCGCCGGCGATCGCGCCCGTGCTCTCCCCCGCGGGCGACGGCGTGCTCACGGTCATGAGGCTCGACGGCTAAGACGCCGGGGAGCGGCGCTGCGGGCGCCGCTCGATCCGCCGCCCCGGCCGGGCACCTCGAATCGCGGGTCTCGAACCTCGGGTCTCGAATTGCGCGATCCCAGGTCTGAACACAAAAATGCGGGGCGACTCAGTGAGCCGTCCCGCATTCTCCGCTTGGGTGGTTAACCGTCGAGCACGCCCGCGAGTACGTCGCGGAGCTCAGCGGCCTCCTGGTCATTGACCGACACCACCAGACGTCCGCCGCCCTCGAGCGGTACACGAACCACGATCAAGCGACTCTCACGCACCGCTTCCATGGGCCCGTCCCCGGTCCTCGGTTTCATTGCAGCCATGACGCCTCCTTGCAGGTTTGATGGATGAGTACCATTTTATCGGTTTCGGCAACGTCAAAGCCAACGACGCGGCGTCATGACGCGCAACCTGAGGTGTTCAGGCGTCGATTCCGTTCGTCAACCACGCTCGCAGGGCCGCCGCGCTCGACTCGATCTGGGCGATCGGGACGCGCTCATCGTCGGCGTGCGCGAGTAGCGGGTCGCCGGGGCCGAAGTTCACCGCCGGGATGCCGAGCGCCGAGAAGCGGGAGACGTCGGTCCACCCGAACTTCGCCTTCGGTTCCTCCCCCACCGCGTCAACGAAGCGGCGTGCAAGCGGCGCGTCGAGGCCTGGGCGTGCGCCCGGGGCGCCGTCGACGATCTCGATCTCGTCGGCATCCGCGAAAAACTCGCGCACGAAGGCCGCGGCGTCGTCCACGCTCCGGCTCGGGGCGAAGCGGTAGTTCACCTCGATGGCGCACAGATCCGGGATCACGTTGCCCGCGACTCCCCCATCGACGCGCACGGCATTGAGCCCCTCGCGGTACTCGAGACCGTCGACCACGACGCGCTCGGGTTCGAAGGCGGCGAGACGCGCGAGCAGGGCTCCGGCGCGGTGGATCGCGTTCACGCCCATCCAGCTCCGCGCCGAGTGCGCACGCTTGCCCCGCAAGATCACGCGCGCCCGCAGCGTGCCGTTGCAGCCGCCCTCGATCGTGCCGTTCGAGGGCTCACCGAGGATCGCGAAGTCCGCGACGAAGAGCTGCGGGTGGTTGCGCATCGCGCGACCAAGCCCGCTCAGGCTCGACGCCACCTCCTCGTGGTCGTACCAGATCCAGGTCAGGTCGACGGCGGGCTCCGCGAGCTCGACGGCGAGCGCCAGCTGCACCGCGACGCCGGCCTTCATGTCGACGGTGCCGCGACCCCAGATCATCAGCTCGTGCGTCCCCTGCTCGGTCGTGTCGCGCACGGGGAGATTGTCGTTGATCGGCACGGTGTCGAGGTGTCCCGCGATGGCGACGCGTCGCTCCCTACCGAGCTCCGTGCGCGCGATGAGGGTGTCGCCGTCTCGGGTCACGGTCAGATGGGGAGCGTACTCACGGAGGCTGACCTCGACGACGTCCGCGATCCGCTGCTCATCGCCGGAGACCGACGGGATATCGCACAGTTGCCGCGTGAGCTCGACGGGCCCGACCCGCGGATCGAGGGCTGACACGGACTCCGAATTCGCTCTGCTGCTCACCGCTCCAGCCTATGCGCTGCGAGTCGGTGCCGCGAAGAGACCGTGCCGCGACGCGAGCGTGCAGCGCGGCGATACGATGGGAGCCATGACTGATTCCCGACTCGCCTGGGCCTGCGGCATCGCCACGATCGCGGCCGACGGCACTGTTCTCGACGCTTGGTTCCCCCATCCCGCGCTCGGTGCGCGCCCCGAGGATCGCGATCCGCACATCGCCCCCGCCGACCTCGGCGATCTCGTCGGCACCGATGAGGCGCGAGGGGTCGAGCTCAGCTTCGTGAACGTCGAGATCGACCTCGACGCGGCGCCCGCCTCGACCGAAGACGCGTACCTGCGCCTGCACCTCCTCTCGCACTGCCTCGTGCGCCCGAACGAGCTGAATCTCGACGGCATCTTCGGCCGCCTCCCGAACAACGCCTGGACCAACGCGGGCCCGATGCAGCCGGAGATCTACGCGGAGCGACTCCCCCAGCTCAAGCGCGCTGGCATCACCTCGGTCGGCGTCGACAAGTTCCCGCGCCTCACCGACTACGTCGTGCCGGAGGGCGTGCGAATCGCTGACGCATCCCGCGTGCGGCTCGGCGCTCACCTCGCCCCCGGCACTACGGTGATGCACGAGGGCTTCGTCAACTTCAACGCGGGCACGCTCGGCGCTTCGATGGTCGAGGGTCGCATCTCGCAGGGCGTCGTGGTCGGCAACGGCTCCGATATCGGCGGCGGTGCCTCGATCATGGGAACGCTCTCGGGCGGCAACACGCAGCGGATCGCGGTCGGCGAGCGCGCCCTGCTCGGCGCGAACTCCGGCATCGGCATCTCGATCGGCGACGACTGCGTGGTCGAGGCCGGTCTGTACGTCACCGCCGGAACGAAGGTGCAGCTGCCTCACGGCACCGCCGCCGCCCCCGACGTTGCCGTCGAGGTGAAGGCCGCGGAGCTCTCGGGCGTCGCAAAGCTGCTGTTCCGTCGCAACTCGCGCACGGGCGCGGTCGAGGCGCTCCCGCGCGAGGGCGCCGGCATCGAGCTGAACGCGGCGCTGCACGCTTAATTTCCTCCTGTGGACGACGGCGCGGGCGAGCGAACGGCTACGCCTGCGCCGTCACCCGCGCAAGGAGATCGGGGGCGCGGCGGTCGAAGATCGCGGCTCCCCAGCGGATCCCGCCCCAGCACGCTGCGGCACCCGTGATGAGCCCGACCGCGAGAGTCGTCCAGATCCACAAGGCGTCTCCCGTAATGCCCGCAACGATCGTGAACGCGACCGTCGGGAGCGAGATGACCGTCAGCGCGCCGTACGAGCCCGCCATTCCCACGAGGCTCAGCATGCCCGCGCCGGGCTTGGAGGCGAACGGGTTGTCGCCGGCCTGCGGAACCGGCATCACGAAGATCGCGGAGCAGACGCTCGCGACGCCGAAGCCGCCGAGGGTCACCACCGCGACCAGCCCGAGCAGGGTTGGGAACTGGTCGAAGCGCCCGACGATCGCCGTCGTGACGATCGCGACGAGCAGGATCAGCGGCACCGCGATCAGCGCGTTCGCCCACACGCGGCCCGCGCGATCATCCCGGCCCCGCACACCGCGGAGCACGTGGAGCGAGAAGGCGGTGCCGTCGTACGACACGTCCGTGAACGTACCGAGCGCGAGGAGCGCGGCGACGACCACCGTCGAACCGGGCAGCATGATCGGCGCCTCCGTGGAGCCCGCGAGAAAACCGAACACGACCGGCAGCACGAGCACGACGATGAGGCTCTGCAGGTAGCGGGGGTCGCGCAACCAGTAGGTGAACGCGCGCGCCGCGATCGCGCCGCGGGGTGTCGCCGGAAAACGCCCGAACCATCCGGTCCCCTCGCGGGCCGTCGCGCGAGACCCCTCCGAAGCACCGGCGAGGCTGACGCCGTAGAGACGCGCCCATATCAGCCACAGCGCGGCGACCGTCGCGAGTGCGATGAGCACTTTCGCGAGCGCCTCGAGAACGTGGCCCTCGGCGAGCGCCGCGGGCGCGGCCCACACCGCACCGAGCGGCGACCAGCCGAAGCCCTCGGCGATCCCCGGCAAGTGATCCGCGAATGCGGTGACACCCTCCCGCAATCCACTGAGGATCGGCCCGACGAGCACCAGCGCCAGCAGCACGAGCCCGCCGATCATTTCGCGGAAGCGTCGGTGACCCGCGGCCCGGGTCATCGCGGTCACGACGACCTGGCACGCGAGCACGCACGTCATCGCTGCAACGGGCGCGAGCACGATCGCAGCGATCAGGGCTCCAGGGTGGCGGATCCACACAATCCCGGTCGCCACCGCGAGCAGCAGCGTGACGATGCCGGGAACGCCGAGCAGGCTCGCCACCGCGATACCTGCGCGCTGCACCGATGCGCGCATCGGGGTGAGCACGAGCCGACTCGGATCGAGCGTGCGGTCCATGCCGGTCGAGAGGATCGGCGCGATGCCCCAGCCGAGCACCAGTGCCGACCCGCCGAGCACGAGCACCGTGCGGGCCAGCGCCGGATCGCTGAAGGCGAGTGCGCCGAGGCCGACCACGACAAGGCTGAGCACGCTGAGGCCGTACAGCCCACCCAGGATCGCGCCGACGAGCTGCCAGGTGTGTCGCCGCAGCGTGTTTCCCATGACGAGGAAGCGCAGGCGCACGAGCGTCCAGATGCGCGCCCACGCCCCGGAGCGCGGGACGCCTACACCCTGCTCAGCCGGTGCCGTCCGCGGCGCCGGCCCCGGAGTCAGGACTGACTCAGCCACGCCGGGCCCTCCGTCACTGAGCGCCCACCGACCAGCTCGACGAAGCGCTCCTCGAGGGTCGCGCTCCCCCGCACCTCCTCGACGGTGCCGGCGGCGAGCACGCGGCCCGCGGCGATGACGGCGACGCGGTCGCACATCCGCTCGACGAGGTCCATCGAGTGGCTGGACACGATCACTGTTCCACCGCCCCGCACGAAGCTCTGCAGAATGTCACGGATGTTCGCGGCTGAAACCGGGTCGACCGACTCGAACGGCTCGTCGAGCACGAGCACCCTCGGCGCGTGGACAAGCGCGCACGCGAGCGCGATCTTCTTCGTCATGCCGGCCGAGTAGTCGACGACGAGCGTGCGGCCGGCGCCCGCGAGATCGAGCAGGTTCAGCAGATCCGCACATCGCCGTGCGACTGTCTCGCGGTCGAGGCCCGCGAGGAGGCCCGTGTAGGTGATGAGTTGCTCGCCTGTGAGGCGGTCGAAGAGCTTCGCGCCATCAGCCAGCACACCCACGAGCTGCTTCGCCTCGAGTGGCTGCGCCCAGACGTCCACCCCACCGATGAGCGCCTGGCCCGCATCTGGTCGAAGCAGGCCGGTCGCCATTGACAGTGTCGTCGTTTTCCCCGCTCCGTTCGGGCCGACGAGTCCGAAGCACGAGCCGGTCGGGATGACGAGCGAGATCCCGTCCACCGCGACATGATCGCCGAAGCGTTTTGTGAGACCCCGGATTTCAAGGGCGGGCGGATGCTGCACTGAGTCCATAACTTCAACCCTAGCCGCCCGTGTCGCTCGGCTCGAGGAAGGCCCGTGAACTGAACAGCGACCCCAACGCGCAGTGCGTCGGGGTCGCTGTTCGAAGCTGCTGTGCGAAACCGTTTAGCGGTTCAGGTGGCGCTCTTCAGAGCCGATGTAGAGCTGCTGCGGGCGCCCGATCTTCGTCTGGCCGTCTTCACGAGCCTCGCGCCACTGCGCGATCCAGCCCGGGAGACGACCGATGGCGAAGAGCACGGTAAACATCCGCGTGGGGAAACCCATGGCCTTGTAGATGACGCCCGTGTAGAAGTCGACGTTCGGGTAGAGCTTGCGCTCCTTGAAGTAGTCGTCCTCGAGCGCGATCTGCTCGAGCTCCTGCGCGAGGCCCAGCAGCGGATCGTTGACGCCGAGCTCCTCGAGCACCTTGGCAGCGCTCTCTTTGACGATGCGAGCGCGCGGATCGTAGTTCTTGTAGACGCGGTGCCCGAAGCCCATGAGCTTCACGCCGTCTTCCTTGTTCTTGACCTTCTCGACGAACGTCTGCACGCTCTGGCCGGAGTCACGGATGCGCGCCAGCATGTCGAGCACGGCCTCGTTCGCACCGCCGTGCAGCGGACCGGAGAGCGCGTTGATGCCCGCGGAGACCGAGGAGAACATATTCGCGCCGGTGGACCCGACGAGACGCACGGTCGAGGTCGACGCGTTCTGCTCGTGGTCCGCGTGAAGAATCAGGAGCTTGTCGAGCGCGTCGACGAGCACGGGGTTCATCTCGTACTTCTCGGCCTTGTTGCCGAAGTTCAGTCGCAGGAAGTTCTCGACGAAGTTCAGATTGTTGTCGGGGTACAGGAAGGCCTGACCGATGGACTTCTTATGCGCGTAGGCCGCGAGCACCGGGAGCTTCGCGAGCAGGCGAATGGTGTTGACCTCGACGAACTCGGGAACCGCGGTGTCGAGCGAGGACTCGTAGTACGTCGACATGGTCTGCAGTCCGCCCGAGAGCACCGCCATGGGGTGGGCCGTGTGGGGCACGCCCTCGAAGTAATAGCGCATGTCCTCATGCAGCAGCGTGTGACGACGAATCTCCTCGTCGAACGCACCGAGCTCATCGGACGTCGGCAGCTCACCGTAGATCAGCAGGTACGCGACCTCGAGAAAGGTCGACTGGCGGGCCAGCTCCTCGATCGGGTAACCGCGATAGCGGAGAATGCCTTCGTCGCCGTCGATGTAGGTGATGCGGGACTTCGTCGACGCGGTGTTCACGAAGCCGTAGTCGAGCGCCGTGTACCCGCTCTGCTTCGTCAGCGAACTGACGTCGATCGCCGAGTGCCCATCCACGGCCTCCACAATCGGAAGCTCCGCGGTGCCGCCGGGGAAGTTCAACTTGGCGGTAGCCGGGCCCTGCGTCGATTCGGTCACGTTGTCTCCTCGTGAGGTCTCAATGCTGGCGCTGCGTCGGATCAGACTCGGCCATTCCTATCACCCTATCGGCTCCTAGGAGCAGTCAGGGAGGGGCGCATGAGTGTCGCCCTCGGCACAGAATATCTTGATGCGAAGCAAAAAGTCGATTCGAGGTTCGTCATGCAGCAAGCGTGGCCGCGGCGCGAATGCGCTCGGCTGCGGCGGCAATATGGGCGTCCGCTGCGGTCAGCGCGAGCCGCACGTGATTCGGCGAATGGTCTCCGTAGAAATGCCCGGGACCGACGACGATGCCCAACCTCGCTAACTCCTCGACCGCCTCCCACGCGTCGACGCCGCGCGTCACCCAGAGGTACAGCCCCGCAGAGCTGCCCTCGACCCGGAACCCCGCGTACTCGAGCGCCGAGCGCAGTGTTTCGCGGCGTACACGATAGCGCTCTCGCTGCTCGGCAACGTGCTGCTCGTCACGGAGCGCCGCTACCATCGCGGCCTGCACCGGCGCCGGCTGCATGAGTCCGGCGTGCTTCCGAACGGTGAGGAGCTGCGCGATCAAGTCGGCGTCCCCGGCCACGAATGCCGCGCGATAGCCTGCGAGGTTCGACTGCTTACTGAGCGAGTAGGCGCTCAGAACTCCACGATGATCGTCGCCGACCACGCGCGGGTCGAGAATCGACGGGATCCGCTCGCTGTCCCAGGGAGCGTCCCAGCCGAACTCCGCGTAGCACTCGTCCCCCACGATCACCGCGCCGAGCTCGCGCGCGCGCTCTACCGCTGTCCGCAGGGCCGCGACGTCGAAAACTCGCCCGTCCGGGTTCGACGGCGAGTTGATCCACACGAGCTTCGTGTGCTCCGGCCACTCCGCGGGGTCATCCGCGGCCACCGCGTCTGCGCCGACCAGCGCCGCACCCATGGCGTAGCTCGGATACGCGATCCGGGGGAACACGACCGCTTCGCCCGCGCCGATGCCGAGCAGAAATGGCAACAGCGCGACAAGTTCTTTGGAGCCGATCGTCGGCAGCACGGCCCCCGGCTCCACCGTGACGCCCCGTCGGCGCTCGAACCACTCCGCGATCGCCTCGCGCAGCGGCACGGTGCCCGCGGTCGCGGGGTACCCATGAGCTTCCGTGGCGTGTGCGAGCGCTTCGCGCACCGCCGCCGGCGTGGGATCGACCGGAGAGCCCACCGAGAGGTTCAGCGCACCCTCGGGGTGCTGCGCCGCGAGGGCCGCGTACGGCTCCATCGCATCCCAGGGGTACTCGGGTAGCGGATCGCGCATGACCTACTCGCCCTGAGGCGGGAGGGCGGCGATGATCGGATGGTCGAAGTCGTAGACCCCGACCTTGGCGGCTCCGCCGGGCGACCCGATCTCATCGAAGAACTCGACGTTGGCCTTGTAGTAGTCGGACCATTCCTCGGGCAGGTCGTCCTCGTAGTAGATCGCCTCGACCGGGCACACGGGCTCGCATGCGCCGCAATCCACGCACTCGTCCGGGTGAATGTAGAGCGAGCGCTCGCCCTCGTAGATGCAGTCGACCGGGCACTCGTCCACGCACGCGCGGTCTTTGACATCCACGCACGGAAGAGCGATCACGTAGGTCACGGGGCCTGCCTTTCACTCGAGAGACGCCGAGGCATCGGCGCGATCCAGTCTACTCTTCGCTCGAAGGTCAGCCTGTGACCGGGCGGGTCGGAATCGCCGTCGTGACGACCGGCACCTCCACCGTGAGATTCGCCATCGGGTCCTCGTCCCCGTCGCGAGGCAGGATGCCCGCCGACAGCCCCGCGAACGCCCCGAGGTTCGGCCCCTGATCCGCCATTACGACCTCGACTGGCGCGCCGGGCGCGATCCGCACATCGCTGTCGCGCACGCGCACGACCACCGGCTTTTCTCCCTCGAGCAACGTAAAGATCATCCGCTCTCGCTCGAGGCGCACCTCGAAGCGCTGACCGCGCCACTCGAGGCGGAACTCGAGGGATCCCCAATGGTCGGGCAACCGGGGATCGAAGCTGAGCTGCCGACCGGCGTCGCGCATCCCGGCGAACCCCTGTACGAGCGCCATCCACACGCCGCCCGTCGAGGCGATGTGCAGCCCGTCCGCAGCGTTGTGATGCAGGTCGTCGAGATCGACCCGAAGCGCGTGCTCGAAGTAGCGATAGGCGAGGTCGCGGTAGCCGACCTCTGCGGCCACGATCGACTGCACGACGGCCGAGAGCGTCGAGTCGCCGGTGGTCAGGGCGTCGTAGTAGTCGAAGTTTCGGCGCTTCTGCTCCTCGTCGAACTCGTCGCTCGCGAGCAGCATCGCGAGCACGACGTCAGCCTGCTTGAGCACCTGGAAACGGTAGATGACGAGCGGGTGGAAGTGCAGCAGCAACGGTTTCTGCTCAGGCGGAGTTGCTGCGAGATCCCACACCTCGCGCTCCAAGAAGTGCGCGTCCTGAGGATGGATACCGTGATCTTCGGAGTACGGCACCGCCATTCCGTCGGCCGCCCGCTCCCACGCGTCGATCTCTTCCGGCGTGAGATTGAGGCGATCGGCGAGCACGCCGTACTCCTCCGGCGCCTCAGCCGCGATGCGACGCGCGACCTCCACCGCGAAGCGCAGGTTGAAACGGGCCATGACGTTCGTGAAAAGATTGTCATTCACGACGGTCGTGTACTCGTCGGGCCCGGTGACGCCGTGAATGTGGAAGCACTCCACCCCGTCGGCCCCGCGCCGCCAGAACCCGAGGCTCGCCCAGAGGCGCGCGGTCTCGATCGCGACATCCGACGCACCCGAGAGCACGTACTCGAGGTCGCCCGTCGCCGCGACGTAGCGCGCGAGCGCGTAGGTGATGTCGGCGTTGATGTGGTAGCCCGCGGTGCCCGCCGCGTAATAGGCGCTCGCTTCCTCGCCGTTGATCGTGCGCCACGGGAAGAGTGCACCGTTCTCGTTCAGCATGGCAGCGCGCACGCGCGCCTGCGGCAGCATCCGCTGGCGCGCTCGAAGCGCGTTGCGCGCCCAAAACGGCGAGGTGTAAGTGAGGAATGGGAGCACGTAGATCTCAGTGTCCCAGAAATAATGACCGCTGTAGCCTGAGCCGGTCAGTCCTTTCGCCGGGATCCCTCGGCCGTCGGCGCGGGCGGAAGCTTGCGCCACTTGGAACAGATTCCAGCGGATCGCCTGCTGCACTCCAGGCTCGGCATCGACTCGCACGTCGCTGCGATCCCAGAAGGCCGCGAGGTATTCGCGCTGCCGCTCCCATCGAACGTCGCGGGGCTCCGCCGCCGCGCTGTTGAGGGAGTGAATGCAGCGATCGAGCATCTCTGAGAGCGCCGCGGTCGCCGAGTGATGATACGCGGAGGTCTTCACGATCTGCACCGTGCGCCCCGCCCGAGCCGTGCCCTGGTAGACGTGACGGACGCGGTCGTGCGACTTGTCGATGCGGTGACGCCACTCGTCGTCAGTGCCGCTGTCGAAGTGGTGGTCGACTCCCACGCCGAGCGTCATTCGCGAATCGCGCACGCGGAAGCTGAGCACTGAGCGGTCGCCGCTGTGCACGGCGGGCCCCGGGTCGAGGATTCGCTCGGTGAACTGGTTCGTCTGGCGCGGGTCGAAAGTGTCGGCGGGGCCCTCGGTGTGCACCCGACCGAGATCCTGCCGGTTCACGATGAGGCTGCTAACGGTGACCTCCGCGTCGGCGTCGAGCACCGTGACCCGCATCTCAATCGTCGCGAGATGCCTGGAGGCAAACGACACCATGCGTCGGGTTTCGACGCGCACCCGTTTGCCGGTCGGCGTGAGCCACAGCAGGGTTCGCGTGAGCGTTCCCTCGCGCAGATCGAGCACACGGTGGATGTCGAGGATCTCGGAGGACTGGAGGTTCAGACGCTCGTCATCGACGTAGATGCGGATGGTCTTCGTGTCCGGCACGTTGACGATGGTCTGCCCGTGCTCGGCGAACCCGTAGGCATTCTCGGCGTGCTGAATGCGCCAGGTCTCGTGGAGGCCATTGAGGAACGTGCCGTGGCTCCCGAGAGGGAGGCCCTCCTCGTAGTTGCCTCGCATCCCGAGGTACCCGTTGGCGAGCGCGAAGATCGACTCGTCTTGCCCCGCGAGCGCCGGGTCGATGCCGCGAGACACGAGACGCCAGGGGTCGTCGCCAAAGTCCCTTCGCAGTTCCGTGACCGGTCCGTCGAACGACTCGTGGCTCATGCCAGTAACTCCTCCAAATCTGCAACGACGATATCTGCGCCCGCGGCCATGAGCGCCTCTCGCCCAGCGCCGCGATCAACTCCAACAACCAGTCCGAACCCGCCCGCGCGGCCGGCCGCGACACCCGACTCGGCATCCTCGAACACGGCCGTGCGCTCGGGTCTCACCCCCAGCAGTTCGGCCCCGCGCAGGAACGTGTCGGGCGCCGGCTTCCCGGCCAGCCCCTCGCGCGCGGCGACGATTCCGTCGACGACGGCGAGGAAGCGATCGCGGAGGCCAGCGGCGCGAAGCACGGGCTCCGCATTGCGGGAGCTCGACACCACCGCAAGCGGGGCGCCCTCCCGCGCGAGCTGATCGAGGAGACGCAGTGACCCAGGATACGCTGCGATGCCATCCCGCTCGAGCACCTCGACGAAGGCGCCGTTCTTGCGATTGCCGATGCCCCGCACCGAGGTGAAACCGTCGTCCGATTCCTCGCCGAGCGGGAACTCGATCCCGCGCATGGCGAGCAATGCGCTTACGCCAGCGAAGCGAGGACGCCCGTCGAGGGACGCGAAATACTCGCGGTCCTCGTAGGGCGTCTCTCCGCGTGCCGCGAAGAACGCATCGAACGTCTCCTGCCACGCTCGCCGGTGCAACTCGACCGTCGGCGTGATCACGCCGTCCAGGTCGAACAGGTACGCGTCGTACCGATCGATCACCCGGTACTCCCCTTCCAGATTCTACTTTTGCGAGCCCGCGAGGAGCGCCTGCACGAAATACCGCTGGAACGCGAAAAACACTATCAGCGGAACGATCATCGACAGGAAGGCCCCGGCCGAGAGTACGTCGATGTTCGCTCCGAATTGCCTGAGTTGCGATTGGATCGCGACCGTCAGGGGCTGGGAACTCTGGTTGGTGAAGATGAGAGCGATGAGCATGTCGTTCCAGGTCCAGAGGAACTGGAAGATCGCGAGCGATGCGATCGCGGGGAGCCCCAGCGGCAGCATGATCCTGAAGAAGATCAACCAGTCGCGCGCACCGTCGATCCGCGCTGCCTCGAGCAGTTCCTCGGGAACCTGCGCGAAAAAATTCCGCAGGAGGAAGATCGCGAACGGAAGGCCGAATGCCGTGTGGAACAGAATGACGCCGACCACGCTCCCGAAGATTCCCATCGACCCGAATAGCCGGGCGAGCGGAATCAGCGCTACCTGCAGCGGCACCGCGAGCAGCACGATCACGGCGATGAAGAGCCAGTCGCGTCCCGGGAATCGGAGCCAGGCGAACGCGTACGCCGCGAGCGCGCCGATGATCACGACCAGGATCGTGGTGGGCACCGTAATCACGATGGTGTTCCAGAGCGAGCCCGTGATCGTCGAGTTGCTCAGCAGATTGACGTAGTTCTGGAGCGTGAGTTCCGCCGGTTTCGTGAGCACGGTCCACCACCCGCTGGACGCGTTATCCCCGGCCGAGCGGAATGAGGTCAGGAGCAAGCCCACCGTCGGCACGAGCCAGAATATGGCGACGATCACGAGCAGCAGGTGCACGAGACCGCTGCTCGCCACGCGCGCGATGCGGGCACCCCAACTCTCCGTGCGGCGGCGCCCCGCCGGGCCGGGAGGGCGGGTTCCCGAACCGGCGGACTCGAGGCGGGGCTTCGCGGCCGAAGCCGCCGCTCCATGCGCCGCGCGCCCCGCGACCTCCGCGTCTCCCGTGACCGGGTGTTCAACTTGAGTCGTCATCGTCCACGCTCCGATCGGAATCGACGTACGTTGAGAATCATCGACGGCAGCACGAGGATCAAGAGCAGAATCGCGAGCGCCGAACCGAGACCCTGGTTACTCCCGCCGCCGAACGACACGGTCCACATCTCCACCGCGATCACGTTCGCCGCGGGCTTCGAAGCGCCCGGCGGAATCACATACACGAGGTCGAAGATCTTGAGCACGTTGATGATCAGGGTGACGAACACCACGAGGAGCACGGGCGCGAGAAGCGGCGCCGTAATGCGTGTGAACACCTGCCACTCGTTCGCACCGTCCGTGCGCGCGGCCTCCTGCAGTGAGCGGTCGATCGCTGACAGGCCCGATGCGATCATGACCATCGCGAAGCCCGCCCAGATCCAGACGTACGACAGGATCACCACGACGTTGATCCACGAAGCGCTGAGCCACGAGACGCCCGCAGCGCCCTCGTCGAAGTTCGATGATGGCAGCGCGACCCGATACGAAGACCCCGCTTCGAGACCGTCGATCGTGAAGGTACCGCCGGCCCCGGTCGTCGCGTAGCCGCGGATCGACCCGTCGGCGTCGACGGCGTCGACGCGCACCCCCTCGAGGCCGGTCTTTCCGGGCTCGAGCTTTCCATCGGTGCCGCCACCGCCGCGGATGACGTCGAGGAAGACCGTTCCCGAGATCTGCGTGTCACTGGCGGCAGGCGCCTCCTTCGCCTCCGCTGAGCCCTCGGGGAGCGCGCTGCGCTTGATCCCGATGAGCGGGAAGTTCTGGCTCTCGCCGCTGGCGACCTCCTGCGAGGACGCGATGATCCCCTTGTCAGCTTCGATCCCAAGGCCATCGCGCGGCTTCGCGCCGGGGTAGCTCGCCTGATCCGTGAAGATGCTCTGCACGCTCGTGATCGCCGCGTTCACGACGCCGAGCTGCGGGCTCTCCTGGAACATGCCGCGGAAGATCACGCCAGCCGCGAGCATCGAGATCGCCATCGGCATGAACACGATGAGGCGGAACGCCGTCTTCCAGCCGATCTTATCGACGAGCACGGCGAGGATCAGGCCGATGATGGTCACCGTTACCGGGGCGACAACCACCCAGATGAGGTTGTTCCGGATGGCCGTGAACGTCGTGTCGTTCGTGAACATCGTGACGTAGTTCTCCCACCCCACGAACGCCGAACCCGAGCGGTCGAAGAAGGAGCGGATCACCGTGTAGACGATGGGATACACGACGAGCGCGCCGAGCGCCAGCAGCGCCGGGCCGAGGAACGACCCGACGAGGAGCCACTGGCGCAGCCGGCTCCGATTGCGCACGCTCTCTCCGCGAAGCGCAATCGGAACCGTCTGCGTACGAGACATTGCCGGTTATCCGTCGTAGGCGGAAGCGGCCGCGTCTTCGAGACGCTTCGCCGCACCGTCGACGTCATCGGGGTTCTGGTAGAAGGAGATCATCTCCTGCCAGAAGCCCTGACCCGGGGTGCCGCCGAAGGCGCTCGGTGCCAGGTCCGACATATCGAAGCGGAAGTCCTCAGCGCCGGTCAGCGCCTCGGCGATCTGGCGCGAGGTGTCGTCCGGGTACAGCGAGGTGTCGACCGCCGTGTTCGGAGAGGTCAAGCCACCGTTCGGCACCCAGATCTCCGCGGCCTCTGGAGAAGCGAGGAAGGCCATGAGCGCGTTCGTCGCCTCATCGTCGTCGAACTGCACCGCGACGTCGCCGCCGCCGACCACGGCCGGGGCCGAATCGTTGATCGACGGGAAATCGTAGAACAGTGCGTTCTCGCCGACCGTCGAGTTGCCGTCCGCGGCGATGTTGCCCGCCACGAAGTCGCCCTCGAACACCGTGCCGGCCTGCGGGTCAGCCCCGAAGACCTCGGTCACGCTCGTCGGGAAGTCGCGCTGGTCGCCGCCGGGCTGCACGAGGTCGCTCCCCCACAGCTCGCCGAGCACCTTCAGCGCTTCCTTGACGGAGTCGTCGGTCCAAGGAATCTCGTGTTTCGTGAGCTGGTCGTACTTCTCGGGGCCCGCCGTGCGCAGGTACACGTTCTCGAACCAGTCGGTGAGCGGCCACCCCACGTCCGCGCCGATCGAGATGCCGGCATAACCCGAGTCGGAGACCAGACCGAGCTGATCCATGAAGCCATCCCAGTCCTCGGGAGCTTCAGCGCCGGCCTCATCGTAGATGTCGGCGTTGTACCAGACGGTCGACTTGTTCGCCGCCTTGAACCACACGCCGTAGAGCTCGTCGTCGACCGAGCCGAGGTCTACCCAGTCCTCCGAGTAGTTCTCCTCGACGGCCTGCTTCGCGTCGTCCCCGACGGGCTTGATGTCACCGTCGGCTGCGAGCGACTGCATGAGCGCGGGCTGGCCGATCACCGCGACGTTCGGGGGTGTGCCGCCCTCGAGCTGCCCGCTGATGTAGGTCGGGCCGTTGTCGCCGAAGCTCGTGTACGAGACGTCCGCCCCGGTTTGGCGGCTGAACTCGTCGAGCACTTTCTCGAAGTTCTCCTGCTCCGCTCCGGACCACGCCGCCGCAACGCTGAGCGAGGTGCCCTTGAACTCGTCGCCCGCGGGGGCGTCGCTGCCGCCCGCGTCGCCGCCTCCCGAGTCGCCGCCGGAGCACGCCGTGAGCAAGAGCGCTGCCGCGGCTATTCCTGTGGTGGCGCGCAACACTCGGGAGCGCGCGAATCGTGTGGTGTGCATAAGAACTCCATCCGACCGATGCCTAGCCAGCGCGGGGGCTCCGCGCCGGTGGACGAAATCACGGAGCAAGTCGCCCCAGGGGGGACTCGCGGAGGTGACTTCGCCTCCGCGGCTCACGCTAACGGAGACCGCCGACACTGCGGCAGACCCTTGCGCGCGCACCTCGAATCAGGAATGATCGGCACATACGGGAGCCATGGGGAGTTCAGAAAACCCAGATCACGAGCCACGCCGCCGCGCACGCGCACGGAGCGAAGGCTGGCGGCCGCACTCCTCGGCCCGGCAAGCGGCGGATCGCGAGGCCCCACACCGCCGCGCCGGCGAAGGCCAGCAGCACGCCCGCGAACGCGGCCTGCCAGCCACCCGCGAAGCCGACCACCGCGCCGAAGAGCGGGGCGAGTTTCACGTCCCCGCCGCCGATGCCCGCGGGCGCCCAGCGCCACAGCGCGAAGAAGAGCGCACTCAGCCCCACGGACACGGCGAACATGTCGAGGAGGCGGCCGGGGCTTCCGGCGCCTCCGCCCGCGTGGGCGGCATCAGCATCAGTCGCCCACGCGCACCCGGCGCTCGCGAGGAGCAGCGGCAGCGTTGTGACGGTCGCGAGGAGCAGCAGCCTGTTCGGCAGCCGTCGCGTCCGCACATCGACGATCGAGAGCGCGACCGACCAGACGCCGAACGCGCACAGGCCCGCGATTTCGAGCAGAGCTTCGGCGCCCGCCCAGTCCATGCCACCTCCCGAGGCCCTCGGGTCTAAGGGGTGACCTCGGTGCCGATCCCGTGCTCGGTGAAGATCTCCAGCAGCACCGAGTGCGGCTCGCGGCCGTCGATGATCGCGGCCTTCGACACCCCGCTGTGCACCGCGTCGAGGCACGCGTGCATCTTCGGAATCATGCCGGTCTCGAGGCTCGGCAGCAGCTCCTCGAGCTCGCCCGTCGTGATCGACGAGACGAGCGAGTCGCGATTCGGCCAGTCGGCGTAGAGCCCCGCAACGTCCGTCAAGATGACGAGCTTCTCGGCCCCGAGCGCGCCAGCGAGTGCGCCAGCAGCAGCATCGGCGTTCACGTTGAGGGACACCCCGGGGTGATCCGCGTCGGGTGCGATCGAGGAGACCACCGGTATCAACCCCGCCTCGAGCATCGCGAGCACCGGCTCCGGCCGCACCTCGACGATGTCCCCCACCAGACCGAGGTCGGCGTGGCCGTCGGCAGTCTCGACCGGCGGGCGGCGGCGACCCACGAAGAGCCCCGCGTCCTCCCCCGTCGTGCCCGTCGCGATCGGGCCGTGCGCGTTGATCGCATCGACGAGCTCGGGGTTCACCTTGCCCGTGAGCACCATGCGCACGACGTCCATCGTCTCGGGCGTCGTGACGCGGTAGCCGCCCCGGAATTCGCTCTCGATGCCGAGGCGCGCGAGCATCGCGTTGATCTGCGGGCCGCCGCCGTGCACGATCACCGGGTGGATGCCGGTATGCCGCAGGTAGACGACGTCCTCCGCGAAGTCGTGCAGCAACTGCTCGTCGACCATCGCGTTCCCGCCGAACTTGATCACCATGATCGTGTCGCGGAACTTCTTCAGCCAGGGCAGGGACTCGATCAGCACCTCCGCCTTCGCCGAGGCCTGGGCATGGTCGAGGGTCTTCGTCGTCGTGGACATGCAGCTCCTAGCTCGAGTACGCGCTGTTCTCGTGCACGTAGTCGTGCGTGAGGTCGTTCGTGCGGATGGTCGCGGCGTGCTCGCCGGCGAAGAGATCGATCTCGACCCGCGTGCGTCGGGGTGTGAGGTCGCACTCCTCGACCGGGCGGTCGGGGGCGCCGGCGTGGCAGAGGCGCACGCCGTTGAACGAGACGTCGACCTGGTACGGATCGAACGCGGCCTCGGTGGTGCCGATCGCGGCCAGCACGCGGCCCCAGTTAGGGTCGTTGCCGAAGATCGCCGCCTTGAAGAGGTTGTTTCGGGCAACGGATCGCCCCACCTCGACCGCGTCCGCCTCCGACGCCGCTCCGCGCACCTCGATGTCGATGTCGTGGCTCGAGCCCTCGGCGTCGGCCTGGAGCTGCGCCGCGAGGCTGTCGCACACGGCGGCGAGCGCCTCCGCGAACTCAGCCTCGTCGGGGATCACTCCCGATGCGCCGCTCGCGAGGAGCGTCACCTGGTCGTTCGTCGACATGCAGCCGTCGGAATCGAGGCGGTCGAAGCTCCGCGAGGTCGCGCCGCGCAGCGCGCGGTCGAGGGCATCGTCATCGAGCAGCGCGTCGGTCGTGATGACGACGAGCATGGTCGCGAGCCCGGGCGCGAGCATGCCGGCGCCCTTCGCCATGGCGCCGATCGTCCATCCCGCGCCGCGGTGCACCGCGGTCTTCTCGACGGAGTCGGTGGTGAGGATCGCGGCGGCGGCGCTCGTGTCGTCGGCGTCGAGGGCCGCTGCGAGTGCGGGGATGTTCTCGACGATCTTGTCTCGGAACGCCTGATCCCCCGTGCCGATGAGCCCCGTCGAGCAGACGAGCACGCGCTCCGCGTCAGCCTCCCCGGTCGCGGCGGCGACTGCCTCCGCGGTGAGCCTCGTCGTCTCGTAGCCGAAGTCTCCGGTGAAGCAGTTCGCGCCGCCCGAGTTCAGCACGATCGCGCTCGCGGCGCCCCCCTGCGCCGACATGCGGCTCCACAGGATCGGATTGGCCTGCGCTCGGTTCGTCGTGAAGACGACGGCGCTCGCGCGTTCGGGGCCGTCGTTCACGACGAGGGCGAGATCGGGCTTGCCGGTGCTCTTGAGTCCCACGGCGATGCCTGCGGATCGGAAGCCCTGGGGCTCGGTCACGGTCACGGTGCAACTCCATTCACGGAAAGTCCGGTGTCTTCGGGAAGGCCGAGGGCGATGTTGGCGGACTGGATCGCCGCACCAGCGGTGCCCTTCGCCAAATTATCGAGGGCTGCGACGATCACCGCGCGCCCCGCGGCCTCGTCGACGGTGACGCTCATGAGACACGTGTTCGCGCCCAGAGTGTCGGCGGTGCGGGGTTGCACGCCCTCGGGAAGCAGCTGGACGAACGTCTCGTCGGCGTAGGCGCGCTCCCAGGCCACGCGCACCTCTGCCGCGCTCACGCCGGGCACGACCCGGGCGGTCGTCGTGGCGAGGATCCCCCGGCTCATCGGTACGAGCACGGGGGTGAAGCTGATCGTCGGTTCCTCGCGCGCGCCCGCACGGCGGAGCGACTGCTGGATCTCCGGGATATGGCGGTGGGTGCCGCCGACCGCGTACGGATTCGCCGTTCCCATGAGCTCCGCGCCGAGCAGGTGCGTCTTCGCGGCCTTGCCCGCGCCCGAGGGACCGACGGCGAGCACCGACACGATGTCGCGCGGCTCGATGACGCCCGCGGCGACCCCGGGAGCGAGCGACAGCGCCACCGTGGAGGCGTTGCAACCGGGCGCCGCGATCCTCGTCGCCCCGATCAGCGCCTCGCGCTGCCGACCGAACGTACCGTCGCCGTTCGCGATGACGAGCTCGGGGACGCCGTAGCTCCACGCGCCGTGGTGCTCGCCGCCGTAGAACGCGGCCCAGTCCTCGGCGCTCGTGAGCCGGTGGTCGGCGCCGCAGTCGACCGCGAGGCCCACCTGCGTCAGCTGCTCGGTGAGCGCGCCCGAGGCGCCGTGCGGCAGCGCGAAGAAGACGACGTCGTGCCCGTCGAGCACCTCGGGGGTCGTCTCCCCGAGCGTCAGGTGCGCGAGGGATCGCAGGTGCGGCTGCGACTCGATGAGCGGTCGGCCCGCGGAGGAGTGCCCGGTGACCGTGCGAATCTCGAACTCGGGGTGGGCCGCGAGCAAGCGCAGCAGCTCGCCTCCCGCGTACCCGCTGGCTCCCGCCACAGCGACGCTGATGGTCATCGACTCCCTCTCCCGCGGGCGGCACGCACGCGTGCTCCTATTCAACCACTCGCGAAGGCTCCGCTTCGCACTCGCATGCTTAGCGCCCCGCGCGCTCGCCCGCCCTGAGCTCGCGCCCCCGCGCGCCCGCCCGGAACCGGCACCCCGCTCACGTCCCCCTGCAACACCGCCAAAAGTGCACTTTTGGCGAGAAAACCGGGGTGGAGAGCGCGCAAATTGAGCTCTCGCGGGGTTCGGAGCGCGAGCGGGATCCCCCCGCCCCGAACGCGCGTGCTCTACCGGTGGCGGAAGTCGGGGGCCCGCTTCTCGGAGAACGCCCGCATGCCCTCCTGCTGATCCTCGGTCGCGAACGCCGCTGCGAAGGCCTGCCGCTCGAAGCGCAGCCCCTCGGCGAGCGGCATCTCCTGCGCCGCCTGCAGCGCGTCCTTCGCCGCGTACACGGCGGGCAGCGACTTCGACGCGATCGTCTCCGCGACCTTCGCGGCCTCCGCGAGCAGCTCGTCGGCGGGTACGACTCGCGACACGAGTCCCGAGCGCTCCGCCTCCTCGGCCCCCATCATGCGGCCCGTGAGCACCATCTCGGCGGCCTTGTACTTGCCGATCGCACGCGGCAGGCGCTGAGATCCACCGAAGCCGGGCAGGATTCCGAGGTTGATCTCGGGCTGACCGAACTTCGCGGTGTCGGCGGCCAGAATGATGTCGCACATCATCGCGAGCTCGCAGCCACCGCCGAGCGCGAACCCGGCCACCGCCGCAATCAGGGGCGTGCGCATCCGCTCGAAGCCGCCCCACCCGGGGAACGGGCCGCCGAAGTACATGTCGGCGTAGCCGAGATCCGCCATCTCCTTGATATCGGCTCCCGCGGCGAACGCCTTAGCCGAGCCCGTCAGCACGATCGCGCCAATCCCGGGGTCCGCATCGAAGCCGAGGGCGGCCTCGATGAGCTCGCGCACGAGCGTGCCGTTCAGCGCGTTGAGCGCCTCGGGTCGATTGAGGGTGATGGTCGCGACGCGTCCCTGCGTCTCGGTGATGATCGTCGTGTACTCGCTCATGCGACCCAGTTTGGCACGGCATCACCGCTCGAGGCCCGCGGCCGGGCCCCGAGCGGCTATCCGATGAGGCTCGGCTGCAAGTCTCGAAGGGTGCGGGATCGCATCGTCTTCGCGACGCCGAGAGCCGCAACGAGCACCGCGATCACGAGCACGAGTCCGAGCTTCAGCGCCTGGTTTCCCGCATCCGCGAGGTCGCCGCCGTACATCAGCTGCCGCAGCCCGTCGACCGCGAACGACATCGGCAGATAGTGGTGCAGGGTCGCGAGCGGACTCGGCAGCGTCTGCCACGGGAAGGTGCCGCCAGCCGTCACGAGCTGAATCACCATGAGGACAAGGCCGAGGAACTGCCCCACGCTCCCGAGCCACACGTTCAGCGCGAGAATGATCGCGGCGAACGCCGCCGACGCGAGCGCGATCGTGCCGTACGCGGCGACCGGGTGCGAGAAGTCGAAGTGCAGAGCGAACGCGACGATCGCGAACAGCCCCAGCATCTGGGTCGCGCCGAGCAGCGCCGGCGTCGCCCATCCGGCGAGCGTCACGCGCAGCGGAGTGTGCAGCGCGGTAACGGCGCGGTTCGAGACCGGCTTCAAGATGAGGAACAGCGCGTAGATACCGATCCACGCCGCAAGGCTCATGAAGAACGGTGCGAGCCCCGCTCCGTAGCTGCCCGCCGAGGTGACGCGGCTCGTCTCCACATCGACCGGGTGCGCAATGTTCGCGGCCTGATCGGCGCGAAGGTCGGCCGTGCTCTTCGGCAGCTGCTTGACTCCGTCGGCGAGTCCGTCGCGCAGCTCACCCGCCCCGTCCGTCAGCTTGCCGAGTCCCGTCTCGAGCTCACCGGATCCCGACACCAGTTGCGCCAGCCCGTCGTCGAGCGCGATCGAACCGTCGGCCGCCGAGGCGATCCCGGCCGTGAGCTGCGGCGTCGCGTCGGCGAGCTGCCGCGATCCGTCAGCGACCTGCTGCGAGCCCGCGGCGAGCGTGTCGAGCTGCGCGCTGGCGCCCTGCACCTGCGCGTTGACGTTCGTGAGGTCGCCTCCCACGCGATCCATCGCCTGGGTCACTCGGGAGATAACGGCTTCGTCCGCACCGGCGTCGCGAAGATCCTGCAGGATCGCGGCGCGATCGCTCGCGAGCGCGTCCAGGGCCTGTTGGCTCAGGCCCGCGGCGTCCCGCCCGTACTGGGCGACCGTCGCGTTGCCGGCCGCGACCTGCGCCGCACCGCCGGCGAGCGCTTCCGCGTTCTCCGGCAGAGCCGCCGTCGCGTCGCGAAGCTGGCGGAGCCCCGAGCTCAGCTGCGAAGACCCATCCTTCGCCTGCTCGGTACCCGTGTGCAGCCGCGCCGCGCCGTCCTCCGCACTCGCGGCGCCGTCGGTGAGCTCGCCGGCTCCGTCCTTCGCCTCGACGAGCGAACCGCGGATCTTCGCGATTCCATCGAGCAGCGAGCGCGCCGCCTCCTGGTTCACCGACTGCACGATCTGCTTCTGAATACGCTGCACGGCCTGCTCGCCGATCGTCGTCGCGAGGTAACTGTTCGCGTCGTTGGTCGTCAACACGACCTGGGCGCGGTGCGGATCGTCGGTCTGCGAGGACTGCAGTGACTCCGAGAAGTCCGCGGGCAGCGTCACGACGAAGTCGTACACCCCGTTGCTCACTCCGCGCTCAGCGTCTTCGGCGCTCACCTCGTGCCAGTCGAAGCTGCCGTCCTCGACGAGGCTCTCGGCGACCTCCTCGCCGATTCGCCGCGTGTCATCGCCCTGCTGCACGCCCTCGTCGTCGACCACGAGCGCGACCGGCACCTGATCGAGTTTCGCGTACGGATCCTGGTTGGCCCAGAGGTAGAGCCCGCCGTACAGGAGCGGCACGCACATCAGCGCCACGAACGCGAGCCGCGCCATCTTCGTCGCCCAGAGCCGGGCGAACTCCGCCCGGATCATCTGCGGAATCTTCACGCCTCGTCACTCCCCGAAAAATCTTCTGCCTCGATCGCCGCAATCGCCTCGCGGAGCGGCATCACCTCACCCGTGCCCCAGCCGTCGGGATGCGCTGCGATCGCCGCACGCGCGGCGCGACCCGCGATGACGAGCACCGCGGCACCGGCATCGGCCAGCTCGCACGCCGTGCGCCACCACTCCTCCGGGTCGCCGCCGTGCCGATCGGGCGAGACGAGCACGATCCCCTCGACACCCGGACGCTGCAGCGCCAGCTCGCAGAGCGCACGCACACGATCGCCCGGGGCGAGATCGCCGATGGGCACGCGAGCGTGCTGGCGGATCCCGAGGCGTTCCAGTTCGCGGCGCACTGCGGGCGGCCCGCCGAATTTCCCGGCGAACATGAGCTCCTCCGCGACGACGTCGGCGAGGAGCACGTCGCTGTGAGGCTCACTGACGTCGGGCGCATCGACGAGCGCGATCCGCCGCCGAAGCGCTTTCGCGTCCGGCGCGTCATCGATCGACACCTCGCCGCTGTCGGGCTTCATGCGTCCGCTGACGATGAGGCCGAGCACGGTCGGTCTCTGCGCGGTCTCGGCCTCGACGAAGACCGCCCGGCCCGACGTCATGGACACGTCACTCGGCGGGAGTGCCCGCCCGCCCGGTCCCTTGCTGACCGCCGTCGCCCGCACTCGCATTCGCTCGTCCCCACCCCGTTCGATCCTCAACCCTGCGAGTGTAGTCCTCGATTCTGGGCAAAAGCGCCGCTCGTCACAGAGTCGCGGCGGCCGGCGAAGAGCGCAGGCGCGCGGGAGTACGGACTTCGGGAGCGGCGCGCGCAGGGGCCCGATCAGAGCGCGTCAGCACTGCCATGGTCACAGCGCATCAGCACCACCGCGATCACAGCTCGTCAGCACTGCCGAACGATCACAGCTCATCGATCACGATCTTCTTCATCTGCAGCATGCGCTCGAACGCGCCCGGGTGCTCCATGAGCTCGCCCATGTTCGCGGGCACGATCTGCCAGCTCACGCCGAACTCATCGGCGAGCCAACCGCACTGCTCGGCCTCAGGCGCCGCCGAGAGCCCCTCCCACAGCCGGTCGATCTCGGCCTGGTCCGCGCAGTGCACCTCGAGCGAGACGCCGCTCGTGAAGCTGAAATCCTGCTCGACGCCGGAGTCCATCGCGGTGAAAGGCACCCCCTTGATGCGGAACTCGCTGTACATGAGCGCGTCCGGGGTCGCAGGTCCCGTCTGCTCGCCGTACGGAAAGGCGTCGCCCGCTTCGAAGTCGTCGCCGAAGACCGCCGCATACTTCGCGCGCGCTTCGACCGCCCGATTCTGCGCGGGACCGCCGAAGAGGAGTGCGGGCATCACGAAGGGCGGATCCGCACCGTCTTCATCGAAAAGACCGAGCTGCCAGCTCACGCCGAAGCGATCCTGCACCCACCCGTAGCGCTCGCTGAACGGGTATTGTTGCAGCGGCATCAGCACCTCGCCGCCATCAGCGAGGCCAGCCCAGACGCGGTCGAGCGCCTCCCGAGCGCCCTCCGGTCCGCCGAAGCCGACTGGGCCGAACATGAGGAAGAACGAAATCGCGGGGTTCGGCGCGAACTCCTGACCGGCATTGATCAGCGAGAGTCTGAAGTCGCGGACCGTCACCGTCACCATGAGCGGGAGCCCGGCGAAATCCTGCTGAAAGTCGAGCAGTCCGGTCTCGGGATAGCGCGCGGCGACCTCCGAGGTCGTATCGGGCAGCACCTCGCTATAGAACCGGCCGACCTCCTCCGCGTTCCCCTGGCACCAGATATTCGGCACGATGTACTGGTGAGGCATGATCCGTCTCCTTCGGCTGCACTGCCAGATGGGCGCGCTGCCAAGCCGCCTTGCACACTCAGGCCCGCAGCACGCTGGTCCCAGTATCCGCCGCCTCCCTGGGCTCGGCAAGGGCGAGTCGCGAGCCGAGCGGTGACATTTCGGCGCACCGGAGGCACAATATCCGCAGGAGTCCAGCGGCGGGCTCCCCGAACGGCGAGGAGCGTCCCGTGACCATCAATCTGAACCCCTACCTCAACTTCCACGGCAACGCGCGCGAGGCGCTCGAGTTCTACCACTCGGTGCTCGGCGGCGAGATTCGCCTCATGACCTACGACTCGATCCCCGGAATGATGGGCGACCCGAGCGAAGCCGACAAGATCATGCACGGGCAGATCAACACCGAGGACGGGCTCGTCATCATGGCCGCCGACTATCCGGCCTCGATGGCAGACTCCCCCGACGCCGCATCGCTCGGCAGCTCAGTGTGCGTGTCGGGCGACGACGCCGAGCGGATTCAGGCGCTGTGGGAGGGCATGTCGCAGGGCGCGCACATTCGCGAGCCGTTCGAGCAGGCACCGTGGGGCGACACCTTCGGCATGCTCGCGGACCGCTTCGGCGTTCCCTGGATGTTCAGCCTCGCGCCGCGCCAGGCTGAGTAGCGCAGCGCTCAGAGCGCGAGCACGCGGCTCCGCGGGTGTCCGATTGGACTCAGCGCCTGGAGAGCCAGTCCGCGAACGACGGGCCCGCGATTTCCGGGTGATCGGGATCGCGGGGCAGGATCGTGCCATCGCGCAGTGCGCGCCCGAAGCCCCCGGGCAGCGGAACCTCGAGCGCCCGCGCGCGATCTCCGCGGTGCGAGAGCACACGACGCACCAGGTCCACCATGCGCTCCTCGCGCGGCCCCGCGAGCGCCGGGGCGACTCCGGCCGGCTCCCCCACCGCGAGCGACACGAGCCGCTCGGCAACGGTGCGCGCCGCGACGGGCTGAGACCGCATGTTCGGGACACCGACGAACGGTCCGATTCTCATGCGGTCGATCATCTGCTCGGCGAACTCGTGGAACTGCGTGGTCCGCAGCACCGTCCAAGGCACGCTGCTCGCCCGAACCACGGCCTCCTGCTCCGCCTTCCCCGCGTACATGCCGTGCGGCGCGCGATCTGAGCCGACGATCGAGAGCACCACGTGATGGCCCACGCCCGCGCGCCCTCCCGCGTCGAGCAAGTGGCGGCTCGTCGCGGAGAAGAATGCGCGCGCGCGCGGCGCGGAGGTCGTTGTCGTGCCGGACGCGTCGATCACGGCGGCGACACCCGAGAGATCGAGTCCCGATCCCGACACGAGGTCGACCCCCGTCGCCCGCGAGAGCACCCGCACCTCGTGACCGAGCTCTCGAGCCACGTCGACCGTCAAGCGCCCGACCGTGCCGGTGCCGCCGGCTACCGCAATCCGCACGTCTGCCTCGCGCCTAGTCGCGGAGCTTCGCGTCGAAGGCCAGCTCGGCCGCTGCCACACCCGCCAGTTTCGCCTCGCTCGCCTCCTCGGACTTGAGCGTGCGATCCTCCGCGCGGAAGCGCAGCGCGAACGTCAGCGCCTTGGTCCCCGGTTCGATGCCGGTGCCGCGGTAGTCGTCCACGATGCGCGCGTCCTCGAGCAGGTCGCCCGCGCCGGCGACAACGACCGCGAGCACATCGCCCGCGGCGACGTCGTCGGCGACGACCAGCGTGAGGTCCTGCGTCGCCGCGGGATACGTCGAGAGCTGCGCCGTCTCGGGCTGGCGCGGAGCCAACTCGATGAGGCGGTCGAGGTCGAGCTCGAAGGCTGCGACGCGACCGGGCAGGTGGTGCTCGGCGACGAGCTCCGGCAGCAGCTCGCCGGCGACGCCGACAACCACGAGGCCGCCCTCGTCGCCGTCGACGTCCGAGCCGTCGGTCACGCGGATCGCGAGCTCGGCCGTACGGCCGGGGTGGAAGGCGCGGTGCGCCCCCTGGGTGACGACGAGCTCAGCCGCCACAGCGCCCGCGAGCGTGCGCGCGGCGTCGAGAGCGTCGGACCAGTCGTAACTGTGCGGGGCCTCGCCGGGCTGCTTCGGCACGGCGTCACCGAGCAGCAGGCCCGCGGCGCGGCGCGGCTGGTTCGGGATCGAGGCGTTCAGCTCCGCGAGCACCACGTCCGAGGGCCGCTCCGCGAGCGGTGGCACCTGCTCCGTGCCGATCTCGCTGCCGCCCTCATTGGGCTCGAAGACCAGGCCGAGCTCGACGAGCGCGAGGTCCGTGAGGCCACGGGAAACGTTGCGCTGCGCGGCGACCACGAGGCCGGGGAGCAGGGAGCGGCGGAGGAACGGCACCTGCGCGTCGAGCGCGTTCGCGAGCTTGATCCCGTTCACGGGCGCGTCCGCGGCGGTGCTATTCGCCGCACCACCAGCCTCGGCCGCCGAGGTCGACTCGGCACCCGCGCCGAACGCATCGAGCTGCGCCTGCGACACGAACGGGTAGCTCTGCACCTCGTCGAGCCCCGCGGCGGTCACGATGTTGGCCGCGCGACGGCGCAGGCGCTGCTCACGCGTCAAGCCGCGGCCAGCGGGTGCCACGGGCAGCACCGAGGGGATGCGGTCGTACCCGACGATCCGCGCGACCTCCTCGATCAGATCCGCCGGTCGGCTGAGGTCCGAGCGCCAGCTGGGTGCGGTCACCACGAGCTCGCCCGCAGCTCCCTCGGCGATCGTGCAGCCGATCGTTTCGATGGCCCGACGGGCTTCCTCGTCGGTGTAATCCGTGCCGAGCAGACCGTTCACTCGCGCGAGCGGCAGGCGCACCTCGACGGGGCTCCAATCGGCGACAGTCTCGGAGCCGAGATCGTCGGCCGTTCCACCCGCGAGTTCGACCAGGAGGTCGACCATGCGCTGCGCCGCGGCGCGCGCGACGAGCGGGTCGACACCGCGCTCGAAGCGCTTCGAGGCCTCGCTCGGCAGCTTGTGCCGACGAGCGGTGCGCGCGATCGAGATCGGGTCGAACGTGGCCGCCTCGATGAGCACGTCGCGAGTGCCGTCATCGGCCTTGGTCGAGTTGCCGCCCATGACGCCCGCGAGGCCGATCGCGCCAGACTCGTCGGCGATCACGAGATCTTCCGGGTGCAGCGTGCGCTCCTGCCCGTCGAGCGTGACGAGCGTCTCCCCCGCAGCGGCTCGGCGCACGGTGATGCCGCCGGTCAGCTTCGCGAGGTCGTAGGCGTGCAGCGGCTGACCGAGCTCGAGCATGACGTAGTTCGAGATGTCGACCTCGAGCGAGAGCGAGCGGATCCCCGCGAGCTGCAGGCGCGAGATCATCCACGCGGGCGTCGGCCGGGACTGGTCGATCCCGCGCACCACCCGGGTCACGAGACCGGAGGCACCGACGCGACCGCGGATCGGCGCCGCGTCGTCGATCCGCACGGAGAAGCCGCTCGCGGCCGTGGGGGTCACCGCAGCCGCGGGATCCCGGAACTCCGCGTCGGTCGCGTGCGCGTACTCGCGCGCCACTCCGCGGATCGAGAAGGCGTACCCGCGGTCCGGGGTGACGTTAATCTCGACGGCTGTGTCAGAGAGTCCGAGCAGCGCCTTGGCGTCTTCCCCGACCTCGGGATCGAGTCCCAGACGCGACAGCACGATGATGCCGTCGTGATCCTCGCCCAGCGACAGCTCGCGCGCCGAGGCGATCATGCCGTCCGAGACGTGCCCGTAGGTCTTGCGCGCCGAAATGGCGAAGCCGCCGGGCAGCACCGCGCCGGGGAGCGACACGACGACCTTGTCACCGGCGTCGAAGTTGTGGGCACCGCAGACGATCCCGCGCACGTCCTCGCCACCGTCCGCTGCGCGCTGCCCCTCGGGAGCCACGCGCACCTGGCACCAGTTCACGGTCTTGCCGTTCGAGTGCTCCTCGGGTTCGCGCGAGAGCACCTCTCCCACGACCACGGGGCCGGTCACGTCGAAGCGGCGGATCGACTCCTCTTCGAAGCCGACGCGCACGAGATCGGCGTGCACCTGCTCGGGCGTGGTGCCCTCGGGAAGCGAGACGAACTCGCCGAGCCAACTGAGCGGAACGCGCATTAGACCAGTCCTCCGAACTGACGGTTGAAACGGACATCGCCCTCGACCATGTCGCGCATGTCGTTGATGTCGTGGCGGAACTGCAGGGTGCGCTCGATGCCCATGCCGAACGCGAAGCCCTGGTACTCGTCGGGATCGATGCCCGCGGCGGCGAGCACGTTGGGATCGACCATGCCGCAGCCACCCCACTCGACCCACCGCGCGCCGCCCTTCGCGTGCGGCTGCCACACGTCCATTTCGGCCGACGGCTCGGTGAAGGGGAAGAAGTTGGGACGCAGGCGGATCTCGGCCTCGGCGCCGAACATCTGGCGGGCGAAGTGCTCGAGCGTGCCGCGCAGGTGGGCCATGGTCAGGCCGCGGTCGATCGCGATGCCCTCGATCTGGCTGAAGACCGGGGTGTGCGTCGCGTCGAGCTCGTCGGTGCGGTACGTGCGTCCCGGGGCGACGACATACACGGGCAGCTCGCGGCCGAGCAGCGAGCGGATCTGCACGGGCGAGGTGTGCGTGCGCAGCACGAGGTGGCGGTCGGCCGGCTCCACGAAGAAGGTGTCCTGCATCGCGCGGGCGGGGTGGTCGGGATCGAAGCCGAGCGCGTCGAAGTTGAACCACTCGTGCTCGATCTCGGGGCCCTCCGCGATCTCCCAGCCCATGCCGATGAAGACGTCGGAGACCTCGTCCTGGAGCTGCGTCAGCGGGTGACGGCTCCCGGCCGTGCGGCGCACGGGCGCCGCGGTCACGTCGACGGTCTCGGCGACGAGGCGCTCGGCGGCCTCGGCGGCGGCGAGCTCGGTCTCGCGCGACCGGTACGCACCCTCGATGCGTCCGCGCGCCTGACCCATGAGCTTGCCGGTCGCGGCCTTCTCGTCCTTCGGCACCGCGCGCATCTGCGCGTTGAGCTGCGCGATGGCCGAGCCCTCGCCCGCGTGCGCGGTGCGCGCGGCCTTCAGCTCGGCGACTGAGCCTGCCGCAGCGAATGCGGCGAGCGCCGCATCGACCGCTGCATCGGCCGCTTCCTGGGTGATGGGATTCGTCTCTGCCACGAGCATTCATCCTACCGGGCCGGAGGCGCGTCGATCCGGTCCGCTCGCACCCCGCCGTCGTGCTGGAGTCGAGCGCACGCTACCGCAGGTGTTCCCCGTGTCGACTCGGCGGCGGATCCGCTAGCTACAATGAGCCCATGCACTCTCGGCGGCGCTCCGTGGGGCGGCCTGCGCGGCGACCCCAGCTTCGGCCAGCACGCCGTGGCGGGAGCGATGTGCTCGCGGCTTCGCGCGGCGTCTCCCGAGCCGCACGCACGCTACGCGGGGCCGCGGCTGCGGGTGCCGCGACGCTCCTCGCCGCCGCATCGCACGCGCTCGTCGGGGGCACTGTCACCTGTATCGCGGTCGTCGCGACGATGGTGCTCGCGCTCCCCATCTGCACCGCGCTCGCCGGGCGGCTCGGCTCGCTCTGGCGACTCTCGGCGGCCGTTCTGCTCGCGCAGTTCCTCTATCACTGGTCGTTCGCGGGGCTCGGGGGCAGGATCGCTGGAGGCGGAGCTTCCGGCAGTCCCGAGCCCGCCCACGCCGAGCACCTTCGGGCCGTCACCTCGTTCGCACCGCAGCTCGCCTCGGCGGGCACGGCAAATGCTTCCATGTGGATCGCGCACCTCGTGGCGGCGACGCTGACGATCACGCTCCTGCACCGCGGCGAGCGCGCCGTGCTCGGCCTCCTGCGCCTCATGCTGCGCGCGCTTCCGCTCGAGCGCCCACGCGCGCTGTCCGTTCCGACCGCGCCCCGCTCCGCGCTCCCGCTCACCGACTTCCCGCTCCCCCGTCTTCGACTCTGGGTCGCGTCGGCGATCACGCACCGGGGCCCTCCGGCTGCTGCCTGACCCACCACTCAGCATCCACCAGCTCGCGGGCGGGTAGGGGCGCGGCTGTTCGGCCTGCCCTGAGCCTGCTTCCGGCGCAGGGCACTCGGTGCCGTGCATTCGGCGCTGTGCGTTCAGCGCTGTGCGTTCAGCGCTGTTCACTCGGCGCTGGCAGTCGATGCCCTGCATTCTGCGCCGTGCACTGCCTTGAGTGCAGCGCCGAGCGCCGCCGTACGCACAGCCCGACGCACCTTCGCACGCACTGCCGTGCGCACCGCCCGCGAGCGCTTCCGGCCGAGCCGGAGAATTTCGGAGACCCTCATGCATTCCCCCACCATGCGGCGCGCCCGTGCGCGCGCACACCTCGCTTCACCCCCTCCCAGCGTCAGCGCGGTCGGTCGGGCCAGCGCGGTCGGGCGCGCCAGCGGCGCCCGCGCCTCTCGCGTTGGACTCGCCATCGCAGTCGCGCTCGCTCTGGGCTCGGCGCCGATCCTCGCACCGACCCCCGCACACGCCCACGATCAGCTCGTCGACACGACGATCGTGTCGGACCCGGAGAGCGGATCGACGGAAACAGTTCGCCTCACGTTCAGCGCGGATCTGATCGCCGTCGGCACCGAGATCACCGTGCGGGGTGAGGACGGCGCGACCCTCACCGACGGCGACCCCGCGGTGCATGGCCGCGACGTCGAGCAGCCGCTCAGTCTTCCACTGCCCGAGGGTGAGGCCCTCGCCTCCTGGCGGGTCGTCTCGAGCGACGGGCACCCCATCGAGGGGGCGTTCGGGCTCGTGACCAGCGGCGACGGCACCTCGACGATCGTCGAGGCTACCGCGCTCGAGGCGACCACTCTGCAGATCGGTGCCAGTCTCGACGCCACGGGATCCGCCGACTCACCCGACCCCGCCGCGAGCGAAGCCGACCACGCGCCCGGCAGCCGGCTCCTCCTCGGCGTATCGCTCGGGGCCGCAGCGCTCGCCGCGGCCGCCGTCATCACCCTCGTACTCATCCGTCGCACCCCTGCCCGAAAGGCATGATCATGCTCAGCTTCCGTTCCCACACCATCGCCGCCGCCGATGACTCGCCCGTTGTCTCCCCAGTTCGCGCTCACGGCGCCGCCCACGATTCTCGGGGAGCGCGACGCGCGACGCGCCTCGCGACCGCTCCGCTGCTCCTCGCCGCGTCGCTCCTGCTCGCGGGATGCGCCGGCGGCGCGGGCGCCATGCCCGCAGTCACCGAGGTGCCGGCTTCGAGCGCTGAACTCGCCGAACCGAGGGTCACGCTCTCGGACGGCTGGGCGAAGGCGGGCGACGGCATGTCAGCCGTTTTCGGGTCGATCTCGAATCCGTACGCGCACGACCTCACGCTCGTGGGCGCTGAGACCGACGTTGCCGGTCGCACCGAACTTCACGAGACCGTGATGAGCGGGGCGACGCCCGAGATGCGGGAGGTCGAGGGAGGGCTCACCATCCCAGCAGGCGAGATCCTCACGCTCGAACCGGGCGGCACGCACATCATGCTCATGGACCTGCACGATGCGCTGCTCGCGGGCGACGAGGTCACCGTCACGCTCACCTTCGACGACGACACCGAGGCGACCGCCACGGTGCTCGCGAAGGACTATGCCGGGGCCGAGGAGCATTACGAGGACGGGGAACCGCAATCCGGCGCCCCGAAGTCGCAGAACGAGGAACTCAGTTCGGGTCACTCGGGCGACGGCTCCACGGAGCACGACTCGGAGCACGGGCAGTGACCGCTGAGCAGCCACCCCCGGCCAAGATCGGGCGCCGCGCCCTGCTCACCGGGGGCGCAGTAAGCGTGGGTGCGGCGCTCGGTCTCGGGGCTGCCCTGGGGGTGGGCGGCACGCTCGGCGCCGTGGCGATCCGCCGCCACAGTGAGCCGGACGCGCCGCGGCTTACCGGTATCGACGACACCGTCGAGACCTCGGCGGGCGCGGGCGGCGATCTGCCCGGCTTCGGCGGGGAGGCTCTCTCCTGCCACGGGCCGCACCAGGCGGGGATCGCGACGGTGCCGGCGGCGCACCTGCGCTACGTCGCCTATGCGCTGCGGCCCGAGACGGATCGCGCGGCGCTCGAGCGGCTCTTCCGCGTGCTCACCGACGATGTGGAGGGGCTCACCGCGGGCACCGCGCCGCTCGCCGACCCCGAGCCGGAGCTCGCCGCGCGGCCGGCACGACTCACAGTGACGATCGGCGTCGGGCGCGAGCTCGTGGAGCGAGTGGATCCGGCGCGGCGTCCCCCATGGCTCGGCGCGCTTCCCGCGTTCGACCGCGACGCCCTCGACGGGAGGCACGACGGCGGCGATCTGCTCATGCTGATGCAGGCGGACGATCCACTGCCCATCGCGCACGCCGCGCGCATGCTCGATCGCGACATTCGCGGCTTCGCCGATCCGCTGTGGACGCAGCAGGGCTTTCGGCAGGCGCGCGGCGCCGATGCCGCCGGGGCGACGATGCGGAACCTCATGGGGCAGGTCGATGAGACGGTGAATCCGCGGCCCGAGGACGAGGACTTCGATGGGCTGGTATGGATCGCGGGCGGCGCCTCACAGTCGGCGCCCGAGGCGGACCCCGACACGCGGCCCGAAACGGAACCCGACACCGCCTGGCTCGCGGGCGGCACCGCGCTCGTGCTGCGCCGCATCCGCATGCGTCTCGAGACCTGGGACCGGGTTGACCGACCCGGGCGCGAACTCTCGATCGGCCGACGTCTCTCGGACGGCGCCCCGCTCACGGGCGGAAGCGAGCACACGCCGATCGACTTCGACGCGAAGAATGCGGCAGGCCTCCCGGTGATCCCCGCGTTCGCGCACGCGCGGCGAGCGCACTCGAGCGACCCTGCCGAGCGCATCGTGAGGCGGTCGGCGAACTTCGATGACGGCACCGAGTCGGGCCTGCTGTTCGCGTGCTTCCAACGCGACCCGCTGACGCAGTTCGTGCCGATCCAGCGCCGCCTCGACGAACTCGACCTCCTCAACGAGTGGATCGAGCACACGGGCTCCGCCGTCTACGCGATCCTCCCGGGCTTCGCGCCGGGTGACGCGCTCGGTGCGGCGCTGTTCCGCTGAGTCAGGCGCGCTGGGCGAACGCCGTCTCGTAGAGCAGCACGCTCGCGGCGGTCGCGAGGTTCAAAGACTCGGCGGCGCCGTAGATGGGGAGCTTGATCGAGCGCCCGACGAGCGCGCGATCCTCCTCGGTGAGGCCGCGGGCCTCGTTGCCGAACACCCAGGCGACGGGGCCCGCGAGCGTCCCCTCCGCGCGCGCCTCGAGCAGGTCGGCGCCGCGCACGTCGGCGGCGAGCGTCACGAGCCCAGCCCGCTGCGCCGCGTCGACCGCGGTCTCCAGGGATTCCGCCACGGCGACCGGCAGATGGAAGAGCGAGCCCGTGGTCGAGCGCACAACCTTCGGGTGGAAGGGATCGATGCTCGCACCCGCGAAGATCACCGCGTCCGCTCCCGCCGCATCCGCCGCGCGGAGCACCGTGCCGGCGTTACCCGGGTCGCGAATCTCGTGCAGGATCGCGACGAGTCGTGCCCCCGCGAGTACCTCGGCGACGTCCGCCTCCCACATCCGCGCGACGGCGATGACGCCCTGCGGGTGCACGGTCTCGGCCATAGCGGCGATCACTTCGGGCGTGGCCCGCTCGATCCGCACCCCCGCGTCGGAGGCCAGTCGGTCGATCTCGCGCTGCCACGGCTCCGTGCCGAGCGTCGTGTAGACAGTCTCGACGAGCTCCGCCCGATACGCGAGCAGCTCCCGCACCGACTGCGGTCCCTCGACGAGAAAGCGACCGTGCGCCTGGCGATCCTTCTTCCGCGCGAGCGACGAGATTCTGCGGACGCGCTCGGACTTCGGATTGCTCAGGATCTCGTCGTTCATCCCCTCAGCCTACTGGCGCGCTCGCGGGGCCGTGCGCGGCGGCGATACGCGAAAACCCCCGCTCCGAACGGAGGCGGGGGTCTTCGACGAAGGAAGCTACTGCTTACGCAGCCTTCGGAGCCGAGGTGTCCTCGGGGAGGGCGTTCTTCGCGACCTCGACGAGCGCGGCGAAGGCGGCGGGCTCGTTGGTGGCCAGCTCGGAGAGCATGCGGCGGTCAACCTCAACACCCGCGAGGCCGAGGCCCTGGATGAAGCGGTTGTAGGTCAGGCCGTTCGCGCGAGCACCAGCGTTGATGCGCTGGATCCACAGGCGACGGAAGTCGCCCTTCTTCTTGCGACGGTCGTTGTACGAGTAAACGAGCGAGTGGATAACCTGCTCTTTTGCCTTGCGGTACAGGCGCGAACGCTGACCGCGGTAGCCCTCGGCGCGTTCGAGGATAACGCGACGCTTCTTGTGGGCATTTACCGCCCGCTTGACTCTAGCCATTTCAGTTCTTCCTTACGAAAATTCTCAGATGAAAGCTGTGCGCTCGCGTCGGCTCAGTGGCCGAGGAGCTTCATCGCCTGCTTGGCGTCACCCTTGGCGAGCACCTGCTCAGCGTTCAGGCGGCGCTTGCGCTTCGAGGCCTTGACCTCGAGGTTGTGGCGCATGCCGGCCTGCTGCTTCATCAGCTTGCCGGAGCCGGTGAGCTTGAAGCGCTTCTTGGCCCCCGAGTGGGTCTTCTGCTTGGGCATCGATTTCTCCTTGTTGTGTGCGAGCCTCACGGCCGCGGGTTGCGAGTGCGCGCAGCGGATCAGCCGCGCGCCGCAGTTCATTCGCCGTCCGAGGCTCCGGTGGCCTTATCGGCACGACGAGTGGCCTTCTCCTCGGCGCGGCGAGCGTTAAGCTCGGCCTTGGCCTCGGACTTGTTCTTGATCGGGGCGATCACCATCACCATGTTGCGACCGTCGATGCGCGGGTTCGACTCCACGACACCGAACTCCGCGATATCCTCTGCGAACTGCTGCAGCAGACGGACACCCATCTCGGGGCGCGACTGCTCGCGGCCGCGGAACAGGATCATTGCCTTGACCTTGTCGCCCTGCGAAAGGAATCCCACCGCACGCTTCGTCTTGGTCTCGTAGTCATGCTTGTCGATCTTCAGACGGAAACGGACCTCTTTGAGCACCGTGTTCGCCTGGTTGCGACGAGCTTCCTTCTGCTTCTGGGCAGCCTCGTACTTGTACTTCCCGAAGTCCATGATCTTGGCAACCGGGGGCTTCGAGTTCGGGGATACCTCAACGAGATCGAGATCGGCGTCCGCCGCGAGGCGCAGCGCAGTCTCGATCGGCACGACACCGACCTGCTCGCCACTGGGTCCTACCAGTCGCACCTCGGTGACGCGGATTTTGTCATTCGTACGGGGATCGCTGATCGCCGGCTCCTCTGATCTCATGGGTGGGCGCTCCTTCGCGGAGCCACGGAAATTGAGACCAGGGCCGCGCACGCGCTGCCCTACACCCTTTATCAAGCTGTCGGTGAACCGACGGGGTGTCAACGACCCGGTAACCTGGAACGGTGCCGGGTGGGAGAATCTCCTCTTCCGTATCCCGGCAAAACGCCGAGAACCGAACCAATGGTAGCACACCTACCTCGACAGAACAGGACGACATGAGCGAGCACTCCGTCGACTCCTCCCAGGACGCAGCCCCCGAGATGGCGGCTGACGCCGACGGTATCGCCCAGGCGACGCGCGACATCGCCGACGTTCCCGCTGTGGAGGTGATCACCGCCGCCGCCGTGAACCTGCTGAGCGCGGCCGCGGTGAAGTGCGGACTCGCTGACGATCCCGAGTCGCAGACCGACCTCGACGAGGCGCGCAAGCTCATCAACGCTCTCGCGGGGCTCATCACCGCGGGTGCGCCCGAGATCAGCGACTCGCACGCGCGCCCGCTGCGCGACGGCCTCCGCTCGGTGCAGCTCGCCTTCCGCGAGGCCTCCGCGATCCCCGACGAGCCGGGCAAGGGCCCGGGCGAGAAGTACACCGGCCCGGTCAACTAACGCGCGTCGCACGCGGGTGGCGGCCGGTAACGCAGTCGCGGGTCGTGTGTTCGCCTGACCGGGCGGTGGCACCCGGAGGCTGCGGCACACGGCGGGCACTGCCCGCTCGCAGCGGATCCGCCGCCCACCGCACGCGATTCGCCGAACTGGGGTGATGGAGACAGAAATGGCGCAGCAGGAGAGCGCCCGGCGCGGCACCCGGCGCGAGATCGGCGCGGGCCTCAGTGACTCACTCGGTGTCGGGATCGGGATCGCACCGCTCGGCGTCGCCCTCGGCGTACTCGTCGTGCAGTCCGGGCTGCCCTGGTGGCTCGCACCCGCGCTCTCGGTCGGCATCTTCGCCGGGTCCGTCGAACTGCTCCTGGTGAGCATGCTCGCAGCCGCGACCCCGCTCCTCACGATCGCCGTGACGGTATTCGCGGTGAACTTCCGGCACGTCTTCTACGCGTTCTCCTTCCCGATCTCGCGCGTGCGGCCGGGGCTCCCCCGCGCCTACTCCGTGTACGCGATGATCGACGAGGCGTACGCCACCTACGTCCTGCTCCCCGAGTCCCGACTCTCCTCCGCGCGCATGGTGACCGGCCAGCTCGCGATGCAGGCGTACTGGGTGGGTGGCGGGCTCGTCGGAGTGCTCATCGCCCGCGCGCTCCCTCACCCGATCAGGGGCTTCGAGTTCGCGCTCGTCGCGCTCTTCGTGGTGATGACGCTCGACGCCGTGCGCGGTAAGCGCGAGGTCCCTTCGGCGCTCCTCGCTCTGCTCTCGGTCGGGGTCGCATTCCTCGCCGCACCCGACCAGGCGCTCCTCGCAGCGCTCATCGTCTTCACCGCCCTGTTGGCGGGGCGTTACGCGCTCACGCGATCCCGCGCTGCTGCGGTTTCGCCCGACGAGGCCGCCTCTCCGTCCGTCGTCGAGGAGGACCGCGATGCCTGACGCGACGTCCGTGACGTATCTCATCGCAGCGGTGGTCATCGCCGGGCTCATCACTCTCGGGTTGCGAGCACTGCCCTTCGCCATTCTGAAGCCGCTGCGACGCTCCCGATTCGTCGCGGCGCTCGGCAGGTGGATGCCCGCGGGGATTCTGCTCATCCTCGCCGTCGTCGTGCTTCGCGATCAGGTCGCGGCGGATCCGGGCAGGTGGTGGGCGGTGCTCGCCGCGACCGCCGTCACCGTTGCCGTGCACCTGCTCAGTAAGCGTCGCGCGCTCCTCAGCATCATCGCCGGTACCGCCTGCTACATCGTGCTCGTGAACCTGTGATGCGCTACTGAGGTTTGGCGCGGGCGCAGCGGCCGGTCAGGCCTGGAGGAGGCGCAGCGCGAGGGAGTCCACGCGATCCGCCACGAGCTCGGAGGCAGCAATGCGCTGCTGCAGCTCGGCGAGCACCTCAGCCCGCTCCTGCTCGGCCCCTGGCGCCAGACGCAGGAGCACCGTGATCTCGGGCTCGAGCAGCCGGTTCTCGAGCTCCCCCGGCGCGATCCACAGCGCCTCGATGCGGGCGTCCGCGGTGCCGAAGCCCGCGAACTCCCGCTGCACCTCGGCGTCGGCCCAGGCCGGAACGATTCGCTGCGCGAGCGCGAGAGCCTCGAGCGCGGGTCGGCGTACACCGTACTCGCGCTCGGGGGTGCCCGGGTCGATGATGATGAGTTCCGTGCCGTCCTGCGCCGCAGCGAGCGCGGCCTGCGACCCGGGAACCGGAATGGGGCGCGCCTCGGCGTTCCAGTGTCGAAGCGTCTCGACGGACGAGAAGATCGGAAGCACCCGTCGTCCGTCGGGCCCGGCCACCGTCACGATCGCGAGCTCCTGCGACTTCTCGACCGTGCGGCCGTCAGGCGTCGTGCCGAGCTCGCCGGCCTCCGCCAGCATCGGCACGAGGAAGCGCTCGCTCCCCAGCCCCGCGATCGCATCGGCGTGGGCGTCAGCAGTGCGGCGTACCGCGTCCCAGTAGTCACCTGCCGTCGCGACGCCGCGCGCATCGGCGACCGCCGCCCGAACCGACTCGATGAGCGCCGCGACCGCGGGCGGGGTCGATCCGTCGTCGCCGGCGAATGCCGTGTCGTGGTGGTCGAAGGTGCGGCCCGCCCAGGGGAAGCCCGCGGAATCGCTCTCGCCGCCCGCGACGAGGCTCTCGGGCACGCCGGTCGTACGCGGGGCGTCGCCAGTGGAGGGAAGCTTCTTGATCGCCATGCCGGTTCGCCTCAGGCGCTCACTCGGTTACCGGCCGGCGACGTCGAGGGCCGCGGGCAGCGTGAACGCGCCGTCGTAGAGCGCCTTGCCCACGATCGCACCCTCCAGGCCGAGCGGGACGAGCTGCCTCAGCGCCGCGAGGTCGTCGAGGCTCGACACCCCGCCCGATGCGATGACGGGACGGTCGGTGCGCGCGCAGACCTTCGCGAGGAGGTCGACGTTCGGGCCGCGCATGGTCCCGTCCTTCGTCACGTCGGTGACCACGTAGCGGGGGCACTCGGCCTCCTCGAGGCGCGCGAACACGTCCCAGAGGTTGCCGCCCTCTTCGGTCCAGCCGCGGGCGGCGAGAGTCTCACCGCGCACGTCGAGCCCGACCGCGATCTGCTCGCCGAAGCGCGCGATCACCGCCTGTGTCCACTCCGGGTTCTCCAGCGCCGCGGTGCCCAGGTTCACGCGCGTCGCGCCCATGTCGAGTGCGGCCTCGAGCGAAGCGTCGTCGCGAATGCCGCCGGAGAACTCGATCTTCACCGAGCCGGAACGCTTGATGATCTTACGAGCGACCGACACGTTGCTGCCCCGGCCGAACGCCGCGTCGAGATCGACGAGGTGGATCCACTCGGCACCCTGATCGATCCAGTCGAGCGCCGCGTCGACCGGGCTGCCGTAGTTCGTCTCCGTGCCGGCCTCGCCCTGCGTGAGCCGCACAGCCTTCCCGTCGACCATGTCGATCGCCGGAAGCAGCTGCAGCTTCGGGCCCTCGGTCAGTTCAGTCATCCGGTGATTCTCCTCGACTTCGTGTTCAGTGCTTGCGTGCGCATTCGTTCGCTTGCGTCCGCTCTCGCGGTTCCTGCCGACTCGGTGGACTCGGTGGACTCGGTAGACTCGCTACAGCGTTTCGATCCAGTTGCGCAGGAGGCGGATCCCCGCCTCGCCCGACTTCTCGGGATGAAACTGCGTCGCGCTCAGCGGTCCGTTCTCCACCGCCGCGACGAAGCGCTCGCCGTGCTCCGCCCAGGTAACGAGGGGCCGAGTGGCCTCGGTGCGGCCCTCGAGCGTCCAATCGACCGCCGCGTTGCTGTGCACGAAGTAGAAGCGCTCGTCTTCCAGGCCCGCGAACAGTCGCGTGCCCTCAGGCGCTTCGACGGTGTTCCACCCCATGTGCGGCAGCACGGGCGCGCTGAGCTCGCGGACGGTACCCGGCCATTGCCCGAGGCCCTCCGTCTCGACGCCGCGCTCGATGCCGCGCTCGAACATCACCTGTTCGCCGACGCAGATTCCGAGTACGGGACGCCCGCCCGCGAGGCGCCGGTCGATCAGTTCGTCGCCGCGCACTTCGCGCAGCTGCCGCATCACGGCGTCGAACGCGCCCACGCCGGGAACGAGCAGACCGTCCGCCTCCATCACCGCCTGCGCGTCGCGGGTCAGCTCTACCTCGGCGCCGGCGTGCGCGAGGGCCTTCACGGCCGAGTGCACGTTGCCGGAGCCGTAGTCGAGGACGACCACGGTCTTGCGAGGGGTGTCGCCTGCGGTCACAGTGCGCCCTTGGTCGACGGGACCCCCGTCACCAGTGGATCGAGGGCCTTCGCCTGCCGGAATGCGCGCGCGAAGGCCTTGAACTCGGCCTCAGCGATGTGGTGCGGATCGCGTCCCTCGATGAGCTTGAGGTGCACGGTGAGACGCGCGTTGAGCGTCAGCGCCTCGAAGAAGTGCCGCACCATAGAGCCGGTGAAGTGACCGCCGATCAAGTGGAACTCGTAGCCCGCGGGCTCGCCGGAGTGCACGAGGTACGGCCGACCGGAGATGTCGACGACCGCCTGCGCGAGGGCCTCGTCGAGCGGGACGAGCGCATCGCCGTAGCGCGAGATGCCCGACTTGTCGCCGAGCGCTTCGAGCAGCGCCTGGCCGAGCAGGATGCCCGTGTCTTCGACCGTGTGGTGCACGTCGATGTGGATGTCGCCCTTCGCGCGCACCGTGAGGTCGGTCAGCGAGTGGCGCGCGAACGCGGTCAGCATGTGGTCGAAGAACGGCACGCCCGTGTCGATATCCGAGGCACCTGTTCCGTCGAGGTTGACGCTCAGGGTGATCTGCGACTCACTCGTGGCTCGCTCGAGCGCGGCCGTGCGCGATGCTGCGTTCATGACTGCCAGTCTATCCGGGTTGATCTGGTCGACCGATGTTCGTTGCGGCCCGTATGCTCAGCCGCGCTCAGCTACGTGCGCCGCCCGGCCCGAGCGCGCGGATCGCCTCGATCACCGTCGACGTCTCCGACTCGGTGCCCGCCGTGATCCGCAAGTGACCGGGGATGCTGAGATTGCGGATCAGGATGCCCTGCGCGCGAAGGGCCTCGAAGGTCGCGTCCGGATCAGCGAAGCCGCCCACCAACAAGAAGTTCGATCCGGAGGGGTGTACGACGTACCCGAGCTCCGCGAGCGCCGCTGCCAGGCGGTCGCGCTGCGCACGAATGTCCGCGACAGTCGCGAGCATGGAGTCGGCGTGCCGCACCGCCGCCGTCGCAGCCGCCTGGGTCAGCGCCGACACGTGGTACGGCAGACGCACGAGCCGCAGCGCGTCGATGACTGCGGGGTCCGCGGCGAGGTAGCCGAGGCGGACCCCGGCGAAAGCAAACGCCTTGCTCATCGTGCGCGATACGAGCAACCGGGGGCGCCCCGGGAGCAGCGTGACCGCGCTTTCGCGCTCGGCGTCGAACTCGTGGTACGCCTCGTCCACGATGAGGATGCCATCGAACGCGTCGTATGCCGCTTCGATCACATCTCGCTCGAGCGGCGTGCCGGTGGGGTTGTTCGGCCCGCACAGGATCACGATGTCGGGGCGGTATTCCTTGAGCGCCTCGACGACTGCCTCCGGCGTCAACGCGTAATCTGCGGGCCTCTCGACCGCGATCCATGACGTATCGGTGCCCGAAGCGAGCAGCGGATACATGGAGTACGTCGGGGTGAAGCTCAGGAGCGAGCGTCCCGGCCCGCCGAACGCCTGCAGCACCTGCTGGAGCACCTCGTTCGATCCATTTGCTGCCCAGATCTGGTTCGCCTCGAGCCCGTGGCCGAGGTAGCCGGCGAGAGCTTCCCGGAGCTCCATGAACTCGCGATCGGGGTAGCGATTCACCCCGGTCACGGCCCGTGCAAGCGACTGAACGATGTCAATGGCGACGTGCTCCGGGATCGGATGCGTGTTCTCGTTGACGTTCAGGCTCACCGGCACTGGGTCCTGCGGCGCCCCGTAGGGCCGCAAGCCGACGAGGTTCTCACGGAGAGGAAGATCGCTCAGACTAGTCACCTCAATAGTGTAGAGCGCGCGCCAGGCCGACTAAGCAGTGCCCGCGTCCGAACGCAGGCCCCACGATCACGGGGCGACGCCGGAGAACACGGACCGCCCGCCGCCGCGTACGCAGGGCCGATCCGCTGCCCCGCGAAGCACAGCCCCGCATGCAGCACCCCTTAGGCGCCGAGCTCCTCCGCTGACACCACGAGCGGGTTCTCCGAGTAGCGCAGCGGCACCGCAATCGCATCCCCGGCCTGCACTGAAGAACCGGGAAGCTGATTCAAACGCACGATTTCTGAGACGAGATCGCGCGGATCTGCAGCGGGGTCAAGGTGCGAGGCGAGCGACCACAGAGAGCTGCCCGGCTGCACCACGACGTACTCGAACTGATCACCCCGAGGTGCCTCGCCGCTCGCCATCGCCTCCGGCGCCGCGAAAGCGGCAACAACCGCGAGCAATCCCGCCACGAGCACGGTCGCAAGCGCCCCGAACACCACGCGTCCGCGACGCGTCAAACGCAGCGACCCGGTCTTCGTCGCGGTCTCCCGCACCTCTGCGCCATTCACGTTGACGGCGCTCATAATGGTGGGGCTCATAACAGCTGCACTCATGATGGCTTCCCTTCGTCTTCGAGTTCGCCCGAGCAACCCGTACGAACATCTGTTTCGAATATATCTTCGAATGAACGGATCCACAAGCGATCTATCGAACATCAGTTTCGATTTTCTCGAGCGACACTCGAACATGTGTTTGCTGGTGTTCGAATGCCGCCGGTAGGGTTTCGTCCAACGGGATCACTGAACCAGGGACCACCGACATTCATGGATCACGCCAGCCAGGCAGCCCCGCGGGGCGAGAAAGGACAGCGATGAGCGACGCCGCCCAGCCCCGATCCATGAAGCCACTCACCGAGAAGCAGCAGGCGATCCTCGAGTGCATTTCGCGCTCGGTCGAGAGCCGCGGGTACCCGCCGAGCATGCGCGAGATCGGCGACGCGGTGGGCCTGTCCTCGCTCTCGAGCGTCACCCACCAGCTCAGCCGCCTCGAGCTCGGTGGGTACATTCGGCGCGACCCGAACCGGCCGCGCGCGCTCGAGATCCTCATCGAGCTCGCGTCAACGACGAGCGCGCTCGAAGAAGCTCCCGCCCAGCAGCCGGAAGAGGCGGCCTACGTGCCGCTGGTCGGCCAGATCGCCGCCGGCGTTCCCATTACCGCCGAGCAGCAGGTCGAAGAGATCGTTCCGCTCCCCCGCCAGCTCGTCGGCGACGGACAGCTCTTCATGCTCCGCGTCGTCGGCGACTCGATGATCGACGCAGCGATCTGCGACGGCGACTTCGTCGTGATCCGCCAGCAGCGCGATGCGGAGAACGGCGACATCGTTGCGGCGATGCTCGACGGCGAGGCGACGGTCAAAGTCTTCCGGCGCCGCGATGGCCACACCTGGCTGCTGCCGCGAAACAGCGCATTCGAGCCGATCCTCGGCGATCACGCCGAAGTGCTCGGCCGGGTCGTCGCGGTCTTCCGCTCCGTGTAGAGGCACCCCGCAGCGTTCCGGTGACCGTTTGGTGCAGCACGCGGTGCGATAGCGCCCCAGACTTTCACGGGAGCGCGCGACAGCACGGGCCCGGCCCAAGCGCGAACTGCGAGTGCCCCAGCCCTCGCCCTAGCCCAGGAAGGGCTCGAGCTTCGCCGCCATCTCCGCGGTCACGTAGGCGCGCACGCGCGTACCCGTCTCGACGTACTCCGTCTCGAGCACGCGGTTGCGCTCGTGCAACTCGGCAACGAGATCTCCGCGGTCGTAAGGAACCACGACGACGACCTCGCGATCCGGCACCGGAAGCGCCGCATCAATGCGACGCCGCAGCTCCTCAATACCCTCACCCGTGCGCGCCGACACGAACACCGCGTCGGGCGCGAGCCCGTGCAGCACGAGCCGCTGCGACTCATCGATCAGATCCGCCTTGTTGAACGCTACGAGTTCAGGAATGTCGTTTGCATCGACCTCGGCGATCACGTCCCGCACGGTGCGGAGCTGAGCCTCGGGGTCAGGGTGCGAACCGTCGACGACGTGCAGGATCACAGAGGCGTCTGCCACCTCCTCGAACGTCGAGCGGAACGCCTCGACGAGCTGGTGAGGCAGATTCCGCACGAAACCCACGGTGTCGGCGTATGTGAACCGGCGCCCATCGTCGGTTTCGGCGTGCCGCACAGCGGTGTCGAGCGTCGCGAAGAGCTGGTTCTGCACGAGCTCCTGGGTCCCGGTCAGCCGGTTGAGCAGGCTCGACTTCCCCGCGTTCGTGTAGCCGGCGATCGCGACCGATGGCACCTCGCCGCGCTTGCGATTCGCGCGCTTCGCCTCACGAGCCGGTCCGAAGCCGGCGATCTGCTTGCGCAGCTTCGCCATGCGGGTGTGGATCTTCCGGCGGTCGAGCTCCATCTTCGTCTCACCGGGACCGCGCGACCCCATTCCCGCACCGCCCGAGCCGACCTGTCCGCCGGCCTGCCGAGACATCGACTCGCCCCAACCGCGCAGGCGCGGGAGCAGGTACTCGAGTTGCGCGAGTTCGACCTGGGCCTTGCCCTCGCGGCTCTTCGCGTGCTGACTGAAAATGTCGAGAATCACGGCCGTGCGGTCGATGACCTTGACCTTCACGACGTCCTCGAGGGCGCGCCGCTGGCTGGGCGCGAGTTCGGTATCGGCGATCACGGTGTCGGCGCCGACCGCAGCAACGAGCTCAGCGAGCTCCTGCGCCTTGCCCTTACCGAGGTAGGTCGCCGGGTCGGGGTGCGCGCGCCGCTGCAGCAGGCCGTCGAGCACGCGAGCGCCCGCGGTCTCCGCGAGCGCAGAGAGCTCACGGAGCGAGTTCTCCGCGTCGTCCGTGGTGCGCTGCGAGTAGACCCCGATGAGCACGACATTCTCGAGGCGCAGCTGCCGGTACTCGACCTCGGTCACGTCTTCGAGCTCGGTCGAGAGTCCCACGACGCGCTTCAGCGAGGCGCGATCCTCGCGCTCCATGCGGATCGCATCGAGATTCTCAGCGAGCTGATCGTGCTCTTCATCGCCGAGGGCCTGCGCGCCGCTCGTCAGGTCGCGGATCACCGTGGCTGACCCCGCCGTCGCGGCGCGAGAAAGCACCCGGTCCAGCGGATCGAGCGGACTCGGGGTCTCGGCCTCAGAGTCTGGGTTCATCGGGGCGTCCTCAACTGCGAGGCCCGTGTCATCTGCAGTACGTTTCGTCATCTGGGTCCCAGTGTACGCCGCGGACACCCGGGCGCGTCGTGCGTTCGCCCGAGGCGCACTTGGACGCACTGGGCGCCTGAAGACGCCCAGTGTGATGCTTCCCGAGGGCACCGGCGCTTTGCAGAGGCGCGCGGCGCAGGCTGCTGCGACTGGGATACTGGATACGTGACGCAGCACTACTTCTCCGCTTCCCCCGAAGGCGAACTCCGTCCCCGCGAGATCGAGGTGGAGCTGGCGGGCGCGCCTCGCAGCGTTGTCACCGCGGGCGGAGTGTTCAGCCCCGAACAGCTGGACCGGGGCACCGCGATTCTGCTGCGCGAGATTCCGGAGGCGAGCAGCCTCGGAAGCGCTGGGACCGGCCCGCTCCTCGACATCGGCTGCGGGTGGGGGCCGATCGCGCTCGGCGCCGCACTGCAGCAGCCCGAACGCGAGATCTGGGCAGTGGATGTGAATGAGCGCTCGCGCGAGCTCACGCGCCTGAACGCCGAGCGTCTCAGCACCCGGAACGTGCGCGTCGCAGCCCCGGAGGAGGTGCCGGAGGACGTGCGTTTCGGGGAAATCAGGTCGAATCCCCCCATTCGCGTTGGCAAGGAGGCGCTCCACGGGATCCTGCGCCTCTGGCTGCCCCGGCTCGCCGATGGCGGCATCGCGCACCTCGTCGTCGCGAAGCACCTGGGTGCAGATTCACTGCAGCGGTGGATCGCGACAGAGTTCACCGACCTCCACGTCGAACGCGCTGCCCGCGACAAGGGTTTCCACATCATCCGCATCGAGCGGTGAGCGGCACCCGCCCAGCAGAAATGCACCGCATTTCGAAGTCGGGTGAAGGCGCCGCCCACGGCGGCGAATCAGCGCTGTCCGCCGACTACGGCAGTTCGATCTCCCCGCGATACACGAGCTCGGCGGGCACCCGACCAGCAGAAATGCACCGCATTTCGAAGTCGGGTGAAGGCGCCGCCCACGGCGGCGAATCAGCGCGGTCCGCCGACTACGGCAGTTCGATCTCCCCGCGGTAGACCAGCTCGGCGGGCCCATTCAGCGACACATGCTCCCCCTCCTCGGTGGGGAACATGCGCACCGCGAGCCGCCCGCCGGGAACGTCGACACGCCAGTGGTTCGGCATCTCGGGGCCGCCCCAGTGCCGGAAGGCCAGTGCCGCCGCCACGGTTCCCGTGCCGCACGAGAAGGTCTCTCCGACGCCGCGCTCGTGCACGCGCATGCGGATCCGCGCGACCCCGTCCTTAATCAGCGGCTCCTCGGGAACCACGAACTCGACGTTGGCACCGGCCTCAGGCGCCGGGTCCAGCGCGGGCGCCCGATGCAGGTCGAGCCCTTCGAGTTCCTCGGGATCCGCCAGCGCCGTGACTACGTGCGGGTTGCCGAGATCGATGCCGAGCCCGGGCCGCGCCACCTCGAGCCCCTGCGCCGCCACGAGCCGCTCCTCGGCGAGCCGCCAGCGGCCGAGATCGACCGTGTACCCCGAGACGCCGGCGAGCACGTCCTTCACTCCCGCGCGCGTGCCGATGGGCAGCGTGTCCCGGCGCTCGGGCGCGACGAGCCCCTCGGTGATGAGGTAGTGCGCGTACACCCGCACGCCGTTGCCGCACATCTCGGCGGGTGTTCCGTCGGCGTTCCAGTAGTCCATGAACCACTCCGCGTCGGGCTCCTCCGCGAGACTCGCAGCACCCTCCGGAATCGCGCGCGAGCGAACCGCGCGAATCACCCCGTCGGCGCCCACTCCGAAGCGGCGATCGCAAAGGAAGCGGATCTGCTCGGGCGTGAGCGGGCGCTCCCCCTCAGGATCGCTGAACAGCACGAAGTCATTGCCGGTGCCGTGGCCCTTGGTGAATGCGAGGGTCGTCATGCATTCAGTCTAGGGGCGACCACCGACATTCTTCGGCGGCCTCTGCGCGCAACCGGCGCTCAGTACGAGATGCTCAAGAACGGTTCGCTGTCCGCGCGCAACGCCGCATCGAGCGCCCCGAGCGCGTCCGCATCACCGCTCACCTTGCCCGCCTCCGCAAGCGCGCGTGCAGAGGCACCGCCCAGGTAGAGCGACGATAGCTCGGCCACGCCGAGGGTGATATCGGATTCGTCGCTGCCGATGGCTCTGACGCGGCACGATCCTGCCCCGTCGGCCTCGAGCAGCCACACGCCGTCAGCAAATCCGAGCGGGTCGGTGACGCGCATCGTGATGGCGAGCGGCGCAGCGAGAGTGCGGGTCGAGAGCGCGGCCGGAACGTCGAGAATTCGCAGCCAGCCGTGATCCGCAACCTTCCGCTCGGCCGCACGAGAATCGGCGAGCATCCACGGAAGCGGCTCGTCGACGGAGCGCAGATCCGCGCTCACCGAGCCAATGAGATCGTGCTGGATCGCGAAGCGCCAGAGCGCCGCGCGCGCAGGCGCCGTCTCGCCGATGAGGTGGCGAATGTCGAGGGTCGAGCGCGCCCAGTCGGCATCGGACTCGACGATGCGATACGCCATTGCGCCCCGCACAGCACCGGAGCCGTCGACGAACCGCACGCCACGGACGCGCGATGCATGCGGTTCTCCCGGGCTTGCTCCCGCGATTTGGCGCCAGCGCTCGGGCCAAGCTGCGATGTCGCCGATGCGGCTGCGGCGCGTGCGCTCGTGCAACTCGCCGAGCGCCGCGGCGGTGCCCTCCTGATCGAGAAATTGCAGTGAGCCCTCGGCTTCGGGCCCGACCCATCCGGCGCGGCGCGTGTCGATCTTCCAGCGCGTCTGCCACGTCGCCGGGCCGAAGCCGTAGCGCGAGTAGATGGTCGCTTCCGACACCGTCAGCCCGGCAATCGCGAGGCCCGCGTCGGCCGCCGCCCGAAGCTCACCCTCGAGCATTGCGCGCGCGACGCCCCGTCGACGATGGGTCGGAGCGACCGTCACGTCGCTGATCGCCCACATCGGCACTTCACCCCCGGGAACGGTGAGCGGCGTAGCCCAGCCGCAGACCGTCGCGACCGGAAGATCTCGCTGCGGGCTCGCGTCGTCGTACACTCCGACGAGGCGGCGCCCCTCCAACGCGGCGCGCGCCGGCACCAGGGCCTCACTGCTCGGCTCGGCCTCGAGGAAGCCGCGTGCCGCGGCCCTGATGAATCCGTCGAGGGCCGCGTCGTCAGCGGCGTCGACCTGGCGGTACTCGAGACCACCGGCTGCGAGCCGCTCCGCCGAAGTGCCGTCGAGCGCTACAGTGCGAACTTCGATGTGCGTCATATGGTCAGCCTATGCGGGCGGGCGGTGAGGATCTACGGGTTGCGGCGGGATGCGGTGGTGGCCCGAGTAGGCTGCCGCGAGATGCGGCGGGTGGGCCGCGGTGGCGGATCGCCGGCGACCGCAGGCTCGGGCTCAGAGTGCGACGGCGTCGACTTCCAGCGCATCAAGCCATTGCACGCCCGGATAGCGTTTGAACCAGCTCACCTGACGACGGGCGTACCGTCGCGTCAGGGCCTGCGTCTCCGCGATCGCCTCATCGGCGCTCATGTCGCCCCGAAGCTCCGCCAGGGCCTGCGCGTACCCGATCGCGCGGCTCGCCGTTTTCCCCCGCTCGATTCCCCGCGGAAGCAACGCGCGCACCTCGTCGACGATACCGTCGCGCCACATCTGCTCGACGCGCCGGTCGAGTCGCTCGACCAGCACGGGACGCTCGCACCGCACACCGACGATCCGCGTACCGCCCTGGTCCACTCCGTGCCAGAGCGTCGGCGCGTCCGGGAGCGTCACCCGAGCGTCTCCGCCGAGCAGCGCCACCTCGAGCGCCCGCACGACCCGGCGGGGGTTCCGATCATCGACCGCGTCTGCAACGTCGGGCGCGAGCTCGCGCAACCGCTCGAGCAGCGGGGCGACGCCCTCGCGATCTGCCTCAACCTCGAGCTCAGCGCGCAACGCGTCGTCCCTCGGCGGAAACTGGAAGTCGAAGATGACGCTCGACACGTAGAGACCGGATCCGCCCACGAGAATGGCGTCGGCCCCTCGTGCGTGGATCTCCGCGATCACCTGCCGCGCGATCGGCTGGTACCAGGCGACGCTGCCCTCCTCGTCGGGTTCGAGCGCGTCGAAGAGGTGGTGCGGAATCCCGCGACGCTCACCGGGTGGCAGCTTCGCCGTGCCGATGTCCATGCCTCGATAGAGCTGCATGGCGTCGGCATTCACGATCTCCGCTCGGCGGCCCGCAGCTTCAAGCCGCTCGGCGAGGTCGAGTGACAGCGCCGACTTGCCCGTGCCAGTGGCTCCCACCACCGCCCAGAGCGCTGGGGCGGCGGGCGCCTCGCGATCCGCCATTACCGGGTGCGGATCGCGGGAAGCCCCAGGCTCACCGCTCGAGGCGCCGTGTCGCCTGATGCGGCCGGCGCCGGAACGCCGCAGCTGTCGGCCTGGCGGCGGTCCCACGCGTCACCCGCCCGGGTGCGGCGGATCGCGAAGGTGCCGGGTGCACGATCGCCGACAGCGACTGCAGAATCGGCGATGAGGAAGTGGGGTGCGGCCGCAGTGACGTCGACGGTGACCATGTCTCCGGGACGGGGCTCGTCCGCGCCCTCCGGGAGCGCGAAGTGCACGAGACGGTTGTCTGCGGCGCGGCCGGAGAAGCGTCGCGTCGCGGCGTCCTTCTTGCCCTCGCCGGCCGAGACGAGCACCTCGACGGTGCGCCCAATCTGCGCCTGGTTCTCTTCGAGAGAGATCCGCTCTTGCAGCGCGAGGAGGCGCTCGTAGCGCTCCTGCACGACCGCCTTCGGCAGTTGCCCCTCCATTTCCGCGGCGGGCGTACCCGGGCGGATCGAGTACTGGAACGTGAAGGCGCTCGAGAAGCGTGACTGCTCGACGACGCGCATCGTGTCTTCGAAATCGGCGTCGGTCTCACCCGGGAAGCCCACGATAATGTCGGTCGTGATCGCGGCGTTCGGGATGCTCTCCCGCACCGCGTCGAGGATGCCGAGGAACTTCTTGGAGCGGTACGAGCGGCGCATGGCCTTGAGCACGGTGTCGGAGCCGGACTGCAGCGGCATGTGCAGCACGGGCATGACGTTGTGCGTTTCCGCCATCGCATCGATGACGTCCTGCGTGAACGCAGCCGGGTGGGGGCTGGTGAAGCGGACGCGCTCGAGTCCCTCGATGTCGCCCATCGCGCGAAGCAGTTTGCCGAATGCCTGGCGGTCGCCGAACTCGACACCATAGGTGTTGACGTTCTGCCCGAGCAGGGTGACCTCGATGGCGCCGTCGTCGACGAGCGCCTGCACCTCAGCGAGGATGTCGCCGGGGCGCCGGTCCTTCTCTTTGCCGCGGAGCGACGGCACAATGCAGAAGGTGCAGGTGTTGTTGCAGCCGACGGAGATCGACACCCAGCCACTCGACGCGGAATCGCGCTTCGTCGGCAGGGTGGAGGGGAACACCTCGAGCGCTTCAAGGATTTCGACCTGCGCTTCGGAGTTGTGACGGGCACGCTCGAGCAGCGCTGGGAGCGAGCCCATGTTGTGCGTGCCGAAGACGACGTCAACCCAGGGCGCCTTCTCGACGATCACGCCCTGGTCCTTCTGCGCGAGGCAGCCACCCACCGCGATCTGCATGCCCTCTCGTTCGCGCTTGACGTTCGCGAGTTGGCCGAGGTTGCCGTAGAGCTTGTTCGCGGCATTCTCCCGAACCGCGCAGGTGTTAATGACGACCACGTCAGCGGCGTCGGCGTCATCGGCGGCGACGTAGCCCGCGGCTTCGAGCGAACCGGAAAGACGCTCTGAGTCGTGCACGTTCATCTGGCAGCCGAGCGTGCGCACCGTGAAGCTCCGAGGAGAGCCGTCCTGACGCAGCGCGGCGGGTGATGGAGCGATCTCGGGAGGTGCAACAGCGGTGAGACTCATGGGTGCAATTCTACCCGCGGCGAACCGTCGGCCGGGACGCGGCTGCGGCGGCAGTGAGGCCGCCTCGTGGCCGCAGCGGCCACGTTTACACCGAACCGCGTTCTATTGAAATCGCACACTCGATGAACCGCCCCGACCGCCGCGACCGCCGCCGTCGAGGGCCTCTCGTGCGGCCCGGACAGCGGGTTCTCCCGACCAGCCGCGCCGCGCGAGGAAGCCGAGCAGCCGCCGCTCGGCAACCTGACGATCAAGTCCGCCGAGCTTGGCCGCGCGCTGCTGGGCGGTCTGCCACATGAGCTCGAATTCCTCGTCGGTGTCGAGCTCACCAAGAGCGGTCTCGATCACGTCATCCGGAAGCTTTCGCCCACGTAGCTTCACGCGAATCTGCGACCGACTGGCGCCCTTCGCATCACGAAGTTTTTCCGTCAGCGCCCGCGCGAGCCCGAGGTCGTCGAGGTAGAGACTCCGCGTGAATTCGTCGATGACCGTCTCGACCGCGTCGATGCCGTGCCCGAGCTGCGAGAGTTCATCGCGTAATTCACCGCTCGATCGCGCTCTCCGACCGAGCATGCGCACACCGTCTTCTTGCGCCGTACGGCCGGTCTCAGCTTCCTCGGATTCTGCCTCCGTATCGACGTGCATGACTGTCTCTGCACCTACATCGCTTCTGCCGACCTCCTGAGGCTCTTGAGAAGTCCCGAGCCAATGCGATGTGTTCGCGCTCGGTACTCGCAGCGTAGGCAGGTCGCTCTCCTCGGGCTCGCCGAGCTCGACCACTGAATCTCGATCACCGGGATTCTCCGATGCGTCGAGGTCGTCCGGTTCGACGACTTGCGCAGCTTCGGGCGCCCCGCGCTCAGCAGCAAAATCAGCGAGCACGACCGGCCGCCCGAAAGGTGCGGGAGCGACGACCGTCGATCGTGCACCTGTTTCCTCAGGGACGTCGGCCTCCCGAACCCGCCCGTCTTCACCAGCAGCGCGGTCGTTCACGGACGCCGACCGCGCGGGATCTTCGGGGGCTTTCTCCGCCCCTTCCGGCTCCACTTCTTGCCGGTGCAGCCGACTGCGGAACTCGATGACCTCAGCGAGATCAGCTCGTGACTCCCCGCGCGAACGAGGCTCGTCGTCGCGTGGGGGCCCGAACCGAACCGCCATGCTTAGGCGCTCGCCCGCTGCGGCGCTTCAATGCCCGACGCGCTCGGCGCCGCCTTGGCCGACGTCGCCTTGCTCGGAGCTTCCTTCGCCGGAGCCGTCTTACTCACGTCGGCGGCAGCAGGAGCTTCCTCCTCCTTGCGGCCGTTCACGCCAAGCTTGGTGAGGATCTTCTCCTCAATCTCGAGCGCGACATCGGGATGGTTGATGAGGAAGCGACGGGCGTTCTCCATGCCCTGGCCGAGCTGATCGCCCTCGTAGGTGAACCAAGCGCCGCTCTTCTTGATGAGCCCTTGTTCCACGCCGTAGTCGATGAGCGAACCCTCGCGCGAAATGCCGATGCCGTAGAGGATGTCGAACTCGGCCTGCTTGAACGGCGGCGCCATCTTGTTCTTGACGACCTTCACGCGGGTGCGGTTGCCCACCGCATCCGTGCCGTCCTTCAGAGTCTGAATGCGACGGATGTCGAGTCGAACCGACGCGTAGAACTTCAGCGCCTTGCCACCCGACGTCGTCTCCGGGCTACCGAAGAACACGCCGACCTTTTCACGGAGCTGGTTAATGAAGATCGCCGTGGTCTTCGTTGCATTGAGGCTGCCGGTGATCTTTCGCAGAGCCTGCGACATGAGTCGCGCCTGCAGACCCACGTGGCTATCGCCCATCTCGCCGTCGATCTCGGCCTTCGGCACCAGGGCGGCGACCGAGTCGATGACTACCAGGTCGACAGAGCCCGAGCGGATCAGCATGTCGGCGATCTCGAGCGCCTGCTCGCCCGTGTCTGGCTGTGCGACGAGGAGGGCATCGATGTCGACACCGAGCTTCTGCGCGTACTCCGGGTCGAGCGCGTGCTCCGCGTCGATGAACGCGGCGATGCCACCCGCGCGCTGCGCGTTCGCGATGGCGTGCAGCGTGAGCGTCGTCTTACCCGAAGACTCCGGCCCGTAAATCTCGACGATTCGCCCCCGAGGCAACCCTCCGATACCCAGCGCAACATCGAGCGCGACCGAGCCCGTAGGAATCACCTCGACCGGGGCTCGCTCCTGGCTGCCCATGCGCATGATTGCACCTTTGCCGAAGTTCTTGTCGATCTGTGCGAGGGCGGCTTCGAGCGCCTTTTCGCGGTCTTTCGCTGCTGCCATGAGCTGCTCCTGTTCGTCTGCGCGGCGAGCCGCTGGGTGTGGGTGCCTGCATTCTGTCTCGACCCCGGGGTGGGGCAGACAAGGCGTAGGTGCCGTGTGCTCTTCACACTAGATTCGACCACCGACATTCATGATCGTGGAGGCCGCACCTGGGGATAAGAGTGCAATCGGATCACCTGTGCAGCAATCTAACACCGTTCGAACACACATTCGAATATCGGCGCGGCGTGTCCTGGGCGGGTCCCAGAATCCCGCACACCTGTGACGCTGGTACCGCGCCTACACCTACGCCGCCTCAGCTGCGCAAATGCTCAGGCTTGTGGCAGAGCCGCCTCTCGGACCCACTGAGAGCGCCGCCCACGACTACGGCAAACCGACCGGCGCGACACTCATTAGCGCCTCTAGGGAGAAAATGAGGTGCCCCGGGGCTCTCTTCAGCGTGTCGAAAACCCCAGGGCACCATATTCCGGGAGCGAGTACTCGCACCCTCACAGCAGCGCACCATGTCCGGTGGCCCTGCTGTACCGCCACGCCGTACTCGCACTGCCTCTATTCGAGGCATCACGACTTCGGAGTGGATCCTCGGGGTCTCTCCTAGCGTGTCGAGAGCCCCGAGGAACTTACCGGCCGGGGACTACCCGGCGCGCTTGGTCAGGCGGCGGGCAACAACGAGGAGCACCACCACGACTCCACCACCGAGCACGAGGAGCCGCATCAGGCCGTCCGTTCCCGTGAACGGGAGGTGCGGAATGAATACCGGGTGCGGGAGCGGGTTCAGCACACAGAACACGCCCGGCTCACCGCACGTCGGTTCTACGTCAGGGGATGCAAGGAGCACGTTCACCATCTCGAAGTCACCCTTGGGCTCGTTCATCGACTTCACCGTCGCGGTGTAGGTGACTGTTGCGGTGTTTCCTGCGGGGACGGTGCCCGTCAGGGTCAGCTTTCCGGTTTCGCCGGTGATGTCGGGGGTGACGGTGATGGTGCCGTCCTTCACCACCCAGTCGTAGTTCACGACCGCATCATCCAACACGCCGTCAAGGATGTCGATCGTGTCGACCTTCGCGGGAGCCTTACCCGGGTTATGGAAACTCAGCGTGTATGTCACGACTTGATCCCACGTAACCTCGAGCCGCGATGCCGGATCGACGGTCTTCGACATCGCGAGGCCCGCGCGGGTGATATCCACCGACGAACACCGGTCGGCATCTTTCGCGAGCACGATGTTGTCCGCGAGACAGGCCGTGTTGTTCAGCTCGTAGTCCTTGACCTTGTCCTTCACGACTTTCGCCTGATAGCTCAGGGTGCGGGTCTCCCCGACGGCGAGTGTGCCGTGCCAGTAGAGCTTGCCCGCATCCTCGTAAAAGCGATTCCCCGGGATGGTCCCCGTGGTGTCCGTCCATACGAGCTGCGCGTCATCGATCACCTTCGACAGATTGTCCATCATGACCGGGTTGACGCCGTTCGTGCCACCGAAGTTGAAGCCGTTCAGCACGCCGGGGCCGTGGTTAGTGACCTTCACCTTGTACGTCGCGACATCGTTCAGGCCGAAGAGCTCCGTCTTGTCGACGGACTTCTCGATCGAGAGCACCGGAACGAGATCGGTCGTCCAGGAACACGCATCCCAGTCCGGCGAGTTCAAGGTTGCGCTCATCAGCAGTTCTTTACCGTCACACCCCGTGAGGAACGTTTTACCCGAGGGGTAGTTCGGATCGGGACGCGCGGCGGTCACGTGATTGAGAAGGGACCCGTCACCCGTCGCTGGATTGTTGACCTTGACTGAGTACGTCGCGGTCACGGTCTCGCCGGGCCCGAACACTCCGTTGTCTTTCAATAGCAGTCGGAATGCGAGGTTCGGTGCCGCACCAACCTCCGCCCAGGCGACCGCCGAGTTGCTCGTCTGAAGCGCAAAGTCGCCCTGGTAAGTGGCATCGTCCAGCACGCCCTTAACCGTGTCGAGCGCCATCATGGCATTCTCGCTGTACAGGTTTCCCGGGCCGCTGTTACGGAGATTGATTGTGTAATTAATGACCCCGGTCTTCTGGTCGTACGTCGAAGTCTTTGATACGTCGAGATTTGCTGGCAAAACGGGCGTGTTCGTAACAGTGCAATCGATGAAGCTGCCGGGAGCCAGCGTTCCAGGTTCGATCACAAGCGATGTCGCATCGTCCTCGGGCACTAGCTCAGGAGCGGGATCACCATTCACGGCGCACCCCCATGTCTTCCGGTATCGACGAAGGTCCGTCGCGCCCTCCCCTATCTCCGCGAGTGCGACACGGCTATTCGAGAGAACAACGACCTCATCCGTCGACGCACTATTGGCGCTACCCGTCGACGCGGAAGAAATTTCATATGAGTCACTCATTGCACGCACGAGAAAAGAGTCATCGGGATTCGCGCGCGAATCGACTTGCTTACTCAGCCGCACTTTCGAGGTCAAAACTCCGAACGCCATTCCTTGCTTTGAGGCACCCTTCCGACTCAAAGTCACTCTCTGCGTAAAGTGCGTCGGATTCTTCGCGCTGATTATTGTGGCGACCGTGAGCCCGTTCTCACCCGGCACGCCATCGCACGTCACGGCGGTCCCGCCCTCTCCCGGTAACGGATCAGCACATCCGAACAAATCGTCCGCTGGAGAGTGAAGACCGCGATCAAGGACGTCTAGCGGGACGTCGGACGCCCAACCGATTGTCTCTCCGCTGCTCGAATGAGTAGTTTCAGCATCAAGCCCGACGATGGCGAAACCGCTTACGAGGCGATCAGATCCGTCTCGCACCACGAGATCTCTCAAGGTTAACAAGTTCGTAGTAGCGGTAGCTTGTAAGACCAGCGCAGGTTTCCCAGGAATGTCGAGGTAGACAGACTCTCCGACGATTCCCGGTCTGCCGCTACTAGGCGATACCGGCATGCTTTGAGCAAAGACCGCCGCCTGCGGACTCTCACCCTCTGGCCTGTTTGTGATGTTGAACGTCAGTGTGTATCCACCGGGAAGTCTGGCAGACATGTCCTGACCCGAGAGTGATCTGGCCTGCTCATCATCATATTCAGTCATATCCAACCAAAAGATGGTGTCCGCGTATGCTCCCGTGCCCGACGTGGCATAACCGCCACCCAGACCCCCGGCCGGAGGTGCTTTTGCAACACTCGGCCGCGATCCCGAAGACAAGCTCCCCAGCGATTGCGGTTCCTCAGCACGTTCACCCCCAGAACCTGCTGCTTTTTCTTCGGCTCCACCCTGGGCTAGTTCTAGGCTCGCCTCACCGTCCACCCCGGGAAGCTCCTCAGGCAAGTCGGAATCCATCGCCACGGAGTCCGAAGTTTCAGTCGTCGGCGTTTCGATCGGTGCTGCAAACGAAGCTTCCGGCGCAGGGTTCGCGAGCAGCAGCGTCCCGCTGGCGACAATGACAGCGAGCGCACCCGCGAGAGCGCGTCGGGCAGCTTCAGTTCGTTGAGCAGTACGGCGAACTAGAGGAGCAGTTAAGCCCCCCCCCCCCCCCGAGAATGGTCACCAGACGCCGCAGTCAGCACAGCTGAATTTCGTCGCGCACGCTTCGACCAGACACGATTGGTCAACGCCATGACTCACCTCTTGAATACTCAAATACACGCGGTGCGCCCTCGAGAAGGACGGCACTCTTCCGCTATATAGAGTCAGAGAAACTCAGGCCGGGTCAGCGTGGGTGATCGCGCCTTACGCTGCCCACGCGAAAAATTGCAGCACAAAGAAAGCGCGGATTGAGTAGCACACCTCCACTGCTCGCGCGTGACGCTGTGCAAGAGGTCCCCGCAGTTGCAGACTCCTATCGAGCCATGCGGCAGTCGCGCGGCGCTAGCGGCGCGGATCGGGGAGGCCGCGGCCGTGGCGGCGCTCCACCGGAACATTGAGGTCGGCGCAGAGTGCGTCCCACACCTCGCGCGGCGGAGTTCCACGCTCGATCGCCTCATTCGGCGTGCCATCCAGCACCGACAACCAGTGGTCCCGCAGCAGCACGGGTGCGTAATCCGCCCCGAACTCAGCGACGCACGCGCGCCGGAACTCGCTCATCTTCACGACACGCCTCCTCTTCAGTCAACAACACTCAGGCAATACGGCCCGATTGGCCGCGACGCCATAAACACGCTGAGCACAGCAGAACGCCCACCCCGAACCCGGAGCGGGCGTTCTGAACGATACACCGCGAGCGCGCGACATCGCAGCGAGTGACGTCTTAGGAAACGAGCTGCGGCGAGTAACCGGAGACCAGTTCCGCGGGAACCGTATCGGGAACCCGGTTGCCCATCGGGAGCGCGAGCCCCTCGACGACGGCGAGCCGTTCGCTGACCTCACCCATAATCACCGACAGCGGCGTATCGAGTGCGTCCGCCACCGCCGCAAGAATCTCGCTCGAAGCTTCCTTCTGGCCCCGCTCGACCTCGCTGAGGTACCCGAGCGCAACGCTCGCCTCCCCCGCGACCTGCCGAAGCGTGCGACCCTTTTGCTGACGGAAGTCACGCAGCACATCGCCGATCTCTTGACGCATCAGCACCATGTGAACCCTCCTTCACGTGCACAACCCGAGTCGTGCCTCCACCATACCCGCTGCACGACGGGCTTGTCGCTGCGAGAACGCCGTCTGAATTCATCGGCGTACTGTGAACAACCACGAGCATAGCGGCCGTATTCCTGGAAACTTCCAAAACCTGAGTCGGTCCGGCTCAGGTTCAGCAAATACACAGACGGAACAGCCCGGGTGCGTACAGAAGCCCTATGGCACCCCGTGTCGGCCCGCCCTACACCGGTCCGCCGCGCTCCATGACATCGAGCACCTCAGAGAGCAACGCAAGCAGGGCAGCCACCGTGCCCTCACGAATGGCAGCGCGATCCCCCACCAACGCCAGGCGCTCGCTCCGCGACCCTCCCGGCCAGCTCGCGGCGATCCATACGGTTCCGGCGGGCTGCCCCGTCTGCGGATCGGGGTCCGGGCCGGCGACGCCCGTCGTCGCAATGCCTATTTCAGCGGGGGCAGGATCGCGGTCGCCGCGCGGCACCGCGCACACGGCCCGCACACCGGCAGCCATCTGCTCGGCGACCTGCGCGTCGACCGGCCCCTTTGCCTGCAGCAGCTCGGCGTCCACGCCGAGCACCGAGTGTTTCAGCGCCGTGTCGTACGCGACGACACCGCCCGAGAAGACACGCGATGCTCCCGGAACCGAGACCAGAGCATCCGCCACGAGCCCGCCGGTCAGCGATTCCGCGGCAGCGATCCGCACCCCGAGCCGCGCCGCCCGCTCGATCACGGCGGCAGCAACGACATCAGCCGTCATGAACGCACTCCAGGCGTGCTCCGCGGACGCTGCGAGCGCATGTAGGCGACCACGTAGTCGATCCCGCTGACCATCGTCAGCACGAACGCGATCGACATCGTGATGATGTTGATCCACTCGAACACGGGAGCGGCCGCGGGAAACGCATGCGCGAGCGGCAGCAGCGCAAGCGTGATCGCGACGGACTGCGCCACCGTCTTGAGCTTGCCCGTCCAGGCGGCAGCGAGCACCACGTTGTTCACAACGACGAGGCGGTGGATCGTGATCCCGACCTCTCGCACCAGAATGAGCACCGTGACCCACCAGGGCAGCTCGAGCAGAATCGACAGACCGATGAGCGCTGCGCCGGTCAGGAACTTGTCGGCGATCGGATCGAGCAACTTGCCGAGATCGGTGATCAGGCCGCGGGATCGCGCGAGGTAGCCGTCCCACGCGTCGGTCGCGATCGCGAGCACGAAGAACGCGGCGGAGGCCCAGCGCCATGGGCCATCCGCGCCGCCGTCGGCGAGCAGCATCCAGAGAAAGAACGGCGTCGCGATGATTCGCGCCGCGGTGATGATGTTGGGAGCGTTCCAATTGCTGGGCGCCACAGCGGGCGGCTCGGTGCCGGTCATACGAGCAGCCTAGTAGTTCGTGATCTCCACCTCGATGCCGTCATCGGTCGCGCGGATCGCGATGTCTCCCGCGCGGGCTGTCGCTCGCTGCACTTCCTGGACTTTCTTCCCTGTGGAGTCCTTGCCCGTGTAGGTGATGACGAACTCGCCGAGTTCATCGAGGGGGGCCCAAGTCGGGCTGTACTCATCCAGATACGCTTCGGGCGCGCGGATCATCTCCACATCTGCGGCGACGACCGCCGACGTCGCGAATCGATCGCTCGGTGGGGGCGCGTCGATGCCGCACTCCCACAGCTCGGCCACGAGCCGCTCTTCCGCGCAGGATGAAAACGACCGGGCAATTTGGTCTTGCACCGCCTCTGCGAAGCCCGGACCCGGCAGCAACCAGTCTGAGGCGATGATCGAGTCGTACGGCGTTGTGAGCACAAATTCAGCGTCGTCGACCGTCCTGAAGAGTTCGTTGTGCGAAACGAAGGTATAGGCGCCGGTGTACAACACGATGCTTGTGGATTCATCGGGGAACGGACCATCCATGCCTCGCAGCCCGAGCCCGCCGTTCGCGCTTTCGACGAGCGGCACCGCGTACCGCAGCCCCGAGACAACCTTCCACTGCTCGTTCGCGTCCTGGCGCAGCTTGAGCTCTTCCCAGTAGCGCTCGCCGTTCAGCTCGTAACTCACTTCGCCGGCGGCACGACCACCCTCGAAATCAATGTCGAGCGAACGGAACTCCGCATCCTCGATTCGAGAGGCAGATGCGAGCGCGTCAGCCGTGAATTTCGTGGTCGCGCCACCGCCGGGCATCGACTCGCCCTCCTCACCGAGTGAGCTCGCGCCGGCGAAGTGCAATTCCGCGGCTTCCGCGTCGCCCTCGGCGACGGCGGCGATGTACTGCTTCGCAACGTCCCGCACCGCGCCGCGATCGTTGACGTTCGCATCGACGGCGACTACCGCCGCGGCACCACCGAGCACGAGGACCGCGATAAGACCCGTGACGCTCCACATCCACCGGGGAGACAAGCCGCGGTCGCGGCCCTGGGTCGTGTCAGTCATAGTGCCTCCTCGGCGGTCTGTGGGGAGACGAGGGCCGTGGAGACGGCCGCGCGCTCCCTAGTCTCGCCCGGTGAGTTGCCAGGCGTCTTCGTCAGTATCGCCCTCGACCTCTTCGAGTGAGGCCTGGTGCTGGGCAATAGGGTCGTCATAGCGAGAATCTCCGTAACCGAGGTCTGCAGAGAGCGGATCGATCACGTCGGTCTCGGCTTCGGCCTCAAAGCCGCCGCCGTGCCCGCTCGGTGCGGGAGCGCCACCGCCAGTGACCGCGCCCATCGCTGCAGCGCCAACTGCGGCGCCGCCACCGACCGGAGCGCTCCCCTCGGGTGCAGCTTGCCGCGGCGCCTCAAAGGCGGGCGTCTGCGACCCGCCGCCCTTGATGCGAGCGATCACCTCGCCGAGCTGCTCGGGGCTCACGAGCACGTCTCGCGCCTTCGAACCCTCGGAGGGGCCGACGATGTCGCGGGACTCCATCAGGTCCATGAGCCGACCGGCCTTGGCGAAGCCCACGCGGAGCTTGCGCTGCAGCATCGAGGTCGAGCCGAATTGCGACGAGACCACCAGCTCGATGGCCGCGAGCAGCACCTCGAGATCGTCACCGATGTCTTCGTCGATCTCCTTCTTCTCAGCGACCTGGGCGACATCGGCTCGGTATTCGGGCTGGGCCTGAGCCTTGACGTGAGCCACGACCTGCGCGATCTCGGCCTCCCCCACCCAAGCGCCCTGCACGCGCATCGGGGTGGATTCGCCGTTCAGCAGCAGCAGGCCGTCGCCCTGGCCGATGAGGCGCTCGGCGCCGACCTCGTCGAGGATGACTCGGGAGTCGGTGCCTGACGCGACGGCGAAGGCGTAGCGGCTCGGCACGTTCGATTTGATGACGCCGGTGACGACGTTGACCGAGGGGCGCTGCGTCGCGAGCACGAGGTGGATGCCGGCCGCACGGGCGAGCTGCGTGATGCGCTGGATCGAGTCCTCGACGTCGCGCGGGGCGACGAGCATGAGGTCGGCGAGCTCGTCCACGACCACCAGCAGGTACGGGTAGGGCTTCAGCACGCGCTGGCTACCCTCGGGGAGCACGATTCCGCCCGAGCGCACGGCTTCGTTGAAGTCATCGATGTGACGGAAACCGAAGCTCGCGAGATCGTCGTACCGCATGTCCATCTCTTTCACGACCCACTGCAGCGCTTCGGCAGCCTTCTTCGGGTTCGTGATGATGGGCGTGATGAGGTGCGGCACACCCTGGTACACCGTGAGCTCGACTCGCTTCGGGTCGACGAGCACCATGCGCACCTCTGCGGGTGTCGCTCGCATCAGCAGGCTCGTGATCATCGAATTGATGAAGCTCGACTTACCGGAGCCGGTGGCGCCGGCCACGAGGAGGTGCGGCATCTTCGCGAGGTTCGCGACGACGAAGCCGCCCTTGACGTCCTTGCCCACGCCGATGGTCATCGGGTGCGTGCTGCGCTGCGCCTTGTTCGAGCGCAGCACGTCGCCGAGCGCGACGTTCTCCCGATCCTGGTTCGGGATCTCGATGCCGATCGCGCTCTTGCCCGGGATCGGCGAGAGGATGCGCACCTCGTTCGACGCGACGGCGTAGGAGAGGTTCTTCGAGAGCGCGGTGACCTTTTCCACCTTGACGCCCGGGCCGAGCTCGACCTCGTACTGCGTCACTGTCGGGCCGCGCGAGAAGCCCGTAACGCGCGCGTCGACCTTGAACTCCTCGAACACGCGGGCAAGCGCCGCCATGATCTGGTCGTTCGCCTCGGTGTGCGTCTTCGGAGCGTCGCCGGCCGCGAGCGCGTGCTGGTCGGGCAGCTGGTAGGCCGCCTGCTGCCCCGGCTCGTGCGGCGGAGCCACGACGAACTGCGCAGTCGCGGCGTCACCCGCTTCGGGTGCGGCTTCCGCAGCCGCCGTGGCCGTCGCCGGCGATGCCGCGAAGTCATCCCACGAGTCGTCACCGAGGCCCGAAGCAGGTGCGGCGGCCGCGGCCTGCACCGCCGCCTCGGCCTGCTCCAACTCTCCGAAGAGGTCGGAGGGGAACACATCGGTCGCGGGGTCCGGCTCGAGGGCCTTCTCGAACGCGCCGTCGTGGTCCGCGGCCTCCCGGGCGCCGCCGAGCACGTCGTCCAGGCCATCGCGATCCCCTGCGTACGCGGGGTCTTCCTCGCGCCCCGAGGAGTTGCGCCGCCACCACGGCATCGAGTCGGGGTCACCCTCCTGCTCCTCCAGGTCGAACAGGGTCTGCGCTTCGCCCCCGCCGTCGGCCTGCTCGTCGCGGCGCTTCCGCCCCCGCTTCGGCGTGTCTGCCTCGGCGCCCTCGCGTTGCTCCATCTCGGCGCTCACGCCGAACAGGAACCCGTAGGCCTCCCGTAGCCGCCGCGCGATGCGCGACGGCGGTGTCTTCGTGACGATGAGCACAGACAGCAGGATCACGATGGAGAGCACGGGAACCGCAACCCAGAGCGTCAGGTACGCGAGCGCACCGCCGACGAGCCAGCCGAACACGCCGCCCGCGGCGCTCAGCTGCTCGGGGTTCTCCCAGGGGTTCGGTGCGCCACCGTAGATGTGGCACAGACCCGCCGAGGCGAGCACCGCGAGAGTGAGCCCCGTCGCAATCCTCCGGTTGTCATGCACGCTCGAAGGGTGGTTGAACAACCAGAGCGCGAAACCGACCATGAGGATCGGCATGCCGAACGCGACCCGGCCGAAGAGACCGCCGAACGACCATGCGTCCATCGCGACAGCGAAAGGCTGCCCGATGAAAAACCACTCGATGACCGCGCCCACGACCGCCAGCAGCACGAGCAGCAACGGCACCCCATCGCGACGGTCTTCAGGAGCGAGCGGCTCCACGCGGAACGCGCGCGCTGCCGCTCCCACCGCGTGCCCGAGCCCGTTCCAAGCCCGCACGAGGAGGCCCTCGGTCGGCACCGGCTCCGCGAGCACCTTCGTTTTCGCCGTCGCCCGGGTGCCCGAACCGCGGGAAGCGCGGGTCGAGGTCTTGCCCGAATTCTGGCGCGACGAAGCTTTACTGGCCATGATTAGAGGGTACGTTCGACCACCGACATTGGCGAGCTGACGCTCCGATGCCGCGGGATTCCGGCGCGCCACCGGCACCACCGGCCGGCCGCGTCCAGGTCACTGCAACGACCGCAACGGCGCCGCCGCCGCGCTCCGCTCAGCGCCGCCGCAGCGCCCGCACGACCCGCTTCGCGAGCGGCAGCCCCTTGGTCCACAGCGCGTACCCCGCCCCCGGCCGGTCCCAGCTTCCCGCCAGCAGGTTCTCGTGCGAAGCGAAGCCGGTCTTGAACGTGGTCACGCCGTCGTTGATGAGCCCGCCGAAGTCGTAGCGCTCGATCCCGAGCGACTTCATGTGGCGGATCACGTGCCACTTCAGCGCGTAGTTCGCGCGGAGCCGCTGCCCTGTCTCGTCCATGCCGCCGTAGAGCTCGAAGGCCGTGCGATCCGACTTCGCCATGAACAGAAACGCGACGGGCCGCTCATCGACGTACGCCGCCCAGACGGGCGAATCGTCGCCGAGCATCGTGAAGGCGTCGTGGTAGTACGAATCCTCGTGCAGTCCGAAATCGGCGCGCTCGCTCGTCTCCCGGTACACCTCGAGGCACACGTCGAGCTGCTCGATCGTCTCAACGGGGCGGATCTGCAGCGACTCCTCGCGGCCCGACTTGCGAATGTACTGACGGTGCTTCTTCGCCATGTCGCCGAGCAGCTCGTCTTCCGACTTCCGCAGGTCGAGAATGAGCGTGCGCGCGGGCAGCACCGGCGTCTCAGCCTCGCGCCACCGGGCAGCCAGGGGAAACTCCCCTGCGTCTTCATCAGGCTCGATCGAGACGGCCACGGCGCGGCGGGTGCGCTGCACGTAGTCCGCCACGGCGTCAGCCACGGCACCGGGCGCGGGATCCGCCGCCGGCGACGCCGCATCGCCCGCACGCCGCGCGAGCACCGGGCCGCGGGGCACGTAGACGAAGCCGCCGAGCGGGCGCGGCAGCGCACGCGTCAGCAACTGCGCCGCACCGACGACCGGAGCATCGGGCCCGACACCATCACGCACCAGCACCCGCTCGGCGCTCCAGCGGTGCGCCGCCTTCAGCTCGCCCCAGCCCCAGAGCTGCAGCGGGTGGCCGCCCATTCCGCGGACGGTCGAGTCCCAGACGGCACGATCAGTGCACGGGGTTACGGTGAGGGAGGTCACGAGGAGGTCCTTCCGAATCTGCGGGTGAGGGTGCCGAGCACCTCGGTGATTTCGGCGGAACGGAGCAGGCGCAGCACGACGACATAGACAATACCGACGAGGACCGCCTCGACCGCGGCCAGGGGCACCGCCTGCCAGGCCGAGAAGTCCGGCAGCAGCGCGCGCACGCCGAGCGTCGCGAGCACCCCGATGATGAGCGCGGGCAGGGCCGCGACGAGATACTTGGCGAGGCTTCCCCCGATCCTGCGCCCGTCGATGGACCCGAGTCGGCGCCGCAGCAGCCAGGTCGCGATGATCGCCTCGACGACGGTCGCGAACGACCATATGACGGCGAAACCGAAGCCGATGTAGCGGGGCTCGACGGTGAACTGAAGCACGAGGGAGAGCGCGACCACGAGGACCATCTGAATCGTCGTGAAGATGAACGGCGTGCGGGTGTCGGAGAGCGCGTAGAAGGCGCGCTGCACCACGAACAGGAAGCTGTAGGCCGCGAGGCTGACCGCGTATGCGACGAGCGCCTCGGCGAACATGTCGACCTGCTCGATCGTGGCGCCGAAGTTAATGACGCGCGCGATGAAGGGAGCCGTCGGAACGAGCACCACCGCCGCGTAGACCATCACGAGCGCGATCTGCCGGAGCGATGCCGAGAGATCGGTGCGGAACTCCGCCATGCGGCCGCTCTGCCCCCACTCCGAGAGGCGCGTGAAATAGGCCGTCGCGAGCGACACTGCGATCACGGAGTGCGGCATCATGAAGATCAGCCACACGTTCTGCATCGCGCTCGTCGACGGCCCCTCGCCCGAGCCGATCGCGACGACGCGGTTCGTGACGATGCCACCGAGCTGCATCACGATCACCATCGCGAGCGTCCACAGCGCGAGCCGCGCCGTGTGGCCGAGGCCGACGCCGCGCCACGCGAAATCGGGGCGGAAGCGGATCCCGGCTTTCCGCCACGATACGAAGAGGATCAGGGCCTGCGCCGCGATCCCGAGCGTCGCACTGCCCCCGAGGAGCGCGATCATGCCGGGCGACCAGCCGGTCACTGAGAGGCGCCCCTCCGGATCCGCGCCGAACACGCCCATGAAGATGAGAATGCCCGCGATCGCGATCACGTTGTTGAGCACGGGCGCCCAGGTGAAGGGCCCGAAGTGGTTGCGCGCGTTGAGCACCTCGCCCATCACGGTGTAGATGCCGTAGAAGATCACCTGCGGCATGCACCAGTAGGCGAACGCCGTGGCGAGCGCGAGCTGCGACTCGCCCCAGTCCTGCACCGTGACGCGCACGATCCACGGGGCGGCCGCCATCGCGAGCGCGGTGATCGCGACGAGCGCGGTCGTCACGAGGGTCAGGATCTTGTTGATGTACCCGGCGCCGCCATCGCTGCCGTGCGCGGCCTTCACGATCTGCGGCACGAGCACCGCGTTCAGCACGCCGCCGAGCAGGATCATATAGACCGTGTTCGGCAGGAGGTTGCCATTCGCAAACGCATCGGCGGATCGCGCACCGACCGAACCGATCGCGTATGCGAGCAGCACCGCCTTGGCGAGCCCGAGCACGCGCGACACCATCGTGCCGGACGCCATGATCGCGCTCGCGCGGATGAGACCGGCAGCCATTAGTAGTACGGGTCCTTCCGGATCGCGAGCGAGGCGCGGCGGGCGAGGCGATCGCCGATCGCGGTCCACACGCGGTACGCGAGCGGTCGGAGCGGGAGGTCGAACGCGCCCGCGTAGTCCGTGATCTCGGGCGCGAAGGAACGCTTGAACTGGCCCACGCCGAAGAGCGGGTGCTCGCGGTCGTCCGCGCGGTCGGCGGGCGGCGCGCCGCAGAGGTCATGGAGGCGCGCGCCGCGCTCGTTCGCCCAGCGGATCACCTCCCACTGCAGCGCGTGCGAGGCGCCGTACGCGGTCTTCGCGCGCACCGAAGCGCCATCCTTGTACGTCGTCTTCTCGCCCAGCGCCATGGCGTAGGCTCCGGCGACGAGGGCCCCATCGCGGTGCGCGAAGAACATCTGGCCCGATCCTGCGTCAGCGAAGCGCTGCCAGAAGTCGCGATAGTACGCCTCGGAGCGCAGCACGAAGCGACCCTCCGCGGTTTCTTCGAGCAGCCGGTACAGCGCGGTGCAGTTCTCGTCAGTCGGATCGACGCGCGTCACCACGATCCCTTCGCGGCCGGCGCGATTGACCGCATTGCGCGCCTTCTTGCCGAGCCTCGCGAACACCTCGTCCTCGCTGCCCGAAACGTCTACGAGAATCGTGGACGGGTTCGGGATGATCCGCACCGTGTCGCGATACCCCGCCGCATGGAACGCGGGAATCGCGGTCGGAGCGAGTCGCGGCTCGACCTTCAGGAGGAACGCGCCTCGGGATCGCGCGAGCGCCGCGATCGCCGCGGACGCCGCAAGCACGTCGGCCTCGCTCTCGCCCGCGGGCCCCGCGGGCACGTGCCACCAGCTGCCGAGCAGGGGCACGCGCTTGGCGAGCACGCCGACCGCGAGCGGAGCGCGGCCGGGGCGCTCGACGATCACCGCGAGATCGCGGTACCCGTTCTGGATGCGCTTCACCTCGAGGTACTCGGCGCCCTGCCACACCTCTCCCCCACCGGGGTTCGCCGCGACGCGCGCGTTCCAGTCAGTGCGCTCGTCGGGGGTGGCGAGCCGAGCGACGGCGTCGCCCGTAGCGTGAACCACGGGGCTACACCACCACCACGACGGGGACGATCATCGACTTGCGACGCAGCTTCGTGCCGACCCAGCGGCCGACCGTGCGTCGCGTCACCTGCTGCAGCGCGTGCTGATCGGTGACGCCCTCGCGCATCGCCTTCTCGAGCGCGTCGGCGATCTGCGGCGTGATCGTGTCGAACACCCGATCGTCCTCCGCGACGCCCTTGGCGTGCACCTCGGGGCCCGAGACGATCTGACCGAGGCTGGTTTCGACCACGGTGATCACCGAGATGAAGCCCTCTTCCGCGAGCGTGCGGCGATCCCTCAGATCATCGTCGGTGACGCGGCCGACGCTCTTGCCGTCGACGTAGATGAAGTCGATCTCGAGCTGGCCCACCTTGCGCGCGACGCCATCGGCGAGATCCACGACGGTACCGTTCTCACCGATGATGGTGCGGTTCTGCGGCACGCCCGTCTCGATCGCGACGCCGGCGTTAGCGATCAGGTGGCGGTACTCGCCGTGGATCGGCATCACGTTCTTCGGGCGCACGATGTTGTAGCAGTACATGAGCTCGCCCGCAGAGGCGTGGCCGGAGACGTGCACCTTCGCGTTGCCCTTGTGCACAACGTTGGCGCCGAGCTTCATGAGGCCGTTGATCACGCGGTAGACCGAGTTCTCGTTGCCGGGAATCAGGCTCGACGCGAGGATGACGGTGTCGCCCTCGCCGATCTCGACCTGGTGCTCCTGGTTCGCCATACGGCTCAGCACCGCCATGGGCTCGCCCTGCGATCCCGTGGACATGTATACGATGCGGTGGTCTGGGATGTCGCCGCTCTTCTTGAGGTCGACGAGCACGCCCTCCGGCACCTCGAGGTAGCCGAGGTCCGACGCGATCTTCATGTTGCGGACCATCGAGCGCCCGAGCAGCACGACGCGGCGGCCGTTCTTCTGAGCGGCGTCGAGCACCTGCTGCACGCGGTGCACGTGGCTCGAGAAGCTGGCGACCACGACCTTGCCGGTCGCCTTCTCGATCACGCGCTCGAGCACGGGCCCGATGTCCTTCTCGAGCGGGGTGAAGCCCGGCACCTCGGCGTTCGTCGAGTCGGTCATGAAGAGGTCCACGCCCTCCTCGCCGAGTCGCGCGAAGGCGCGGAGGTCGGTGATGCGGCCGTCGAGCGGCAGCTGGTCCATCTTGAAGTCGCCGGTGCCGATCACGAGGCCGGCGTCGGTGCGGATCGCGACCGCCAGCGCGTCGGGGATCGAGTGGTTCACCGCGATGAACTCGAGGTCGAAGGGCCCGGTAGTGAGACGATCGCCCTCGGCGACCACGCGGGTCTCCGGGCGGATCCGGTGCTCCTTCAACTTCGCCTCGACGAAGGCGAGGGTCAGCTTGGAGCCGATCAGCGGAATGTTTTCGCGACGCTTGAGCAGGTAGGGCACGCCGCCGATGTGGTCCTCGTGGCCGTGCGTGAGCACGACCGCGACGATGTCACCGAGACGATCCTCGATCTGCGAGATGTCCGGCAGGATCAGATCCACGCCGGGCTGGTGCTCCTCGGGGAAGAGCACGCCGCAGTCCACGACGAGCAGCTTGCCGTCGATCTCGTAGACCGTCATATTGCGGCCTACTTCTCCGAGCCCGCCGAGCGGCGTGATGCGGAGTGTGCCCGGCTCGAGCGCGGGCGGGGTGATTACGGGGTTGGGCACTGGGCCTCCTGTTTGTTAACGGGTGGTGCCTGCAATCTGTGGCAGGGCACCGCCGGCAGCCGCGTTGCGGTCCGGCCTGAAGTTCGAGAGGTCGACGCCCGGGAAATCCTTGATGAGGGCGAGCTCGTCTTCGATGAGCGCCGCCTCCCACTCTTCCGGGCCGACGAGGGGCAGCCGCACGCGCGGGCTGTTGATACGGCCAAGGCCGTGGAGAATGTACTTGGCGGCGACCGTGCCCGGCACGTGCGTCATGACGGCGCGGACGAGCGGTTCGAGCCGCTGATGCACGGCCTTCGCCGTGTTCAAGTCGCCCGCGTTCACCGCGTCGATGATGGTGCGATACGGGGCCGCGGCGATGTTCGCCGTGACGCCGATAAGCCCGGTCGCCCCGATGGAAAGGTGCGGGAGCACATTCGCGTCGTCGCCGCAGAAGTACATGAGGTCGGTCTGGTTGAGCACGCGGCTCACCTCGCTGAAGTCGCCCTTGGCGTCCTTCACGGCGAGGATGTTCGGGTGCTTCGCGAGACGCAGGATCGTCTCGTACTTAATCGGCACGCCCGTGCGGCCGGGAATGTCGTACAGGATCACCGGCAGGTCGGTCGCGTCGGCGACCATGCGGAAGTGCGTGAGGAGCCCCGCCTGCGTGGGCTTGTTGTAGTACGGCGTGACGATCATGACGCCGTCGGCTCCGGCCTTCTCGCTCGCGCGGTACAGCTCGATCGCGTGCGCCGTCTCGTTCGAGCCGCCGCCGGTGATGATCTTCGCGCGCCCGCCCGAGACCGACTTGGCGACCTCGACGAGCTTGAGCTTCTCGGGGTCCGTCAGCGTGCTGGTCTCACCGGTCGTGCCGGTGACCACGATGCCGTCGGCGCCGTTCGAGATGCAGTCGTCGATGTGCTTCTCGGTCGCGGCCCAATCGACCTCGCCATCAGCCTGGAAAGGGGTGATGAGCGCGACAAGGACCTGACCGAACGGATTCTCTGGGTGCGTCACGAGACTAGGCTACCGGACGTTCCCCGGGGGAAAGCGCGCGGGCTGCCGCCGTGCGGCTGATCCGCCCCGCCTCCCCTGCCCGCGATCCCCGCCTCCCCTGCCCGCGATCCCCGCCTCCCCCGCCCGCGATCCCCGCCTCCCCCGCGCCCGATCCCCGACCCTGCGACCTCGCACCCGCTCGCACGCTACTCGTCTGCTCGCCCACACCGCACCTTCGCCCATGGGACGCTTGTGGCCGCTTCCGTCGCGCGAAACGGCCACACGCGTCGCGTCGACGCTGCCGCCGCATGCCGATAACTTGTGCACAGAAACGCACGGGCACCCGCAACGGCGCATCGCTGCGTTCCCCTGTGGATAACGCCCGTGCCGCCCCGCGGCCGGGGCACACTTACTGCATGCCCCAGCCGCTTCGGCCGCTTCCGCCAACCATCGAGCACCTCCCGTTCTCCGTGAGCGACGGCGCCGCTGCGGGTGTCAGCCGACGTCGCATGCGGCACCGGTCACTCGTGAGCCCGCACCGGGGCGTACGCAGGGCTCGAGCTGAGCCACCTCCCGACGCGTTCTTTTCCGCGGCGATGGAGCACGCGGCCGGTGACTATCTGCCGCTCCTTCGCGCCGCGCGAGGTGAACTCTTCAGCCACACGACGGCCCTCATGCTGCACGGGGCACCAATACGGTTACGCGAAGCGAGCGTCCACGTATCGATCCCACGACCCCAGGGGAGGGCGCGGTCCAGCCGCGTGCGTGGCCACACCGTTTCGCTGCCGCCCACTCCCGCGCTCGTGCAATCGCCGCGCTTCGCCCTCCCCTGCGTCTCGCCGCAGCTCGCGCTGCTGCAATCCGCGCCATTGCTCCCATTCCGCGAACTCGTCGTCGCCACCGATCACTTGATCAAGTGGCGCGACCCTCGTAACGAGTCCCCGCTGGTGAGCCACTCTGATCTCGTTGCACTCGCCGCGACCACCAGCGGACCCGGAGTACGAAAGTTGCGTGCCGCTCTCGGGGTCGCGCGCGTGGGCGCGGAGTCCCGCATGGAGACGCTCACCCACTTCGAGCTCGCCCGGAGGGGCATCGACGTTCTCGAGTTGCAGGCAGAACTCTTCGATCGGGACGGAACGTTCATCGGACGTTTCGACGGCCTCGATCGTCGTAAGCGCAGAATCGTCGAGTACGACGGCGAGCAACATCGCACGGATCGCGCGCAGTACCTGAGGGACGAGCTGCGGCTCGAACGCGCTCGCGATGAGGGGTTCCGGATCCTTCGCCTGCACAAAGAGGACTTTGCCGCTGGTCAGCTCGCAGCGACCGCGGACCGCATGTGCGCGGACGCAGCGCGGACGCGCACGTGCGCGGACGCAGCGCGGACGCGCACGTGCGGACGCGGCGCGCGACTCAGCGACGCAGCCAGCGCTCGAAGCGGTAGCCGAGGCCGGTCGCGGAGGTCTGCGGGGCTCCCGGGCCGACGAGATTCCACTCCGGCCCGATCTCGGGCGCGAAGGTGTCGGCGTCGGGTACGTCGAGGTCGATCCGCGTCACGACGAGCTCGTCAGCGATCGGCATCGCGGCCCGATACAGCTGTCCGCCGCCGATGATCCAGACCGCCCGAGCAGGCCACGCCCCGGGATCCTGGCAGGTCGCCCCCGAGTCCTCGGCTAACCGAACAAGGTGCTCCTCGTACTCCTCGCGCACGCTCCCGCGGGTGCGCTCGAGCGCCTCCTCGAGCGTCGTCACCACAGTCGCGCCCTCGGCCGCGTACCCCTCTGACCCCGTCACAACGACGTTCTCACGGCCGGGCAACGGACGGAACCGCTCAGGCAACGACTCCCAGGTGCGCCGCCCCATGATCACGGGCGCACCCCACGTGGTCGACTTGAAGTGCGCGAGATCCTCCGGGAGGCGCCACGGCATCGTGCCGTCGCGACCGATCGCGCCGCCCCGCGCCTCGGCCCAGATCATCCCGATCCCCTCGCCGACACCGGACACCAGTTCCGGTCGCAGCTCCTCAGCGCGCGTCATCGATCACTCGCTCAGACCGCGACGGGCGCCTTGATGCCCGGGTGGTGCTCGTAGCCCACGACCTCGAAGTCGTCGAGCGTGTAGTCGAAGATCGAGGCGGCCTTGCGGATCTCGATCTGCGGGTACGCGTACGGGTCGCGAGCGAGCTGCCGCTCGACCTGCTCGACGTGGTTGTCGTAGATGTGGCAGTCACCGCCGGTCCAGATGAACTCCCCGGGCTCGAGTCCCGTCTGCTGCGCCACCATCAGGGTGAGCAGTGCGTACGACGCGATGTTGAAGGGCACCCCGAGAAACATGTCGGCGGAGCGCTGGTAGAGCTGGCACGACAGCTTGCCGTCGGCGACGTAGAACTGGAAGAACGCGTGGCACGGCGCGAGCGCCATCTGGTCGAGGTCTGCGACGTTCCAGGCCGAGACGATGATGCGGCGCGAGTCCGGGTTGCTCCGCAGCTGCTCGATGACGTTCGCGATCTGATCGATGTGCTCGCCCGAGGGCGTCGGCCACGAGCGCCACTGCACGCCGTACACGGGCCCCAGGTCGCCATTCTCATCGGCCCACTCATCCCAGATGGTGACGCCGTGCTCCTTCAGAAACGCCGTGTTGCCCTCGCCGCGCAAGAACCACAGCAGCTCGGCGGCGACCGACTTGAAGTGCACTCGCTTCGTGGTGATCAGCGGGAACGAATCGGCGAGATCGAAGCGAATCTGTCGACCGAACAGGCTCCGCGTGCCGGTCCCCGTGCGATCCGATTTCGGCGCACCGTTCTCGAATACGTCGCGCAGCAGATCTTCGTACGGGGTCGGGATCGCGTTGGCACTCACGGCGACGAGTCTACCGTGAGTCCGCCTCCGAAGACCGGGGGCTTTCGAGGCGCTGGCGCCGATCCGCCTTGCGTGCGCGCTTCGCCGCGAGCATCCCCAGATCGGCCCGCGCGATGAAGGCCTCAGCGGTCTCCCCCGCCCGCCACTCGGCGATGCCGTACGACCACCCGGGCACCCGGATCTTGTCGTGCAGTCGCTCGGCGATACCACGCGCGATCTCCGCGTCGGCATCGAGCAGCAGCAGAGCGAACTCGTCGCCACCGAAGCGCGCGAACACGTCCTGCGGCCGCGACTGCTCCTGCATGCTCTTCACGAACAGCTGAAGCGCCCGGTCACCCTCGGCGTGACCGTGACGGTCGTTGATGAGTTTGAAATCGTCGAGGTCGATGAACAGCATCGTGAGCGGTCGACCGGTGCGCTGCGACGCTGCGACCTCGCGGGTGAGCAAGCGGCTGAATCCTCGCGCATTCCAGATGTCGCAGAGCGGGTCGGTGAGCGTCGCGCGGTGCAGCCGCCGTTGGAACCGCCCAATCACCTCGCCGAGCAGCAGCCCGGTCACGGTGAGCGTCATGAGCACGGACGACATCTGCCATCCGTACTGCAGCAGGATGAAGAGATCGGTCAGCCCGATCCACGCATACCCGAGCAGGCGCGCGAACCACATGGGGAAGAACCACACGAGGTAGAGGAAGAACGGCGGGAACAGCATCGCCGTGTTCAGAGCGCGGAGGCGATCGGGTGCGAGCAGCACCGCGGGCACGACGAGGAGAAACGCGGCGATCATGAGCGCGCCGGCCGCAAAGGTCGAGAAACGCCGGCCTGCGATCGCAACGACCACCAGTAGCAGAATGCAGATGATGGCCATCGCGAAGAGGTCTGGGCGATGACTCCCGTGCCGCAGAAACAGTGTCCCGTTCAGCAGCGCGAACAGCGCGCCCGCCGCGAGGTACGCCAAAGTCGCGATCGACCGGTCATTCTGCCGCGTCCAAATCGCACGCACCCATACGCGCATACTTCTCTCCACCCCGCCTACCAGAGATCGATCATACGCCTCGCGATCGACAGAAACGCGCGCGGAGATATCGCCCGCATGCAGGTGCGGCGGATCGACGCGCCGGCGCCGTCACCACTCAGTGCGACGGCGCCCCCGCGTTAGCCGTCGAGACCGTCGTTGAAGACGGGCATCGCGGAGGTGTCGGAGGAGGCGTCGACTCGTGCGAGCACCTCACCGCGGAAGAACTCGGGTGAGGCCTTGGCCTGCACGAGCATCAGCACCACGCCGATCCCGAGCACCGCGACACCGATGATGCCGACGAGCCCAACGCCCCCAATATTGCTTCCCGAACCGGCCGCCGGGTCCATCGCGTCGATCGTGGTCTTCACGAAGACGATGAGCAGCAGCAGCCCGCCGATGCCCGGGAGCACGATCTTCGAGATCACGGAGCCGGGCCCCTCGCGCACCGCGGTCTTGCGGAAGTACCACGGGCTCGCGAGCGCCGTGATGCCGTAGTAGAAGCACACCATCATGCCGAGCGCGGTGATCGTGTCCCACAGCACGTCCTCACTGATGAAGCGCATAACTGCGTAGAACACCGAGGCGACGATCGACGACAGCAGGAGCGCCACGTGCGGCGACTGGAACTTCGGGTGCACGCGCTTGATGGCGGCGGGCAGCGCGCGGTAGTGCGACATCGCGAGGAGCGTGCGGGCGGGCGAGATCGCGGTCGAGTTGATCGAGGCCATGGCGCTCACGAGAATGGCGAGCGACAGCAGGATCGCGGCGGGTCCCATGACCGGATGCGCGAGGGCGGCGAAGACGTTCTCGACGATGGCCGAGTTGCCGAGGCCCGTCGGGCCGTCACCGATGCCAGCGAAGGCGACCGTGGCGGTCGCGGTGCCCACGTACAGCACGACGAGAATCGCGACGAGGATCATCGCCGCCTTGCTCTCGGTCGACAGGCGCCCCTTCGACGGCTTCGTCTCCTCGCCCATGGTGAGCACGGTGTCCCAGCCCCAGTAAACGAAGATCGAGACTGCGATGCCCGCTGCGAAAGCACTGAAGCTGGTCACCTCGAACGGGTTGAACCATGACAGCTCGGGCGTGCGGCCCTCGGCGTTCGTCGGGTCACCGGCTCCCACGAACATGGCGATGATGAACCACGCCATGACGAGCATCTGGAAGACCACAGTGATGTACTGGAAGACCTTCGTCGAGGTCATGCCGCGGTACGAGATGAGCGTCGCGAGCGCCATGAAGGCGAGGCAGACGAGGATGTTGATGAACTTGTTGTCGGCGATGTCCGCGATCGACGGGTTGTCGACCATAATGCTGATCGATTGGAACAGGAACTCGACGGCGATGCCCGCCAGGTTCGAGAGCACGAGCACGGTAGCGGCGACGAGCCCCCAGCCCGCCATCCAGCCGATCCAGGGCCCGAACGCGCGCGTCGCCCAGGTGAACGACGTGCCGGAGTCCGGCATCGCGGAGTTCAGGGCGCGGTACCCGAGCGCGACCAGCAGCATCGGGATGAAGCCCATGAGGAAGATCGCGGGCGTCTGGTAACCCACCTCGCTCGCGGCGGGGCCGACGGCGGCCGTGAGCGTGTACGCGGGCGCGCACGTGGAGATGCCGATGACCAGCGCACCGAGCACGCCGACCGTGCCGGAGGGAAGCCCCTTCTTGCTGATACCACTCAGAGAATCGAGCGTCCGTGTCGCGGGCTCCGGCGCCTGCAGATCGTATTTCGACATGTCACCTTTCCAGACTGCGGGGCAAACAATGCACGCGTCTGAAAGTCTCCGGACGTGGCGGCCCGGGCAACGATTCTATGCAGCCGACCGCGGTTGCACGAATCGGTTTGCGTTATCGCCGAAGATCCTGCCGTTCGAGGGCGATTGCTTGTCGGATTGCGCCTCTCGCGCGCTTTCGATCCCCCGCCGCGTCGTACACAATGCCGAGACGCATCCACGCGCGCCACGACTCCGGATCGGCCTCGACCTCGTCGCGATACCGCGGAAAAGCGGCGTCGGCGTCCGCCCGATCCGGCCGCCCGGAAGGGTGCGTCGCCACGGGCTCATCGGGGAGCTGCCCCTCCGACTCCAGGCGATCCGCCAGCTGCGTCGCGCGACTCCCGAACAGGAGCTCGCGCACCAGCGCCCAGAAACCGATGATCGGCAGCACGAGCATCGCGACGCCCATGACGATCGCGACCGCTTCGCCCGAGCTCAGCAGCGCGACGGCGCGAATGCCTGCCAGCACGAAGTAGAGCACCAGCACGGCGCTCATGATGGTGACGCCGAGAATGGCGCGGGTGCGCGGGCTCACGCTGCGCTGCCCGACGCCGCGGGAGAGGTGGGCGCCGTGCCGATCCCAAGCAGCGCATCGAGACCGACCGTGAGTCCGCGTGCCTCGACGATCGCATCGAGCGCGGCTTGAACGCCAGCTCGGTATGCCTCATTCGAGTGCGTGTCGTGCGTCACCGTCAGCACCTCGCCCGGGCCGCCGAAGCGCACCTCCTGCTTCGCGACGACGCCGGCGAGGCGCAGGCTGTGCACCGGGATTCCCGCGATGAGCTCCCCTCGCGCCGGCTGCTCGGCGAAGGGCGCGTCGACCGGGCGCCCGGCCCGTGCCTCCGCCATCAGCTCGGCCGTGCGCACGGCGGTGCCGCTCGGCGAATCGACCTTTGCCGGGTGATGCGCCTCGATCACCTCGACCGCGTCGAAGTAGGGCGCCGCGATGCGAGCGAGCGCCGTGCCGAGCACGGAGCCCAGAGAGAAGTTCGGGACAACGATCACCCCGCGGTCAGGTGCGTCGGCGAGCCGCTGCTCGAGCTCCCCGAGCCGGTCTGCGGACCAGCCGCTGGTTCCCACGATCACCTGCTGACCGCGCAGAATCGCGCGCTCGACGATCTCGGGCGACGCGTCGGGGCGGCTGACGTCGATCAGCACGTCGGCGTCAGCGCCCTCCTCGGGGAGCGAGGTGCTGCGGAGGCGCGCGGACAGTTCGAACCGCGGATGCGCCTCCACGACCTCGCAGACCAGCCGCCCCAGGCGACCCGTCGAACCAGAAACGGCTACACGATGCGTCATACGTTTAGGCTACCGGCGACGCGGCTTCAGACTCGCGCGGCGAGGGCGGATCGCGAGGCGTCGCCCACCGCCACCACCGTGAGCGGGCGCGCGGCCAAGAGCGATGCCACCTCGCGGATGTCCTCCGCCGTGACCGCGGAGAACCGCTCGAGCGAGGTGTCGAGGTCGTAGAGTTCGCCGCTGCCGAGCTCGGCGCGGGCGAGGCGGCTCATGCGCGTGTCCGAGTCCTCGAGCGCGAGCGCCGTCGAACCCGCGATCTGGCCGAGCGCGCGCTCGTGCTCGTCCGAGCCGATGGCATCGTCGGCCAGGCGTGCGAGCTCCAGCTTGCTGAGCTCGATGACCTCCGCCGCTTTCTCGGGCGCGCAGCCCGCGTACATCGCGAAGAGCCCCGCGTCCGAGTAGCTCGCGCCGAACGAGTAGGCCGTGTAGGCGAGGCCGCGCTTCTCCCGGATCTCCTGGAAGAGCCGGCTCGACATGCCGCCGCCGAGCACCGAGTTCATGATGCCGAACGCGAAACGGCGCGGATCGTTCGCGCTGAAGCCGGGCGTACCGATCATGAGATTGAGCTGCTCCGAGGGACGCTCGGTGACGTGCAGCTGCGGATCGCCGGAGCGTGCCGTGCCCGCGATCTCTGCCTGGGCGGAGCCGGCCGAACCCGCAGACGCCGCCGCGCCTTCGGACGCACTCGCCGCCTGCGCGCGACGAACGGGCGTGCCGGAACGATCCGTGTGCCAGCGCTCCTCCGGAGACGCGTTCAGCGCCTTGACGATCTGCTCGACCAGGCGATCGTGATCCACCGCGCCCGCCGCCGTGACGACGAGCGTCGAGGGGTCGTAGCGGTCGCGGTAGTGGCGATCCACATCGTCGCGTCGGGCCTCGCGGATCGTTTCGGGCCAGCCGCCGATCGGACGCCCGAGCGGGTGCTGCTCGCCGAGCACCGCCTCGAAGAAGCGCTCGTTCGCGACGTCGGCGAGATCGTCGGCCGCCATCGCGAGCTCCTCGAGGATCACGCCGCGCTCGGTCTCGAACTCGCCCGGGTCGATCACCGAGTTCGCCACCATATCGGAGAGCATCGTCACGGCGATGTCGAGGTCGGCGTCGCGCACCTTCGCGTAGTAGCAGGTGTACTCCTTGGCGGTCAGCGCGTTGTGCTCGGCGCCGATGCGATCGAACTCCGTCGCGATAGTGAACGCGTCGCGCGTCGGGGTGCCCTTGAAGAGGAGGTGCTCGAGGAAGTGCGTCGACCCGAGGCTTCCCGGCGCGTCCCCGCGCTCGGCCTGCTCGTCTCGCGAGCCCACGCCCACCCAGAAACCGATCGACGCGCTGCGGGAGCCGGGCATTCGCTCCGTGAGCACGCGGAGCCCGCTCGGGTGCACGGTACGGCGTACGAGGCCGCCGCTCATGTCGGCCGTGAGTTCGGCTTGGTCGAGGGGCAGCTGAATGGGTTCGAGCATACGCTCCAGCCTAGGGCCTGGCGGCTGCGCGCTGCCCACGTGCGAACGGGGTAAGTTGCGACGCGTGTCGCGCCTCCGCCGCGAGCGACACGCGTCGCAAGTTACCCGGATCGCAGGGGGTGGGGCGGCTCCCAGGCGCGCGCACGCAACAGCGCCCGCCGACCCGCAGATGCGGGGCGACGGGCGCTGGAGTGGGACGGGAGGATTACTCCGCGTCGGCGGGAGCTGCGGCCTCAGCCTCGCCCGCCTGCTCCTCGATCACGGGCTCGAGCGAGAGCTTGCCGCGATCGTCGACCTTCGTAATCTTCACGAGGATCTTCTGACCGATCGACAGCACGTCGTCGACGCTCTCGATGCGCTTGCCGCCGGCGAGCTTGCGCACCTCGGAGATGTGCAGCAGGCCGTCCTTACCCGGGAGCAGCGAGACGAATGCACCGAACGCGGCGTTCTTCACGACCGTGCCCAGGTACTGCTCGCCCACCTCGGGGTTCTGCGGGTTCGCGATCGCGTTGACCTGCGCGCGAGCGGCCTCGGCCGAGGGGCCGTCGACCGCACCGATGTACACGGTGCCGTCGTCGTCGATCGAGATGTCGGCGCCGGTCTCGTCCTGGATGCCGTTGATCGTCTTGCCCTTGGGCCCGATCAGCTCGCCGATCTTGTCGACCGGGATCTGCACGCTGATGACGCGAGGCGCGGTCGGCGCCATCTCGTCCGGCGTGTCGATCGCCTGCGACAGCACGTCGAGGATCGTGGTGCGAGCCTCCTTCGCCTGCGACAGCGCGCCCGCGAGCACATCCGAGGGGATGCCATCGAGCTTGGTGTCGAGCTGCAGCGCGGTCACGAACTCCGAGGTACCGGCGACCTTGAAGTCCATATCGCCGAGCGCGTCCTCGGCGCCCAGGATGTCGGTGAGGGTCGCGTAGCGCGTCTCGCCGTCAACCTCGTCGGACACGAGGCCCATCGCGATGCCCGCGACGGGAGCGCGCAGCGGCACGCCCGCGTTGAGCAGCGACAGCGTCGAGGCGCACACCGAGCCCATCGAGGTGGAGCCGTTGGAACCGAGAGCCTCGGACACCTGGCGGATCGCGTACGGGAACTCCTCTCGCGCCGGAAGCACCGGCACGAGCGCACGCTCGGCGAGGAAGCCGTGGCCGATCTCTCGGCGCTTCGGGCTGCCCACGCGGCCGGTCTCACCGGTCGAGTACGGCGGGAAGTTGTAGTGGTGCATGTAGCGCTTCGATGTCGTGGGCGACAGCGAATCGATCTGCTGCTCCATCTTCAGCATGTTCAGCGTGGACACGCCCAGGATCTGGGTCTCTCCGCGCTGGAAGATCGCCGAACCGTGCACGCGCGGGATCACCTGGACCTCGGCGTCGAGCGCACGGATGTCGCGCAGACCACGGCCGTCGATGCGGGCGCCCTCGCTGAGGATGCGGCCGCGCACGATCTTCTTCGTGACCGACTTGTACGCACCCGAGACCTGGCCCTCGGCCTCAGCCGGCAGCTCGCCAGCCGCGACCTTCGCCGCGATGGCCTCCTTGACGCGCGACTTCAGCGCGTCGTCGGCGTCCTGGCGCTCCTGCTTGTCGGCGATCTGGTAAATGCTCGAGAGCTCGCTCTCGGCGAGCTCGGCGACAGCGGCGTAGGTCTCGTCGGTGTAGGGCAGGAACACGGGGTACTCCTGCACCTCCTTCGCCGACTGCGCTGCGAGCGCCTCCTGCGCTTTCACGAGCTGCGTGAGGAACGGCTTCGCCGCCTCGAGGCCCTGCGCGACGACAGCCTCGTCGGGCTTCGTCGCGCCGGCCTTGATGAGGTTCCACGAACCCTCGGTGGCCTCGGCCTCGACCATCATGATCGCGACGTCTTCGGAACCGTCGGCCTTGGTGACCACGCGGCCGGCGACCATCAGATCGAAGACGGCGTCTTTGAGCTGCTCCTCATTCGGGAACGCGACCCACTGGTCGCCGATGAGCGCGAGACGCACGCCGGCGATCGGGCCGGAGAACGGCAGACCCGAAATCTGGGTCGACATCGATGCGGCGTTGATCGCGAGCGCGTCGTAGAACTCGCCCGGTGCGATCGACAGCACGGTGACGACGATCTGGACCTCGTTACGCAGGCCGTCGACGAACGACGGACGCAGCGGACGGTCGATCAGACGGCAGACGAGGATCGCCTCCGTCGAGGGGCGCCCCTCGCGGCGGAAGAACGAGCCGGGGATCTTGCCCGCAGCGTACGAGCGCTCTTCGACGTCGACCGTGAGCGGGAAGAAGTCGAAGTGATCCTTCGGGTGCTTCGACGCGCTGGTCGCCGAGAGGAGCATGGTCTCCTCGTCGAGGTACGCAGCGACGGCGCCCTGCGCCTGCTGCGCGAGGCGACCGGCCTCGAAACGGATGGTGCGCTTACCGAACTTGCCGTTGTCGAGAACGGCCTCGGCGAACTTGATTTCAGGACCCTCCACGGGCTCTCCTTACTGACGAGAGCACGCGGCCGACAGTCCCGGGGTGAGACGAGCCAGTGCTGCGGCGACCGCGGGAGCTGATGTTCAGTAGACGACCACCCTGCGCCGACACGGGCCAGAGGGATCCACCACCGAAGACCAGCCCGCCTGCCGACGTGCTCGGTTCTTCATTGTCACGGGCATGCACCCGCTCACTCAGAGTAGCATTCGCCCCCGACATTGCACTGAGTAAGGCGCAGGATCCGACGAGCGGTCCCCGCTCGTCGCGCCGAGCGCCGCAAGGCTCGAAAACGAGAACGACCCCTCCGAGGAGGGGCCGTTCTCATACGGGCGCGCCGTTGGGCGTCGAGCACCGGCGGAGCGCCGAGCCCAGGGGCGCCGTGCCCCGCGCTTAGAGCGCGTCGCCGCTCAGAGCGCGTCGATGTCGATCGTGTGCAGCTGATCCGCCCCGATCGCCTCGCGCAGCGAGTTGATCACCGTGTCCGCGACCGGCGAATCGACAGAGAGCACCGACAGCGCCGTGCCCTGCTTCTCGTCGCGCGCGATCTGCAACCCCGCGATGTTCACGCCCGCGTCGCCGAGCACGCCGCCGAACGTCGCGACGATACCCGGGCGGTCGACGTAGCTGAAGACGATGAGGTGCTCAGGGATCGGGAGCTCGACCTCGTAGCCGTTGATCTCGACGATCTTCTCGATCTGCTTCGGGCCCGTCAGCGTGCCCGAGACCGAGATCTGGGACCCGTCGGAGAGCGCGCCGCGCAGTGTGATGACGTTGCGGTAGCTCTCGGAGACCGAATCGACGCTGAAGCGCACCTCGATGTCGCGCTGCTCGGCGAGGAGCGGAGCGTTCACGTACGAGACCGGCTCGCTGACGATCTTCGAGAACACGCCCTTGAGCGCGGCGAGGCGCAGCGCCTCAACCTTGTGCTCGGCGAGCTCGCCGTGCACCTCGATGTCGAGCGAGGCGATGGCGCCGCCCGCGAGGCCCGCGAAGACCTGTCCGAGCTTCTCGGTGAGCGGAAGCCCCGGCCGCACGTACTCGTCGATCGCGCCGCCCGCGACGTTCACGGCGTCCGGCACCAGGTCGCCCGCGAGGGCGAGGCGCACCGACTTCGCGACGGAAACGCCGGCTTTCTCCTGCGCCTCATCGGTCGAAGCGCCGAGGTGCGGGGTGACGTTCACGTTCGGGAGACCCGTCAGCCGGGTGTCGGCCGGCGGCTCGCTCATGAACACATCGAGTGCCGCGCCCGCGATCTCGCCGTTCTGCAGCGCCTCTGCAAGGGCCTCCTCGTCGATCAGGCCACCGCGAGCCACGTTCACGACGTAGGCGGTCGGCTTCATCGCGCGAAGCTGCTCCGCGCCGATCATGCCGAGCGTCTCGGGCGTGCGTGGCATGTGGATAGTGAGGAAGTCGACGCGGCTGATGAGCTCCTCGAGCGTCACGAGCTGCACACCGAGCTGCTGCGCGCGGGCCGGCGTCACGTAGGGGTCGTACGCGATGAGCTCGACGCCGAAGCCGCGCAGGCGCTCGGCGATCAGCGCACCGATGCGACCGAGGCCGATGATGCCGACCGTCTTCTCGTACAGTTCGATGCCGGTGAAGGAGGAGCGCTTCCACTCCCCCGCCGAGAGCGACGCGTGGGCACGCGGCAGATGGCGCGCGAGGCCCAGGATGTGCGCGACGGTGAGCTCCGCCGCGCTGATGATGTTCGAGGTCGGCGCATTGACGACCATCACGCCGGCCTGGGTCGCGGCCTTGATGTCGACGTTGTCGAGGCCCACGCCCGCGCGGGCGATGACCTTCAGCTGCGGCGCCCATGAGAGCGCTTCGGCGTCGATCTGGGTCGCCGAGCGCACGAGCACCGCGTCTGCGGTGGCGAGCGCCGAGCGGAGCGCGTCACGGTCGGTGCCGTCGACGTTCACCACCTCGAAGTCGGGGCCGAGAGCGGCGATGGTTGCGGGCGAAAGTTGTTCAGCGATCAGCACGACCGGCGCAGACATCAAGCGGTTCCTTCGGATCAGTGGCGAGGAAACTGCGCGCGGGTGGCGCAGAGCACCAGTCTACCGACGCTCGGGCACCGCGCCGTTCCTATGCGAAATATGACGACTCGGGAATCACGTGCATGAGGTCGATCTGCCACGCCGCAACGAGGGCGACCCCGGCCGCGAGCAGCAGGATCCGCACCCCCGCGGAGCGGCGCCGGCCGAACAGCAGCGCGGCGACCAGCACGACCGCCGGCATCGCGACGCCCACGATCAACCAGACGCGCCCCGACGCGCTCAGGCCGGTGCTGAGCGCCTCGCTCAGACCGACAACGCCCACGAAGTTGCCGATGCCCGCGACCACGGCGTAGAGGTACAGCAGCACCAGAATCAGGCCCGCGGCCCACGCGAGAATTCGTTTCGCCATCGCTCAGGCTCCTCTCGCGATCAGCATGGGGAGCGGAACGAGCAGGATCGCTCCCACCGCGAGCAGGATCGTCAAGCGCTTCGTGCGGCCGCCCTTGCTGAACGCGAGCGCTGTGAAGAACCACAGCGGAGCGGCCAGCGGCGCCGCCCAGAAGATGATCTGCTGGAGCACGCCGCCGATCGCGCCGCTGCCCGCGGCGGTCACTGAGTTCACGGAGGAGTACGCCTGCGCGACGATGAACCAGCCCCAGGTGTAGAGCAGGTAGAGTCCGCCGAACACGCCAAGTGCGACGAGCGCGCCGTTCGACAGCTGCTGACGCTCGACCGCCGGATCGGTCGCGGCGTCGTCGGTGGTTTCATCCGCCTCGCGGCCAGTACCATCGACGATTCCGTCGGCTGCGTCCGCGGCAACCGCGGGAGCATCTGACACGAGGGTGGGATCGACGGCAGCGGCGTCACTCGCGGCGGGATCCGCCGATCCCTCGACCCTCCACCCGCTCGCGATCGCGCTCTCGCGCGGCTCGTCGGACCGAGATGCTCGCGACGCGCGGCCCGGCTTCTGTTTCATCCTGCCAGCGTATCGTCCGCTCTCTTGAAGAGCGCCGGGAGCACGCTCGACACCGCGTTCGACACCGCGGACGCGTTCATGTGAGCACGGGTCGCGAACGGTTTCAGTCCCCGGGGACTACCCCTCGGCCGGCTCGTCGCCCTCGACGAGCTGCTCCATGAGCCCGGCGATCTCCGACTCGGGTAGCTCGACACCGGCCCGCTTCAGTCGCTCGCGCAACATCTCCTCGACCTCACCGCGCGAGGCGCCGGCCCCGGCCGTATCGCGCACCTCGACCATGATGGTCGCGACCGTCTCGACCGTCTCCGTGCCCTGCGACTCGACCTGCTCGGTGTGCTCGCCCGCGGCGTTCCCCGATTCGTGCTCCATGCGTCTCCCCCTCGTCAGGTTCGGATTGATCCAGCGCGGCCGACGCTATCACCGCCGCCGCGCCCGCCGCGCGGCCTTGACAGCCGCGCCCTAGTCTTGAGTGGTGCACCGCTTCGACCTTGATCGCATCGGCGAGAGTTTGCCCGTCGCGGCCGCCCGCGAGCAGATCGAGCGCGCCGCGCTCACGGGTGCCGCCGTGATCACCGCACCGCCCGGCACCGGTAAGACGACGCTCGTTCCGCCGCTCGTCGCGAACCTCCTGCTGGAGGGTGCTGGCACAGAAGCGGGTGGCGGATCCGCCGCACCCCGGGTCCTCGTGACCCAGCCGCGACGCGTCGCAGTCCGAGCGGCAGCGGGGCGGATCGCGGAGCTCGACCGCAGCAGTGTCGGTGGCCCGGTCGGGTTCACCGTGCGCGGCGAACGACACGTCAGCGGCGCCACGCGCATCGAGGTGCTGACGCCGGGCGTGCTGATACGGCGGCTCCTCCGCGACCCCGAGCTGAGCGGCGTAGGCGCAGTGATCCTCGACGAGGTGCACGAGCGCTCGGTGGAGGGCGACCTTCTCCTCGGCATCCTCGCGGAGGTGCGCGCGCTCCGGGAGGACCTCATCGTTATCGCGATGTCGGCGACGGTGCAGGCGGAGCGTTTCGCGGAGCTGCTGGGTGGGGGCGCTGGCGGCACTGCCGTGGTCGGCGCTTCCGGTGTCGCGGCACCGGTCGTCGCGGTCCCCTCGGCGTTGCACCCGCTGACGATCGAGTACACGCCCGCGGCCGGCCCGCGCCTCGACGACCGCGGAGTGAGCCGTGCGTATCTCGCTCACGTCGCCGACACGGCCCTCGCCTCGCAGCGGCGGGCAGGCTGCGACGCGCTCGTGTTCGTTCCCGGCGCCCGGGAGGTCGACGAGACCGTGCGTCTGCTGCGCGCGAGTATCGACCGCGGTTCACCCGCGCAGGGCTCGGTCGAGGTGCTGCCACTGCATGGGCGCCTCCCTGCGCGCGAGCAGGATCGGGCCGTACGGGGCCGCGCTCCGGGCGATGCGCCGCGGATCGTGGTCAGCACCGCGCTCGCCGAGAGCTCCCTTACGGTGCCCGGCGTGCACCTCGTGATCGACGCGGGGCTCTCCCGTGAGGTGCGGCGCGATCAAGCACGCAGCATGAGCGGCCTCGTCACGGTGAGCACGTCGCGCGCGAGCGCCGAGCAGCGCGCCGGCCGCGCCGCGCGCCTGGGCGCGGGGCGCGCGATCCGCCTCTATTCCGAGGCCGACTTCGCGCGAATGCCGGCGCACGCGCCGCCCGAGATCGGCGCCGCCGATCTCACCGACGCGGCGCTGCTGCTTGCCGCATGGGGCACGCCGCGCGGCGCGGGGCTCGCGCTTCCCACGCCGCCGCCGCGGGCAGCGATCGAGGAGGCCGAGAGCGTGCTGCGGGCGCTCGAACTCGTCGACAGCACGGGCAGAATCACACGGGCGGGGGCTCGGATCGCGCAGCTTCCCGTGGGCCCGCGTGAGGCCCGCGCGCTGCTCGCCGGCGCCGCGGAGTTCGGCGACGCTCGCGCCGGCGCCGAGATCGTCGCGGCCGCGTCGGGCGAGCACCGCGAGGCAGGTGGGGACCTCACCGTGCTGCTCCGAGAGTTGCGGAACGGACGGGCGCCGGGCTCGGATCGCTGGCGGCGAGAGGTCGAGCGCCTCCGCCGGGTCGCGCGCGAGGAGGGCGTCGAAGCCGCGACGGGTGGAAGCGCAGCGGCCAAGGGAAGCGGGACACCCGGAATCGGCCGCGCGCGCGGATCAGCTTCGGCCGGGGTCATCCTCGCGCTCGCGCGGCCGGAGTGGATCGCCCGCCGCACCAGCGGTCGCGCCTACCTCCTCGCGAGCGGCACGCGCGCGGCGCTCCCCGAGGGCAGCCAGCTCCTCGGCTCCGAATGGATCGCCATCCGCGAGGTGCAGCGAGCCGAGGGGCGAGTCGCCGACGGCACGGGCGCGGTCATTCGGCTCGCAGCGCCGCTCGCAGAGGGCGACGCACTGCGGATCGGCGAGACGCTGATCACCGAAACGCGCGAGGCACAACTCGTGGATGGCCGCGTCCGAGTCCGAGAAGAGCGGCGCCTGGGCGCGATCCTGCTCGCCTCGACCCCGGTCGCTGCGCGAAGCGACGACACCCGCAAGGCGATAGCGAGCTCGGTGCGGGAACGCGGCCTCGATGCCCTGCAGTGGAATGACCGCGCGATCGCGCTCCGTCGCAGGCTCGGCCTGCTGCACGGTGTGCTCGGCACGCCCTGGCCCGCGGTCGACGACGTCACGCTCCTCGCCACGCTCGACGACTGGCTCGGGGCGGACCTCGAGCGCCTCGGGCCGAAAGCCCACTTCGGTGGCCTCGACATCGCGTCCGCGCTCCGGCGCCTCCTCCCCTGGCCCGAGGCCGCGCGCCTCGACGAGCTCGCGCCCGAGCGGCTCGCGGTGCCGTCAGGCGGGACCGCCCAGATCGTCTACCCCGAGGTCGGCGCCGCCGATCCGCCCCTCGTCGCCGTCAAGCTGCAGGAGGTGTTCGGGCTCGCCCAGTCGCCTCGGCTCGTCGACGGGCGCGTGAGCGTGCTCTTCCACCTCCTGTCCCCCGCGCGGAAGCCGCTCGCGGTCACCGCCGACCTCGAGTCGTTCTGGAATGGCCCCTACCAGCAGGTGCGGAAGGAGATGCGCGGGCGCTACCCGAAGCATCCGTGGCCGGAGGACCCGTGGACAGCCCCCGCGACGCCGCACACGAAGCGTGCGGGTGCGTGAACGACCGACAGCGGCGCACGACGCCCGCAACGCAGAACGCCCGCCGGGGAAATTCCCGACGGGCGTTCTGTTACCACGTGAATTAGCGAGCGGCGCTGCCCTCGACGTAATCCTCGTCCTGGGCCTGCCATGCGAAGAGCTTGCGGAGTTCGCGACCGGTCGTTTCGATCGGGTGCGACTCCTCCTTCTTGCGGAGCTCCTGGAACTCCTTGGCGCCGTTGTCCTGGTCGTCGATGAAGCGCTTCGCGAAGGCTCCCGACTGGATGTCTGCGAGCACCTCCTGCATGCGCTCCTTGACCTCGGGCCCGATCACGCGGGGGCCGGAGACGTAGTCACCGAACTCGGCGGTGTCAGAGATCGACCAGCGCTGCTTGGCGATGCCGCCCTCCCACATCAGGTCGACGATGAGCTTCAGCTCGTGGAGCACCTCGAAGTAGGCGATCTCCGGCTGGTAGCCGGCCTCGGTCAGCACCTCGAAGCCGTACTGCACGAGGTGGCTGGTGCCACCGCAGAGCACCGACTGCTCGCCGAAGAGGTCGGTCTCGGTCTCCTCGGTGAAGGTCGTCTTGATGACGCCCGCACGGGTCCCGCCGATCGCCTTCGCGTAAGACTTCGCCGTGTCCCACGCGGAGCCCGACGCGTCGACCTCGACTGCGATGATGTCGGGGATGCCTCGCCCGGCCTCGAACTCGCGGCGCACGGTGTGGCCCGGAGCCTTCGGAGCGACGAGGATCACGTCGACGCCGGCGGGCGCCTCGATGTAGCCGAAGCGGATGTTGAAGCCGTGGGCGAAGGCGAGCGTCTTGCCCTCGGTGAGCTGATCCTTGATCGACTCAGTGTAGATCGTGCGCTGGTGCTGATCCGGCGCGAGGATCATGATCAGGTCGGCCCAAGCGGTCGCGTCCGCGACGTTCTTCACCTCGAAGCCGGCCTCCTCGGCCTTCGCCCGGGACTTCGAGCCCTCCTTGAGGGCAATGACGACCTCGACGCCGGAATCGCGCAGGTTCTTCGCGTGGGCGTGGCCCTGCGAACCGTAGCCGACGACGGCTACCTTCTTCCCCTGAATGATCGACAGATCGGCGTCGGCGTCGTAGTACATCTCTGCCACTTGGGATTCTCCTTCGTTGTGGTGGTGCTGGTTAATTCTTGAAGACGCGCTCGGTGATCGACTTCGAGCCGCGGCCCATCGCGATGAGGCCGGACTGCGCGATCTCCTTGATGCCGTAGGGCTCGAGCACCTTGAGGAAGGCCTCGATTTTGCCCGTGTCGCCCGTGACCTCGATCGTGAGTGCCTCGGGTACGACGTCGACGACCCGCGCACGGAACAGGGTCACTGCCTCGAGCACGTGGGATCGCGTCTGGTTATCGGCGCGCACCTTGATGAGCATGTGCTCGCGCTGCACCGAGCCGCTCGTCTCGAGCTCGACGATCTTGATGACGTTGACGAGCTTGTTGAGCTGCTTCGTCACCTGCTCGAGCAGAATGTCGTCCTGGTCGACGACGACGGTGATGCGCGAGAGACCGCGCATCTCGGTCGGGCCGACCGCGAGCGATTCGATGTTGAACCCGCGGCGGGCGAACAGACCGGCGACGCGAGTCAGCAGGCCCGGCTTGTCCTCGACGAGGAGGCTGAGAACGTGACGGCTCATGGTTACTCTCCCTCCCATTCGGGGGCGTGCTCCAGTGCGTACTGGATATCGCTGTTGGACGTGCCCTGGCGCACCATCGGCCAGACCATCGCATCGGCGCTCACAACGAAGTCGATGACCACCGGGCGGTCGTTGGTTTCGAGCGCGAGCTTGATCGCGTCGTCGACCTGGTCCTCGCGCTCCACGCGGATCGCGAGGCATCCGTACGCTTCGCCGAGCTTCACGAAGTCGGGCACGCGCTGCGAGCCATGACCCGTGTTGAGTTCGGTGTTCGAGTAACGGCCGTCGTAGATCAGGGTCTGCCACTGTCGCACCATGCCGAGCGACGAGTTATTGATGACGGCGACCTTGATCGGGATGTTGTTCACGACGCAGGTCGCGAGCTCCTGATTCGTCATCTGGAAGCACCCGTCGCCGTCGATCGCCCACACGACGCGGTCGGGTTCGGCGACCTTCGCACCCATCGCCGCGGGGACGGAGTAGCCCATCGTGCCGGCGCCGCCGGAGTTCAGCCACGCCCCCGGTCGCTCGTACGAGATGAACTGCGCCGCCCACATCTGGTGCTGGCCCACGCCCGCGGCGTAGACGCCCTCGGGGCCGGTCAGTTCGCCGATGCGCTGGATGACGTGCTGCGGCGAGAGCAGGCCGTCGCTCGTCTCCTGGTAGCCGAGGGGGAACTTCTCCTGCAGCCCGCGGAGGCGCTCCCACCACGCGCTGATATTGGCGCACTCGCGGCTCACCTGCGCCGTCGACATCGCGGCGAAGAGATCGGAGATCACCTCGGCCGCGTCGCCCACGATCGGCACGTCGGCCGCACGGATCTTGCCGATTTCGGCGGGATCGATGTCCGCGTGGATCACCTTCGCATCAGGGGCGAAGAGCGCCGCCTTGCCCGTGACGCGATCGTCGAAGCGCGCACCCAGCGTGATGAGCAGGTCGGCCTCCTGCAGCGCGAGCACCGCGGGCACCGTGCCGTGCATGCCGGGCATGCCGAGGTGCTGCGGGTGCGAGTCGGGGAACACGCCGCGCGCCATGAGCGTCGTCACGACCGGCGCGCCGACGAGCTCGACGAGCTGCTTCAGCTCCTCGGCCGCGCCCGCGCGCACCACGCCGCCGCCCACGTAGAACACGGGGCGCTTCGCGTCGGCGATGAGGTCTGCCGCAGCCTGGATCTGCTTGCTGTTCGCCTTCGTGATCGGGCGGTAGCCCGCCAGCTCGACGCGCGGGTCCCAGACGAAGTCCAGCTTGCCCTCCTGCGCGTCCTTCGTGATGTCCACGAGCACCGGGCCGGGCCGACCGGTGGAGGCGAGGTGATAGGCCGCCGCAATCGCGCCCGGCACGTCCTCCGGCCGCTTCACGAGAATCGAGTGCTTCGTGATCGGCATGGTGATGCCGACGATGTCGGCCTCCTGGAACGCGTCGGTGCCCATCAGGTGCGAGAACACCTGGCCCGTGATCGCGAGAAGCGGCACGGAATCCATGTAGGCGTCGGCGATCGCGGTGACGAGGTTCGTCGCGCCCGGCCCCGACGTCGCGATGCACACGCCGACCTGATTGCTCGCGCTCGCGAAGCCCTCAGCTGCGTGACCACCGCCCTGCTCGTGCCGCACGAGCACGTGGCGGAGCTTTTCGGCATCCATGAGGGCGTCGTAGAGCGGGAGCACGGCTCCGCCGGGAAGCCCGAATACGTCTCTGACCCCGAGGGCCTCAAGACTGCGGACGACGGCCTGCGCGCCGCTCATCCGTTCGCCGCGCAACGCAGCGGTGGGAGATGGGAGTGCACTCGATTCCGAGTTCATGTCCAGCTTTCGTGATCGGAGGTGATATCGCGGTGCGCAGCACACTCGAGCCCGACGCCCGATGGCCGCGAGCGGCCGGGATCAGCCGGTGACGGCGCCGTGTGAGGCCGACTTGACGAGTTTCGCGTACTTGGCGAGAACGCCGCGCGTGTACCGCGGAGGAAGCGGGGCCCAGTTTGCTCGGCGGGCCTCAAGCTCGGCGGGGTCTACCAGCAGATCGAGCGTTCGTGCGGCGATATCGACCCGAATCAGGTCACCGTCGCGAACCAGGGAGATCGGACCACCGTCCGTCGCCTCTGGCGCAATATGGCCGATGCACAGGCCGGTTGTGCCGCCTGAGAATCGCCCGTCCGTCAATAGTAGTACATCTTTGCCGAGCCCCGCGCCCTTGATGGCTGCGGTGATCGCGAGCATCTCGCGCATGCCCGGCCCGCCCTTCGGGCCCTCGTAGCGGATCACCACGATGTCGCCCTTGCCGATGCGCCCCTCCGTGAGGGCGTCCATGGCCGCGCGCTCCCGGTCGAAAACTCGCGCCGGGCCCTCGAAGAGCTCGGCATCGAAGCCGGCGGTCTTGACGACCGCACCCTCGGGCGCGAGCGAGCCGTTCAGGATCGTCAGGCCGCCCGTCGCGTGGATCGGGTCGTCGAGCTGGTGGATCACCTCGCCGTCGATGGGGTCCGGGTTCAGCTCGGCGAGGTTCTCGGCCATCGTCTTGCCGGTCACCGTCATCACATCGCCGTTGAGCAGGCCCGCGTCGAGCAGCGCCTTGAGCACGACCGGCACGCCACCATGACGGTCGATGTCGGCCATAACGTACTTGCCGAACGGCTTCATGTCGGCGAGGTGCGGCACGCGCGCGCCGATGCGGTTGAAGTCTTCCAGGGTCAGGTCGACCTCGGCCTCGCGCGCGATGGCGAGAAGGTGCAGCACGGCGTTCGTCGATCCGCCGTACGCCATGAGCAGCGTGATCGCGTTCTCGAAGGCCGGCTTCGTGAGGATGTCGCGCGCGGTGATGCCGAGGCGGAGCATGTTCACCACGGCCTCGCCCGAGCGGTGCGCGAAGTAGTCGCGGCGGCGGTCGGCGCTGGGCGGGGCGGCGGAGCCCGGGAGGCTCATGCCGAGCGCCTCGGCGATCGACGCCATCGTGTTCGCGGTGTACATGCCACCGCATGCACCCTCGCCCGGGGCGATCGCGCACTCGATGCGCTTCAGGTCTTCCTCGCTCATCGTGCCGGCCTTGCAGGCGCCGACCGCCTCGAAGGCGTCGATGATCGTGACTTCCTTCTCGGTGCCGTCGGTGAGCTTCACCCAGCCCGGGGCGATCGACCCCGCGTAGAGGAAGACGGAGGCGAGGTCGAGGCGAGCGGCGGCCATCAGCATGCCGGGGAGCGACTTATCGCAGCCCGCGAGCAGCACGGAGCCGTCGAGGCGCTCCGCCATCATCACGGTCTCTACGGAGTCGGCGATGACCTCGCGTGAGACGAGCGAGAAGTGCATGCCTTCGTGGCCCATCGAGATGCCGTCGGAGACGGAGATCGTGCCGAACTGCAGCGGGTAACCGCCGCCCGAGTGCACGCCCTCTTTGGCGCCCTGGGCGAGCCGGTCGAGGCTCAGGTTGCAGGGAGTGATCTCGTTCCACGAGCTCGCGATACCGATCTGGGGCTTATCCCAGTCCTCATCACCCATCCCCACGGCGCGAAGCATGCCTCGGGCCGCGGCCTTCTCGATTCCATCCGTGACGTCGCGACTGCGCGGCTTCATGTCCTTCTCTGCCATGGGCCCATTCTAGGGGCAGCCTCCGACACGGATGCGCGGCCGAGGATTCTCCGGACGAACCGCCGGAAATGCAGAAGCGGGGCCGAAGAAGCATGCTCCCCCGACCCCGCTGCGCTTATTGCGGGGGTTACTTCCCGATCGCCGGCAGCACCGTGAACGGCACCGCGAACCCGAGAATGGTCGCCGCGAGGCCACCCGCGAAGACCCACGCCTCGCCGGCGCCCAGCGAAGGCTGCAGGCCGTAGCTCATCACGACGAGCCCACCGAAGGCCAGTACCACCGAGAGGATGAACACGATCGCGGTGACTGCGCTGACCGCACCCTGCGAGCTTTCCTCGAACAGTGCGGCGTTCTCCTGCTTCGCCATGCTGGCTTCTCCTTCTCGGCTCGTCGACCTCCGCTGAGGCCGCTCGGTCTGACTGCCCCGCACGCGCAGGGTCATAGGCCCAGGCTACCGCAACCCCCTCCCCGCGGGTGACCGCCCGGCTAGGCTGACAGCGTCACCGCAACGAACCGAGGGAGGAACTGTGTCGATCGGTAAGTACGTCACGAACCCGGGGGTCATCGGATCCGCGTTCGGCGCTATGAGCACGGCGAAGCGCACCCAGTCCATGCGGAAGGACTGGCGCCGCTATCTCGTTTGGGGGAGCTGGCTCGTCAGCCTCGCGCTCTCGGTCGCCACCGTTGCGATGCAGGAGCAGGATCGCGAGTACGAACTGGAGCACGGCACCGACCGCAAGCGCAAGCGTCGGCGCAAGAGCCGGTAGCGACGCGCGCGGGACGACGCGGTCGATTTGAGCGGCCCCGTTCCCCGTGCTAGAGTTTCATCCGTTGCTCAGCGAGGCGAAAGCCCGGAATGAGCAGCGAATGCGCGCCTTTAGCTCAGTTGGTAGAGCAGCTGACTCTTAATCAGCGGGTCCACGGTTCGAGCCCGTGAGGGCGCACCAATCGAAAAGCCTGGTATTTTTTACCGGGCTTTTCGTATATCCACACCTCGTTTCCGGAGGGCCGATCATGCCCCACACCGATTCCCCCGCAGTCGCGCAGCCCCCCGCTTCCGCAGACCTCGAACTGGCCTGGGAGCTCGCGGATCTCGCCGACAGCATCTCGCTCCCCCGCTTCCGCGCGGCCGATCTTGCGATCGACACGAAGCCCGACCGCACCTTCGTCACCGACGCTGACACGGCAGTGGAGCGCGCGATCCGCCAGCACATCGCGCAAGAGCGGCCGGACGACGGTTTCTTCGGCGAGGAGTCCGGGCGCGATGAGCGCGGCGACCGCCGCTGGATCATCGACCCGATCGACGGCACCTCGAATTTTCTGCGCGGCGTGCCGAACTGGGCCACCCTGATCGCGCTCGAGGTGGCGGGCGAGCCGGCGGTGGGCGTCGTGTCCGCGCCAGCGTTCGGCGCCCGGTGGTGGGCCGAGCTCGGATCGGGCGCGTGGGGCCAGCAGCAGGGTGAGAGCCCACGGCGCCTGCGCGTCTCGGGGATCGATAACCTTGCCCACGCATCCCTGAGCTTCCAGAGCATCGAACAGTGGGACCTCGCGGGCTACCTCCAGCCGCTCATCGCGCTGAGCCGCGAGGTGTGGCGCGATCGGGCGTACGGCGACATGTGGTCGTACATGCTGCTCGCCGAGGGCCTCGTCGACATCGTCGCTGAGTTCGATGTGAAGCCGTACGACCTCGCGGCGCTCGTGCCCATCGTGCGCGAGGCGGGCGGCCGTTTCACCGACATCGCGGGTGCGGAGAGCGCGTGGAACGGGAGCTCGCTCGCTACGAACGGGGCACTGCACGATGCGGTGATCCGCACCATCGAGACTGCACGAAAGGAAGATGCGCGATGAGCACCGTTGCCCCGGGCGACTCCGGAACGAACGCAGCTGGCGGATCGAGCCGCTCCTCCGAAACACCGCCCGCGCAGCGAGGCATTCAGCCGCTTCCCGTGGTGATCGCGGCCGCGCTCGATATCGCGTTTGTGCTCATTTTTGCAACGCGCGGGCGGATCACGCACAGCGGCTCCGCGACCATAATGGGCCTGCTCGAGGTCGCCTGGCCGTTCCTCGTCGGCCTCGCCGTGGCCTGGATCGTCGCCCTTGTGCCGAGGCGCCCGTTCGCGATCGTGAAGTCGGGCATCCCGGTGTGGCTCGGCACCATCGCGATCGGCATGATCCTGCGCGCGCTCACCGGCTCCGGCACGGCGTTCTCCTTCATCCTCGTCGCGACCGGCCTGCTCGGGGTGTGCTTCATCGGGTGGCGAGGGATCGCGCTGCTCGTCATGCGCCTCCGCCGCCCTCGCGGCTAGCCGCGCGGCGCCCCCGCCCTCGCCCCTGCGCGCCTGCGCCTGCACCGAAATCGACCCCACCGCCGAGATCGACCTCCAATGCGCTCGCGCGGCGGTCGATCTCTCGAATGGGGGTCGATCTCGGTGCCTTCGGACTCAGCCCGCCATGAGCTCGAGCGCCTCGGCCGCGCGCTGCGAGAAACCCCACTCGTTGTCGTACCAGGCCGTCACCTTGACGTGCTTGCCCTCGGCGTACGTGAGCTCCGAGTCGAAGATCGACGAGTGCGGGTTCGCGACGATGTCGGATGACACGAGCGGTTCTTCCGAATACTCGAGGACCCCGGCGAGCGGGCCCTCAGCCGCATCACGGTAGGCCGCGAGCACCTCGTCACGCGTCACCTCTCGCGACACCATGGCGGTCAGTTCGACGATCGAGCCGACCGGCACCGGCACTCGGAGCGAGCCGCCGACGAGCTTGCCGTCTAGCTGCGGGAGCACCAGACCGATCGCGGTCGCGGCGCCCGTCGATGTGGGGATGACGTTGAGGGCGGCAGCGCGGGCGCGGCGGAGATCCTGGTGCGGCGCGTCCTGCAGGCGCTGATCCTGCGTATAGGCGTGCACCGTCATCATCGAGCCCCACTCGATACCCGCGAGATCGTCGAGCACCTTCGCGAGCGGAGCAAGCGCGTTCGTGGTGCACGAGGCGTTCGAGACGATGCGGTGCTGTTCGGGATCGTACAGATCGTCGTTCACCCCGAGCACGACCGTGAGATCCGCGCCCTTCGCTGGTGCGCTCACGAGCACCCGCTGCGCGCCCGCCGTGATGTGCTGCTTCGCATCCTCGGCGCGAGTGAAACGCCCCGTGGCCTCGAGCACGACCTCCACGCCGAGCTCCCCCCACGGGAGCTTCGTCGGGTCGCTCTCGTCGAATGTATGGATGCGGCGATCACCCACGACCAGCGTGGTTCCATCGACGGACACCGGCTGCCCGAGCGCTCCGTAGATCGAGTCGCGCGCCAGCAGGTGAGCGAGTGTTCCGGCGTCGGTGAGATCGTTGATCGCGACGACCTCGAGGTCGCTCCCCCGCTCCACGATCGCGCGGAGTACGCCGCGACCGATGCGTCCGAAACCGTTGATTGCTACCCGACGGGCCATGTGCTTCACGTTCTCCTTCACAGTGTCTGCGTCTTGAATCGCCTCCAGGCTCTCGCGTTCCTCAGACCCGCGCCAGTGGCCGCATTGCCATCATTCGAACGAAAACTGCCAGCGCGCCTCGCTGCATGAACATCGGCGGAATTCCGCAGGAAAATCGGGTGCTGTCGCGCGGCGGGGTGACCGAAACCTATTCGCCCTGCGAGAACATCCGGCGATACGCGGTCGGCGCGGTGCCCAGCACCTGTCGGAAGTGGCGGCGCAGATTGGTCGCAGAGCCGAGGCCCACGGTCGCCGAGATCTCGTCGACGCCGAGGTCCGTCTCCTCGAGCAGCTCCCGCGCGCGATCGACGCGGGCCCGCATCACCCACTGCATCGGCGTGTAGCCGGTCTCGTCGAGGAATCTCCGCGAGAACGTACGCTCGGAGACTCGCGCGTGATCCGCAAGCATCGCGATCGTGAGGGGCTCGCCAATATGCCGTAGCGCCCACTCCCGCGTCAGCGCGAAGCGCTCGCCGAGCGACTCCGGCACGCTGTGCGGCACGTACTGCGCCTGCCCGCCGCTCCGATACGGAGCGGCCACGAGCCGACGTGCCGCATGGTTCGCGACGGCCATCCCCGACTCTCGGCGCAGCAGGTGCAGGCAGAGATCGATGCCCGAGGCGGCGCCGGCAGACGTGAGGATCGAACCCTCATCGACGAAGAGCACCCGCTCGTCGACCTGCACTTCCGGGTACCGCTCCGCCAGTCGCCGCGAGTAGTGCCAGTGCGTGGTCGCACGGCGGCCGTTGAGGAGGCCGGTTGCAGCGAGCGCGAACGCCCCGGTCGAGATGGCGGCGAGGATCGCCCCGCGCTCGTGCGCCGCCGCGAGGGCGCTGAGCAGCGCCGCTGCAGGGGTGTCCTGGTCAGGTGAACGGTAGCCGGGAACGAAGATGAGGTCGGCGGTGTCGAGCGCCTCGAGCCCCCGCTCCACGTGATACGAGAGGCCGTCCCCACCGGTGATGAGGCCCGGTCGCACGCCGCACACGTCGACGGTATAGGGCATACTCGCGCGGTTCGTGAACACCTGCGCCGGGATCCCGACGTCGAGGGGCTTGGCCCCCTCGAGCACGACGACCGCGACCCGCTTCATGGACGCCAGCCTATCGGGGCGAGCCCGGCCGGTCATGAGGGTGTCACTGCTACCATCGAAGTCGATACCGACCCCAGGAGATTGCACGTGACCACGACCCGCACCCGACGCACTGCTCAGGGCACGGCGGTGCGCGCGGCGCTCGATTCGATGGCGGGTTTCATCTCGGCGCAGGAGCTGCACCGCCGCCTCTCCGACGAGGGGCTGAAGATCGGGATCGCCACCGTGTACCGCCAGCTGAACTCGCTCGTGGAGTCTCGGGATGCCGACGCGATCTCGACACCGGAGGGGCAGCTCTATCGGGCGTGCACCGACCCGGAGGCGCACCATCATCACATGGTGTGCACGAGCTGCGGTACCACGATCGAGATCGAGCCGCCGGATGAGGCGTGGTTCGCGGCGATCGCCGGCGCCCACCGCTTCGAGGTGCACTCGCACACGCTCGACGTGTTCGGCATCTGCGCCGACTGCCGCGCCGAGCGGGACTCGCGGGCCGCTCGCGATTCCGCCGAGTAGCTCAGCGAGCACTCTCGGTATGCAGGCGCCCACCGCGCGGTCGCGCGTGATCGGCCCGGCAGCAGTCGCCGCCGCACTGCTCGCAGCGGCACTCGGGGTGCGCGCCCTCACGGACGCCGCGGCCCCTCCCCTGCCCGACGCCCTCTCCGACTTCGTGACGCTCGCGATGAGCGTGTTCATCGAGTCGCTCCCGTTCGTCTTCCTCGGTATCCTCATCTCGACGGCGGTGCAGGTGTGGATGCCGCAGCACGTGATCGACCGGGTAATGCCGCGGCGGCCGGCCCTGCGCCGCGCGGTGCTCTCAGTCACCGGGATCCTGCTCCCCGTATGCGAGTGCGGCAACGTGCCACTCGCGCGCGGCCTCATGGTGCGCGGCTTCAGCGTTGCGGAAGCGGCGACATTCCTGCTCGCGGCGCCCGTGCTGAACCCCGTCACGATCGTGACGACGTATCAGGCGTTCGGCTGGAGCGACGGCATCCTCGTCGCGCGCATCGCCGGCGGCTTCGCGATCGCGAACCTGGCGGGGTGGGTGCTCAGCCGTTCGCGTGACGAGTCCGCGCTCCTCACTCCGGGCTTTCGCGCGCACTGCGACCATACCCATCACGACGAGCAGCCCGGCCGCTGGCAGCGGAGCCTCGTGAGCATTGCCGAAGAGACGAGCGCGCTCATGCCGGCGCTCGTCGTCGGCTCGGCGATCGCGGGGGCGATCCAGGTCGGAGCGCCGCGCGAGCTGCTCGTGGCCCTCGGCGCGCACCCCCTCTGGTCGGTCCTCGCGCTCCTGGCGCTCGCGTTCGTCATCGCGATCTGCTCGAGCGTCGACGCGTTCTTCATCCTGTCGCTCAGCTCCACCTTCCTTCCGGGTAGCATCGTCGCATTCCTGCTGTTCGGCGCGATGATGGACGTCAAGATGCTCGCGCTCCTGCGCACCACCTTCACCGGCCGCGCACTCGCGCTGCTCGCCTCACTCGTGGCCCTCAGTTGCCTGGTCATCGGATGGGGGCTGAACCTTGTGGCGTGATGACTTCGCACGCTCCTGGCGCGGGCTGATCGTGAGCGGCTTCGGAATCGCCGCGGTGCTGTGGTTCGCGGTGACCGGGCGCCTGAGCTGGTACGTGCACCCGCGCTACCTCTGGTTCACGGTCGCGCTGTGCGCGCTCGCCGCGGTCGCTCTGATCGCGGCGGTTCCGGCGGTGCTCCGCGCGCAGCGGGATGAGCAGGCGGCGGATCAGCACGGCGCCGAGCACGCGTCCCCGCAGGGCGTCGAACGCGAGTCAGACCGTCGGGGCGCGCGCGTCGCGCGGGCGACGGCGGCGGTCCTACTGGTGGGCGGATCGGCGGGGGCGCTCCTTATCGCGCCGCCGGCGACGCTCTCCGCGACCGCAGCCCTGCAGCGGGACGCGGCGGGTAGCGCGGGTGGCGGCGTTTCCGGCGCGGGGCCAGGTTCTGGGGGCAGCGACTCCGCTGCGGCGCACCCCGATGACGCCGAGCTCGATGCCCGCGACTGGGCCATGCTGTTGCGTCAGAACGCGGGTGCAGGGGTCGAGGGTCGCACGGCATCGTTCATCGGCTTCGTGCTGCCGGGCTCGAGCGCGGATCTTTTCACCGCCGCTCGCTTCGTCGTCTCCTGCTGCGCCGTCGACGCGCAGCCGCTCGGCGTCCCTGTGCTCTCTCCGGCGTGGGAAGACGATCACGCTGCCGGATCCTGGGTCGAGGTCGAGGGGGTGTTCATCGCGAATCCCGACGTGGCGAGCGATCAGCCCGTCGTGCTGCGGCCCTTCGAGGTGACGGCGATCGATGCACCGAAGGACCCTTATGTCTACTGAGCCGGTTGTGGCCGGTGGGCGACGCAAGGGACTCACCGGTGTCGCGGTGATCGCGATCCTCTGCCTGCTCGCAGCTGGGCTCGCGATCGCCAACCTTGTTGCGCCGCCCCGCCTGCAGTCGATCGACGTCAATCCCGAGCTGCTCATCTCGCGGGCGTCGCAGCGCGCGCAGCTGCATCTCAGCCAGCCGGTCGCCGAGGTCGCCGCCGGTGCGGTGCGCGTGACTCCCGAGACCCCGATCGATGTGACCTCGGAGGCGGGCACCCTCACCGTTCGCTTTCTTGACGCATTGCGCACGGACACGCAGTACCGCGTCACGGCGCGGGTGACGGGGGCCGCGACCGGGAGCACGGGGGCGGTCACCGCGACCTTCCGCACGCCAGATCCGTGGACGCACACGCTCGCGCGCGGTGACGCCGGCGATCGCGTGCTCGCTCATCGGCTCGGTGATCCAAGCTCGACGCGCACTGTCTTCGAGGCGCCGCGGATCCAGGAGTACGCGGAGGCGAGCACGGGGCTCACCGTCATCACGCGCGGCGACGACGGCGCAGCGGAGCTCACCGTGCACGACGGAGATGCTCCGCCGTTTCGCATCATGGGTGCCCCCGAGCTGGGGCAGTTGCGGAGCGAAGCGCTGGGCGGGGTGCTCGGTGTGGTCGCATCCGGGAGGGGCGACGACGGCACGCAGTACGATCGCACGCTCCTGATCATCGATCCCCGCACCCGGATCGTTGAGACCGTGAGCGACAGCTCCGGCGCCGCGCTCCCCGTGCGCGACTGGCGATTCGTGCCGGGAACCACGTCCGTGGTGTTCCAGACGCCGGATGGGAAGCTGCACGGCTGGGAGGCGGCACCGACGCCCCGCAGCTTCGAGTTGGGTGTCTCCGGCGATCTGCTCGGCTTCGCGCCCGGCAGCACGGGGCTCGCGGTTGCGGCCGGTACGCAGAGCGCAATCATCGACCTCTCGGGGATGGCGACCGGGGCGCTCGGGTCCGGCGACGGCGAGCTCCCTGCGTCGACGCCGCTGCCGGTCGCCGCAGCGAGCGGCAGCGATCCCGATCCGCGCTCGGTCCTCGCGCTCAGCGAGACCTCGGTGCTGTGGCGCAGCGGTGCGTCGGTGGGGCCGGTGGGGTCGCAGGGAGCGTCTCGTGATGGGGGCGACGCGCGATCCGCCGGCTCTGCCCTTGGCGATGGGAGCCGATCGCGTGGCAGCGCCCTCTTGGTGAAGGACTCGAGCGGCGCCCGAGAGGTGTTCAGACCCGCCGCGGACGGCACCGCGATCGGGCGGGTCTGCCTGTCACCGAACGGGGAGTTCGCTGCCGTCGAGACGATCTCGAGCGAGGGACAGCCCGACGACGTGCCGGTCGCTCCTGGGTCGTCCCACACGACGACTCGATACGTGCGTATCGCGGACGGGGCGACGATGCGCTCAGCGGTCGGCGGGCTGAGCGACTGGTGCCGCTGAGCGCTTCGCGCGCTCGCTTTACTTCGTCGAGCGGGGCTTCCGCAGGATCAGCCACGCGGCTGCCGCCACCGCGATCACGACGATTCCACCAACACCGATCCCGACCCAGAGTCCGGTCGACGAGTCGCTCTGCGAAGCGTCGCCGCTTGCAGCATCGGCTCCCGCCTCACCGCTCTCCGGTGACTCTTCCACGGGCCCTGAGGCGGCGACCCCGCAACGGGGCGTCGCTGATCCCTCGGCCGCTTCGGCGTCAGCGGAGGGCGCGTACGTGAAGGTGTACTCCTCCGCGATCGGGTGCCCGTCAGAGGAGACCACGCGCCAGTCGACGTGGTACTCCCCCGCGGGCCCGAGCGCCACGGGCGCCTTGACGACCGGCCCGTCAAGCGCCGGGCACGCCGTCTCATAGAACTTGCCGTCGGGGCCCTTCACCTGCACGAGATTGCTGCCCTCGATACCTAGCGGCGCGTTGTTGAACTGCAGCGTCACGCTGTTGAGCGATTCGACCGTGGTGTCGGCGAGCGGATCGGCGCTCACGAGCGAGTCGTGAGCGAAAGCGGCCGGTGCCGCGAAGGGCACTGCGACGAGCGCGAGGAGGGCACCGGCCGCGCTCAGACGGAACTTCTTCCCGAGCTTCATGCCGTGGGCTTCCGGCTGCGCGCGAATGCGAGTGCGCCGAGCACGGCGCTGCCCGCCGCGATGACGAGGGCCGCGATGCTCAAGCCGAGCGTGACTCCGCTCGTCGGGGAGCTGGAGGAGGCGGCCTCCGCGCCGGCGGCCTCCGCGCCGACATCCCCGCCGCTGGCGTGATCAGCATCGCTCGAGCCGTGGTGGTCATCGGCAGGGGGCGCGTCGTTCACCCAGAGCACCGGCGCCGGCTCCAGGGTGTCGTCCTCCGCTATTTGCTCGGGGGTCGCCTTCCACTCCACGACCGTGCCGTCGCTGTAGGTCTGCGTGACCGGGATCACGATGTGGCCGGTCTCCGCGACCGGGCCGACCGAGAGCGTGAACATCTGCACCTGTCCGGGCGCGATGCCGCCGTCGTCCGCGGTGTACGTCACCTCGGTGGGCGCCTCGGAGATGGTGTTGCCGAGCACGTCGACCGGTTCGGCGAGCTTCTCCTCGGTCACGTCTGCGCTCCAGCCCGGCACGGGCTGATACGACACGTGCGTGAAGGGGGTGTCTTCGGGCAGGTGGAACTCGAGCTTCGTCGTGCTCGCCGTATCGGACTCCGTGGGTGCGCGGAAGGTCAGGTAGGCCCAGCCACCGGCCTCGGCCTGATCCGGCGAAACAGTGACGTGCGCGGAGGCTGCGACGGGGGCACCGATCGCGAGCACTGCGCCGATCGCGACGCCTACGGCCGCGCGGTGGGTACGGGTGATAAACATGGTGGTTCTCCAAATGCAGGTATGCGGCAGCGCACGGCGTACCGCGGAATTCTGGTGTGGTGGGCTACGCCGTGCGCGGCGGCCCCCTCCGGAGAACCGATGTGAGCAACGCGAGCAGCAGCATGGGCGTTTCGCGGGTGTGGGAGACGGCGCGGCTCGGAGGCGCTTCGGCGGAACGCCACGAGAACAGCGCATCCACGCGAGACAGCCTCGCGAGGCCCAACAACGCGACGAGCGCGCGCTCCCCCGCTCCCAAGGCGAGCACGGTGACGGCCGCGGCGCAGGCGTGAGCGAGCCACATCACGGGCTCGTGCGCGACGTGCGGGGCGATGGCACCCGAGGTGCTCGGCGCAACGAGCCCCGATGCGTGCGCTGCATGCTGGCTCGGTGATCCCGCGAACGAGAATGCACCGCCCCCGAGTCCCAGCAAGAGCAATCCATGAAAGGCGAATTGGCTCAGCCCGACCGCGACAGAGAGTCGGAGCCAGGAGGGGCGACGGCCGGCGAGGCCCACGCACAAGGGAAGCGCGAACACGAGGGCGAGCAGCACGCCGAGAAGGGGCGCCGGTCGGCCGTCGGCGAGCGAGTGGGAGGCTGCCGCGGCGCACGTAGCGATCACGGCAGCGAGGACCCCCCGCCCCGCGCGATCCGACCGCGACGACAGCACACCCCGATCCTATCGTGAGGTCTGGGGCGTTCCCCTGCCGAACGCTTCACTGCCTTCAGCAATCGTTCACCGAATCCGTGGTCAGTATGCGCGTACACACTCGGTTGAGGCGGGGCTGCGGCTTGCGACGGGGTGCGCAGACCACACACGCTTGGCCACCGCCATGGCTCAAGTCTGTGAATTACTCCACACGTCGAGACGCTCCTCACGCCGGGTAGTGCCCTCATGAGAGCGATGAAGCCCGCACTCCGTTCACGGAGCAGGTGAGCCCGCCCAACACCCTTCGCAGGATTTGAGTCGCGGTTCCCGCCGACTTGAGCGTCTCGCGTCCGGAGCTGGAGTCGGTTCGGTGCTAGGTCGGCGCAAGCGGGGCATGACAAAGCCCAGGCCGCGAGGCCTGGGCTGATCCACAATGCATGATGCGAAGCGGTGGAGCCGCGGGGAATTGAACCCCGGTCCACTTCGACGATTCCGTGCCTTCTACGAGCGTAGTTCGTGAAAACGTTCTACTCGGCCCCGTGCTTTGCCACGAACATCTAGCACGACAGGCCCAGCCTCAGAAAAAGTCCCGATACGCCCTGAGGCGCGACGTACCAGCAAGCCCCCTAAATGACGCCAGGAAACCGGGGCGGAGGCCCACCCGACCTGACGGACTCGGTCTCGTGCTTAGGCAGCGAGAGCGAAGTCGGTGCGCTTAACGTTGGCACCTATGGTTTGCGAAGGGCGTTAACGAGATAACTCCGCGTCCTCGGCTCGCTTCTCACGGTCTCAAAATCGACGTGTCGAAACCGATCGGCCCCGTGTGTGCACCGGAGGTGCGGTGAGCAGAGAAAACCTGCTCGGGGCGTTCACATCATGCACTGTGGAGTTGTCAGTTCCGGGTCGAAACCCGGCACGACCGGCGGTTCGCCGGAAGAATCAGTGTATCACCGGAGGCGCTGCACGTCGACTCCGAGCGACCACGCCGCCACGTCCGCGACGAAGTGCCGCGAGGCCTCGTGCTCGAACGGCTGCGCGTTGTTCGCGTACACGCCGATCGCGTCCACCGCCATATAGATACGGGTGCTCGCGCCCACCGGGTCGTCGGTCACGAACGACCCCGCAGCGACGCCGCGCTCGATCAACGCGACCATGCGCTCGCGGTCGAGCGTCTCCTGCTCGTCGATCGCGTGCGCGAGGCGCGGCATGAACCTGGCGAGATGCCGCGCATTGAGCCACAGCCGGCACAACTCGAGCGCCTCGGGGCTCTCTGCTCGCCGCACAAAACCCGCCATCTGCTCGAACGGCGGCGCCTGATCCGCCCCCGCCTCTGCACCGTCACGCGCTCGAAGCCCCGCACCAACACCAGCACCCACCCCAGTACTCGCACCAGCGCCGGCCTCAACGCCGAAGAGCCAATCGCGCTCGCCCGTCACCGCAAGCACGAACGCGTCGACCACCAGGTCTTCCACCGCCGGAAAGTAGTGACCGATGAGGCTCGGCCGCACCCCGAGAGGCTCGGCGACCGCGCGTAGTGTGACGCGCTCGAGACCCTCGCCGAGCGCGATCCGCGCCGCCTCCGACAGAATCTCGGCACGGCGCTCTTCGGCCGATTTGCGCACCCTGGAGCGCGACTCCCCCGCCGACACTGCGGAGCTCACAGGAGACTCGGCAGCAGAGTCGCGGGCAGACCCCGCACGAGAGCCCGCAGCAGACTCCGTAGACTCCGCAGATTCCGCACCCGGCGCGCACGAGACCGCCGTCACGGGGTCAGTCGCCCATGCGGTTGCGCTGGCGCATGGCGCGCTCGGCCTCGCGCTTATCCTGCTGCTCCCGCAGGGTCTGGCGCTTGTCGTACTCGCGCTTGCCGCGTGCCAGGGCGATCTCGACCTTTGCGCGTCCGTCCAAGAAGTACAAGCGCAGCGGCACGATCGTCATGCCGCCCTCCCGAGTCTTCTGGTAGAGCTTGTCGATCTCGTGGCGGTGCAGCAGCAGCTTGCGCTTGCGGCGCGGCGCGTGATTCGTCCACGACCCGTTCAGGTACTCCGGGATGTACGCCGCATCGAGCCAGGCCTCGCCGCCCTCGATGAAGACGTACCCGTCGACGAGCGACGCACGGCCCATGCGCAGCGACTTCACCTCGCTACCAGTGAGCACCATCCCGGCCTCGAACGTGTCGAGAATCAGGTACTCGTGCCGTGCCTTCTTGTTCGAGGCGATCAGCTTCTCGCCGGTCTCCTTAGGCATGGCACTTCCTTTCTCTGCGCGGCCAGACCTCCCAGCATAGCGCGCGGGCCCCCGCGAGCTACACGCGGAGGTATCTCGTGATCGCAACCTTCGCCGCGATGGCCGAGAGCACCACACCTATGAGAATCAGCACGGGCGGCACGACCAGCGATTGCTCCACCGTGATGTAACTCGTGAACGGCACCTCGCTCACGAGGAAGCCCTGCACGAAGAACTTCACGATCGCAACCGACGCCGCGCCGGCGAGCACCGCCCCGATCAACGCCGCAATGATGCCCTCGAGTATGAACGGCGTTTGGATGAAGCGGTTCGAAGCACCCACGAGACGCATGATCCCGATCTCCCGTCGACGCGAGAACGCGGACAGACGGATCGTCGTCGAGATGAGCAGCATCGCCGCGATGAGCATGAGACCCGCGATCGCGATCGCGGTGTAGCTCGCGACGCCGAGGAAGAGGAAGATGCGGTCGAGCAGACTGCGCTGATCGGAGACGCTCTGCACTCCCGGGATGCCAGCGAAGGTTTCCTGGATGATGTCGGACCGCGACGGGTCCTTGAGCTTGATCCAGAACGTCTGATTCAGCTGTTCGGGCTTCGTGATCTCCACGATCGGGTTGCCTTTGAACTGCTTCGTGAACTCCTCGAACGCCTGCGCATGATCGACAAAGAAGAAGTCGTCGATGTACGGCGCGAGCGTGTCGGATCCGAGTGCTTCCTTCACCGCCGCGATCTCCTCCTCGCCCGCATCCGCGCCGGAGCACGTCGCGCTCTGGTCGTAATCGGTGCAGAGGTACACGGCGACCTGTGCACGGTCGTACCAGAACGTCTTCATCTGCTGCACCTGCAGCTGCATCAGAATCGCGGCGCCCACGAACGTCAGCGAGACGAACGTGACGAGCACCACGGAGATGACGACGGAGAGGTTGCGGCGGAAGCCATTCCACACCTCACCGAGAACGAGCCCTACCCTCATCGAACCGGCCCCACATCTGTCTCATCGTCGTCTTTTCGTGTGAGCCCGAGGTGCTCCGCGAGGTTGCCCGTCTCGGCCATGCGCAACGGATCGAGCGGCTCGCCCGGCTCGAGGAACGCGGGGATGCCGCGGGTCTTCCGGCCATTCGCGAGCACGGTCTCGTCGAGGTCGTCGTCCTCGGCGTCGGGGCCGAAGGGGTGCGGCTCCTCGAAGACCGAGGCCTCCCGAACGGGCTCGGCGGGCTCGGCTGGCTCTGCGACCTCGGTGGCATTATCGGCCTCGGTGGCGCCGTCGCTTCCGGCGCCCTCCACGGCGGCCTCGGAGGCATCGACATCGGCAGCGTTCGCCGCGGAAATCTCCCGGTCTGCAACGTCCCGCACGGCCCCGTCCTGCTCAGCCGGCACATCGGCGTCAGCGGCGGGCGCCACGTCGCTCCTCGCCGCGCTCTCCTCCGGCGACTCGGCCGCGGCAGCAACGACGTTCGCGGCGGCATCGAGCAGGGCTGGATCGGGCTCGGCCTGATCCTGCGCCACCCCAGCAAGCGGCAGCTCGCCGATCATCTCGGGCGCGAGAGCCGCACGCACGACCGCCTCCGAGGTGCGCAGCACCTGCACGCCCTCCTCCGAGAGGTCAGCGATCGGGATCGACGCGGTGTGCCCGTAGCCGCCGCCGACCTCGTCGCGCACGACGACGCCCTGCGACAGCTCCACCACGCGCTGCTGCATGATGTCGACGAACGTCGCTTCGTGGGTCGCCATGACAACCGTGGTACCCGCCGCATTGATCGAGCGGAGCAGCTGCATGATCCCGAGGCTCGTCGCCGGGTCCAGGTTGCCGGTGGGCTCATCGGCCAGCAGGATCGCGGGCTTGTTCACGATGGCCCGCGCAATGGCGACGCGCTGCTGCTCACCGCCCGACAGCTCGTGCGGGAAGCGCTTCGCCTTGCCGGCGAGCCCGACCATCTCGAGCGTGTCGGGCACCGCTTCCTGGATGAAGCCGCGCGACTTACCGATGACTTGCAGCGTGAACGCCACGTTGTCGTACACGGTCTTGTTCGTGAGCAGACGGAAGTCCTGGAACACGGTGCCGAGGTTCCGGCGGAAGTAGGGCACCTTGCGGGAGGAGATCTTGCTGAGATCCTGCCCGAGCACGTGGATCTGGCCCACGCTCGGCTGGTCCTCTCGAAGAATCAATCGCAAGCAGCTCGATTTGCCCGACCCGGACGCGCCGACGATGAACACGAACTCGCCGCGATCGACCTGAAGGTCGATACCGTCGAGCGCGGGTTTCGCGGTGCCCCGGTATTTCTTAGTGACGTTCTCGAAGAGGATCATGACGGAATGACTGTACGCCCTGCCGCCTGAGGCTTCGGTCAGGCGCGCTGGGGGCGCGAACTTCGGGCGAACTCCCAGCCGTGGAGAGCGCGCTGAGTCGTAGTGAGCGCGCTTAGTCGTTCTTCGCGAGCGAGCGCCAGCGGATACCCGCGGCGATGAAGCCGTCGAGATCGCCGTTGAACACCGCGTCGGGCTGGGAGGATTCGTGGCCGGTGCGCAGATCCTTCACGAGCTGCTGGCCGTAGAGGAAGTAGGAGCGGATCTGGTCGCCCCAGCTCGCCGTGATGCTGCCAGCGAGTTCCTTCTTCTTCGCGGCCTCCTCCTCCCGCTGCAGCAGCAGCAGGCGGGTCTGGAGCACCCGCATAGCGGCAGCGCGGTTCTGGATCTGCGACTTCTCGTTCTGCATCGAGACGACGATGCCAGAGGGGATGTGCGTGATGCGCACGGCAGAGTCGGTGGTGTTCACCGACTGACCACCGGGGCCCGACGAGCGGTAGACGTCTACGCGGATGTCGGTCTCGGGGATCTCGACCTCGGTCGCCTCCTCGAGCAGCGGGATCACCTCGACGCCAGCAAAGCTCGTCTGCCGCTTGTCGGCCGAGCCGAAGGGGCTGATGCGCGCGAGGCGGTGCGTGCCCGCCTCGACCGAGATCGTGCCGAACGCGTAGGGAGCGTCGATCTCGAATGTCGCCGACTTGATGCCCGCGCCCTCGGCGTACGAGGTGTCGAGCACCTTCGTCGGATAATCGTGCTGCTCAGCCCAGCGCAGGTACATGCGCAGGAGCATCTCGGCGAAGTCGGTCGCGTCGTCGCCACCGGCGCCCGAGCGGATCGTGACGACCGCTGCGCGCTCGTCATACTCGCCCGAGAGCATCGTCTGCACCTCGAGATCCTGGATGACCTTCTCGAGTGCCGCGAGCTCCTCGGCGGCCTCCGTGGCGGAATCCTCGTCATCCGCCTCGGTCGCGAGCTCCACCAGCACCTCGAGGTCGTCCAGGCGGCTCTCCACCGCGCGCACCCGCTTCACGCGGGCCTGCCGGTGCGACAGGCCGCTCGTCACCTTCTGCGCCGCCGCGGGATCGTCCCAGAGGTCGGGCGCTGCGGCCTGTTCCTCGAGCTCCGCGATCTCGCGATCGAGCTTCGGCAGATCCAGCACCGCCGCAATGTCGGCGTAGGTCGAACGAAGTGCACGGATGCGGGCGCTGAAGTCAAGGTCGAGCATGAGGCTCAAGCTTACTCGTCGCGCCCGCAGCCGCGCCCGGGGTCGCGCTTAGTCGTCGACCGGAACCTTGTTGAAGCCGGTGACGGGCTCGCCCTCGTCGAACGAAGCGACCTTCCGACGGAAGCCCTTCGTGAGGAACAGGAGGTAGACGAAGCCGAGCGCCGTCCAGATGAGACCGCCGAGCAGCGCGTGTCCGTCGAGGTTCACCCACAGCAGACCCGTGAGCAGCGTTCCGATGACGGGCATCACGATGTAGTTGAAAATGTCCTTCGGCGTGCGCCTGCGGCCCTTGCGAATCGCGAACCACGCGATCACCGAGAGGTTCACGAACGTGAAGGCGATCAGCGCGCCGTAGTTGATGTAGGCCGCGATCATCTCCAGTGTGAACGCCATGGCGAGCAACGAGAAGGCACCGGTCAGCACGATGTTGAACGTCGGGGTGTGGGTCTTCGGGTTGATGTAACCGAAGAAACGCTTCGGGAGCACGCTGTTGCGGCCCATCACGAGCAGCATGCGCGACACCGAAGCGTGAGATGCGAGACCCGAGGCAACTGTCGCAGCGAAGCCCGCCGCCGTCAGCACAGCCGAGAGCACCTTTCCACCGACGAAATCGCCGATCAGCGGAAGCGTGCTGTCCTCGATGTACTGCATATCGCCGCTGGGTGCGAACTCGTTCCAATCCGGGAAGCGCTGCTGAGTGAAGTAGCCCGCGATGAAGAAGATCGCGCCGCCGAGCACGACGGTGAGCAGGATCGCCTTCGGCATGATCTTCGGCGTCTTCGCCTCCTCCGCGTACATGGTCACCGCGTCGAAGCCGATGAACGAAAAGCACACGATGGTCGCGCCCGCGAGCACCGCCCCGAACTCGACTCCGCTGTGGAAGAGCGGCTGCATCGAGACCACACCGTTCTCGCCCGCACCACCCGAGAGCTGCACGATCACCATGACGACGAACACCGCCATGACGACGATCGAGAAGATGAGGAGCAGCATGTTGAGGTTCGAGGTGCCCCGCATCGTCAGATAGATGATGCCGGTGACGCACACGACGTAGATGAGCACCCAGACCGCTCCGGGAACAGCCGGGAAGAACGCCTCGAGATAGCTGCGGACAATGAGGCAGTTCACCATCGGTAGCAGCATGTAGTCGATAAGGGCTGTCCATCCCACCAGGAAGCCGACGTTCGGGTGCATGGACTCGCGGGCGTACGTGTAGGCGGAGCCGGCGCTCGGGATGGCTCCGGCGATCTTGCCGTAGCTGATCGCAGTGAACACCATGACGACGAGCGCCACCAGGTATGCGAGCGGCACCACGTTGTTCGTGTCGCGGGCCACCAGGCCGAACGTGTCGAACACGACAGTCGGGGTCATATAGCCCAGGCCGAGACCGACGATGGCCCACAGTCCCAGGCTGCGCTTCAGTCGAGCACCGTTCGCCGAAGCAGGTGCAGATACAGCAGTCACGTTCTCCCCTTCAAGAACAGCCGTACCCCACGACGTCGCGCGGGGCACGGACACACAGTGGCGAATCCGTTATCGCCAAGCACACATCCTGCACCCGTGCGCGGCCGCACGCAAACCGGTTGGTTCGGGGGTGCGCGTAAAGTCCGCTCGCGCACCCCCGAAAACAGCGTTACGCCCGCGCGAGGCGCTTCTGTTTGTTGATGTTCACCAACTGCACGATGATCACGAGCAGCAGCGCGCCGACGAACACAATCGACGCGAGCACGTTCGCCTGCGCGGGAACGCCCTTGAGCGCCGACACGTAGATGAACTTCGGGAACGTCGTCGCGGTGCCCGAGTTAAAGTTCGTGATGATGAAGTCATCGAACGACAGCGCGAAGCTGAGGAGGGCCGCCCCGATGATGCCGGGCATCAGCATGGGGAGGGTGATCCGCCAGAACACCTGACCGGGCGACGCGTAGAGATCCCGCCCCGCCTCTTCGATCGCCGGGTTGAGGCTTGCGACGCGCGCCTTCACGGCGACGACCACATATGAGATGCAGAACATCGTGTGGGCGAGAATGATCGTGCCGATCCCTTTCTCCACGCCCGCGAGCAGGAACTGCGCCGCGAGACCGGCGCCGAGCACGACCTCCGGGGTCGCCATCGGCGTGAAGAGCAGCAGGCTCACGGTCGACCGCGCGCGGAAGCGGTACCGCACGAGCGCGATCGCAATGAGCGTGCCCAGGGTCGTCGCCGCGATGGTCGCGATGACGGCGACGAGGATGCTGTTGCCGAACGCCGTGCAGACCTGAGGAGCGCCGCAGGGGTTCTCCCAGTTGCGCATCGTGAACCCGCGCCAGATGATGTTGTTGCGCCCCGCGTCGTTGAAGGAGAACACAATGACGTGCAGGATCGGGAGCAGCAAGTAGATGAGCACGACCGTCGCAACGACGGGCACGAACGCCTTACCGAGACTGAATTTGTTCACAGCAGATCCTCCGCCCCGCTTTTGCGCACGTATGTCGCCACGACCACCAGGATCACGAGCATCAAGACGATCGAGAGCGCTGCCGCCATCGGATAGTTCTGCGTCTGCAAGAAGTTCGATTCGATCACATTGCCGATCATGGTCGTCGACGTGCCGCCCAAGAACTCGCGCGATGCATTCACATAGTCACCCGACATCGGGATGAAGCTCAGGAGCGTGCCCGAAACGATGCCCGGCATCGACAGCGGCAGCGTCACACGCCGGAACGTCGTGATCGGCGACGCATAGAGATCCGATCCCGCCTCGAGCAAGCGCAGGTCGAGCGCCTGCAGCGAGGAGAACATCGGCAGCACCATGAACGGAATGAAGTTGTAGATCAGACCGAAGATGACCGAGAAGTGCGTGCCGATCCACTCGCTCGGCAGAATCGACTTCCACGCGAGGGTGCGCAGCAGGAAGCTGATGAAGAACGGTGCCACGACGAGGATCAGCATGATCCCCTGCAGCATCGGCTTCGAGCGCACCTTCACGCCGATGACGTACGCCAGCGGGTAGCTGATGAGCAGCCCGATGATCGTCGCGACGAGCGCATAGATGAAGGACCGCACGATGTGCGGCCAGTACTCCTGAATCGCTACCCAGTAGTTCGAAAACTGCGCGGCCGCGACGTACTGACCGATGCCGCCCGTGTCGGCCGGCGCCTGAAGCGACGTCAGGATGAGCTGGATGAACGGTGCCACGAAGAAGAGCAGCATGTACGCAATGCCGGGCGCGAGCAGGAGGAGCGCGACCCAGCCGCGCTTCTTCGGTGCCTGCTCGACCTGTTTCGCGTTCGCTGAGAATGCGGTGAAGGCCACGGTGTCTCTCCTACTCCGCGAGCGCGGCCCGGGACGCGATCGCCCGGGTCGACAGGTCCGAGGACAGTGCGCCGGTGTCGAGACGGTCATCGGCGAGGCCGAAGGTGTGCTCGACGTGCCAGCTCAGCCAGACCTCATCGCCGAGCGCCGCCGTCGGGCCGGCCTGCAGGTTCTGCGCGAAGACCTGCACCGCGCCGGTGCCCGGGAGGTCGACCGTGTACTGCGTGCTGACGCCGATGAAGGAGACATCGGTAACCCGACCGGGGCCCACCACGTTGCGCGTCGCGTCCGCTTCCGGCTCGTGCTTGCTGAGCGTGAGCTTCTCGGGGCGCACGCCGACCGTGATCGCTCCCGAGTCGCGCTCGCTGCGGCTCCTTGGCACGGAGATGCGGGTGCCCAGGAAGTCCGTGTGGATCACCTGGTCAGTGCCGCCCGCGACCTCGACCGGGAACAGGTTCGACTGCCCGAGGAAGTTCGCGACGAACACGGTGCGGGGCAGCTCATAGAGCTCCTCGGGCGCGCCCATCTGCTCGATGCGGCCCTGGTTCATCACCGCGACGGTATCGGCCATGGTCATGGCCTCCTCCTGGTCGTGCGTGACGTGGAGGAAGGTGAGCCCGACCTCCTGCTGGATCTGCTTGAGCTCCTGCTGCATCTGGCGACGCAGCTTCAGGTCGAGCGCACCCAGGGGCTCATCGAGGAGCAGCAGCGCCGGACGGTTGACGACCGCTCGGGCGAGCGCTACGCGCTGCTGCTGTCCGCCGGAGAGTTGCGCGGGCTTACGATCCGCCACATGATCGAGCTCCACGAGCTTGAGCGCCTCGTGAGCCTTCCCCACCGCGTCGCCGATGCGGCGGCGGCGGAGCCCGAAGGCCACGTTCTCGAGCACGGACATGTGCGGGAACAGGGCGTATGACTGGAATACGGTGTTCACCGGACGGCGGTGCGGCGTGAGCCCCGTGACGTCCTTCCCGCCGAGGAGGATCTTGCCCTCCGTCGGATCCTCGAGACCCGCGACGAGACGCAGCGTGGTCGTCTTGCCGCAGCCCGAGGGGCCGAGGAGTGCGAAGAAGGAACCCGCCGGGATGGTGAGATCGAGCCGCTCGATCGCCGTGAACCCGGGGAACCGCTTACTGATGCCGACCAGCTCGAGGTCGGCGCCTGACTCTGCGAAATCGCTGTGCGCTGCCACCGTCAGAGCCCCAGCACGTTCTGGAACGCGGTCGAGTACTTCTTGTCTTCCTCGGCCGTGAGCGTGCGGAACGGGTGGAGGTGCTCCCAGTCCTTGTCGGTCGGGAAGATGAGCGGGTTGTCCGCGTTCTCGGGGTTCACGTCGCGCATCGCCTCCTGCGTGCCCTTCACGGGCGGCACGAACGTGACGTAATCGGCGACCTCTGCCATGACCTTGGGGTCGTAGTAGTAGTCGATCATCTCTTCGACGCGCGCCTTCGCCTCCGCCGACGTGCCGTTGGGCACCGTGAACGAGTCGGCCGCGATCATGCCGCCGGACTCGGGGATCTCGAGGGTCCACTGGTTGTCGTTCTCAGCGTTCAGCATGATGACGTCACCCGTCCACGCCATCGCCGCGAGCGCATCGCCCGCGATGAGATCCTGGGTGTAGCTGTTGCCCTTGACGTTGCCGATCTGGCCGCTCTGCAGCGCGTCGTCGAGCCACGCCATCGCCTCGTCGAACTCCTTGTCACCCCACTTGCTGCCCGGGTCGTGACCGAGCCCCGCGAGGATCATGCCGACGGTGTCGCGCATCTCGCTGAGCACGACGACCTTGCCCTTGAGCTCGGGGCGCAGGAAGTCGTCGAGCGTCTTGATGCCGTCCGGCACCGCCTTCGTGTTCCACACCCAGCCCGACGCCGGCAGCTGCCACGGCACCGAGAACTTACGGCCGGGATCCACGTCGAGCGCGTCCCACTGAGCGTCGACGAGGTTCGCCTTCACGTTCGGCATATTGCCGTAATCGAACTCCTGCACCTGGTTCGCGTCGATGAGACGGCCGTTCATCCAGTCGGTGAACGTCACGGTGTCGTAGCCCGTGTAGTCGCCCAGCTTCAGCTGATCCTTGATCTTGCCGTAGAAGGTGTTGTTGTCATCGATGTCCTCGATGTACTGGACCTCGTAGCCCGACTTGTCCATGAACGCGTCGAGTGACGGGTACGAGCCGGTCTCCTCGTCGAAGTCGAGGTAGTAGGTCCAGTTGCCCCAGACGACGCCGCTGCCGCTCTCTCCCCCGCCTCCGGAGCACGCGCTCAGACCGAGCGCGCCGAGGCCGGCGGCACCGACCGCGGCACCGCGGAGCAGCTGCCGACGGTCGAGTTGAGCGCCGCGGATCATCTGGACGATATTGCGGACGATCGGGTCTTCTGGTTGGCGGAAGGCCATTACGTATCTCCCTTGATACTCATAACGAAGGCACTAGCGCCAGATGGCGTCGCTGCCTGGGATGAGACGAATATGGCACAGAGATCGGAGTAGTGCCAACTGACTCAGCGAGACGGGACCAAATCGTCACACATCGAGGGCGGCCGACTACGGGAGCCCGGCGGCGCTGCCGCGATCCGTCGCTCTCGAACCGGGCCGAACGAGCACAGCGACTTCTCACGGAACGCCGAGATTCGCTGCCGGAAGCTCAGTTTTCTTCGGATTCCTTTGCAATTTTGAGTTTGGACTGCAAGAATCAGAAGCGTGAGCAGCACACGCACTACTCCGGCGCTCGACTCCACGTCGAAGGCGATCATCGAGCAACTCCAGCGCGATGGCCGTCGTTCGTACGCGGAGATCGGAAAGGCGGTCGGCCTCAGCGAGGCCGCCGTGCGCCAGCGGGTGCAGAAGCTCACGGATGCCGGGGTCATGCAGATCGTTGCCGTGACCGACCCCATGCGCCTGGGATTTAGCCGCCAGGCCATGCTCGGTATCCGCGTTTCCGGCGACACCAGAGTCGTCGCTGACCGCCTCGCTGAAATGTCTGAGATCAGCTACGTCGTACTCAGTGCTGGCTCCTACGACATCCTCGCCGAGGTTGTCTGCGAGGACGACGACGGATTGATCGAGCTGCTCAACGACCAGATCCGCGGGATCGAGGGCGTTGCGTCGACCGAATCGTTCGTCTACCTCCAACTCACTAAACAGAAATACGACTGGGGAACACGATAACCATGTCTTTTGATCCCACTGCAGCGGTGGACACCGCCGCGCTCCAGGCTTCTGCCAAGAAGCACATGTGGCCGCACTTCACCAACCGCAAGGTGCTCAATGACGGCATCCCCGTCATCACGCGCGCCGAGGGCCACCACATCTACGATGCCGCTGGCAAGGAGTACTTCGACGGGCTCTCGGGCCTGTTCGTCGTCAACGCCGGTCACGGGCGCGAGCGCATCGTGCAGGCTGCGGCCAAGCAGATGCAGCAGCTCGACTTCATGCCGATCTGGTCGTACGGCCACCCGGCCGCGATTGAACTCTCCGAGCGTCTTTCCTCGTACGCGCCCGGCGAGATGAACAAGGTCTTCTTCACCACCGGTGGTGGCGAGGCTGTGGAGTCGGCGTTCAAGCTGGCAAAGCACTTCTGGAAGATCAAGGGCCAGCCGATGAAGCACAAGGTCATCTCGCGCTCGGTCGCTTACCACGGCACCCCGCAGGGCGCGCTGGCCATCACCGGCATCCCCGACATGAAGAAGTTCTACGAGCCGCTGACCCCGGGTGGTCACCGTGTGCCGAACACGAACTTCTACCGCGCTGACGAGATGGGCGCTCCCTCGAACGACCTCGAGGCGTTCGGCCAGTGGGCTGCGAACCGCATCGAAGAGGCCATCCTGTTCGAGGGCCCCGAGACCGTTGCTGCGGTCTTCCTCGAACCGGTGCAGAACTCGGGCGGCTGCTTCCCCCCGCCCCCCGGATACTTCAAGCGCGTCCGCGAGATCTGCGACCAGTACGACGTGCTGCTCGTCTCGGACGAGGTCATCTGCGCCTACGGTCGCATCGGTGACTTCTTCGCCTCGAAGGCGCTCGGCTACGAGCCCGACATCATCACGTCGGCGAAGGGCATCACCTCGGGTTACGTGCCGCTCGGCGCGATGATCGTCTCGGACAAGGTGTCGGAGCCGTTCAACTCGACCGACAACACCTTCTACCACGGCTTCACGTTCGCGGGTCACCCGGCCGCTGCTGCAGCCGCGCTCGAGAACCTCGACATCTTCGAGGAAGAGGACCTCAACGGCCGCGTGCGCGAGAACAGCCCGCTGTTCCGCGCCGAGCTCGAGAAGCTGCTCGACATCGACATCGTCGGCGACGTGCGCGGTGAGGGCTACTTCTTCGGCATCGAGCTCGTCAAGGACAAGGCCACCAAGGAGACCTTCAACGAGGAGGAGTCGGATCGACTGCTCCGCGACTACCTCTCCCCCGCACTGTGGGAGGCCGGCCTCTACTGCCGCGCCGACGACCGTGGAGACCCCGTCATCCAGCTCGCTCCGCCGCTGACCATCGGTCAGTCGGAGTTCGCCGAGATCGGTGGAATTCTGCGCAGCGTGCTGAAGGACGCGTCCTCGAAGATCTAAGGACCGCAGGATCACGGGTGTGGCCCCCTCGCTCATTGCGAGGGGGCCACACCCGTTTGCCTTTCCCTTCGCTACCTGAGGGCACGACCTTCTATCCCGAAGCGGACGAGCTTCTCACCGAAAGCACGAAGCGACGCAAGGTCGCCGTATCCCCACCGAATCTCGCGGTGTCCGGTGATTCCGCGTATCTCGTCTTCTCGGTTCTTTTCTTCGAGGAGCACCTGCTCGAGCGAGCGCTCCCCGCGGAAGCCCTCGTCAAGATACTTGGCACGCCCATCCATTTCGCCGAACGCCTGCTGTCCCACGAATACGAAGACAACCCAGTGCGATCGCCCTCCCGGGCTAGCGATCCGCACCTAAATCTCATGCTGCTCGGGTGGAGAGGAACTCGGAGGGTCGGGGCGGAGAGGCTGCGCGGAGGGAGAGGGGGCAGGGCGCAGCACGAGGAGCGGGAACGCAGAAGCGCCCGCCACCGCAAGGTGACGGGCGCTTCGCAGATGGTGTCAGGCGATCTTCGCCGACAGACCTGAGTCGCTGGTGCGATCCGCTTAGCGGCGGAGACCCAGACGCTCGATGAGCGAGCGGTAGCGCGCGATATCGACGTCCTGGAGGTAGCCCAGGAGACGACGGCGCTGGCCGACGAGCAGCAGGAGGCCACGACGCGAGTGGTGGTCGTGCTTGTGCTCCTTGAGGTGCTCGGTCAGGTCCTTGATACGACGGCTGAGCATCGCGACCTGAACCTCAGGGGAACCGGTGTCGCCCGGCTTCGTCGCGTACTCATCGATGATCGCCTTCTTGACATCTGCACTCAGTGCCATAGGGATCCCCTTCCTCTTGCTGCGCGGCGCCGTCAGCGGGGTGCTGGGGCTCTCTTTATCCGCGGCCGTTCGAACGGCAACCTGTATAGCTTAGCACCTTTCGCACGCGCAGAGCCGCCCACGCCTCCGCGGACCACTGCCCGACGCACCAACCATCCCCGTCACGCCCCAGAAACGCAACGGTGACCGCGGTGCAACGTGCGGGTGACGACATCGAAACACCCGCAGCGCACACTGAAGCCACCCTCGCGGCCGGCGCCAGCCAGGCCGCCTCGAGAAAGGCAGCATCGCAATGGAACTCACGCCCTCCGACGTCTGGACGCTCGCGAGCACCGCGCTCGTCCTCATCATGACCCCTGGCCTCGCACTCTTCTACGGTGGCCTCGTCCGAGTCCGCTCGGTCGTCAACATGATGCTGTTCAGCGTCAGCTCCATGGGCGTCGTCGGCCTCCTGTGGGTGCTGTTCGGCTACAGCATGAACTACTTCGCCGAGGGCGAGAGCGGCTTCGCCGGCAGCCCGCTGAAGGATTTCGGCCTCATCAACACGGATCCGGCGAGCTTCATCGGCGTCGGTTTCGGCGCCGTCTTCGCTATGATCACCGCGGCGCTCATCTCGGGCGCGATCGCCGACCGCGTCGGCCTCGGCTCGTGGGTGCTGTTCTCGGGAGTCTGGGCGACGTTCGTCTACTTCCCGGTCGCGGCGTGGGTGTGGGGCGGTGGCTGGATCCAGAACCTCGGCGCGTCCCTCGGCCTCCCCGACGTCATCGATCTCGCGGGCGGCACCGTCATCCACATCAACGCGGGCGCGGCAGCACTCGCCCTCGCGATCGTCGTCGGCAAGCGCATCGGCTTTGGTCGCGGATCGCACCAGCCGCACAGCATCCCGCTCGTCACCATCGGTGCCGCGCTGCTGTGGTTCGGCTGGATCGGGTTCAACGCCGGCCTCGCGACCGAGGTGGGCGAGGCCGGCCTGATCCTCGTGAACACACTGGGCGCACCGGCCGCGGGTATCGTCGGATGGATCATCGTCGATGTGCTGCGCGGGAAGAAGCCCGGCGTGATCGGCGCGGCGTCGGGCGCGATCGCGGGTCTCGTCGCCATCACGCCGTCTGCGGCGAGTCTCTCCCCTGTCTGGGCGCTGCTGCTCGGTCTCATCGCGGGCGTTGCCTGCGCGTTCGCCATCGAGTGGAAGTACCGCCTCGGCTACGACGACTCGCTCGACGTCGTCGGCCTGCACCTCGTCGCCGGGGTCATCGGCTCGCTGTACCTCGGCTTCTTTGCCTTCGGCGACGGCCTCTTCACGGGCGGAAACGGCGGGCTGCTCCTCGTACAGACGATCTCCGTGGTGGCGGTCATGGTCTACTCCTTTGCGGTCTCGCTCGGTATCGCGCTCGGCGTGAAACTCACCACGGGCCTGCGGGTGCCCGAGGTCGTGGAGCAGGCGGGCATCGATTTCGCCGCCCACGGCGAGGAGGCCTACGCCTACAACGATGCGGAGTCGGCGCACGCGAAGCTGTGACCGTTCGACGGCGAGCAGCGCGCCCGCGGCTCACGTCATCGCCCGGCCCAGCCGGATCCCGCGGGAGCGCGGCCGCAGCTAGGCTCGACGCATGACCGCACCGCGCACTCCCGAAGCCGCTCCCGCCGACGCCGCCGCCCTCGCAGACTTCGCCGGGGAGCTCGCGGAGCGGGCTGCGCGGCTGATCCTCGACCTCCGTTCGCAAGGGGTCGAGGTCGCCGCGAGCAAGTCGAGCGCGGTCGACATCGTGACGCACGCCGACCGCGAGTCGGAGCGCGTGATCGTCGAGGCGATCCGCATCGCCCGACCCGACGATGGCGTGCTCGGCGAGGAGGGCACGGGCATCGAGGGCACGAGCGGAATCACCTGGGTGATCGACCCGATCGACGGCACGGTCAACTATCTCTACAACCTGCCCGCTTACTGCGTGAGCATCGCGGCGACGGTCGCCGACCCCGGCGCGTTCGCCGATGGCCGCCGCGCCATCGCTGGCGCCGTGTGCAACCCGCGCACGGGCGAGCTCTTCGTCGCGCACCAGGGCGGCGGCACGACGCGGAACGGCGAGCCGATCCGCATCTCGGGAAAGACCGAGCTGGCCACGGCGCTCGTCGGCACCGGCTTCGGGTACACGGTTGAGCGGCGGATCGAGCAGGCCGCCCAGGTGTCTCGCCTGCTGCCGCGCGCCCGCGATATCCGCCGCATGGGCTCCGCGGCCTACGACCTGTGCATGCTCGCGGCCGGTCGCCTCGACGCGTACTACGAGCGCGGCCTGCAGCCCTGGGACTATGCGGCCGGGGCGCTCATCGCGCGTGAGGCCGGAGCCGAGATTCTCGGCCACACTGACGGCACCGCACCGGGCGAGCCCTTCCTCTGCGCCGCCGCTCCGGGCCTGGCGCCCGAGCTGCGGGAGATCGTGCTCGGAGACTGACGCCGTCCCGAGGCAGCTGCACGCGGCCGATGGCAGCTGCGCACCGCTCGCCCGCAGAATCACCCTCCTCGCTCCCCCGCCCCACGGGGCCGCTGTGCCAGGATGACAAGGGTGAGCGGCCGCGACCGCGGCCGGGTTTCCAAAGGAGGAGACATGCGGCAACCGTCCGACCCGATCGTCGAGGAACTCGTGCGGCGAGCGCGGGCACTGCAGTTCAACCGCCGGCAGCTCTTGCGCGGCGCCGCGGCGAGCGCAGCGCTGCTCGGCGCCGGATCCCTCGCCGCGTGCGCCGGCCCGAGCGGCCCGGGCGATGGCTCGGGTGGCAAGATCCGCTGGGGCAACTGGACGTATTACCTGGACTACGACGAGGACGCCGGAACCTGGCCGACGCTCGACGCGTTCATGGAGCAGACGAACATCCAGGTCGAGTATTTCGAGGACATCGACGACAACAAGACCTTCATCGCGAAGATTCGGGATCAGCTGAAGCTCGAACAGGACACCGGGTACGACGTTTTCTGCCTCACCGACTCCTCGCTGGTACGTCTCCTCGAGCAGGATCAGCTGCGCGAGTTCGACCGCGCGAAGATGCCGAACGTGAACGATCAGATGATCGACATGGTGCAGCACGCGAGCTTCGATCCGGATCGCGAGACGTCGATTCCCTACCAGGCCGGCATGACGGGCCTGTGTTACAACGCGCAGCTGTACCCGAAGGGTGTGCAGAGCGTCTCCGACCTGTGGGCGTCGGACCTCAAGGGCAAGGTGAGTCTGCTCAGCGAGCAGGACGACACGCTCAGTCTCGTCATGCTCGAGCAGGGGGTCGACATCACGGGCGACTGGGGCGACGATGAGTTCGAAGCGGCACTCGAGGTCGTCGACAAGGAGCTGAAGAGCGGGCAGGTCTTCAACGTGAAGGGCAACTCGTATACCCAGGATCTGCAGTCGGGCGACGTGCTCGCGGGCATGTGCTGGTCGGGCGACATCGCGATCCTCAATGAGGAGGCGGGCGAGGAGATCTGGAAGTTCGTGGTGCCCGACGCCGGGGCGACGCTCTTCATCGACTCGTTCTGCATGCCGCAGGTCACCGACTCGTTCGATCAGGTGCACCAGCTCATCGACTACTACTACGAGCCGGAGGTCGCTGCCGAGGTCGCCGCCTACGTGCAGTACGTCACTCCCGTGCGTGGCGCGAAGGAGGCGATGGAGAAGATCGATCCGGCGCTTGCCGAGAACCCGCTGGTCTTCCCGGACGACGACATGGCATCTCGGGTGTTCGACATGCGGGCGCTCACCGCGGAGGAGGACAACCGCTATTCGCAGGCGTATCAGCGCGTGCTCGGCAACTAGCGGTTCGCTCGCTGCTCCCGGGGCCCGTGACCGGCCGGCCCCGGGAGCACGCACCCGCACTCGCAGGATCCGGTGCCCGCTCTCACGACCGGCTCAGCGGGTGAGATCCCGCCGCCGGAACCCCGCGAAACCGACGAGCAGAAAGAAGGCGGTCACCAGCGAGATCCACACGAGCCCCCACCAGTCGGGGTTCGAGTCCGTCACGTTCGGGACGTGCCAGAACGGACTGATCGCGAGTACCCAGTCCCACAGCTTGAACGTCGGCCCGAGCAGCGTCAGCCCGAACGCAGCGAGCACGCCTGCCCAGGCCGCGATCGATACGCGAGGGCGCGCTCCGATCACGGCGACCGACACCGCGGTGATGGTCCACACGGCGGGGATGGTGGCTGCCGCCTGCAGAATCGTGTCGTCGAACCGCACCCCGATGTCGGCGGTCGAGGCGAGCGCTGCGATCAGCAGCCCAGCGATGAGCACGTAGACCAACGGCATCACCAGCGCGAGCGCCGCGTTGCTCGCGTAGTAACGCGGGCGCGACACGGCGCCCGCGAGGATCGGCTCGACGCGATCCTCCGTCTCCTCAGTGCGCACCTTCCGCATGAGCTGTACCCCGGGGATGGCCGCGATGATCCCCGCAAGACTCATGATGGTGACGAGGAAGGCCGACGTGAGCTGCTCCGGCGTTGTTGCGCCCGAGGCCAGGATCGCCGCGACCGCACTGTCATCACCGAGGATGTCGTGGATCGAGGTCGTGAAATAGCCGAACACGACGCCCAAGACCGCGAAGGCGATGGTCCAGGTCACGATCGGGCCGGCGTTCAGACGCAGCGCGAGTCGCCACGTGGAGCGGACACGGCCTCGCGCCGGGCCCGGTCGGGACGCGATCGCTCCCTGGTCGAAATCGCGGCGCGCCTGGAAGGCGAAAGCGATGGCGAGCGCCACGGCCGAAAAGGCAATCGCGTACAGCAGCGGCCACCAGTGATTCCCGCTCGCCGGGCGCGTTTCGGTCATCCACCCGAGCGGGTTCGCCCAGATGGTCCAGCTCGGCGCCTCCACCGAGTACGCGAAGCCGCGCAGCAGAAACAGCGCACCCAAAGCACCGACCGCGAGGGAACTCGCGGTGCGAGCGTCGGACCCGAGTTGGGCGGTGATCGCAGCGACTCCCGCGAACATCCATCCCGAGGCAGTGAACGTTGCGGCGAGCAGCAACGAATCCTCCCAAGCTCCGCCGCACACAACTGTCGCGACGAAGGCGAGCACCCCGACGAGCAGCGACCCGATTGCCGCAAGCCCCACCCCCGCGAGGAGTCGACTGGCGCGACCGAGCACGCCCGACGCGAGCAGCTCGGCGTGGCCGGAGTCCTCCTGCCCGCGCGTCGCCTTCGTGACAGTGAGGATCGAGCCGAGCGCGGTGAGAAATCCCGCAAGCGCCAGTGCGCGCCAAGAGTTGAAGCCCTCGCTCGTGGACAGGTCGAACGCCGGCCCGAAGATGAGACCGAGTGCGGGGTTCGCGCTGACGGCGGCCGCAAGGCCGGCGCGATCCGCCTGATCCGGGAACACCCACGGATACACCAGCACGGACGAAGCCGAGAGCAGGGTCGCGATGGCGATCCAAGGGGCGAAGCTGCGCCCGTCGTGCTTCACGGAGGCGCGCAGCAGGGGCGCTGCCCCGACCAGTGCTGCACTCATCGCGACGCCGCCGCATCACCGCCGAGCTCGCCGCGCTTCTGGCGCTCGCCCCCACCGCCGCTGGCGCCGTCGCCCCCGCCCGCATCATCGTCGCGATCAGTTTCGTACAGCCGCAGGAACAGCGATTCAAGCGAGGGCGGCTCGACCGTCAGGGACGCGATTCCATAGGGCGCGAGGAGGAGCATCGCGTCGCCGATTCGGTCGGCGTCGGCTGTCGCCTCGAGGCGGACTCCGGACGAGTGCGCGGCTTCCAGTCGCACCTCGTGCAGAGTCGCCAGCGCCGCGCGCTCGGGCGCACGGTCGAGCACGGCGTGGATTGCGGTGCGTGCGTGGCCCCGCAAGTCCGCAAGTGTCCCGGTTTCCACGACGCTTCCGTCGCGGATGATCGACAGGCGGTCGGCCAGCGTCTCGACCTCGGCGAGAATGTGGCTCGACAGCAGCACCGAGGTGCCGCGCGCCTTCGCCTCGCCGATCACCTCCTGAAACACGTTCTCCATGAGCGGGTCGAGGCCGCTCGTCGGCTCATCGAGGATCAACAACTCCGCATCCGACGCGAGGGCCGCGACGATCGCGACCTTCTGCCGGTTGCCCTTCGAATACTGGCGCCCGCGCTTCGTGGGGTCCAGCTCGAATCGCTCGATGAGCTCCGCGCGACGGGCCTCGTTCAGACCGCCGCGCAGTGAACCGAGCAGGTCGATCGCCTCCCCGCCGCTCATACCCGGCCAGAGCGACACATCGCCCGGCACGTACGCGAGGCGGCGGTGGAGTTCGACGACGTCCTTCCAGGGGTCGCCGCCCAGCACCCGCGCCGTTCCCCCATCCGCTTTGAGGAGGCCGAGCAGCACCCGAATCGTCGTGGACTTCCCCGCGCCGTTCGGCCCGAGGAACCCGTGCACCTGCCCCTGCTCGACGCTCAGGTCGAGCCCGTTCAGTGCCTTGAACTTCCCGAAGGACTTGCGCAGTCCCTGCACCTCAATCACGCGGTTGGCACCCATCGGCTGCACCCTTTCGTCGAGCGGCGTCTTCGACGTCGACAATGTCAGTGTAAATCCCGTGAGTGGACGTCGGGAGGCTACTCCGGGTGCGCGGCCTTCCACTCCGCGGCGCGTTCGGTGAGCTCCGCGGCGAGGCGGCGCAGCGCTTCCGGGTCGCCGGCGCGGCCGACCGCGAGCCCGAGCAGGAAGGTGGAGAGCGGTGCGGCCGGGCGAGCGACGTCGTGCGCTACGTCCCGCGCCACGTCGAGCACCGTGCCGATGCTGACGTCCGAGACGCCCAGCCCGAGTCGCTCCGCCGCCGCCGCAAGCCACTCATCGAGTGCCTCCGGCGGCAGATGCTTGCTGTTGTTCGACATGCGCGCTCCTTTACTTATCGGGGAGCGGGAATCAGCGCCGACGCGGCGCCTCGCCCGCTCCAGGTCCTCAGGTGTGTCGATATCCGCGACGATACCCCGCTCCACGGACACGCGGCGGATCGCCATGCCTCGGAAGGCCGATCGCAGTGAGCCGTTCGCCGTCTCCCCCTGAAGCGCGGCGATACCCTCGCGCAGTGCGGCGAGCCGGTAGCGCCCCGCGAGCCACTGCTCCCGCCCGCCGGGGTCGACGAGCACGACCGCGTCGGCGGGCTCGGTGGTGAGCGAGGCTGCGGTCGAGGCTGCGGACGGGGCCGCACTGAGCGCCGCGACGACCGCCGCGGGCTCCACGAGGTCGCACGAGAGCAGCAGCACCTCGTCACTCCCGCCAGAAGCGGCCCGGATCTCGGAAGCGCTCGCCGGCGCGGGCAGGAGCGGCAGGGCTGCGGCGAGCGCAGCGAGCGGCCCGGAGTACGGCGGATCCTCACGCACCGCGATGCACCCCTCGGGCAGGGCGCGATCAGCCCCCACCACGACGACCTGCTGCGCACCGCCCGATCGCGCGCCCGCGACCACCCGATCCACCAGCCGCTCCCCGGCTCCGGCCCCGAATCCATCCCCCAGCCGGATCTCCGCCTTGTCGACCCCGCCGAGCCGCGACCCGCGCCCGCCCGCGAGCACGATCGCGTGCAGCGCGCCCGCTTTCTCGCGCCCGCTCTCGCGCCCCATCCCGCTCACGACGCCACCAGCACGACGTCGACGATGTCCCCAGCAGCGACATCCCCGCGATCAGCACCCACGAGCGCGTACCCGTCGGACGAGCCGTGGCTCCCCACCGCGTGCGAGACGCCGCGCGGATCGACGGCAGGCCGGCACTCGAGGCCGGCGGCACCGCGCACCACTCGAACCGGCAGCACCTGCAGGCGCCCGGCCGCGCCGCGCCACCCTTCGGCGGCCACGGCCGGCAGCCGGAGCCGCTCCACCTCCCGACAGCCCTGCAGCTGCCGCAGCGCGGGCCGCACGAACAGCTCGAAGCTCACGGCCGCACTCACGGGGTTGCCGGGCAGCGCGAATATCCACGCCCCACCCCTGAGCCGCCCGGTGCACTGGGGCTGGCCGGGTCGCACGGCGACGCGCACCGCCCGCACGTCCGGCTCGTCGGCGACGGCGATCCGCACGATGTCGTGGCGCCCCGGCCCGACGCCGCCCGTCGTGACGATGACGTCGTACGTCTCGCTCAGTTCCCCGAGCTGCACGTGAAGCGCCGCCGCGTCGTCGCGGCTCACCGGCAAGACGTCTGCCGAGACGCCGTTCTCGCGCAGCAGCCCCGCGATGAGCGTCGAGTTCGACTCCGGGATCTGCCCGCGCTGCAGCGGCTCGCCCGGCCCACGGAGCTCAGAGCCCGTCACGAGCACGGCCATGCGAGGGCGGGGGCGGATCGCGACGCGTGACACCCCGGCCGCGGCGAGCGCAGCAGCGCGCGCAGCACTCAGCGTCTCGCCTGCGCGGGCGAGCACGTCACCGGCTCGCGTGTCCTCGCCGCGCCGACGCACGTTGGCGCCCGCAGCGATTTCGGCGAGCACCACGACCTCCGCACGCGCCCACGGGTCGCCATCGGCATCGCCGCGAGTGCGCTCGACGGGGATCACCGCGTCGGCGTCCGAGGGCAGGGGCGCTCCGGTCATGATCCGCACCGCCTCCCCCGCGCCGATCGCCGGGTTTTCCGCGCTTCCCGCCGCGACCTCCCCGACCACGCGGAGCGGCACGGGGCGACTCGCGTCCGCGCCCCGTACGTCTCCCGCCCGCAGCGCGTAGCCGTCCATGGCCGAGTTGGCCCACAACGGAAGATCGCACAGCGCTGCAGCATCGCGCGCGAGCACGAGCCCGGACGCCTCCGAGAGCGGCAGCTCCCGTTCGGCGAGCGAGCCGATCCGCTCGAGAATCCAGGCGAGATGCTCCTCTGCCGAAATCGCCGTGGTCCCTGCGCGCCCGGCAGCCGAACCTGCTTCGCCGCTCATCTCGCGCCCCCGATTCCGCACCCGCCACCACGCCGCTGACGCCTTGCTCTCCGTGTTGTTCGATGCTATCCAAGAAGCGTGTCCCGCATCGCTGCTCGTCGTCGTGTCACTCGCATCACCGCGGGGGGCGTAACGCAGCGACGCGCCGATTTTCTCTCGGTCGAAGAGCCGCTCGAGATCCGCGTGCACGGCACCCCGCTGGCGGTGACCATGCGCACGCCGGGGCACGACGTCGAGCTGGCCGCGGGCTTCCTCGTCTCGGAGGGCGTGATCCACCAATCGGAGCACTTCGCACGAAGTATTCATTGCGCCGCTGACGGCGAGGAGAACACCTACAACGTGCTCGACATCGGGCTCGCTCCGGGCGTCCCCCTCCCCGACCCGAGCCTCGAGCGCAACTTCTACACGACGAGCTCGTGCGGGCTGTGCGGCAAGGCATCGATCGACGCCGTGCGCACGCAGAGCCGGTTCACGGTCGGCGATGATCCGCTCGAGATCGACGCCTCCATGCTCATCACGTTCCCCGACAAGCTCCGTGAACAGCAGCGCGTCTTCGACCGCACCGGCGGACTGCACGCGGCCGCGCTCTTCGACGGAGCGACGGGCGAGATGCTCGTGCTGCGCGAGGACGTCGGCCGGCACAATGCAGTCGACAAGGTCGTGGGCTGGGCGCTGCAGCACGGCCACATTCCCGCCCGCTCCTGCGTCCTCATGGTGTCGGGCCGCGCGAGCTTCGAGCTCACGCAGAAGGCGCTCATGGCCGGGATCCCGATGCTCGCCGCGGTGTCGGCGCCGTCGTCGCTCGCGGCCGATCTCGCGGAGGAATCGGGGATGACGCTCGTCGGGTTCTTGCGGGGCGATTCGATGGTCGTCTACGCACGGCCGGACCGGATCACGAACTCGGATCAGAATGCGGATGCGGATGCAGCGAGCGCAGCCTCCACTGCCGCAAGCCCCGATACGGCGGCCCTGACGGACGCCCCGCAGCCCGCCCCCTTCACTTCCGCCGAGACAGGCGTACCCTCGGAAGCAGCACCGCAGCCGAACCCCGCCTCAGAAAGCCGAGTCTGATCATGAGCCCGAAAGCCCCGCGCGAGGATTTCTCCGACGCCGACATCGAGGTCACCGAGCCCCAGGACTACGCCGCGGGCATCGGCGGCGTGCTCCACTCGATGGAGCCCGCGATCAAGAACATGGGCCTCGCGCGCACCGCGAAGCTCATGACGAAGATCAACCACAAAGACGGCTTCGACTGCATGAGCTGCGCGTGGCCGGATCCCTCGCACCGCAAGCTCGCCGAGTTCTGCGAGAACGGTGGCAAGGCGGTCACGTGGGAGGCGACGCCCGTGACCGTGCCCCGCTCCTTCTGGAAGGAGCACTCCCTCACCTCGCTCGAGGACAAGACGGAGTACTGGCTCGGCCTGCAGGGGCGCATCACGGAGCCGGTCTATAAGGCGAAGGGGGCGGATCATTACGAGCCGGTCAGCTGGGACCGCGCCTTCGGCATCGTCTCCGATCACCTGAACGCGCTCGACGACCCGAACGAGGCCGCGTTCTACACGAGCGGCCGCGCCTCGAACGAGGCGGCCTTCATCTACCAGCTCTTCGCGCGCGCGCTCGGAACGAACAACCTGCCAGATTGCTCGAATATGTGTCACGAGTCGACGGGCACTGCGATGCTGCACACGGTCGGGATCGGCAAGTCGACGATCGCCTACAACGACTTCCTGGAGTCGGACCTCATCATCATCATGGGACAGAATCCGGGCACGAACCACCCGCGCATGCTCACGGCGCTGCAGGAGGCGAAGGAGAACGGGGCGAAGGTCGTCGCCGTGAATCCGCTGCCCGAGGCCGGGCTGATGGGCTACAAGGATCCTCAGAGCATCCGGGGCTACCTCGGCAAGCCGATCCAGATCGCGGATCAGTATCTGCAGATCCGCTCGGGCGGAGACATGGCGCTCCTCCAGGCGATCTCGAAGCGCGTGCTCGAGGCGGAGGCAGCGGCCCCCGGCACCGTGCTCGATCGGGACTTCATCGAGCGGCACTGCGACGGCTTCGAGGCGTTCGCCGCGCACATGGCGATGGTGGACGAGCGCGAGGTGGAGCGGGCCACGGGCCTCTCGAGTGTCGAGATCGACGAGCTCGCGAACCGCTACATCAACTCCGAGCGCGTGATCATCGCGTGGGCCATGGGCATCACGCAGCACCGCCAGGGCGTCGCGACGATCCGGGAGATCATCAACCTGCTGCTGCTCCGCGGCAACATGGGCAAGCCCGGCGCGGGTGCGTCACCGATCCGCGGCCACTCGAACGTGCAGGGCGATCGCACGATGGGCGTGTGGGAGCAGATGCCCGACTCGTTCCTCGACGCGCTGGGCAAGGAGTTCGGCTTCGATCCCCCGCGCGAGCACGGTGTCGACTCGGTGCAGGGCATCCGCGCGCTCGACCAGGGGAAGATCAAGGTCTGGATGGGCCTCGGCGGCAATCTGCTCGGCGCGATCTCGGATACCAACCTCGCCGAGTCCGCGATGCGCAAGACGCAGCTCAGCATCCAGCTCTCGACGAAGCTGAATCGGTCGCACATCATCACGGGCGACGAGGCGCTGATCCTCCCGGTGCTCGGCCGCACCGAGGTCGACATGCAGCTCTCGGGCCCGCAGTACATCACCGTCGAAGACACGGTGTGCGCGGTGCACGCGTCGCACGGGCAGGTCAAGCCCATCTCAGACCAGATGCGCTCGGAGGTCGCGATCGTCGCGGGCATCGCGCACGCGACGCTCGGGAACCGGCACGGGATCGACTGGCTCAGCATGATCGACAACTACGACGTGATCCGCGATCACATCTCGCGCGTCGTGCCGGGCTGCGAGAACTACAACGAGAAGACCCGCCGCCGCGACGGCTTCCTCCTGCCGAACGGGCCGCGTGACGAGCGCCGCTTCGACACCGAGACCGGTAAGGCGCGGATCACGGTCAACGAGCTCGAGCACGTCGAGTGCCCGCCCGGGCGACTCATCTTGCAGACCGTGCGCTCGCACGATCAGTTCAACACGACGATCTACAGCCTGAACGACCGCTACCGCGGGGTGAAGAAGGGCCGCTACGTCATCTTCGTGCACCCCGACGACCTCGCGGAACTCGGGCTCACCGACGGGCAGACGGTCGACATCTTCAGCGAGTGGAAGGACGAGCCGGATCGGGTGCTGCGCGGCTTCCGCGTCGTGGCTTACCCCACAGCTCGCGGCTGCGCCGCAGCCTACTTCCCGGAGGCGAACGTGCTCGTGCCGCTCGACAGCACCGCGATCGGCAGCAACACCCCGGTGTCGAAGGCGGTCGTGATCCGCCTGGAGCCGTCGTCGACGCCCGCGGGCGTCGGGCGCCCCGTCACCGTGTGACAGCGGCCTCCGCGCCGGTCCCCGGTACTCGAGGCGGCGCGGGGGCCTTCGCACGCCGTCGACGCAGGGTGCCGACGCGAGAAGGCGGCGAGGATCGGCGGAGCCACGCTGGGCCACCGCCGATCCGCACCGCCTCTCGTGCGCGGAGCGCGCTACTTATTCGCCGCTACCGGCGCCCCGATGCCGGGATCGATCTGGAACGGCCCCGCTGACGACGGCCGCGGATCGAAATCGAAGATCTCGACCGGCAGGTACACCGTGGAGCAGGAGTTCGGGATGTCGACGACACCCGACAGGCGGCCCTCGATGGGTGCGGCACCGAGCAGCAGGTAGGCCTGCTCGGGGCTGTACCCGAACTTCGTGAGGTAGTCGATCGCGTGGAGGCAGGCGCGCTGGTACGACAGGTGCGAGTCGAGGTAGCGCTGCTCGCCGTCGAGGGTCACGGAGGTGCCCGAGAAGGCCAGCCAGTGGCTGTAGTTCGGCTCGACGTTGCCGGGCATGAAGATCGCGTTCTCCGAGACACCGTAGGTCTCCATGCCGCCCTTGATGATGTCGACGCGCAGGTCGATGAAACCGCCCATCTCGATCGCGCCGCAGAACGTGATCTCGCCGTCGCCCTGCGAGAAGTGCAGGTCGCCCATCGAGAGGTTCGCGCCGTCCACGAACACCGGATAGAACACGCGGGAACCCTTGGTGAAGTTCTTGATGTCCTGGTTGCCGCCGTTTTCGCGGGGCGGCGCGGTGCGAGCGGCCTCCGAGCCGACGCGACCCCATTCGTCCTTCGGCACCCCGCCGAGGATCGCGTGTTCCGCCTCGGGCGGGAGCGCGAGGGGCGGCACGCGGTCCGGGTCGGTTGCGATCAGCGCGCCCTCTCGGTTGTTCCAGGTGGCGAGGAGGTCGGCCGAGGGCGCGGTGCCCATGAGGCCCGGGTGGATGATGCCGGTGAACGACACCCCCGGGACGTGGCGGGAGGTCGCCGTCTGACCCGCGAAGTCCCACACCGCCTTGTACGCGTCGGGAAATTGCTCGGTAAGGAATCCGCCGCCATTATTGCGGGAGAAGATGCCGGTGTAGCCCCAGCCCTGACCTGCGAGCGGTCCCTCCTCCTGCGGGATCGGCCCCACGTCGAGAATGTCGACGACCAGGAGGTCGCCGGGCTGTGCGCCCTCGACGCGGAACGGACCGCTCAGGGTGTGGACCGTGAGCAGCGGCGCGTCGAGGATGTCCTGCGCCGAGTCGTCGTTGACGATCGCGCCGTCGAACCACTCGCGGCAGTCCACCCGGAAGCTGTCACCCGGCTTCACCGTTGCGACCGGCGGAATCTCGGGGTGCCAGCGGTTATGGCCCAGTTTCTCCTGCTCCGTGAACTTCTTGGACGAATCGAGCTTGAATACGTGTTCGGGCATCGTTCTCTCTCTTCATTCGTTCGTGAATCGGCACCTTCGCCGATCCAGGTGGATACGCGTTGTTACGACCTCGGCAGTTTCGCGTGCAGCGGGTTCGTCGTGACCTTCTGCGCTGCGCCCTTCGGTCGCGCGGGCAGACGGTCGACGACTTCCGGTTCATGGGCGCTCCGCGCCGTGCGGTCGATGAGCTGAAACGCCGAGCCGCCGGCGATCGACAGGTGCGGCGCGGTGATCGCGCGCTTCGCGGGGCCGCCGCACACCCGGCACTCGACGAGCCGCGGCACCTCGCTCATCGGGAACATCGCGTCGAAGCTGCACCCGGAAGCGCACCGAAATGAGTAGCTAGGCATTGGCACTCCTGCGTTCGTGTGAGGCTCTTTCTGCAGCCGTGGCGAGTGTGGGACTCGGGCCCGGTGCGGCCGGAGTCCGCATGCGACCGAGCATCGCGGAGAGTATGAGGAGCACGAGGAAGAGCACCGCGGCGATGATCCCCTCCATCGGGCCGGTCACGTAGGTATCCGAGAGGAGCATCATCGCGGGGACTGCCCCGGTGAAGATGCCCAGCAGTAGTGTGAACCACCCCGTCCACCGCGTGAGGCTCTCCTTCCCCAGCGCGAGCACCAGGAAGAACATGAACCACAGCACGGCCCATGAGAACCAGATCATTCCGAAGACCGGGTCGTCGTAGTTCGTGAACTGCAGGATCCCGTACACGACCGCGCAACCCGCCACGAACAGCGAGAACCAGCCGAGGCCGGATCCGTCTGCCCCCGTGAGTTGGTTCCAGGCGACGTAGAGGTACGTGAACCCGAAGAGATAGAGGCCGGAAGCCCCGAGGATCGTCGACGGATCCCCGTCGGCCTGCAAAATGATGAGCGTCGGGAAGATCACCTGCATACCCCCGACGAAGAGGTTCATCGCCGCGGCAGTCTTACCGGGGATGAGATCGAGCAGCATCAGTCCGTTAATGAACAGCACGGCCCCGACGTACAGCAAACCCACGTTACTCATGAACTTCCACCTTCGCTCCATTGCGTGAAGAAGCCGGGGGTCCGAGCGGGCCGCCCGCGTGTTCCAGGAGCGTCGCGCCACTCTGCGCGGTGCTCCTGCCTCGGACCGTACGCCGCTCCGACGCGGAAGTCAATGATTCGGTACAGAGGCAGCCAGGTGCAGCGTTAAGCTCTCGTGTGTGACGCATGTTCGGATCAGCGCGACGACGGGACCGGTGCGGTCGGAAGACGGCGGGCCGCAGCGAGACCGCCGACATCGCCGTCACCGCCTGCTCGCCTCGCTCGCTCTCGGAGGGGCGCTCCTCGCGCTCGCGGGCTGTAGCGGGAGTGCACCCGACGCGGCGCCGCTCGACGACACCGCCGCGGGATCCGACGAGCTGACCGGAACGCTCACCGTCTCGGCCGCCGCGTCGCTGCAGACCGCGCTCGAGCAGCTCATCCCCGCGTTCACCGAGGAACACCCGGGCGTCGCGTTCGCGAGCACGTCCTTCGACGGGTCCTCGGTACTCGCCACTCAGATTCTCGGAGGGGCGCCGGCCGACGTGTTCGCCTCGGCCGACGAGCGGAACATGGATCGCGTGGTGGAGGCCGGGCTCACGGCCTCCGATCCGCTGGTGTTCGCGACGAGTCGACTCGAGATCGCCGTCGCCCCCGGCAACCCGCTCGGCATCGAGACGCTCGCCGACCTCGCGACACCCGACGCCTCGGGTCACACGCCCCTGGTCGTCATCTGCCAGCCCGAGGTGCCGTGCGGCGCGGCCGCGCACCAGCTGCTCGATCGCGACGCAGTGAAGCTCACTCCGGCGAGCGAGGAACAGAACGTCACAGCCGTGCTCACGAAGGTGCGCGAGGGCGAGGCGGACGCGGGCCTCGTGTATCGCTCCGACGTGCTGAGCGCGGAGGGAGCCGTCGACGGCATCGCGATCCTGGGCGCGAGTGAGGCCGCAGGCGCCTACGTCGTCGCTCCGCTCGCCGGCTCGGCGTCGCCGGATGCCGCCCGTGCCTTCGCGGAGTCGCTCCGTTCGGACGACGCCCAGGAGCTCTTCGACGAGCTCGGATTCGGCCCGGCGCCGTGAGCTCGCGGAATGCCGGATCGGGGCCCGGCGTCGCAAGCGCGATCGTCATCCCGGCGGCGCTCGGCGGCGGCCTGCTGCTGCTCCCCCTGATCGCGCTCGTCAGCCGCATCGACTGGGCAGCGATCCCGAGCACCCTCGCCGCGCCCGAAACCACGAGCGCGCTCAGCCTCTCCGTGCTCACCGCGCTCGCGGCCACCGCCACGTGCCTCGTGCTCGGCGTGCCGCTCGCGGTGCTCATCGCACGCACGCACGGCTTTCTCGCCACCCTGCTCCGCGCGGCCGTCACGCTCCCGCTCGTGCTTCCCCCGCTCGTCGGTGGCCTGGCCCTGCTGTCACTCCTCGGCAGGGGCGGGCTCCTCGGCGATGCTCTGCTGAGCATCGGGATCCGCATCCCCTTCACGACGGTCGCCGTGATCCTCGCGCAAACTTTCGTCGCGCTCCCCTTCCTCGTCATCTCGGTCGAGGCGGCGCTGCGCAGCATCACACCGGTGTACGGAGAGGCCGCGATGACGCTCGGCGCGGGCTCATTCACGGTGCTCACGCGGATCACGCTGCCGCTCGTCGCGCCGAGCCTGGGCGCGGGCACGCTCCTGTGCTTCACCCGCGCGCTCGGCGAGTTCGGCGCGACTGCGCTATTCGCCGGCAACGCGGAGGGAACCACGCGCACGGTGCCGCTCGCGATCTACACGGCGTTCAACGGGGCGGGCGTGGCACAGGACACGGCGCTCGTGCTCTCGCTGATCCTCATCGCCGTCTCGGTCGTCGCGCTCATCGTGCTGCGGGGAGCTCCTGCGATCGATCGCGCGCGGTGATAGCCTGGGCCGTTCAGGAGGTGGGAACATGTCGCTCGACGCATCCCCGTTTCCGGACGAGCGGCTCGCAGGCGCGTCGTCCGATCGGACGACGAGCGGCGCGCGGATCCTCCCCTCGCAGGGGCTCGCGGATGCGCGCGGGCGAGCGCTTCGCGACCTTCGCATCTCGGTGACAGATCGATGCAACTTCCGCTGCGTCTACTGCATGCCGAAGGAGATCTTCGGCCACGACTACCAGTTCATGGACCGCGACGAGCTACTCAGCTTCGATGAGATCGAGCGAATCGCCCGAACCGCGGTCTCCCTCGGCGTCGACAAGCTGCGTATCACGGGTGGCGAGCCGCTGCTGCGGCGCGGCATCGAGGAACTCATCAAGCGACTCGCGGCGCTGCGCACACCGGACGGGCGTAAGCCGGATCTCGCGATGACCACGAACGGATCGGCGCTGCGGGTGAAGGCCGAGGCGTTGCGCGCGGCGGGACTCGACCGCATCACCGTCTCCGTCGATTCTCTCGACGACGCGAAGTTCCAGGCGATCAATGACGTGCGCTTCCCGGTATCGCGCGTGCTCGACGGTATCGCGGCGGCGGCCGACGCGGGTCTCGGCCCCATCAAGATCAACGCCGTCGTGAAGCGCGGCGTGAACGACGACGACATCGTGCCACTCGCCGAGCACTTCCGAGACCTCGGCTACACGCTGCGGTTCATCGAGTACATGGACGTCGGCTCCTCGAACGGCTGGGTGCTCGAAGACGTGGTTCCCTCTGCCGAGATCGTGGGGCGGATCGACGCCGTGCACCCGCTTGAACCCATCGCCGCGAGCCGACCCGGCGAGACCGCGAAGCGGTGGCGATACCGCGACGGGTCCGGCGAGATCGGCGTGATCTCGAGCGTCACGGGCGCCTTCTGCGGCAGCTGTACCCGCGCGCGAGTCTCCGCTGAGGGCAAGCTCTTCACGTGCCTCTTCGCGACGAGCGGCTTCGACCTCCGAGCGCTTCTTCGGGACGGCGTCAGCGACGACCAGCTGCGCGACGCCCTCAGCGGGGTGTGGCGCGTGCGCGACGACCGCTACTCCGAGATTCGCGCGGCCGAGACACCGCAGCAGCGCGAACGCGTCGAGATGTCTTACATCGGCGGCTGAAGCCTCAGAGCCCGACCCACTCGGAAGCACCGTCGTCGAAGTGCTGACGCTTCCAGATCGGCACCTCGTGCTTGATCCGCTCCACGAGCCGCTCGAGCGCGGCGAAGGCCTCGGCGCGGTGCGGCGCGGAGGCGGCAGCCACCAGGGCGGCGTCGCCGATCCGCAGCGAACCCACTCGGTGGATCGCGGCGAGCCGCAGCCCGCTCCGTTCGCCCTCGGAGGCGACGCACTCAGCGAGCAGCCGCTCCGCCTCCGGGTGCGAGCGGTAGTCGAGCGCGCGCACGCCGCGGCCCCCGTCGTGATCGCGCACGATGCCGTGAAACATCAACACCGCTCCGCACTCGTCGGCCTCGACCGCCGCGCGAACCTCCGCGTCGTCGATGGACATGTCGATCACACGGGCGAGCAGCTCGCTCATCGTTTCCTCCCCGGCGCGGCACCATCCGGGCCGCGCTCAATCAGCTCGGGGGCGAGCCGGGCGAAACCGTCGATCCCGCCCCTCAGGTACTCGACCTCGACCGATCCCTGCCGCTGCAGAGCGAGGGCGGCGCGCACCGAGCGCGGATCCTTTTCGCAGTAGAGCGTCACCGGGCCGGGCAGCGATACCTCCCCCGCCTCGATGTTCTCGACCGGCACCCACTCGGAGCCGCGGATTCGCCGCTCCTCGCGTTCTGGGGCGCTCCTCACGTCGATGAGGACGCGCTCGACACCGTCACGGATGCCAGCGGCGAGCGTCGGCCCGTCAATAGCAGTGAGCCGCGCTGCCTCGCCGTCGGTGCGAGCGGTGTTCGAGCTCGGCGCGATCCCGCACAGCAGCTCGTAGTCCACGAGCGCCGTGACGGCTTCGGCACTCGGGTCACGATTCACGCGCAGCTCGCGAGTGCGTGCGGTGAGCGCGTCGTACAGCAGCACGCGGCCGATCAGCGGCTCGCCGATGCCCGTGATGAGCTTCAACGCTTCGGTCGCGAGCAACGAGCCGACGGTGCCGCAGAGACCGGGAAGCACCCCGCCCTCGGCGCAGTTCATCACGGAACCCGGTTCGGGCGGCGTCGGGAACAGGTCGCGGTAGCCAGGGCCCTCGGCGTGCCACGCGACCCCCACCTGCCCGGAGTACTGCAGGATCGCGCCCCACACGAGCGGCGTCCGCGTGAGCTGCGCTGCATCGTTCGCGAGATAGCGCGTCGGAAAGTTGTCGCTGCCATCGATCACGAGGTCGTAGCCGCCGAAGAGCTCGAGCGCGTTCTCCGAGGTCAGGCGGAGGCGGTGTCGGTCGATGACGATCGCGGGGTCCATGGCGTGCACGGTCTCCGCGAGCGAGTCGACCTTCGCGCGCCCCACGTCGGCAGCACCGTGTGCGACCTGACGGTGCAGATTCGAGAGTTCGACGACGTCGTCGTCGATGATGCCGATGCGACCGACGCCGGCGCCCGCAAGGTACGGAACTGCCGCGCAGCCGAGACCGCCCGCTCCGATCACCAGCACGCGCGCCGCCGCGAGACGGCGCTGGGCGAGATCTCCGAAGCCGGGCAGCGAGATCTGCCTCCGCGCGCGACCAGCGGCTTCGGCACTCAACTCGGCCAACGGCTCCACGAGTGGCCCCGGTCGCGTGGGTTCGGTCATGCGTCCAGTGTACGAGCGCGCGGTCACACCCGACCAGGCCCTCTGGCCGGGGGTCGCGAGCGGCTAGCATGAGGGCATGGCCAGCATCACCGTCAGATACTTCGCGGCGGCCGCCGACGCGGCCGGCACGGAGCAGGAATCGCTCGAACTCGGGGCGGCGACGCTCGATGAGCTGAGCGCCCAGCTCTCGGATCGCTACGGAGCGGAGATGGAGCGCGTGCTCCGCTCGGGTTCGTTCCTGGTCGATGGCACGGTGCGCCGTGACGGCGGCGACATCGCGGGTGCCACGGTCGACGTGCTGCCCGCATTCGCCGGAGGGTGAGCGTGCGCTCCCACACCGAGCACGCCGAGATCGTGCGCGAGCTGCTGCGACCGGTGCTGGAGCGCACAGCGGCGTCGCGGCCCGAGAAGCTGCGGATCGCGGACCCCGAACTGGTGGGCCGCGTAGCGGCGTGCGACGTGCTTGCCGCGGTCACTCTCCCACCCTTCGACAACTCGCAGATGGACGGCTACGCCGTGCGCGCTGCGGATCTCTCGACCGACGCCGCCGGGCCGGTGACGCTTCCGATCGGTCGCACGACCGCTGCCGGGGACGCACCGATCCGACACGAGCCGGGCACGGCCGCGCCGGTGATGACGGGGGCTGCCATCCCGATCGGCGCAGACGCCGTCATTCCGATCGAACATGCGGATCCTCCGAGGTTCACCGAGCTGCGCCGCGCCGGGGGGCCCGCGCCGCAGGGCACCGTGAGCTTCTCGAGCGTCCCTGCTGCGGGGACGTTCGTGCGCCGGGCGGGTTCGGACCGTGAGCGCGGAGCGCAGCTGGTTGCGGTAGGACGGCGGCTGACCCCCGCGAGGATCGGTCTGCTCGCTCACGCCGGGGTGGTCGAGGTCGCCGTGCGGCCGCGGCTGCGGATCCTGCTCGTATCAACGGGCGACGAAGTTGCCGAGCCGGGTTCCGAGCTTGCCGCCGGGCGCGTGTACGACGCGAACTCCCCGCTGCTCGCCGCAGCGCTCCGTGAGGTCGGCGCCGCGGTCGAGTGCCGTCGGGTCGCCGACTCCCCCGAGTCGCTCCGCGCGCTCATCGCGCGCGAGAGCCCGAACTGCGACCTTATCGTCACCTCCGGCGGCATCAGCGCGGGAGCGTTCGAGGTGGTGCGCGACGCCCTTGAGCGCATCGGAGCGTCATTCGCGGGCCTCGCCCTGCAGCCGGGTGGGCCGCAGGGCTGCGGGGTGGTCGACGCGGGGGCTGGCCCGATCCCCGTGCTCTGCTTCCCGGGGAATCCTGTGAGCTCCGCACTGTCGTTCGAGCTCTTCCTGAGGCCACTGCTGCGCGAGTACGCCGGTGCCCGGGCCACTCGGCCGGTCGAGGAGCGCGCGCTCGCTCATGACGTCGAGTCCCCCGCGCAGAAGCACCAGGTGCGCCGCGGCCGCATCGACGCCGATGGCCGCGTCGTCGTTAGCGGACCCAGTTCCCACCTGCTCGCCGACCTCGCGGACGCCGAGGTGCTCGCCCACATTCCACGCGGGGTCTCCGGACTTCGCGCCGGAGACCACGTCGAAGTCTGGAGAATCGATGACTAAATCATCCCCCGCGGAGCACACGACCTCGGAGCACACGAGCTCCGACCTCACGCACCTGCGCTCGGACGGGAGCGCCCACATGGTCGACGTGACCGAGAAGGCGGTCACGAAGCGCACGGCACGAGCGGAGGCGTACGTCGAGACGCGCGCCGACGTCGTGGATCGGCTCATGACCGGGGACCTTCCGAAGGGCGAGGCGCTCGGCACGGCGCGGATCGCGGGCATCATGGCCGCGAAGCGCACCGCCGAGCTCATCCCGCTCTGCCACCCACTGCCCCTCACGAAGCTCGCCGTCGACTTCGAGCAGCACGGCGATCGCGTGCGCGTGGTCGCGAGCGTCACGACGCGAGGCGTGACAGGGGTCGAGATGGAGGCGCTCACGGCCGTGAGTGTTGCCGCGCTCACGCTCTACGACATGATCAAGGCCGTCGACAACCGCGCCGTGATCACGGGCACGCGCGTGCTCGCGAAGGCCGGCGGCAAGAGCGGCGACTGGAGCATCGAGTGAGCCCTGCGGCTCACGGCGTGGCGCCCGCGGACGCCCCGTCCCGCACCGCGCGAGTGATCGTGGCGTCGACGCGCGGCGCCGCGGGCGAGACCCTCGACACGACGGGGCCGGCGATCCGCTCGTGGCTCGCCGAGCGAGGCTTCGAGACCCCGCCTCCCCGCGTCGTCGCCGACGGCGCGCCCGTTGGCGCGGCCCTCGCCGAAGCCCTGGAACGCTCCGTGGACCTCATCCTAACGACGGGCGGCACTGGAGTCTCACCGAGCGATCGCACGCCCGAGATGGTCGAGCCCCTCCTGGACGTGACGATCCCGGGCCTCGTAGAGGAGCTCCGGCGGCGCGGCGCCCAGGCGTTGCCGAGCGCGGTGCTGACCCGCGGCGTCGCGGGCTTCGCCGGGCGCACGTTCATCATGACGCTCCCCGGCTCCCCCGGCGGCGTACGCGATGGTCTTGCGGTGCTCGAACCGCTGCTCGAGCACCTGCTCGCGCAGCGATCCGGGGCGCCGCGCGGCCAGCACGACTGAGCCCGGGATTCGCCACTCCGGCCGCACCGTGGTTTCGCGACGCGCGCCGATCCCCCGCGCGCGGCCCTGCAGCGGGCGTCCCGCTCGCTGCGATCCGCATCGCCCCGAGCGACCCACCCGCGCCGCGAGTGTCAGGCTCCCAGAGCAGCCTCGATCGGACCGCGGGCGAAGAACAACACAAAGCCCGCCGCGACCACCCAGAGCAACCAGTGGATGCGCTTCGCGTGGCCCGAGAACGCGTGCACCAGCACCCAGGCGACGAAGCCCGCGCCGATGCCGTTCGCGATCGAGTAAGTCATCGGCATGACCGCGACCGTCAAGAACACCGGCAGGAGCACGCGGAAGTCGGTGAGGTCGATGTGCTTGATCTGGGCCATCATGAGCGCGCCCACGATGACGAGCGCGGCCGCGGCGACCTCGGTCGGCACGATCTGCGTGAGCGGCGTGAAGAACATCGCGAGCAGGAACATGAGTCCGGTCACGACGTTCGCGAACCCGGTGCGCGCGCCCTCGCCGATGCCCGCTCCCGACTCGATGAACACCGTGTTCGAGGAGGAGGAGGTGAGGCCGCCCGCGATCGCGCCAACGCCCTCCACCACGAGCGCCGACTTCAAGCGCGGGAAGTCGCCCTGGGCGTCAGCAAGCCCGGCCTCGCGGGAGAGCCCGGTCATCGTGCCCATCGCGTCGAAGAAGTTCGTGAACAGCAGCGTGAAGACGAGCATCACAATGGTGACGGCTCCGACGCGGCCGAGATCGAAGCTGATCGCGCCGACGAGGCTCAGGTCCGGAATGCCGAACGGTGCGCCGTCGAGCGTCGGGACCGTAAGGCCCCAGCCGCCGGGGTTGTCGGTCGCAGCACCGAGGTGCCAGACCGCCTCGACGACGACCGCGATCACCGTGCCCGCGACGAGGCCGATGAGCAGGCCGCCCTTGACCTTCGCGGCCACGAGCACGCCTGTCAGCACGAGCGTTACGACGAAGATCAGCGTCGGGATAGTGACGACGGAGCCGCCGATGCCGAGCCCGACGGGCGGCGAGGAGCTGCCGGTTGACGTGACGAAGCCGGAGTTCACGAAACCGATGAAGGCGATGAAGAGGCCGATACCCACAGTGATCGCGAGCTTCAACTCGACCGGCACCGCGTCGAAGATCATGCGTCGGAGGCCCGTCGCCGCGAGGATCACGATGAGGACGCCATTGATAACGACGAGCGCCATCGCCTCGGGCCAGGTGACCTGCCCGACGACCGAGAATGCCAAGAACGCGTTGATGCCGAGGCCGGCGGCAAAGCCGAATGGCAAGCGGGAGACCAGACCGAAGAGGATCGTCATGACGCCGGCGGTCAACGCCGTGACCGCGCTCACGGCCGGGAAGGAGAGGGTGTTGCCCTCGACGTCGACCCCGCTCGTGAGGATGATCGGGTTGAGGATCACGATGTACGCCATCGTCACGAACGTGACGAGGCCACCTCGCACCTCAGTGCCGAAGGTCGAGCCGCGCTCGGTGATCTTGAAGAAGCGGTCGACACCTCCCCTGGGGGAAGCCTGCTGCTGCTCGTCCGTCACCTGCTGCGCCTCCGCCACGGGCCGCTCCAATCCGATGGTCTCATGTTCATTGAACAGAGAAACGGTACCACCGGCACGGTGCGGCTCGGAACGGGGCTGCGCATCGTCGTGCGCAGAAACGGCTGAGGGCCACTCGCAGTGCGAACGGCCCTCAGTGTTACGCCGAAGCGGCGCCCGAAAATTCGAGTTAGCTCACGCCAAGCAGATCGATCACGAAGATGAGGGTCTTGCCCGAGAGCGGGTGACCGCCCGACGTGCCGTACGCCTGAGCCGGCGGCACGATGAGCTTGCGGCGCCCGCCGACCTTCATGCCGGGAATGCCCACCTGCCACCCCTGGATGAGGGCGCGCAGCGGGAAGTTGATGGACTCACCGCGGTTCCACGATGAGTCGAATTCCTCGCCCGTGTCGTACTCGACGCCCAGGTAGTGCACGTCGACCGTCGAGCTGGCGAGCGCCTCCTCGCCGGAGCCCTCGACAACGTCAACGATCTGGAGCTCGGTCGGAGCCGGCCCCTCGGGGAACTCGATCTCGGGCTTCGTCTGCGGTGCATCAGTCATGGCTTCATTCTCTCCGAATTTGCGGCAAACCCGCCTCTGCGTTCGCCCAGAGGGAAACTTCGCGCGCGCGGCGCCGAACTGTAGCACCTCTCGCGGCCGACGCGCGTGGCCTCGTTCCGATACCCTGGAACCGTGAGATTTGCGCATCTGAAGACCCAGCCGGAGTCCGCCCCCGAACTCGTCCTCCTCGATGACGACCGCTACGTCGCCGTGCAGCACCTCGGGGAAACGTTCGCAACGCTCCAGTCGCTCATCGAGGCCGGCGGTGAGCCGCTCCAGCGAATTCGCGAGGCCGCCGCGAAGCTCAGCGCGGACGATTGGAGCGCCGTCGGAGACGCGCAGCACGCACCGCCCGTCGTCGGCGCCCCCATCGTGCTCGCCGTCGGCCTGAACTACGACGAGCACGCGAGCGAGCTCAGCCTCGACAACGACTCCGGGCCTGTGCTTTTCTCACTGTTCCCGAACTCCCTCGGCGCGCACGGCGGCGCAGTTCCGCTCTCCAGCGAGGTCAGCGTGGAGATCGACTACGAGGGCGAGCTCGGGGTCGTCATCGGAAAGCCCGCGAAGAACGTCTCGGTGGACGAGGCACTCGACTACGTCTTCGGCTACACGGCGATCAACGACATCACCGCTCGCGACATTCAGTTCCGCGAACCGCAGTGGTCGCGATGCAAGTCGTTCGACGGCTTCACGCCCGTCGGGCCCGTCGTCGTTACCGCCGATGAGATCCCCGATCCTCAGGCACTGCGCCTCACCACGGATGTCGACGGTCTGCGCGTGCAGGATTCTTCGACGACCTACATGATTCGCTCGGTCGCCCAGCTCATCGCCTCGATCTCACAGGAGCTGACCCTGCTCCCCGGCACCGTCATCTCGACGGGATCGCCGGGCGGCGCTGGCCGCTCGCGGAAGCCCCCGCTGTACTTGAAGCCGGGCACCGAGGTGACCGTGACGATCGAAGGGATCGGCGCACTCACGTCGACCTGCGTCGAGGGCTGACCGGGGCGGGCGCCCCCGGGCGCAAGCCACGCCCCCGGGCGCAAGCCACGCCCCCGGGCGCAAGCCGCGCCCCGTGCTGAGCCGCGCCCCGCTGAGCCGCAACGGACGTCATGCCGCAGATACGAGAACGGCCGGCGGGATCGGATGATCCTGCCGGCCGTTTTCTCTGTGCGGAAGCCGCCTCGCGAGTTACTTCGTCGCGGTCGTCTCCGGGTCCATGTCGCCCTCGATCTTCTCGGGAGCGGAGTCAGAAGACGGCTCGATGACATCGATCACACCGGTTTCTGGAGCCAGGCCCGCGAGCTTCGAAGGCTGCAGGATGTCGTCGAGCTGCGCCTGATCGAGCAGACCGCGCGACGTGACGAGCTCGGAGACCTTCGCGTTCGTCGCGAGGGCTTCCTTTGCGAGCTTCGCCGCCGCCGAGTAGCCAATCACGGGCGCGAGCGCCGTGATGACCGTGACCGACCGCGACACCATGTCCTCGAGGCGTTCTTCGTTCGCGGTGATGCCGTCGACGCAGTTCACGCGGAGGGTCTGGCAGGCCCGCTCGAGCCAGGTGATGGATTGGAAGAGCGAGTGCGCGATGACCGGCTCGAAAGCGTTGAGCTGCAGCTGACCGGCCTCGACCGCCATCGACACCGTGACATCGGCGCCCGCGACGGAGTATGCGACCTGCGTCACCGCCTCGGGGATCACCGGGTTCACCTTGCCAGGCATGATCGAGGAGCCAGCCTGGCGCGCCGGAAGGTTGATCTCGCCGAGCCCCGCCTGGGGGCCCGAGGAGAGCAGACGCAGATCGTTCGAGATCTTCGAGAGCTTCAGCGCGCTGCGCTTCAGTGCACCGGAGAAGGTCACGAAGACGCCGGTGTCACTCGTGGACTCCACGAGGTCGCCCGCGGTGACGAGCTCCAGCTCCGTGATCTCGCGGAGGTGCTTGATCACCGCCTCCTTGTACCCCTTCGGCGCATTGATGCCCGTGCCGATCGCGGTCGCGCCCATATTGACCTCGCGCAGCAGCGACACAGCCTCTTGAAGGCGTTCGATGTCCTCGCGAAGCGTGACCGCGAACGCGTTGAACTCCTGACCGAGGGTCATCGGAACGGCGTCCTGCATCTGCGTGCGGCCGACCTTGATGATGTCCGCGAACTCGCGACCCTTCGCCGCGAACGACTCGGCGAGGAGGTCGAGCTCCTCGAGCAGGCTGCCGAGCGAGAACGCGAGAGCGATCTTGATGGCCGTCGGGTAGGTATCGTTCGTCGACTGGCTGTGATTCGTGTGATCGTTCGGGTGAATGTACCCGTAATCACCCTTCGTGTGCCCTGCCAGCTCGAGCGCGCGGTTGGTGATGACCTCGTTGGCGTTCATGTTCGTCGAGGTGCCGGCACCGCCCTGAATGACGCCGACCACGAACTGATCGTGGAGCATGCCCGTCTTGATCTCTTCGCAGGCGCGATCGATGAGCGTGGCGCGCTGCTCGTCGAGCGCCCCGATCTCGAGGTTCGCTCGCGCCGCAGCCTGCTTCACGCACGCGAACGCACGGATGAAGTTGGGATAGACCGAAATCGGTCGACGCGCAATCGGGAAGTTCTCGTGCGCTCGCGCCGTATGCACCCCCCAATACGCGGAGGAAGGAATCTCGACGCTGCCGAGAGAGTCCGTTTCAGTGCGGGTCTGCGCGGACAAGAAATCACTCACCGTGAATCATGGCTCCATACTCGTGGAAGAGCGGCATCAACTACCGCCGGGACGCATTCAGCCTACCGTTCATAGCTATGTACCCGCAGCGGAAGCAGTCGGGCACCGTAACTTCTGTCGTTGCGCTGCACTGGAGCGCGCTTTCGCCGCATTTCGCTTCAGCTCTCGCGGCAAAGGAGTAGCGTGAAAGCATGCGCATCGTGATCGCTCCGGATAAGTTCAGGGACTCGCTCGACGCGCCCGCGGTCGGAGCCGCGCTCGAGGCCGGCATCCGCACCGTTGACCCTGACGTCGATCTCACCGTGGTGCCGATGGCGGATGGCGGCGAGGGCACCATAGATGCCGCGATCTCGAGCGGTTTCGCGCGTCACAGCGCCACAGTCACCGGGCCGCTGGGCGAACCGATCGAGGCCGTTTTCGCGTTGCAGGGTAGCGAGGCGGTGATCGAGCTCGCCTCCGCCTCGGGCCTCGCCCTCGTGCCGAGGGCGCAGCGCGACGCGCTCCGAGCGACCTCCCGCGGCACAGGCGAACTCATCCTCGCGGCGCTCGACCTCGGCGCGCGCTTTTTCACGCTCGCGATCGGCGGGAGCGCGAGCACCGACGGGGGCTCGGGCATGCTCACGGCGCTCGGCGCGCGCTTGCTCGGTGCGGATGGCGAGGAGCTGCCCGCGGGAGGCGGCTCGCTCGGACGGCTCGAGCGAGTGGATCTCTCCGCTCTTGACGAACGCCTCTCCGGCGCCCGCTTCACCCTCGCCTCAGACGTGAACTCCCCACTGCTCGGGCCGCACGGCGCCGCCGCGACCTTCGGCCCGCAAAAGGGAGCCAGCGCCGCCGAGGTCGCGCAGCTCGAATTGGGGCTCACGCGATATGTGCATCGCCTGGTTTCGGCGGTGCAGGATCGCGGCTGCCCGACCCTCCCCACGGACCCGGCAGAGAAACCGGGGGCGGGTGCCGCGGGCGGCGTCGGCTTCGCCGCCATCGCGGTGCTGGGCGCAGAGCAGCGGCCGGGCGTTGACGTGCTCTGCGAACTCACCCGGCTCCGCGCGCACTTGGCTGGAGCGGACCTCGTGGTCACCGGCGAAGGCTCGTTCGACGAGCAAAGCCTCGCGGGGAAGACGCCCATCGGCGTTGCCCGGGCAGCGAACACACTCGATATTCCGACGGTGGTGGTGTGTGGACGCAACGAGCTCTCCGAACGCGAGTGGCGGGAGGCGGGCGTAAGCGGCTGTTATGTGGTTCAGGATCGCGCTCCCGACCGTGCCAGCAGCATTCGGGATGCTGCGCACTACCTCTCGGAGATCGGCGCCGAGGTCGCCCGAGACTGGGAGCAGCGGGAGGACCGCACCGTCGTTAACGCTTCGGGCGGTCTTGCCTCTCCCCCGCATCATCGGTAGTACCGTCGCGGCCGCCCTCCTCGTTCGCTTCCCCAGCGGCTGCGACAAGCCCGTCGATCGAGATCGCTTCGGTCGAGCCCTCCTGCGGTGCGGACTCACCCGCCCCGATGACGGGCGCGCCTTCACGACCGAGCACGGAAACGGGCGCCGTGAGCGTCTCCGCCTGCCTCCTTCGATCTGCCTGGAGATCCGGGCGACCGACGTGGGTGACGTGCCACCGGCCGTCGACGCGGTGGAACCGGAGCTGACGCTCGGTGAACAACCAGGCGAGACCGATGCCAAAGGCCAAGAGCCCGGCGAGAGCACTGATGATCAACGTCGAGCGCGGCCCGAGCACGTCGGCGGCGATGCCCACCAGCGGAGCACCGATGGGAGTGCCGCCCATCAGGATCGCCATGTAGAGCGCCAGCACGCGCCCCCGAACGGCCGGCGTCGCGGTCGTCTGGACGAAGCCGTTTGCGGTCGTGAGCATGGTCGAGGTCGCAAATCCGAAGAACACGAGCGTCGCCGCGAACGTCCAGAACGTCGGCATGATCGACGCCACGAGGCTGACCGTGCCGATGCCGCCGACCGCGAGGATCACGACGCGCATGCGTGCCGCCGGGCGACGAGCAGCGAGCAGGGCTCCGGCGAGCGAGCCGACCGCGAGCACCGAAGACAAGAGCCCGTAATCGCTCGCCCCGCGGCCGAATTCCAACGCCATCGTCGACGAGATCACGGGGAAGTTCATGCTGAACGCGCCGACGAGGAACACCATGACGAAGATCACGAGGAGGTCGTGGCGTCGGCGCACGTACGTGAAGCCCGCCAGAAGCTGCTGCATTTGAGGCTCTCGGCGATCCGCCGCTGGTGGTTTTTTGTGCCGCGTGCGGATCGCCGCGAGCGCGCCCAGCACTGCGAGGAACGACACGGCGTTGATCATGAAGACCCAGCCCGAACCGATGATCGCGATCAGCACGCCTGCCACGGCCGGGCCAATCAGGCGAGCCGAGTTGAAGGACGCGGAGTTGAGCGCGACCGCGTTCGACGTCTGGTTGACTCCCACGAGGTCGGAGACGAACGCCTGACGCGACGTCGTGTCGAACGCGTTCACGATGCCCAGGGCGAGTGCGAACCCGTAGAGGTGCCAGAGCTCCGCAAGGCCGGTGATGAGCAGGAGCCCGAGCCCCGCCGCGAGCAGCATGAGCAGGGACTGCGTCACCATCAGCACCCGACGACGGTCGAAGCGATCCGCCACCGCGCCGCTGAACGGCACGAGCAGCAGCTGGGGCCCGAATTGCAGCGCCATCGTGGTGCCGACTGCGGACGCGTTGTTGTCGGTCAGCTCGGTAAGCACCACCCAGCTCTGCGTGGTCGTTTGCATCCATGCCCCGATGTTCGACACCAGCGCTCCGAAAAACCAAATGCGGTAATCACGTACGGAGAGCGAGCGGAACATATTCGACACGGTTGGGGCGACCTCCTCAGCTCGCCTCCTACTGTACGCCCCGGGCTCTCGGGTCGGTGCGGGCGTAGCGCGCCGCAGTAGGCCGTGCTAGAACTTGCCGCCCATGTCGAGGAGACGGCGGATGCGGTCGGGAATGGGCGGATGCGTCGCGAACAAACGCTGCACCATGCCCGGCTTCAGCGGATCCGCGATCCACAGATGCGCCATGCTCGACTGCTGCCGCTGCAGCGGGCGGCCGAACGTTTCGAGCTTGTGAAGGGCGCTCGCGAGCGCCTCGGGGTGCCGGGTCGTGAGCGCGCCCGTCGCGTCGGCCAGGTACTCGCGTTGACGCGAGACAGCGAGCTGCACGACGGTCGCGACCAGCGGCGCCACGAGCATCGCGACGAGCCCGAAGATCAGCACGATCGGGTTGCCGTTGTTGTTGTTCCGCCCGAAGAAGGCCATGCGCACGAGCACGTCCGCGATCATGCCGACCGCGACCACGAGGCCGTAGACGATCATCGAGACGCGGATGTCGTAGTTGCGCACGTGGCCGAGCTCGTGCGCCATCACGCCCTCGAGCTCTGGGTCGGTGAGCAGCTCGAGCAGGCCCGTGGTCGCCGCCACCATGGCGTGCTCGGGATCCCGGCCGGTCGCGAAGGCATTCGGCGCTGGGTCGTCGACGATGTACACCTCGGGCATCGGGGTACCGGTCGTAATCGAGAGGTTCTCCACGATGCGGTAGAGCCGCGGGTTCTCGGCCGACGTGATGCGACGCGCGCCGCTCATCGAGATCGCCTGGCGCCCCGCCATGAAGTACTGAATCGCCGCGTACCCGATCGACACCGCGACGACCAGGATGACGATACCCGGCGAGCGGTAGATGTAGGCGGCGAGGAGGCCGAGGCCCCCGACGATGCCGATGAACAGCAGAATGATGAGGACGCTGTTGACCTTGTTGCGGCGGATTGCGCGGTACACGGCCTCCTCCGATTAGAACTGGATGCGCGGCGGCTCGGAGATCGAAGCGATGTCGTCGACCTCGAAGAAATCGCGCTCCGCGAACCCCATGCCTCGGGCGAAGAGCGTGTTGGGGAAGACCTGGATCTTCGTGTTGTACTCCCGCACGCCGCCGTTGTAAAAGCGCCGAGACGCTTGGATCTTGTTCTCGGTGTCGACCAGCTCGCTCTGGAGCTGCAGGAAGTTCTGGCTCGCCTGGAGCTGCGGGTAGGCCTCAGCTACGGCGAAGATGCTCTTCAGCGCCTGCTGCATGTGCCCCTCAGCGACCGAGGCCTCTGCGGGGCCCTCAGCGGAGATGGTCTCGGCTCGAGCGCGCGTCACATCTTCGAAGACGCTCTTCTCGTGCGCGGCATACCCCTTCACCGTCTCGACAATGGTCGGGATCAGGTCTGCGCGCCGCTTCAGCTGCACCGTGATGTCACTCCAAGCCTCATCAACCCGCACGCGAAGTGTGACGAGGGAGTTGTAGGTGATCCAGACGTACCCGATGAGAAGCACCAGGACACCGACCACGATGAGCGCGGCAATCAATCCACCAGACATGCTCTGCATCCTATCGCTGGCGCTCTTGATTTCGCTGTGACGCTACGCATGCGGCGGCGGCCGCTGCACGGCGCGCGAGCTGCGCCCGCTCCCGCCGCATCCGAGCGGCTCGAACGCGCATGAGCACCGCGAGAATGATCACGACGACGATGACAGCGACGAGCACGAACTTGGCGAAGAGCACGCGCTCAGCCTAGTCGCCGCCGCCCTGCGCGGCAGGCGCTGCGTCCCCAACTTCGCTGGCGCTGGGGCTCGGGGCGTTCCGCAAGATAGAGACCTAATGTGGTCCCCCCACAGGGATTCGAACCCTGACTGTGTCGATTTTAAGTCGACTGCCTCTGCCAGTTGGGCTATGGGGGGGTCGATCCGATTCTTGCAGATCGCGAGTGAGGGGCGCGGACCCGACGCACGAAGCCGCACCCACTCAACCGAGAAAGAGTAAGCCCCGCCGTCGGGCAGAACAGCGGGGCTTACGGTCTTGAGCGCGCCGATCAGATCGACGCGAGACTCGCGCTCAGATCACGCGGCCGACAGGCGCGCACGCAACTGCGCGAGCTGATCCGAGAGGGCGGCCGGGAGCCGATCTCCGAATTGAGCGAAGAACTCCTCAGTGAGGTCCGCCTCTGCGAGCCACGACGCCGCGTCGATCGAGAACAGCTCCTCGAGGTCAGCCTCCGGCACCTCGATGCCGTCCAGGTTGAGCTCGCCGGCTGCGGGCACGACACCGATCGCGGTCTCGCGACCCTCGACGGAGCCTTCGACGCTGCGAATGATCCAGTCGATTACGCGCGAGTTCTCGCCGAAGCCCGGCCACAGGAAGCGGCCGTCGGCGCCCTTGCGGAACCAGTTCACTTGGAACACCTTCGGGGCCTGCTCGCCGAGCGCCTCCCCCATCTCGAGCCAGTGGCCCCAGTAGTCGGCCATGTTGTAGCCGCAGAACGGAAGCATCGCGAACGGATCGCGGCGAAGCTCACCGACGGTGCCCTCCTGAGCGGCGGTCTTCTCCGAGGAGATGGTCGCGCCGACGAACACACCGTGCTCCCACGACAGCGAGCGGGCCACGAGCGGAATATTCGTCGCGCGTCGTCCACCGAAGAGGATCGCGTCGAGCGGCACGCCGTTCTGCTCGTACCACTCCTGCGCAAGGGTGGGCGTCTGCTGGATCGGCACCGTGAAGCGCGAATTCGGGTGCGCGGCAACGCGCCCCGAGTCGGGCGTCCAGTCGTCGCCGCGCCAATCGATGAGGTGCGCGGGAACCTCGTCAGTCTTGCCCTCCCACCACACGTCGCCGTCGTCGGTCAGCGCGACGTTGGTGAAGATCGTGTTGCCCCACATGGTCTCGACCGCGACGGGGTTCGTCGACTCACCGGTTCCGGGCGCGACACCGAAGAAGCCCGCTTCCGGGTTGATCGCGTAGAGGCGTCCGTCGGTTCCCGGACGCAGCCACGCGATGTCGTCGCCGATCGTCTCGACCTTCCAGCCCGGAATCGTGGGCTGAAGCATCGCGAGGTTCGTCTTGCCGCAGGCCGACGGGAACGCCGCCGACAGGTGGTACGCCTTGCCGGTGTCGGTGTTCGTCAGCTTCAGCAGGAGCATGTGCTCAGCGAGCCACCCCTCGTTGCGGCCCATCACACTCGCGATGCGGAGCGCGAAGCACTTCTTCGAGAGCAGCGCGTTTCCGCCGTATCCCGAACCGTACGACCAGACCTCCAGCGTCTCAGGGAAGTGCGTGATGTACTTCGTCGAGTTGCACGGCCACGCGTCATCGGTCTGGCCCAGCTCCAGCGGCGCACCCACCGAGTGCACGGTGCGCACCCATTCGCTGCCCGGCTCGATGCCGTCGAGGGCGGCCTGACCCATTCGAGTCATGATCCGCATGTTGAGCACCGCGTACGGCGAATCAGTGATTTCGATGCCGAGCTGGGTGATCGCACCGCCAACCGGGCCCATCGAGAACGGAACGACGTACATCGTGCGCCCGCGCATCGAGCCCTCGAAGAGCGGCATGAGCTCCGCCTTCATCGCGTCGGGAGCCATCCAGTTGTTCGTGGGGCCGGCGTCGGCCTCATCAACGGAACAGATGAATGTGCGGTCCTCGACTCGCGCCACATCAGCGGGGTGCGAACGGGCAAGGAAGCTTCCCGGGCGGAGGTTCTTATTGAGCGGGATCAGGGAGCCGGCTTCCACCATCTCCGTGGTGATGCGGTTCCACTCGTCCTGCGACCCGTCGCACCAGAGCACGGCGTCGGGCTGCGTCAGTTCCGCAACCTCGGTCACCCATTCCAGCACCTCTTCGTTGCTCGTCGTGGCGCCCGCGCGCACGATGTCGGCGACGGCGATCTCGGTTTCGATGGGTTGGGTCAGGGCCATGACGTTCTCCTCGGATTTCGCGCCGCGGATGAAGAACCGGCGACATATCCATTCTCACGGCCCGTTCACCTCGCCTTCACCGAACCTGAAGGAAACATTCGCCGTTTTTGACATATAGTCAAAGAATGGCTCCTGAGTTCTCGGTTATGACCCCTGAAATCGACGCGTCAGAATTCGATCGCCTCATTCTCGGTAAACGCGTGCGCCACTTCCGTACGCGCGCAGGCTTGACACTGGAGCAGCTCGGCGAGCGGGTCGGAGTCGTCGCCAGCCAACTCTCGCTGATCGAAAACGGCCGCCGCGAGCCGCGACTCGGGCTGCTGCAGAATCTCGCGCGCGAGCTGGGTATCGATCCGGCCGAGTTGCTCAAGCGTGAGGCTCCGGATCACCGCAGCGCACTCGAGGTCGAACTCGAACGGGCGCAGTCCACTCTGGGCTATTCCCGGCTGGGGCTCCCCCACGTACGCACGCCCCGAACTCTCCCCGACGACACGCTGGAGGCGCTGGTCGGCCTGCATCGCGAGCTCGCGCGCCGATCCCGCGCCGCGGCCGCGACCTCCGAGGAGGCCCGCCGGGCGAACACCGCAATTCGCATGCAGATGCAGGCGCGCGACAACTACCTGGGCGACATCGAGCTCGTCGCTTCCGACCTGATGCGGCGGCTCGGGCACACCCGGGGCGCAGTGACGCACCGACAGGTCGCAATGCTCGCGGAACTGCTCGGGTTCACGCTGCTCTTCGTCGACGACCTTCCCTCGAACACGCGGAGTATCACGGATCTCGAGAATGGCCGCATTTATCTGCCGCCCGCCTCCATCCCGGGCGGCCACGGGCTCCGCTCGCTCGCGCTCCAGGCGATGGGGCATCGCGTACTGGGGCACGCGGAGCCGTCGAGCTACGCGGAGTTTCTCGAGCAGCGGCTGCAGATCAACTACTTCGCCGCTGCGTGTCTCATTCCTGAGGCTCGTGCCGTCGAGTTCCTGCAGCAGGCGAAGCTGAACCGCAACCTTGCGATCGAGGACTTTCGGGACGCGTTCGGCGTGACGCACGAGGCGGCGTCCCACCGCTTCACGAACCTTGCGACCCAGCACCTCGGGCTTCGCACGCATCACTACCGCGCCGACGGCTCGGGGGCGGTCGTTCGCGGCTACCAGAATGACGGTCTCCCATATCCCGCGGACGATTCGGGATCGATCGAGGGAGAGGTGCTCTGCCAGAAGTGGGGTGGGCGCACCGCGTTCAACCGCACGAACCGGACCAGTGAGTTCTATCAGTACACCGACACCCCTGACGGCACATTCTGGTCCAGTGTGCAGACCGGAGATGCCGAACAGGGGCCGTTCGCGATCGCCTGTGGGGTCGTGTTCGATGATGCGAAATGGTTCCGCGGGCGCGACACGACCGAGCGCCAAGTTTCGACGTGTCCGGATCTGGCGTGCTGCCGCACGCCGGCTTCTGAGCTGCTCACCCGCTGGCAGGGGAAGGCCTGGCCGAGCGCCCGCATGCACGCCCACGTGCTCTCGCCGCTGCCGACCGGCACCTTCCCCGGGGTGGACGACACGGAGATGTACAAGTTCCTGGCGAAGCATGCGCCTTCGGATTAGGGAGAAATGCGAAGCAGCATTTCTCCTTCGGAGGCGCGGGCTCTACCGAGCCCGGAACTATAAGGAGGAGAGCAGAGCTCTCCTCCAGTTCCGGCGCGGGCTCTACCGAGCCCGGAGAACGCCTCACGCAAAACCCTCACTTCTTGCCGCGCACGGCCCCGATCAAAACAGGAAACCCCCTCGGCAACCGCCGCGGGGGTTTCCTGCATCAGAGCTTCAGCCCATCACGCCCTGGGGCGCGACGCGAACTCCTCGAAGATCGCGCGCGGCTCCTGCAGCGCCTCGATGTTCACCATGTCGCGGCCCAGGAAGAAGTGCCCCACCCAGCCGCCGAACACGCGCCACTTGCGCTCCCACGACGGAATCGCGAGACCGTGGTAAAAGCGGTGCGCGAGCCACGCGAAGTAGCCCTTCATCGCGAACTTGCCCGACTGGAACACGCCCGTGTTCACACCGAGACCCGCGACCGCGCCCGCGTTCTTGTGGTTGTACTCCGCGACGCCCTCGCCGCGCAGATCCGCGACGATGTTCTTCGCGAGGAGCTTGCCCTGCCGCACCGCGTGCTGCGCGTTCGGCACGCAGAACCCGCCCGGGCCCGGCGTCGGGGAGATGTCGGGAACCTGCGAGGTGTCACCCGCGGTCCACGCGCCGACGAGCGGCTCGCCCTCTTCGGTCGTGACGCGCAGCGTCGGACTGCCGATCACGTGACCGCGCGGGCCGATCGGCAGATCCGTGCCACGCAGGAACGGCCGCGGCATCACACCAGCGGTCCACACGATCAGATCCGACTCGTACTTCTCACCCGTCGAGAGCTCGATGTTGCCGTCGACCGCGGAAGAAAGCTGCGTGTCCAGGTGGATCTGCACACCGCGGCGGGTCTGATCCTTCACGACCCAGTTCGCGGTCTCCTGCGACACCTCGGGCATGATCCGCCCCATCGCCTCGACCAGGTGGAACACGGTCTCATCGAACGAGATCTCGGGGTAGCGGCGCAGCAGCGAGGTCGCGAACGAACGCAGCTCCGAGATGCTCTCGATACCGGCGAACCCGCCGCCGACCACCGTCACGGTGAGCAGACGTGCGCGCTCGGGCGAACCCTTCGGCAGCGAGGCCGCGCGCTCGAAGTTGCCGACGAGGCGATCGCGCACCGCGACAGCCTCCTCGATCGTCTTCATGCCGATCGCATTGTCCGCGATCCCCGGAATCGGGAACGTGCGCGACACCGAACCGGTCGTGATCACGATGTGGTCGTACGCGAAATCGAACGCCTCACCCACGTTCGGCGTGATCGTCGCAGTGCGCGTCGCGTGCGAAATGCCGGTCACCTTACCCGCGATGTTCGCGGTGTGCTCGAGGTGCCGGCGGCGCGCGACAACCGCGTGACGCGGCTCGATCGAGCCCGACGCGACCTCGGGAAGGAAGGGAAGGTAAGCCATGTACGGCAGTGGATCGACGATCGTGACCTCGGCCTCACCGGCACGCAGCAGCTTCTCGAGCTTCCATGCGGTGTAGAAGCCGGCGTAGCCGCCGCCAACGATCAGAATCTTCTTCGCCACGAAGCGATCTCCTTGTAGCAATCAATGTCGGACCCGCGTCCCGGGCACAGAAAAAACGGGTATTTCAACCCGTGATTTCAGTTTAACGCGTTTTGAGGGGTGCTGAGTACGGCTGATACTCAGCGCGCGCCACGAGCACCCTCAGCGAACCCAGCCGCTGCGTGCGAGCGCCAGGTCGCCGATCGGATTCACGCCCGGGCCAGCAGCGAGCGCGTGGCCGATGAGTGCGTGCAGGCACTTCACACGGGTTGGCATTCCACCCGCGCTCACGCCTGCGAGTTCTGGCACCTCGCCGACGCTGTCGCGATCCGCAATGTACTGATCATGCGCCCGCTCGTACTGAGCCCGCACGTCCTCGTCTTCCGCGAGTAGAGCGTTGAACTCGTTCATCACTCCCGCGGCCTCGAGTCGTGACGCCGCAGCCACGGCCTCCGGGTGGCACAGGTAATAGAAGGTCGGGAAGGGCGAACCGTCAGGGAGTCGGGGCGCCGTGGCGACGACGGCGGGGCTGCCGTCGGTCGTGCGTGCAGCAATGCCGACGACCCCGCGCGCCTCGCGACCCAGCTGCTCGCTCACCGCGGCGATATCAGCAGCGGTGGGTTCGGTGTACGGCGGTCGCGTCATGGTGCGGTCTCCTCGGGAGCGGTCTCGTCGGTCGTTTCGGGTGTTTCTGCGCCAGGCTCGGTCGGCTTCGACGCAGGATCTTCCGCCGCGTCCGGCGGCGCATCAGTGGTGCCCGCGCTCAAGAAGGAGGCCGAGAGACCTCGCGCCCAGTTGCTCGAGATTCGCGACAGCTCGGCCTCGGTCTCCTCGTCGGATTCCACCGGCATCACGATGTCGTCGATCACGTTGACCTGGGTCTCGCCGGGCATCACGTAGAACAGTCGATCGCGCGCTTTGGCGCGAACGTAGACCGGGTCCTTCCACTTCGCGCGCTCGGCATCGATCTCGTCGACGGCTTCCTGGCTCTGCCGCACGCTTTCACGGAGCTCCGCAATCTCGCGCCGCTGCTGCACGAACGTCGACAGGCTCGGGCTCACGATCACGGCGCCCGCAAGCACGAGCACCACGACGGTTACGGTGAAAGCGCTGAAGCGCAGGCTCGAAGCCCACGTTCCCAAATCCTCGATCCAGCGCTTCACCGTCGCCGCCTTCTCCTCCGGGCTCGGAGCTTACTCAGGCCGTGAAGCGCGGGAAGGCGCCGCGGCCGGCGTACTGCGCTGCGGAACCGAGCTCCTCCTCGATACGAAGCAGCTGGTTGTACTTCGCGACGCGCTCCGAGCGCGCGGGCGCGCCCGTCTTGATCTGGCCGCAATCCGTCGCGACGGCGAGGTCCGCAATCGTGACGTCTTCGGTTTCGCCGGAGCGGTGCGACAGGATCGCCGTGTAGCCCGACCGCTGCGCGAGCTGCACCGCGTCGAGGGTCTCGGTGAGCGTGCCGATCTGGTTGACCTTCACGAGCAGCGAGTTCGCGGCGCCCTTCGCGATGCCGTCGGCGAGGCGCTCGGGGTTCGTCACGAAGAGGTCGTCGCCGACGAGCTGCACGCGGTCGCCGAGCTGCTCGGTGAGCTGCTGCCAGCCCTCCCAGTCGTCCTCCGCGAGCGGATCCTCGATGGAAACGAGCGGGTAACGGTCGAGCAGATCGGCGTAGTACGCCGTCATCTCAGCCGCGGTGCGCTGCTGCCCCTCGAAGTTGTAGATGCCGTTCTCGAAGAACTCGGTCGATGCGACGTCGAGCGCCACAGCCACGTCGCGGCCCGGCTCGAGACCGGCGCGCTTAATCGCCTCGACAATCAGGTCGAGCGCGGCAGCGTTGTGCGGCAGGTCGGGAGCGAAGCCGCCCTCATCGCCCAGCGCGGTCGCGAGGCCCTGCTCCTTCAGCAGCGCCTTGAGCGAGTGGTACACCTCGACGCCCCAGCGCAGGCCCTCCGAGAACGTCTCCGCGCCGAGCGGCACCGCCATGAACTCCTGGATATCGACGCCGGTGTCTGCGTGCGCACCACCATTGATAATGTTCATGAGCGGCACGGGCAGCGTACGTGCGCTCGGGCCGCCGAGGTAGCGGTAGAGCGGCAGTTCAGCCGCGGCTGCTGCGGCGTGCGCGACCGCGAGGCTCACACCGAGGATCGCGTTCGCGCCGACGCGCTGCTTGTTGTCGGTGCCGTCGACCTCTTTCAGGGTCTCGTCGATGATGCGCTGGTCGTCGGCCGACAGGCCCTCGATCGCGGGGGCGAGCTCGTCGAACACCGCGTCGACCGCGCGCGTCACACCCTTGCCGAGGTAGCGCTCTTCGCCGTCACGCAGCTCGTACGCCTCGAACGCACCGGTGGAGGCTCCCGACGGAACCGCGGCGCGGCCCACCGAATCATCGGTCAGACCGATCTCGACCTCAACGGTCGGGTTGCCACGCGAATCGAGAATTTCTCGGGCGATCACTGCGTCGATAAAAGCCACTATGCGCTCCTTGAAGGGGGTGTCCGGTGCCGGGTGCAGCAGAGATGAAACGGGTCTTCCCGCCGTGTTTAAGTGTAGGGCACGCCACCCCCACCGACGCCGCGTTGAGGAAGCCCAGCGTCAGGCTGACGCGCCGCTGCGCAGAGTGCGGCACGCAGTGCGGATCCGCCACCCGCAACCGCGGCCGAACGCTCCTCGGGCCGCCCCGCGTCCCGTTGCGCTCAGGACAGCTCGCGGAACTCCAGTTCGTCGGCCGCCGAGGCTCCGGCACGCACGTTCGCGACGCGGGTGAAGCCCTCGGACGCGACCCGTGCCAGCAGCGCCTTCATGTTCTTCTGCCGCTTCTCGAGACGCACGCGGTGTCCACGATCGACGAGCGCGCGCTTGAGCGCCAGGAGATCCGCCAACTCGACATCGGCATCGGCGATGAGCGCGACCGCCTCCGGGCCCGTGGCCTCGGGCAGCTCGATGAGGTCGACGACGCGCTCGAAGCCGATGGAAAAGCCGACCGCCGGAACGTCCTGCCCGAGGAAGCGCCCGACCATCCCGTCGTAGCGTCCGCCGCCGCCCACCGAGCTTCCCGAGCCCGGGTGCGCGATCTCGAAGATCGTCCCCGTGTAGTAGCCCATCCCCCGCACGAGCGTCGGATCGAACCTGACATCGACGCCCTCGGGGAGCGATCCCTCGAGCGCCTCGCCCAGAGCGACGAGGTTGGCGACACCCTCTTCGGCAGCACCAGCGGGGAGCACCTCGGCAATCGCGTCGTGGGCGAGCGCGATGCCCGATCCGCCGCCCTCGCCCGAACCCACGAGCGGCGCGACATTCGTGAGGATCTCGCCCATGCGCTCCGCTGCCTCAGCATCGGCCTCACGCAGCTCGTCGACGACGCCGGTCACGCCGATCTTGTCGAGCTTGTCGATCGTGATGAGGGCGCGGTCGTGCATTTTGGACGCGAAGCCGCAGTGCTCGAGCAGACCGAAGAGGATCCGCCGGTCGTTCACCCGAATCACGCAACCGGCGAGCCCGAGCGCGGCCAGCGCCTGCGAGGTCGCCGTGATGAGCTCGATCTCGGCGAGCAGGCCCGACTCCCCGATGATGTCGATGTCCGCCTGTACGAACTGGCGGTAACGCCCCTTCTGCGGTCGCTCGGCGCGCCAGACCGGGGCGATCTGGATCGAGCGGAACACCGGCGGAAGCTCTGCGCGGTGCGACGCGAAGAAGCGCGTGAGCGGCACCGTGAGGTCGAAGCGCAGGCCGAGGTCCGCGAGCTCCTCCGCGTCGCCGGCCTCCGCAGCGGCGGCGAGCGCCTCGGGCGGGATGCCTCGCTTCAGGATCGAAAAGCTCAGCTTCTCGTTGTCGCCGCCGAGCCCCGCGTGGAGCCGCGCGTAGTCCTCAACCACCGGGGTCTCGATCTCGTCGAAGCCGTGGGAGCGGTACACGTTCCTGATGATCCCGAGTGCGTGCTCGCGGCGTGCCTTGTCTGCGGGGAGAAAATCGCGCATGCCGCGCGGCGGGTTCACGGGTGCTGCCATAGTCCCCCATTCTTCCACGCTGGCGGGCTGAGCCCTGCCGCTGCGGTGCGCTTCTGCTGCTGTGTGCTGCCGCTGCTGTTGCGCCTCGGCCCTGAGCACGCCCGTCAGACAGTGGATAGCTCGTCGCGCGGGTCGATTCCCGGCGTGTCGACCCGCACAACCGGTGCTCCACTGTCCGAGGTGCGGTTTACTCCCCGGTGTGGAGGGCGCGGGCCGCGAGTCGATCGACCGCGAGGCGCAGAGCGCGGTCAGGATCGACGCCTGCGGCATTCGCCCGGGTCACCAGGGCGAGCATCGCGTCTCCGATGCCGAACTCCGCGAGTCGCTGCTCATCCGGCCCGATGATGTCGGCCATCGGATTCTCGGGGTAGCGGTCCGCGGCCGAGGTATTGATGAGACCCGCTCGGTGCAGGCGATCCACGACCTTCGCCGCACGCGCGAGCGCTGGCATGCCGGCGGGGATCCCGTCGAGTGGACCGCGCGATCCGCGCTCCTCCCCCGCCGCCTCCTCCTTGAGGCGCTCCCACTCCGCGTGCAGCTCGTCGACGGTCATGTAGCCTCTGTCGCCGAACACGTGAGGGTGACGCGCGATCAGCTTGTCGTTCAGCGATCGCGCGACGGAGTCGAGGTCGTAGCCCTCGCCATCACGCTCCGCGATCGCCGCGTGGAAGAGCACCTGATACAGCACGTCGCCGAGCTCGGAACTCACCTCATCGGCGGGAAGATCGCGCTCGACCGCGTCGATGAACTCCGCCGACTCCTCCACGAGGTAGCGCGTAAGCGACTCGTGCGTCTGCGCCTCGTGCCAGGCGCATCCGCCGGGCCACACCATCCGGCGCACGGTCTCGCGCAGCGCTTCGATCGGATTCGGGCGTGTGTCGCTTGTTCCGTCGCTCATGGTCCTCCACTGTATCGAAGGCCGCATGGGAGCACCCCGCGCTCCGACTCACACGCAGTCCGCGCCTTCCGTGCAGTGGATCACCCGTCGTGCGGATCGAAACTCGGCGTGTCGGTCCTCCTGAGGAGCTTTCCACTGTCTGACGGGCGCGGCACACGAGTGTCGCAGCCAGGAGCGAGGCGCCGCGCGGCGCAGCGCGCCTACGTCGGTTCCTCCTCCAGCAGGGTCGCGAATACGCGGCCCGTCCAGGCAACGATGTCTCCTTCATCGCCGACAGATTTCTGCCCGACGCCAGCGAGCGGGCTTCGCGCCGAGGCGGTGCCGCCGGGGAGCGGGATCTGCAGGCTGCCGGTCGCCTCCATGTAGCGCGACCCCGGGTACATGCGGTTCATGCGCATGCGGCGCGAGTCCGCGAGCTTCACCGGCTCGATGCGCAGTGTCGGGCCCGCGGCGACGACCTTCGAGAGCCCGAGGCGAGACGCCCGGCGGCGCAGCGCCGACACGGCCGCGAGTCGCTCGACCTCGGCGGGCGGGGCGCCGTACCGATCCGTGAGCTCCTCGAGCACGAGCGACACGTGATCCTCGGGAGCTTGCGGATGCGAGGCGGCCGAGAACTTCTGGTACGCCTCGAGTCGCAGTCGCTCGCTCTCGACGTACTCCTCGGGGATGTGCGCGTCGACCGGCAGCTCGAGCACGAGCTCCGTGGTGCCTGCGACGTCCTCGCCCTTGAACGTGCTCACGGCCTCGCCGATCATCCGCAGGTACAGGTCGAAACCGACGCCCGCGATGTGCCCCGATTGCTCGCCGCCGAGCAGGTTGCCCGCTCCGCGCAGCTCGAGGTCCTTGAGAGCCACCTGCATGCCCGAGCCCAGCTCGTTGTTCGTCGCGAGCGTGTCGAGTCGCTCGTGCGCCTGCTCGCTGAGCGGCTTGTCGGGGTCGTAGAGGAAGTACGCGTACGCCCGCTCACGGCTTCGGCCGACGCGGCCGCGCAGCTGGTGCAACTGGCTCAGACCGTACTTGTCGGCGGAGTCGATGATGATGGTGTTCGCGTTCGCGATGTCGAGCCCGGTCTCGATGATCGTGGTGGAGACCAGCACATCGAACTTGCGCTCCCAGAAATCTTGCACGACCTGCTCCAGCTGGTGCTCGCTGAGCTTGCCGTGGGCAACCGCGACCCGGGCCTCGGGCACGAGCTCGGCGATCTGGTTCGCAATGCGCGTGATCGACTGCACGCGGTTGTGCACGAAGAACACCTGCCCCTCCCGCAGCAGCTCGCGACGGATGGCCGCGGTTATCTGCTTGTCGCTGCGGGGGCCCACGAAGGTCAGAATCGGGTGGCGATCTTCGGGAGCGGTCGCGAGCGTCGACATCTCGCGGATGCCCGTCACCGCCATCTCAAGCGTGCGAGGAATCGGCGTGGCGCTCATCGCCAGGATGTCGACGTTCGTCTTGAGCTTCTTGAGCGCGTCCTTGTGCTCCACGCCGAAGCGCTGCTCCTCGTCGATGATGACGAGGCCCAGATCTTTGTAGTGCACGTTGTCGGAGAGCAGGCGATGGGTGCCGATGACGACGTCCACGGTGCCCGCTGCGAGGCCGTCAAGCGTGTCCTTCGCCTCCTTGTCGGACTGGAACCTGCTCAGGGGGCGCAGCCGCACCGGGAAGCCCGCGAAGCGATTCTGGAATGTCTCGAGGTGCTGATTCACGAGCAGCGTCGTCGGCACCAGCATGGCGACCTGCTTGCCGTCTTGCACCGCCTTGAACGCAGCGCGCACGGCCACCTCGGTCTTACCGAAGCCCACGTCGCCCGCGATGAGTCGATCCATCGGGATCGACCGCTCCATGTCGCGCTTCACTTCGTCGATAGTGGTGAGCTGATCGAGCGTCTCGGCGAAAGGGAAGGCTTCTTCGAGCTCGTGCTGCCACGGGGTGTCGGTGGAGAACGCGAAGCCCTTCGACGCCACGCGCGCGGAGTACAGCTTCACGAGCTCGACCGCGATGTCGCGGACGGCCTTGCGCGCCTTCTTCTTCGCGGTGGCCCAGTCGCTGCCGCCCATCTTCGAGAGCGCGGGCGCCTCTCCGCCGACGTAGCGGGACAACTGATCGAGCTGATCGGTCGGCACGTACAGCTTGTCTTTCGGCATGCCGCGCTTGGTCGAGGCGTACTCGAGCACGAGATACTCGCGCAGCGCCTTCGTCGCGTCTCGCCCGATGCCGTTGGGCACCATGCGCTGCGTCAGCTCGACGAACTGGCCGATGCCGTGCGTCTCGTGCACCACGTAATCGCCCGGATTCAGCTTGAGCGGATCGACAACGTTCTTGCCCCGCCGCTTCGCGAGCTTCTGCCCAGCGGCGGCCTGCGACCCCGCGGACCGGCCGAAGAACTCCGACTCGGTCGCGAGCAGCAGCCTCGCCTCGCCGCTCTCGAAACCTGCCCAGGCGGTGCCCGCGACGAGGTACACCACACCGTCTTCGAGCGACTCGGGAAGCTCGTCGACGATCCGCGCCGCAGCTCCGGCTTCCGCCAGCACGTCGCGGGCGCGCTCTACGAGCCCGACGCCCTGCGCCGTCACGACGGCATGCCACCCCTCCCGCAAACGCTCGCCGATGAGGCGGATCGCGGCACCGGTCGCGTCCCCTGCCTGTGCGGGCCTCGGGAAGATATTGCCGCCGACGGCAAGCACGGAGGGGTCCGCCAACGACGCACCCTCGGCAGACTCGTCGCGCACGAAATTCGAGATCGTCCACCACGGCCGCCCCTGGGACGCCTTCCGCAGCTCCCCGATCGAGAGCATGCCGCTGTCTTCGGTGGGAACGGGCGCGTCGCCTCCCGCAGTAGCCGCTTGCCACGCTGCCTCGAGGAACTCGCGATTCGTATCAGCGAGGCTGACCGCGCGGCTCGCCACGCGCTCGGGCGACGCGACGAGCACGGCGCCGCCCTCGGGCAGCAGCGACGTGATCGGTGCGACTCCCGCTACGAGCTGCGGGAGCAGGCTCTCCATGCCCTCGACCGGGATGCCCTGGCTCATCTTCTCGAGCAGAGAGCTGAGCGCTGGGAAGCGCGGGAGGAGCTCGGCCGCGCGCTCGCGGACCTCTTCCGTGAGCAGGAGTTCGCGGGCAGGCCAGAGCTCGATCTCCGCGAGCGGGTCGCCGGCGCTGCGCTGATCCGCCACAGCGAAGCGCTTGATCTGATCAACCTCGTCGCCGAAGAAGTCGACTCGCACGGCCTGCTCCGCAGTGGGAGGAAAGACGTCGAGGATGCCGCCGCGCACCGCGAACTCGCCGCGTCGCGTCACCATGTCGACCCGGGTATAGGCGTACTCCACCAGCCCCCGCGCGACCGTCTCGAGACCCTCGGAGTTCTGCCCGGCCGCGAGCACGATCGGCTCCGCGGCCGCGGCGTGGGGCGACACCGGCTGCAGCGCCGCGCGCACCGAAGCGACGACAATCAGGGGCCGCTCCCCCGAGTGCTCGCGCAGGAGCCGGAGCGCCGCCGCGCGGCGTCCCACGGTCTCCGCGCTCGGGCTCAGGCGCTCGTGCGGCAGCGTCTCCCACGCCGGGAACTCCACCGCCTGAGCCTCGGGCATCAGCGAGGCGAGCGCACTCCGCAGCGCGTCAGCCTCGCGGCTCGTCGCCGCGATGATCAGCAGCGCGCCCCGATCGTCGGCCGCCAGGCGACGCCGATACATCCCCGCGATGAGCGGGGCGCGGAGCCCCTCCGTCACCGAGAGTTCGACGTCCGTCGCGCTTGAGTCGAGCGCGGCCGCGAACGACGGCGACGCCTCGAGCAGTCGGTCGAGGCCCCTGAGCGTCACTGCGCGCTCCGAGCGTGGAAGCGCTGCTGCGCCGCGAGCAGGCCGTCATCGACGAGAGCCTCGGTCGCGTCTGCCGCGTCTTCGATGAGCACCGCAAGGTTGCTGCGCTCCGCGGTCGCGAACGGCTTGAGCACGAAGTCTGCCGGATCCTGCTGGCCAGGCGGTCGCCCGATGCCGATGCGCACCCGCAGAAACTCCGGGGTCGCGAGCGCCTTCGCGATGTCACGGAGACCGTTGTGCCCGCCGTGGCCACCGCCCTGCTTCAGCTTCACGGTGTCGAACGGCAGGTCAAGATCGTCGTGCAGCACGATCACCCGCTCAGCGGGAATGCCGAAGTATTGCGCGAGCGCAGAGGCGGGGCCTCCCGACGTGTTCATGTAGCCGTTCGACTTCGCGAGGATCAGCTTCGGCCCGCCGGGGCGAACGCGGCCCTCGGCAACCCGAGCGCCGGTGCGGTGAGCAGAGAACTTGCCGCCGATGCGATCAGCGAGCACATCGAGCGCCATCTGACCCACATTGTGGCGCGTCGCCTCGTACTTCGCGCCGGGGTTTCCCAGGCCCATGACGAGCCAGGTGTCGTCGCTCACGCGATCCTCCGCTTCTTTCCGCTTGCGCCAGAACATTGATTGCCTCGCATTCCATCTTCGCAGGAGCCACCGACATTCATGGCCGTTCGCCTACCAGGCCGCACGACGCCCGCTGCCTGCGGCGCCGCGCGCATCACGCGCCGCGATCCGCCACCCCGAATTTGCAGGCCGCGAATTCCCCGCAATGCCCCGCGACCGCGCGCAAAAACACGAACGGCCCGCCGGCCGGCGACGCATCGCCGAGCCGACGGGCCCGAGTTCGTGGGGAGGTTACTCCGCAGCCGCCTCGTCAGCAGCCTCGTCCTCGGCAGCACCGCGCGGCACGACGATGTTCACGACCAGCTGCTCGGGATCACCGATGAGCGAAGCGCCCTCGGGCAGCGCGATCGCGCCGGCGAGAATCTGCGCGCCCTCTTCGAGGCCCTCGACGCTGACCTCGACGTTCTCCGGGATGGAGGTCGCGGGAACGCTGAGGTGGATGGTGTTGAGCTCCTGCAGTGCGTTGGTACCGGAGAAGGACTCACCGGTGACGTGCAGCGGCACCTCGACGTCGACAGTCTCGCCCTGGTTGATGACGATGAGGTCGATGTGCTCGATGATCTGGCGTACCGGATCGCGCTGCACGTCCTTGACGAGCACGAGCTGCTTCTCGCCCGAGAGGTCGAGCTCGATGAGCGCGTTCGCGTGGCGCACGATCAGGCTGAGCGGGTGGGTCTCGACCGAGACGTGGATCGGGTCGGTGCCGTGACCGTACACGACCGCGGGGGTCTGGCCGGCTGCACGCAGCTTGCGGGCAGCGCCCTTGCCGAACGATTCGCGGCGGTTGCCGACGAGCTGGTTGCTTGCGCTCATGATGATTTCTCCTTGCGGGCTCTCGCCCAACGTCGGGCGGTCTGGCCGCCGGATTGGTGTCTCGCACTCGCGTAGTTACGCAGCAAGATGGCCCGCTGAGGCAGTCCGTCCCGCGTCGATCACGGGCTCAGAGGCCCCTCGCCGAAGTACAGCCACCGAGTCTACACCATGCGACACGGGAGATTTTCGTCCCGCGGGGAGCCTCGAGAAGGCGAGGCAGGCCGGTGCAGGCGCGTGCAGGCGCGACAGAAGCGGGGCGGATCACCCGCGCCCCGGCGACCGCACTCCCCGCCCGTGGATCCGCGCCGACAGGGTCTTCGCCGTCGCGCGAACCTCCTCCGCGAGACCCGCCGCGACCGCCGTATCGACCGCTCCCTCCGGGTATGTCACCGCGATCGCCGCGACCGGCCACCCGCGGTGGTCGAGCACCGGTACGCCGACCGACGAGAGCCCTTCGGTGACCGCCCCCTCCTCGAGCGCGTATCCACGCGTCAGCGTCGCGTCGAGCACACTCCGGAGGCGCGAGTAGCGATCGATGTCGTCGGTGGACGAGTGGCGATGCACGAAGGACTCGCGGTCGGGAAACAGGGCGCGCACCTGCGCCTTGGGCAGCGCCGCGAGGATCGCACGACCGCTCGCGGTCAGCTGCATGGGCAGACGCACGTCGACGTCGGTGACGAGGGGCGGCGAACCGGGCGCTCGCTCCTCCACGACGTACAGCACGTCGCGCCCGTGCGGCACCGCGAGGTGACCGCTCAAGCGCACCCGATCGACGAGGGCCGCGAGCAGCGGGCGGCCGAGCCGGGCAAGCGGTTCCTGGCGCTCGTAGGCCGAGCTCAGTTCGACGGCCGCGATCCCGAGCCCGTAGCGTCGCTCCTCCGGCAGGTGCATCACGAAGCCGTGCTCCTGCAGCGCGTCGAGCAGTTGATACACCGTCGAGCGCGGCAGTTCGAGCTGCGTGGCGATCATGCTCGCGGCGAGCGGCCCCCGGGAGCGCGCGAGGAGCCGGAGGATCCTGAGCGTCTGATCCGCCGCCGGAACCTTCGGTGCCCCCATGCCTCGAAGCCTAGACCCGCCGGCGCACGACGCGCGCAACACGCGCAACGTGCATCACGCGCACAACGTGCATCACACGCATTACGCGAGCGGAGCGCCGAGCGCGCCCGCCACCGCCTCGAGCACGTCGCCGCCGCTCACGAAGTCGTGCGCCGCCGCGATGTCCGGCGAGAGAAAGGCGTCGGTGTCGGGCGCGCTCACTCGCGAGCGGAAGAGGCGGTGCACGGCCGCTGTCGCGGGGGCAGGATCGCCCGAGCCCGCTGCCGCCCGGAAGTCGAGGGCTCGTGTCGAGGCGAGCAGCTCGATGCCGAGCACGCGCGCGAGTCCGTCGATGGAGCGTCGGAGCTTTCGCGCCGCTGCCCAGCCCATCGACACGTGATCCTCCTGCATCGCCGACGACGGGATGGAGTCGACCGAGGCGGGTGCCGCCAGGCGCTTCAGCTCGGACACGATCCCGGCGGCGGTGTACTGGGCGATCATGAGCCCGGAGTCGAGGCCGGCGTCGGCCGCGAGGAACGGCGGGAGGCCGTGGTTGCGGGCCACATCGAGGAAGCGATCCGTGCGACGCTCCGAGATGCTCGCGACGTCGGCCGCCGCGATCGCTAGGAAGTCGAGCACGTACGCCACGGGAGCGCCGTGGAAGTTGCCGTTCGACTCGACGCGCCCGTCGGGCAGCACCACCGGATTGTCGATCGCGGAGACGAGTTCGATGCTCGCGACGCGGGCCGCGTGCTCCGCGGTGTCGCGCGCGGCGCCGTGCACCTGCGGCGCGCAGCGCAGCGAGTAGGCATCCTGCACACGGGTGAACTCCCCCTCGCGCGGCCGCTGCACGAGCGACGAGCCCTCGAGCACCCGCAGCATGTTGGATGCGGCGAGCGCCTGGCCCGGGTGGGGCCGGAGCGCGTGCAGATCGGCGGCGAACACGGCGTCGGTGCCCGTCAGCGCCTCCACCGATGCGGCCGCCGCGACGTCGGCGACGGCGAGGAGTCCCGCGAGGTCGTGCAGCGCGAGGCAGAGCATGCCGAGCATGCCGTCCGTGCCGTTGATGAGCGCGAGGCCCTCTTTCTCGGCGAGCACGAGCGGTTCGATGCCCGCGGCGGAGAGCGCCTCGGCGGCCGGAACGGCAGGGCCCTCCGGACCCGCCGCCGTGCGCACGTCGCCCTCGCCCATGAGCGTGAGCGCGCAGTGAGCGAGGGGGCTGAGGTCGCCCGAGCAGCCGAGTGACCCGTATTCGTGCACCACCGGGGTGATTCCGGCGTTCAGGATCGCGGCGTACGTCTCGACGACCTCGACCCGCACGCCCGTGCGGCCGCTCGCGAGCGTGTTCAGACGCAACAGCATGAGCGCGCGCACCACCTCGCGTTCGACCTCCGCCCCGGCGCCGGCGGCGTGCGAACGGATGAGGCTCCGCTGCAGCTGCTGCCGCTTCTCGACCGGAATCTGCACCTTCGCGAGCGCCCCAAAGCCCGTGGAGACGCCGTAGTGCGGCTGGGTGTCACCGGCGAGCTCCTCGATGACGCGGCGGCTCTCCGCGACGCGCTCCAGCGCCTCAGTAGCGACCTCGACCCTCGCGTCGTGCCGCGCCACCGCCACCACGTCGGAGATCGTGAGGGGCGCAGCTCCCAGGAGCACGGTCTCGAGGAGGTCAGAGTTCTGGCGCGCGGTGTCGTGATCGGTCATGGTCCGATCTCAGCGCATGCGGCACCGCGACTGGTCGCGTTTTCCGCGGCGGGCGTCCGGGATCCCGGACAGCGCCGGACGTTTCCCCGGTGCCCCTCGCCGCTCCTTCCCCGCACACTGGGGAAATCACCGACCCCGCTCTACCTTCTCGAGGAGAATCGATGGACGCACCGCTGCCACACGATCCCGCCTGGCCGCGCACAGGCGGCTGGGCCGTTCCCGGCGCGGACGCGATCGATCTCGGCATCATCGGCATCCCGACGGCGCGCACCTCACTTTCCGAGACGCGGGCGGATCGCACCCCCGCCGCCATCCGCTCCGCCCTCCGGAGATACTCGAGTCACGTCGTCTCACCGGGCGCACCAGGGGCCCGCGGTGACGAAGCGCAAATCGTGATCGACGAGGCCCTCCGCATCGTCGACGCCGGAGACTGCGCCGATCCCGATACCGAGTCGGGTGAGCGGGACGCCACGACGGCGGTGCGCGAGCTCGCCGCTCGCAGTGAACTCGTCGTCGCGCTGGGCGGCGACAACGCGCTCACCGTTCCGGCAGCACTCGGGGTTTTCGGCGATGCGCTCGGTACCGCGGGCCTCATCACCTTCGACGCGCACCACGACCTGCGGGACGGGCGCAGCAACGGGTCGCCGGTGCGGCGGCTCGTGGAGGCCGGACTCGATCCGCGCCGCATCGTGCAGGTGGGCATCGCCGACTTCGCCAACTCGCGTGCCTACCGGGACCGCGCCCGCGAGCTCGGCATCAGCGTGATTCACCGCGACGAGTTGCACGAGCGGCCGATGCGCGAGGTCGTCGCCGAGGCGCTCGAGATCGCGGGCGCGGCCGGCGGGTCAATCCACGTCGACCTCGACGTCGACGTCTGCGATCGAGCGGTCGCCCCGGGCTGCCCGGCCTCGGTGCCCGGCGGGCTTCAGGCGCACGAACTGCGCCGGGCCGCGCGCCTCCTCGCACGCGATCCACGGGTGCGCGGCATCGACATCGCCGAGGTCGACGCGACGGCGGACGCGCCCGACGGCCGCACGGTGCGACTCGCCGCGCTGCTCGTGCTCGAGGCCGCCGCGGGTCTCGCGGCGCGGCTGGGGCGCTGAGCTCGAACGGAGCTTGAGGATGCAGCGGCGACGAGCTGCAGCGATCCGCACCCGGCCCTGAGCACGGAAAGCTCAGCTGTCAGAACAGCCCGGGCGTGGGCAGCTCCCAGTCAATCGGCGGAGCACCCTGCGCCTCGAGCGCCGCGTTCGCCCGGCTGAACGGGCGGGAGCCGAAGAATCCCCGCGACGCGGAGAGCGGCGACGGATGGGCGCTTTCGATGCGCGGCACGTCGCCGAGGAGCGGCGCCACGGACTGCGCGGGTTTTCCCCAGAGGATCGCGACGAGGGGGCCGCCCCGCTCCGCGAGAGCGGTGATCGCGCGTGCCGTCACGGCCTCCCACCCCTTCCGCTGATGAGAACCGGTCTCTCCCGCGCGCACGGTCAGCACGCGGTTGAGCAGCAGCACGCCCTGATCCGCCCACGGCCGCAGATCCCCGTGCTCCGCGGGCGGCACTCCGAGGTCGTCTTGCAGCTCGCGGTAGATGTTCCGCAGGCTGCGAGGCAGCGGGCGCACATCGGGCGCGGTCGCGAACGAGAGGCCGATGGAGTGACCGGGCGTCGGATACGGATCCTGGCCCACGACGAGCACCCGCACCGACGCGAACGGCCGGCGGAAGGCGGCGAGCACGCGATCCGGCGCCGGCAGCACTTCTGCTCCGGCGGAGCGCTCGGCCGCCACGAACTCCTCGACAGCGGAGAGCTGCGACGCGACCGGAGCCAGCGCCTGCACCCAATCGGGGGCCATGCCCTCGGCGCGCAACGCGATGCTCACTGCGCCTTCGGTGCGAGCTCGCCGCGGTGCGTGTGGAAGACGCTCGACTGCGCGACGGGACGCAGTACGATCAGATCCTGGTTCACGTGCGGCGGCTGCTCGAAGGCGCCGACGAGCACGCGCGCGACATCTTCCGCGGCGAGCGGGATGACATCGGCGTACACCCTGTTCGTCGCCTCCGCGTCGCCTCGCAGCCGCTTCAACGTGAATTCCTCGGTGTGCACGAGCCCCGGCGCGAGCTCCATGACCCGGATCGGCTCGCCGCCGAGCTCCAGGCGCAGCACGCTCGTGACCGCGTGGGCCGCGAACTTCGCGGCGTTGTAGCCGCCTCCGCCCGGGTAGGCGTCGAGGCCCGCGGTGGACGTGAGATTCAGGATCGAGGCCCAGCCCGAGGTGCGCGCGCCCTCGCGCAGCACGGGGAGCATCGCGGCCGTCACCGAACGCAACCCGAGCACGTTCACCTCGAACATGCGGCGCCAATCGTCGTTCGACGATCTCTCCACCGAGTCCGTGCCGAGCGCGCCTCCAGCGTTGTTCACGAGGCCCGTCGCACCGCCCGTCTCAGCGACCTCCGCCGCCATCTGCGCGACCTGCCCTTCGTCAGTCACGTCGCAGACGATCGTGTGCGCTCCGGTCTCTGCGGCGAGCGCCTCCAGCCGCTCTGCCCGCCGCGCGACGGCCACTGTCTCCCACCCGAGTTCCGCGAAGCGGCGTACCGACGCCGCACCGATTCCCGAGCTCGCTCCCGTGACCACGACCCGTCGCTGCATGCGTTTCTCCTCGCATTGATTCATCCTGTGTTCCCGGTGCACCGCTGCCCGCGTCAGTGCGGGTGCCGCTCCCACCTCGCCTTCGAGCATAGGGTGAGCGATACCGGTGTTGCGGAGCGCTTCACGTTACGCTGCGAGACGCCGCTGATTGCCGCGGGCGCGCGCTTCTCCTACGCTCGGAACATCGCACCAGTCCCGCCACTTGAATCACACTCACTGAGGAGCCGTTATGACAGACCAGAGCGCCTGGGGATTTGAAACCCAGCAGATCCACGCAGGGCAGCAGCCCGACGAGACGGGATCGCGCGCCGTGCCGATCCACCAGACCACCTCGTTCGTGTTCGAGGACACCGAGCAGGCCGCGAACCGCTTCGCGCTCGCTGAGCTCGGCCCGATCTACACGCGTATCACCAACCCGACAACCGCCGTCGCGGAAGAGCGCATCGCCGCGCTCGAGGGCGGCACCGGTGCGCTGCTGCTCGCGAGCGGTCAGGCGGCCTCGACCTTCGCCGTGCTGAACATCGCGAACTCGGGCGACCACATCGTGTCGTCGAGCTCCATCTACGGCGGCACGTACAACCTCTTCAAGTACTCGCTCGCGAAGCTCGGCATCGAGGTGACATTCGTCGAGGATCAGGACGACCCCGCGGCCTGGCAGCGCGCGGTGCGCCCGAACACGAAGCTGTTTTTCGCCGAGTCGATCGCGAACCCCCGTTCGAGCGTGCTCGACATCCGCGCCGTCGCCGATGTCGCCCACGAGAACGGGCTGCCCTTCATCGTCGACAACACGATCGCGAGCCCCTACCTCGTGCGCCCGTTCGAGCACGGCGCCGACATTGTGCTGCACTCGGCGACGAAGTTCCTCGGCGGCCACGGCACGACGATCGGCGGCGTCATCGTCGACGGCGGCAAGTTCGAGTGGTCGAAGAACGTTGAGAAGTTCCCGGGGCTGACCGAACCGGATCCCTCCTACAACGGCGTGAGCTACACGGGCGCCGTCGGCGACGAACTCGCCTACATCATCAAGGCGCGCGTGCAGCTGCTGCGCGACCTCGGCTCCTCAATCGCCCCGCTCAGCGCGTGGCTGCTGCTGCAGGGCATCGAGACGCTCTCCCTCCGCGTTGAGCGTCACGTGCAGAACGCGCAGGAGGTCGCCGAGTGGCTCGACGCGCACGAGGACGTCGCGACCGTCTACTACTCCGGCCTCCCCACGAGCCCGTGGTACGCGACCGCGAACCTCTACGCACCGAAGGGTGTGGGCGCGGTGCTCTCGTTCGAGCTCAAGGGCGGCGTGGATGCGGGTCGCGCGGTGGTCGAGAACGTCGACCTCTTCAGCCACGTCGCGAACATCGGCGACGTCCGCAGCCTCATCATCCACCCCGCATCGACCACGCACTCGCAGCTCACGCCCGAGCAGCAGCTCACCGCGGGTGTGACGCCCGGTCTCGTGCGACTCTCGGTCGGGCTCGAGCACATCGATGACATCAAGGCGGATCTCGAGCGGGGCTTCGCCGCCGCTCGAAAGGTCGTGGCAGAAGCGCAGGCGCAGGCCTAGCGCCAGAATAGGGAGTCATGGACTGGCAGACCCCCGAGGACTCGTTCCCGACAGATTTCATCACTGACGCGCAGTTGCGCGCGCTGATGGGGCGGCCCCCGATCACGGGCGGTTGGCGCGACGGGGACCCCATCGGCGAACGTCAGTTCGTGTCGATCGGTGAGTTCACTACCGAGACCGGCGGTCATCTTCCCCACGTGCGCGTCGCCTACGAGACCTACGGTGAGCTCAATGAGCGCCGCGACAACGCGATTCTGGTCTTCCATGCGCTGACGGGAGACAGCCACCTCGTCGGCCAGTCGACGCCGGGGCACGCGACCGACGGGTGGTGGGCGGAGATCGTCGGCCCGGGCCGGCCCCTCGACACCGACCGCTACTGCATCATCGCGCCCAACGTGCTCGGTGGATGCCAGGGCACGACCGGGCCGGGATCGCTCGACCCGACGGGTCGCGAGTGGGGCGGGCGTTTCCCATACCTCACGATCCGAGACCAGGTCGAGGCGGCCGCTCGCTTCGCGGACGCGCTGGAGATCGACCGCTTCGCCGCGGTCATCGGCGGCTCGATGGGCGGCATGCACGCGCTCGAGTGGGGCATCGCGCATCAGGATCGCGTGGAGCGTCTCGCGGTGATCGCCGCGCCGCCCGTCACCACTGCCGACCAGATCGGGCTCAACCTGGTGCAGCTCGAGGCTATCCGCTCCGATCCCTCGTACCGCGACGGCAACTACTACGACTCACCGGACGGCATCGGCCCCCACCACGGCCTCGCGACCGCGCGGCGCCTCGCGCTGCTCAACTACCGCAGCAACACGGAACTCGACGAGCGCTTCGGGCGCGCATGGCAGTCGGCCGTGAGTCCGCTCGGCGGCGGCGGGCGTTTCGCGGTCGAGTCGTATCTCGACTTCCACGGCAACAAGTTCACGCGCCGCTTCGATGCGGGCAGCTATGTGACCCTCGTGCAAGCCATGAACTCCCACGATGTGGGACGCGGACGCGGCGGGGTGCGAGCCGCGCTCTCCACGCTCGAGCTCCCCACACTCGTGCTCGGGATCCCGAGTGACCGCCTCTTCACGCTCGCGGGGCAGGACGAGATCGCTCGCCATACGCCCGGAAGCCTCGACGGCACCCTCGCGACGCGGATCGATTCGCCGTTCGGCCACGATGCGTTCCTGATCGAGTTCGAACTCGTGGGTGCTCAGCTGCGGCGGTTGCTCGACATATGAGACGGCCTGCGAACGTCAGATTCCACTCGCAGGCGGCACACGGGCGCCTCCCAATTAGCCCGCGTAGTGTCACGCCTATCGAGGCCGCAATACGCGGCCCGGCTCAGTTGCACCGAAACCCCTGAAGCATCGACGACGGAGGAGCGAAGCTTGACGATCGTGCACGCGCGCACCCCGATGCGGGCTCTCGGCATCGTGGTAATGACCGCGGCCGCTGCCTTGCCGCTCTGCCTCGCGGGCTGCTCCAGCGCACCCGAACCGAGCGCCAGCGCCTCGGAACTCCGCGCCGCGCCCGACTCGGGGCTCCTCGCGATGCCCGTCAACCGCACATACGACGTCGCGGAGATCAACCTCAACGCACCCCTCGCTGCGTCAGTTCTCGGAGCCGCACTCGACGACCAGATCAGCTCCAGCGGGCACCTCATCGTGAACGACGGCATGATCACTGCGGCCGAACTGACCGTGAACTTCTCGGACCTCCCCGAGGCGTCCTTCGTGCAGACGCGGCCGACGCTCATCAAGCACCAGAGCGAGGGCGAGACCCTGCAGTCCGTCGGCACGCTGACCGTCGGCGGCGTGGCCCAACCGAACGCGGTGGTTGAGCTCACGCCGACCGAATGGGGTGAGGATGAGGCGCAGTTCGACGTGACCTTCGCGGTGCCCGATAACGTGATGGCCCCGTCAACGCTCATGCCGTTCGACGAGATCTCCGCGCACCTCCTGCTCGTCGCCCAGTAGCGATCAGGCGAAGCGGCGGCGCCGCGTCGCGTCGTGGATCTCGCCCACCAGCTCCTCGATGACGTCCTCCAGGAAGACTACGCCGAGCACCGTACCCGCGTCGTCGTGAATCCGTGCGAGGTGGATCCCTCGCCCCTGCAGTCGGGCCATCACGTCCTCAAGCTCCGTCGTCACGTGCACCGACTCCATCTCACGGATCCGCTTCGCCGGAATCGGCTGCGAGATACGATCGTCGCCGAGTCGCACGAGGTCCTTGATGTGCACGTAGCCGATGAGTTCGCCGTACTCACCGGCCATCGGGTACCTGGAGAACCCGTGCCGCGCCACCGCCGCCTCGACGTCCTCGGGCGTGGCGCCGGCGGGCAGCACGACGAGACGCTCCGCGGGGACGAGCAGGTCTTGCGCACGCTTCGTCGTGAACTCGAACGCGGCGGTCAGCGCCCCGCTCCGGTCCTCGAGCACGCCCTCGCGCGTCGAGTGACTCACGATGCTCGCGACCTCCTCGAGCGTGAACGTGCTATTCGTCTCCGACTTCGGCTCCACTCGGAACAAGCGCAGCGTACCGTTCGCGATCGCGTTGAGCGCCGCGATCACGTGGCGCAGCAACCGCGAGATGCCGACGAGCGGCGGCGCGAGCAGCAGCACGGCGCGATCCGGCATGGAGAACGCCGCATTCTTCGGCACCATCTCGCCGAAGACGACGTGCAGGTAGGAGACGAGCACGAGCGTCAGTACGAACGCGACGATCGATACCGCCTGCTCGGGGATGCCGGTCCAGTGCAGCGGTCCTTCGAGAAGGTGATGGATCGCCGGTTCTGACACGTTCAGGATCAGCAGCGAGCACACCGTGATGCCAAGCTGGCAAGTCGCGAGCATGAGCGTCGCGTGTTCCATGGCATAGAGCGCGGTCTGCGCCGACTTCGATCCCGCCTCAGCCCGCGGCTCGATCTGCGAGCGGCGCGCAGAGATCACGGCGAACTCAGCGCCGACGAAGAAGGCGTTGGCGATCAGCAGCACGACAAGCCATACGATTCCAGCCCAGTCGCTCATGCGGAGCCCTCCATGTCAGTGCCCGAAGCGTCCTTCTCCGGTGCGTCACCCGCCTCTGCGGTCGGCGCGCTCGTGTAGCGCAACCGCGCGATCCTGCGCCCGTCCATGCGCATGACGCGCAAGACGCCGCCATCAGGCAGTTCGACCTCGTCTCCCGCCTCGGGAATGCGACCGAACTCGTGCAAGAAGTAGCCCGCCGCGGTGTCATATGCGTCGTCTTCCGGCAGCTCGATCCCGGTCTGCTCACGGACTTCGTCAGGCCGCAAGTCTGCCGGGAAGCTCAGCTGGTCGGCCGTGCCGACGACGCCGGCCGCCGCACGGTCGTGTTCGTCTGCGACCTCGCCTACGATCTCTTCGACGAGGTCCTCGAGCGTGACAATGCCGGCGGTGCCGCCGTACTCGTCGACGACGATGGCGAGCTGGAACCCGCTCCCCCGGAGCTCCTCGAGCAATTGATCGAGGTGCATCGTGTCGGGCACGCGCACCGCGTCTTCCATCAGCGCCGCAACCGGCACCTCGTCGCGCTTGCTCCGCGGGACGGAAACGGCCTGCTTCACGTGCACGACACCGACGATGTCGTCGCGATCCTCATCGATCACCGGGAACCGCGAAAAGCCCGTGCGCCCGGAGAGCTCGAGCACGGCGGATGCCGGCTCCAGTCGCTGTAGGCTTTCCACGCGCAGGCGCGGGGTCATCACGTCGCCCGCGCTGAGTTCCGAGAAGCGAAGCGTGCGATCGAGCAGGGTCGCCGTGTCGGCCTCAAGCAGTCCGGCTTCGGCGGAGTGGCGCACCAGCGAGGAGAGTTCTTCGGCTGAGCGCGCTCCTGAGAGCTCCTCCTGCGGTTCGATACCGATGGAGCGGAGGATCCCGTTCGCGCTGCCGTTCAACACCATGACGGCAGGCTTCAGCGTCGTAGTAAATGCTGCCTGCGCGGGCATCACGACCCGAGCAGTCGCGAGCGGCTTGGAAATGGCGAAATTCTTCGGCACGAGTTCGCCGACGATCATCGAGAAGACCGTCGCGATCGCCACCGCGATCGGCGCGGTGATCGCCGGGCGCACGTCTTCGGGAACGCCCAGCGCACCGAGGGCCGGGTCCATGAAGCCGCTCAGTGCGGGCTCGAGCGTGTAACCGGCGAGCAGCGTCGTGAGGGTGATGCCGAGCTGAGCGCTCGAGAGGTGCGTCGACGTTCGGGAGAGACCCCGAATGACGCGGTCAAGACCGCCCTGCCCGGCCGCTCGACGCCGTTCGAGCTCCTGGCGGTCGAGCGCCACGAGAGAGAATTCGGACGCAACGAAGATGCCCGTTCCGACGGTCAGCACGATTCCGATAGTTAAGAGGAGCCAGTCGTTCACTCGTGGCCCCACCCGGAAGCGCTCGGCCGTGACGGCACGTGGCTGCGCACGAAAGTCGGCCACGATTCGACGTGGCGATGGTGAATGGCGCGCCACGAGCTCGCGCGGCCAGCATTCACAGGGGCCCGCGCCTCAGCGCGGCTGGTACTCGGAGGGTCCGACGGTCTTCGAGAGTCTGCGTCCATAGTCCTCCGACACTACCACCCTCACAGTCAGACGCACTGTGAGATTTTACTCGGCGCCAAGAAGATAGGCGTAGGCTTGACTCGGTGCGGCTGAGGCGCCGCAACCACCGACGACATCAATCTTGCAGCACTGCATGAACGAGAGGAAGTCGCTTTGGCGGAGCGCACGGAGACCACCGACCAGGCTGGTCCCGCAGAAGATTTCGGTGCAAATGCATGGCTTGTGGACGAGCTCTGGAAGCAGTTCCAAGTCGACAAGAATTCAGTCGATCGATCGTGGTGGCCGGTCCTCGAAAAGTACGGGTCAACGCTGACCGGTTCGTCAGCGCAGGGCACCCCGACGGCGCAGCCCTCGACCGGGCCGAACACGACGCCCATCTCCACTCCGGCGCAGCCGGCACGCACGACAAAGGCGGCGCCGCGCGTCGCGCCGATTCCGGCGGACGCCCCGAGCACGCCGCGCACGAGCGCTGAAACCGAGGCGCCCGAGGAAGACGTGGTCAAGCCCCTCAAGGGCATGGCGCGCACGCTCTCCAAGAATATGGATCAGAGCATCGCCGTGCCGACTGCCACGAGCGTCCGCACGATTCCCGCGAAGCTCCTCATCGACAACCGCATCGTCATCAACAATCACCTGCGTCGCAGCCGGGGCGGCAAGGTGTCGTTCACGCACCTCATCGGCTGGGCCCTGATCCAGACGCTGAAGGAGTTCCCGAGCCAGAACGTCTCGTACGCCGAGGTCGACGGCAAGCCCTCGATCGTCGCGCCCGCGCACATCGGGCTGGGAATCGCGATCGACGTTCCGAAGGCCGACGGCACGCGCTCACTGCTCGTTCCCGCGGTGAAGCGCGCGGAGACGCTGAACTTCAACGAGTTCCTCTCCTCGTACGAGGACCTCGTGAAGCGGGCGCGCGACAATAAGCTGGGCCCCTCGGACTTCCAGGGCACCACGATCTCGCTCACAAACCCGGGTGGCATCGGCACCGTGCACTCCGTGCCACGGCTCATGCAGGGTCAGGGCAGCATCATCGGCGCGGGCGCGCTCGAGTATCCGGCCGAGTTCCAGGGTGCGGCGCAGGAGACGCTCGATCGCCTCGGCATCTCGAAGACGATCACACTCACGAGCACCTACGACCACCGCGTGATTCAGGGCGCGGGCTCCGGTGAGTTCCTCAAGCTCGTGCACGAGCGCCTCATCGGCAAGCACGATTTCTACGAGGAGATCTTCGCCGCCCTCCGCATTCCCTACAAGCCGGTGCAGTGGGCCTCCGACATCCACGTGGACGCGTTCGGCGCCGTCGACAAGTCTGCGCGCGTGCAGGAGCTCATCAATTCGTTCCGCGTGCGCGGCCACCTCATGGCAGACGTCGATCCGCTCGAGTACCAGCAGCGCACGCACCCCGACCTCGAGATCGAGTCGCACGGGCTGACGTTCTGGGACCTCGACCGCGAGTTCGCGACGGGCGGTATCGGGGGGAAGCGCTCGATGCCCCTCCGTGATATTCTCGGCGTGCTCCGCGACTCGTACTGCCGGAAGATCGGCATCGAGTACATGCACATTCAGGATCCCGCGCAGCGCCTCTGGCTGCGCGAGCAGCTCGAGGTGCCCTACGCCAAGCCGAGCCACGACGAGCAGATGCGGATCCTCGAGAAGCTCAATGAGGCCGAGGCCTTCGAGACGTTCCTGCAGACCAAGTACGTCGGCCAGAAGCGCTTCAGCCTGGAGGGCGGCGAGACCGTCATCCCGTTGCTCGACGCGATGCTCATCGATGCCGCTGAAGACGGCGTCGACAGCGTCGACATCGGCATGGCTCACCGCGGCCGTCTGAACGTGCTGTCAAATATCGCCGGCAAGACCTACGGCCAGATCTTCCGGGAGTTCGAGGGAGCGCAGGCGCAGAAGGCCGGCTCGGGCGACGTGAAGTACCACCTCGGCACGTCAGGTGTCTTCACGGCCCCCAACGGAACGCAGGTGCCGATCCACCTCGCCGCCAACCCGTCGCACCTCGAGACCGTCGACGGGGTGCTTGAGGGCATCGTGCGCGCGAAGCAAGACCTCAAGCCGATCGGCTCCTTCACGACGCTCCCGATCCTGATCCACGGCGATGCCGCGATGGCCGGGCAGGGCGTGGTCTATGAGACGATGCAGATGTCGCAGCTGCGCGGGTACCGCACGGGCGGCACGATCCACATCATCATCAATAACCAGGTGGGCTTCACGACGCTGCCGCTCGATTCGCGCTCGACGCCGTACTCGTCCGACATCGGCAAGGTGGTGCAAGCGCCGATCTTCCACGTGAACGGCGACGACCCCGAGTCGGTCGTTCGCGTCGCGCGTCTCGCTTACGAGTTCCGTCAGCGCTTCCACATCGACGTCGTCATCGATCTCGTCTGCTACCGTCGCCGCGGGCACAACGAGGGCGATGATCCGTCGATGACGCAGCCGCTCATGACCGACCTCATCGAGGCGAAGCGCTCCACGCGTCGCCTGTACACCGGTGCGCTGGTCGGTCGCGGTGATATCACGGAAGAGGAGTACGACAAGGCGAAGCAGGACTTCCAGGATCGGCTCGAGCGAGCCTTCCAGGAGACGCATGCCGCCCAGACCGGCTCGATCCCCGTGATCGATAACAGCGGCATCGGCGAGGTCGCCTCCAGCAGCGGCGGCGCCGATCAGGTGCTCGAGACCGCGGTCGATCGCACCGTGGTCGAGCGGATCGGTGACGCACACGCGAATAAGCCCGACGGCTTCACCGTGCATCAGAAGCTGCAGCAGCTCCTCAACAAGCGGGTCGAGATGAGCCGCGAGGGCGGGATCGACTGGGGCTTCGGCGAGCTGCTCGCACTCGGTTCTCTCCTCATGGAGGGCACCGCCGTGCGCATGGCCGGCCAGGACGCGCGCCGCGGCACCTTCGCGCAGCGCCACGCGGTGTTCCATGACCGCGCGAACGGTCAGGAGTGGATCCCGCTGCTCAACCTCTCCGAGGAGCAGGCGCGTTTCTGGATCTACGACTCGCTACTCTCCGAGTACGCTGCCCTCGCCTACGAGTACGGGTACTCGCTGCAGCGCGAAGACGCGCTCGTGCTATGGGAGGCGCAGTTCGGCGACTTCGCGAACACGGCGCAGGCCGTGATCGACGAGTACATCGCCGCCGCGGAGCAGAAGTGGGGCCAGCAGTCCTCGGTCGTCATGCTCCTCCCCCACGGCTACGAGGGCCAGGGCCCCGACCACTCGTCCGCGCGCATCGAGCGCTACCTGCAGCTCTGCGCCGAGGACAACATGATCGTGGCGCGGCCGTCGACCCCGGCGAACTACTTCCACCTGCTGCGGCGCCAGGCATATGCCCGGCCGCGGAAGCCGCTCATCGTCTTCACGCCGAAGTCGATGCTGCGACTGCGCGGCGCGACGTCGCCGGTCGAGGACTTCACCGAGGGTTCGTTCCAGCCGATCATCGACGACCCCGCGGTCGCTGATCGCTCCAAGGTCGAGCGGGTGCTGCTCGTCTCGGGCAAGATCTACTACGACCTGCGGAACGCGCTCGAGAAGAATCCGGATCCGCGCGTCGCGATCGTGCGCGTCGAGCAGTACTACCCGATCCCCGGGATGCAGCTCGGACGCGTGCTCGCGCAGTACCAGGGTGTCGACCTGGTGTGGGTGCAGGACGAGCCCGAGAACCAGGGCGCGTGGCCGTTCATCTCGCTCGAGCTGTCGAAGGTCCTGGCGAACGATCGCATCCGCGTCGTCTCGCGCGCCGCGTCGGCGGCACCGTCGACCGGCTCGGCGAAGGTGCACGCGACCGAGCAGGAGGCTCTGGTCTCCCGGGCGCTCAGCTTCGACGCCGCGTAACATCGATACATGCATCAGCCGCTCCTCGCTGCCCCTGTTCCGTCCGGTGACAGCGACGTCGTCGCCGGACAGCAGGCAGGGGGGATCGCTCAACGAATCGCTGGGGCGATCTCGGGAGGGATGCTCACCGTCGGGGAACGTCTCCCCCCTGAGGCGGAACTCGCGAGTCAGTTCGGTATTGCCGTTGCGACGCTCAGAAAGGCGCTCGCGACGCTGCGCGCTCAAGGCGTCGTCGAGACGCGTCGCGGGCGAAATGGCGGCACGTTCGTCGTTCGGGCCCCTTTTCCCTCATCGAGCCTGCTGCTGTCGTCGCTCGAGCGGATCAGCATCGTGACCCTTCGTGACATCGCGGATGAACATTCGGCGATCTCAGGAATGAGCGCGCGACTCGCCGCGGAGCGGACAGAGCCGAATTCGCGGACTCGCCTCGCGGAGCTCGCTTTCCGAGCGAGGGAAGCGCGGACAGCGCATGAGCTCTCGATGTCGGACGGCCGCTTCCACGTTGAGATCGCCGTTCTCAGCCATTCACAGCGACTCCTCACGGCCGAACAGCGCCTGCAAGCCGAGCTAGGGCCATTTTTGTGGTGCGAAGACATTGCGCGGGCTTCTGCGCAGCTCGCGTTCACGGAGCACCTCGCGCTGATCATGGCGATCGAACAGCAGCGGGCTGACGACGCTCAACGACTTGCCGTCGCCCACGTTCGTTCGAACATCAGCCTCATCATCGAGGGCAAGCTGCGTCTGATCGCGGGTGGGCACCACGACATCGGACTTTCCGCATGAATACCGATAGCGCAACAATTGAAGAGGTACTTTCGGATCTCAGAACGTGGTTCACTGCCCGGTTTGATCACCTTCGCAAACTGAGCGACGAACTCATCGCGCAGCTGAGTTTCGACGCGAACGGCGCGATCGATCTCACAGAGTCAACGAAGCGCCGCCTGAAAGCGAGCGCAATCAAGTTTCTCGCAGACAATGCGGTCGTGGACGGCTGCGGCCTGATCTTCGCCCACTCTGCGCTGGGCACCGCGAACGGCCACCTGGAGTGGTGGGTTCGCGAAGAGGAATCTCGCTTCGCCAGGTACTCCTTCGGGGTGGTGCCTGGAGCGGATCGCTACTACGATTACGAGCAGCATGAATGGTTCATTCGCGCGTTCCACGATGGCACCGCGGCGCTCGTCGGACCCTACATCGATTATCTCGGCATCGAGGTCTATGTTATGACGTTGACCCTTCCGGCGGTGGTTGCGGGAAAGCGTGTAGGAGCGGTGGGAAACGACATTCAAGTTGAGGACATGGAGCGAGAACTGCTGCCGATGCTGCTCCGTTGTCCCACCGAAGCCGTCCTGGTGAATAGACATGGGACGGTGCTGCTGGGCAACAGCGCACGGTTCCTGCCCGGCGAGCGAGTGTCGAATGACGCTACCGACTTTGACCGACTCGCGCTCGAACCGACCGCGGGCGAAATGGAACTCCTCGTGTTCCGCCGTCAGCGGGGCTGATTCGGCGCTCAGCCCATTACGAGCTGCGCTCCATGGCGAGGGCTCCGAAGCGCCGCGCGATCTGCGACCAAGTTTCCCGCAGCACGGGCTCCGTCGCACGGATCTCTTCCACAAGCGCTCGAGGCTCGATGCCGAGGACCTCGAGGCTCTTTGGATCCTCGTCAGCCCAGTCCTGCGCCGTCCGCCCGAGTGCCTCGGGGTGGAACTGCACGCCCCAAGCCGCATTCCCGATTCGAAATACCTGATGCGCGCAGGCCTCGCTCGAGGCGATCACTTGAGCACCCTCGGGAAGCTTCTCGACCTCGAGCCAGTGCCACTGCACGGCCCGCACGCACCTATCGGCGAGGTCCGCGAAGACGGGGTCGTCAGCGGCGGAAGCTGAGAACTGGAGTCGCAGCAATCCGACTTCCGGTCCGTCCGGCATCGTACGCACATGACCGCCGGTGGCCGTCGCGAGCAACTGAGCACCCAGGCAGATGCCGAGCGTCGGGAGCTCCCGCGCTACCGAGGCCTGAAGCAGCGACCGCGTGGCAGGAAGCCAGGCTGCTTCCTCGTCATCGAGAGGCCCCATGGAGCCCCCCAGCACGAGGAGCGCGTCAAAACCGTCGAGGGACTCCGGGACTGGTGAACCGGTGTCCGGGCCCACTACAACCGGTTCGACTCCCGCTTCCGCGAGCTCAGCCGCGAAATGACCGAGGCTGGCGTCGCGCTGGTGCTCGACAACGAGTACTCGAGGAGCGCTCACGCCGCCACCTCCTGCTCTTGACGCGCGAGTGCACGATCGACGACCCACTGAAAGATTGCGTGCTGCGCAGGATCGTTCGCTGCGGTGTCCTCGGGGTGCCACTGGATCGCGAGTAGCTCGGCACCCGGTTGCTCGATCGCCTCCACCACTCCGTCGGGAGCACGACCGACGACTCGCAACCCCTTCCCTACACGATCAATCGATTGGTGGTGATAGGACGAGACGGGCAGCTCGTCAGCGCCGAGGGCGGCAGCGAGCGCGGAATCCGGCTCGATCGATACCCGATGGACGCCGTTGCGATGGACGCTGTCATGCGGGAGGTCCTGCACGAGCGACCCGCCGTGCTCGACGTTCAGGAGTTGGAAGCCGCGGCAGATCGCGAGGGCCGGAATCCCGAGCGCACACGCCGCCGCCATCATCTCCGCCTCAAAGTCGTCCTGCGCCGTGAAATCCGCGGGTGAGGTCGCGTCGTGCGGCTCAGCTCCGTAGCGTCGCGGATCCACGTCGGACCCGCCGGGTACCACGAGAGCGTCGAAGCCCTCAAGGCGCTCGATTGCCGGCCGCGCACCCTCAGCAAACAGTGTGAGCGGCTCGCCACCGGCTCGGATGATCGATCGGAGCACCGCCGTCGAGACGGCGCTCCCGTCGAACCGCAGTCCGTGAATCTGATTGGACCACATCCCCGTTACAGCGATGCGCGGCGTGGGCACGTTACTCTCCCTTCACCAGCGGGAACGGGAGAAGCGGCATCCACTTCTTCCACACTCGCTCGAGCGACCCGTCGGCGACGACCGCCTCGAGGGCGGCGTCGAGTTCGGCTCTCAACGCGTCGTTACCCGGCGCCACGCCGATTCCCCATCGATTGCCGGTCGCCACAGTGAAGGCCTCAACAAAATCAGGGTCCTCCGCCGCGAGCGGAATCATTACGACGTCGTCGTCGACGAACCCATCGATCTTGCCGGACCGCGTCGCTTCGATCATGTCCCCGAAAACGTCATCGCTCGCGCCGAAACTCACGAGATCGACTCCCGGGAACGACTCGGCCAGCTTCATGTTCGTGGAGTTCGCGATCGCGCCGATCCGGTATCCGCTCAGTTCGTCCGCGGAGCGAGCCGTGTCGCCGGCGCGCACGATGAGTGTCTCGTTGAACACCGCGTACGGGCGCGTGAAGTCGACGAGCGCTGCACGCTCCTCGGTCATGCCCTGGCCGCACCACACCGCATCAGCGTCACCTCGGCGCACCGCGGGAATCATGTCCTCCCACGGCACCATCACCCACTCGATATCGGCGCCGAGTCGCTCGGCCACGAGGCGCGCGGCCTCCGGCTCGTAGCCGTCGCGGGCGCGGCCGTCGGGGCTCTTCGCGAAGAGCGGGAGCGCCTCGGAATCAATGCAGGCCAGGCGGAGCGTTTGGCCTGCGGTCGCGGTGTTGGTCATGGAATGGCCTCCCAGTACTGATCGAATTCCCACTGTGTGATCTGGCCGCAGTAGCGCGCCCACTCGTCTCTCTTCAGCTGCAAGAAGATTCGAGTGAGCTCCTCGGGCATTGCACCCATGAGGTAGTCGTCAGCTTCGAATGCCTCAATCGCCGATCCCAGAGTATTGGGCACTACCGCATCAGAGATAGCGGCACTCGGCTGGCCGGGCTCGCCCGGGTCGATCTTCGCTTCGAGGCCGTGCTCGATCGCAGCAAGCAGGTACAGGTGCGAGAGGTACGGGTTGACGCTCGCATCCGGCAACCGGTACTCCATGCGTCCGTTCGCGGAGATGCGGATCGCGACGCCGCGTGTATCGAGGCCCCAGTCGGCTCCCGAGGGCGCGAACTGCCCCGCGTCCCAGTACCGCTTGTACGAGTTGACCGTCGAACCCATGATGAGCATGGAGCCGGGAGTGTGCTTCAGCATTCCGCCGATGGCGTGGCGCGCGGTTTCCGTCGCGTGGAGCTCAACACGGCCGTCCTCGACGACGTTTTCTTCACCCCGCCACAGGCTCAGGTTGTGGTGGCAACCGTTCCCCATCTTCCCGTTGTACGGCTTCGCCATGAAGCTGGCCTCGAGCCCCAGTTCGCGGGCGACCTGCTTGCAGATCTGACGGTACGTCGTCATCCGGGAGGCCGTGAGCTCGGCCCGATCGTAATCCCAGTTGAGTTCGATCTGCCCGTCGTCCTCGTAGTCTCCCTGAATCATCGTGAAGTCGAGTGCCTGCCCGTACGAGATGACCTTCTTGTACACGGGGCGCATCTTCTCGAGATTCTCGACCTGGTACGCGGGACTCTGGTCGTCCTTCGCCACGACCTCGATTCCGGGGCCCGTCCACGTCATCTCCGGCTCGAGGCCACTGCGCAGCTCGAGACCTGTGCGCTCGGTGAAGCTGCGATGCGCGAGCGTGAACAGCGCGCGGGTGTCGAGCGGGACCAGGCGCCCACCGGCCGCGCCCAGGTGCGGCGGATCGTACGCCGTGCAGAAGATCCGCCCGACCTCGCGATCCCACGGCAGTACCTGGAACGTTTCAGGCTCGGGGAGACCCCAGAACTCGTGCGCCGCGACGCCGCCGCCGATCAGTTCGCCCTCACGACTCGTCTGGAGGTCGGTGAGCGCCGTGCGGTGGAACGCGATGCCCTTCTTGAGCATGCGCTCGTAGAGTTCCGCCGGCACCACCTTCGCCACGGTGCGGCTTCCGAGAGTCGGCAGCATGTAGTAGATGTACTTCACTCCGCTGTCGCGGATCCGCGCGCCCAGCTCAGCCACCACCTCGGGGCGGAGGTTCGCGTGCTGGTGGCGCTCGAAGGCGGTGTCGTCGGCCAGGAGCTCGCGTAGCGCGAAGCCGAAGCTTCCTCCTGCTGAGTGCTCGGTCATCGAGTTTCCTTTCATCGGTGAAGGGTGCGGATCGCCGGGCGTCAGCGCACGGAGAACGTAATGGGCAGCTTGATGGGTCCGTGGTTGCCGGAGTCCGGGAGCCACTGGTCGCCGCCCGGGCAACGAATGTCCGTGAAGCTCTCGGCGAGGCGTGGGAGTGCCACGCTCATGTCAGCGCGGGCGATGTAGTGACCGAGGCAGTGGTGCACGCCGCCGCCGAAGGTGTGATGCTGCTTTCTTCCATCGGCGAGCAGATCGATCTCGGGATCGGGGAACGCCTCGGGGTCGGTGCCGCTCGACATCGTGAACAGGTGCACCGTCGTGCCCTTCGCAATGTGGAGTCCGTGGAACTCGAAGTCCTCATTGGCCTCACGGGTCACCCAGCGCGTTGTGGGGTTCACGCGGAGGCCCTCCTCGAGGGCTGCTTTGGCAAGCTCTGCCGGGCGCTCGGCGAGCAGCTCCCACTGATCGGGGTTGCGCATGAACGTCTGCAGGATGAGGCCGATCTGGTTGCGGGTCGTGTCCATGCCACCGAAGAGCATGAGCACGAGTGCGTTTCGCAGTTCGGCGTCGCTGAGCTTGTCGCCGGCTTGGGAGAACTGCACGAGGCGCGATACGACGTCTTCGCCCGGGTTCGCTCTGCGTTCCTCGATGATCTGCTCCACGAAGTCGTAGAGCTCCTGAACGGCGGTGTCGATGCGCTCGATGTCTTCCTTGATCGAGACGCTCAGCGCGTAGCCCACCGTGTTCGCCCGGGACGCGATGAACGGCCAGTGCGAGTGGTCGAGACCCATCATGGCGCAGAGCGCGCGGGTCGCGAACGGCTCTGAGAAGTCCGCGACGAACTCGATCTCTTCACCGCGGGCGTGCTTCGCCTTCATCTCCGCAATGAGCTCATCGGCAATCGCGCCGAACTCGGGTTCGAGCTTCCGAGCGACGGTGGGTGAGAACGCCGGGTTCAGCAAGCGACGGATGCGGTGGTGCTCATCTCCCTCGAGCACCAGGAGGTTCTTCGACCACCACTCGTAGAACACCCCCGAGTGCACGCCGTGATGTTCCGGCCACTTCGCGCTTCCCTGGTTGAGGCTCGGATGCTTCAGCAGCTCGGTGACCTCCGCGTAGCGCAGCACCCCGATGCCGTAGTTCGTGCGGGCGTACCAGTTGCGGGCGCGTGCGTCACGGACGGCTTCCGAGTTCATCGCGAAGTCGGGTGACGCGATGTCGAGATACGGGACGTCGTGCTCGATTGTCTCCGTGGTCATTCGTACTCCTTTGTCGAACCTCCTCCTCGTGGATCACACGAGGCAGTGAGAAAGAATTTATCCGTGAATGATTTATATCGCAAGTCATGGCTTGACGACGATTCGTGATTTGAGTGCTTGAATCCCGCAAATCATTCACATGCAGAATTTATTCGGTACAATTGGGGGACGCGGTCTCAAGACCGTGGCACGATTGGCCGAAACACGCACTCTCAGGAGCCTCGATGACGAGTTCGCCCTCACCCCAGATCGCCATTGTCGGCAGTGGCCCTTCCGGCTGCTACGCCGCACAGGCGCTGCTGCGCTCCCTCCCCCAAGCCGAGATCACCATCTTCGACCGGCTCGTGTCACCGTTCGGCCTGATTCGATACGGTGTCGCGGCGGACCACCAGCACACCAAAGCGATCACTCGACAGTTCGAACGGTTATTCGCTTCCCCGGGCGTGCGTTTCGCGGGAGGCATTGAGGTCGGCATCGACATCGAACTGCCGGAGCTCCTCGACGCGTTCGATGCGGTTGTGCTCGCGACGGGCATCGCCGAGGACCGGGCCCTGAGCATCCCGGGCTCAGAGCTCCCCGGCGTGTACGGTGCCGGCGCGCTCATCCAGTCGCTCAATGCCCACCCCGACGCCGCGTCGGCCTTGCCGCCGCTCGGCGATAACGTCGTCGTCATCGGAGCCGGCAACGTCGCACTCGACATCCTCCGCTTCCTCGTGAAGGCGGAATCGGACTATCTGGGGAGCGATGTCGCCGACGACGCGCTCGAAGCGTATCTTCGCTCCCCCGCCGCTCGCGTCACGGTCGCCAGCCGATCCGTTGCCGCTGCCGCGAAGGGCGACCCGCAGATGCTTCGCGAGCTCGCGCTTCTTCCGCGCGCGAACTACTCGTTGATCGGAGCTCCGCTCGACGCCGGTGAGAGCTCCGATCGCACGTCCGAGGCGCGGATCGCAGCCCTTCAGCTGCTCGTCGCCGATGATCGGGGTTCGTTCCCGGGGCCGGACGTGACGCTCGGCTTCGGGCTTGTTCCTCGTCGCATCGTTGGAGAAGGCGACGGTGACGCGGCACGGGTGACGGCGGTCGAGTTCGATTCACCGGACGGAGTCGTCTCGGTTCCCGCCACCTCGGTCGTCACTGCGGTCGGTTTCTCCGCCTCCGGTCCGCTCGCGCACTTGCTCAGCTCCCCGGGGGAGACGGGTCGCCTCTCTCCTGGTCTCTACCGAACCGGATGGGCGAAACGCGGTTCGCGCGGCGCGATACCCGAGAACCGCGCCTGCGCGAAGTCAGTCGCCGAAGAGGTCGCCGCGGACCTCGCCGCAGCCCCCGAGCGCAGCGGTTCCGCGGCCCGCGGCTTCGACGCACTCAATGCGTCCGTTCGCGATCGAGCCGTCTCCTTCGACAGCTGGTTGCATCTCGATCTGCACGAGCAGATGGCAGCCCCGGAGGGCCGCGTTCGCCGCAAGGTGGCCGACCTCGCGCTCATGCGCTCCATAGCCCAGGACGGAGGCGCCTCCGGCGCCACCACCTCTCAGAAAGGACACCATTCATGAACGTCACCGTTCTCTACGGCACAGAGTCCGGAAACTCCGAACTCATCGCTGAAGATGTGGGCGCTGCGCTCCGCGATGCGGGCCACGACGCCGAAGTGTACGACCTACAGAATTTCGACCCCGCAGAGCTCACGGCCGACCGCTTCACGATCGTCGTGTGCTCGACGCACGGCGAAGGAGACCTGCCGAACACCGCTATTCCCTTCGCCGCGGCATTCGACGCAGCTCCTCCGGACCTGACTGGTCTCCGCTACGCGATGTTCGGCCTCGGTGACACGTTCTACGAGGAGACGTACAGCCAGGGCAGCGAGCACATCGACCGCCGCTTCGCCGCTCAGGGCGCGACCCGGGTGGGCGAGTACGGTCGCCATGACGCCTCGTCCTGGGACCTCGGCAGCGACGTTGCGCTCGAGTGGCTACCCGGCGTGCTCGAGGAAGCCGCCGCAAAGGTGGCGTGACCCCGACCGCATCGGAAGGCACAGACGCTGATGGCGACGGACCCCGAGGGGTTCGTCGCCATCAGCGTTTCTGCGCCTGGGCGACGAGCACGTCGGCGCTCGCGCCGATCCTCACCCTCTCGCCAGCGCCCAGTTGGCGCTCGCGCCGCGAGAGATCAATCAGCCGCGCGTCGCACCAGCTCACCGAAAAGCGTCGCGCGGTGCTCCGTGCTCGCCACCGGCTCCTCGGGGTGCCACTGCACGCCGACGACCCAGGAGGCGGTGCGGTGCTGCGTGCCCTCGACGACTCCGTCGTGCGCGCGAGCCGTCGCGCGCAGAGCCGGGGCTACACGATCCACTGCCTGATGGTGCCCATTCCGCACCGTGAGGCGGGTCTCCCCGAGCAGTCGAGCGATCTCCGAGTCGGGCTCGATCAAGACTTCCTCATCTTTGAACAGCGGTTCGCCGGGCCCTCCCCGGTGGAGCCCGAAGTCCTTGATATCGGGGATCAGCGTTCCACCGAAGGCGACGTTCAGCAACTGCGAGCCTCGGCAGATCGCCAGGATGGGGAGATCACGCTCGACGGCCTCGCGGATCAACCCGATGCAGTATTCGTCTGCGCGAAGATCCACGCCGTACTCATTGTGGGGCGGTGCGCCCGTGTACCCGTAGCAGGACCCGTCCACGTCTCCCCCACCGAGAAACACGATGCCGTTGGCGTCCTCGAAGACCTTCGCTCCCTCCTCCAGCTCGAGCGCGGCTGAATCCACGAGCCGAGGACGGCCGCCCGCACTCCGCACTGCCTCGAACGCGATCCGCGTGAAGCCCTCCTGCAGCGCATGCGCGCCCGCGTCCATTCCCGGGAACGTGAGCGACACCACCATAGGGATGGTGGGACCGGAAGATGGCCCTCCGTCCATGTCAATGAACTGCGCGGGGTCAACGGAGTAATCGGACACCAACAAGTTTCCTTTCGTGACAGCAGTGCGCGCGGTCCCGGAATCGAGACCGCGCGCACTGCAGGAGTATTAGCGAACTACAGTTGCGAGCGGGCCGCTCGCATCTGCCGCGGGAGCGTCACCGCGCGCGTACGCCTTCGATACGAGCATGTAGATCCAGCCGACGGCGATCACGCCGACAGTCGTCATGATCAGCAGGTAGTCCTCAGCCCAGCCGCCGCCGGTCGGCCGCGGCCACAGGATGTTCGCAACCGCCAGCACACCCCAGATGAGCGCGAGGATATTCACCGGGTAAGCCCAGCGGCCCATCGTGAACTTACCGGCCGGCTTCCACCCGAGAATACGAGCGCGGAGAGCTGCGAGCACCACCATGCCGAATCCCATGTAGATACCGACCGTACCGAAACTCACCATAGCGGTGAGCGCGTCCTCGAGCATGAGCGAGAGCACGAGGATGAGTGCGGGGAAGAACGCGGCCGTGAGCAAAGCATTGCTCGGCACGTGGCGGCGCTCGTTGAACTTCGAGAGGAAGTTCGACGCCGGGAGGAAGTGGTCCCGGCTCATGGAGTAGACGAGGCGCGACGCCGCAGCCTGCAGGCTGGTGATGCAGGACACGAATGCGACGACGATGACGAACATCGCTACGGGGTAGACCGGTCCGAATGCGTTCTGGAGCGCATCGGCGATGGGATCGGCAACGGATCCGTCGGCGACCGCGAGGAAGTTCGGGACCGCAAGTGTGAGGGAGAACGTCAGGAGTGTCGTTGCGAACCCGCCGATGTACAGCGTCATGCGCATTGCGCGAGGTACCACTCGGCTCGGATCCTTGATCTCCTCGGCCACATCGCCGTTCGCCTCGAAGCCGTAGTACGCGTACATACCGATGAGGGCCGCCGCGGCGAACGCGCCGAGGTATCCGCCGGGCGCGTCCAGGCCGATTCCCATGTTGTCGAAGAAGATCGAGAAGTCCCACTGCCGACCGAACAGCAGCAGGTAACCGCCGATCACGAGGGCGCCGATCATCTCCGCGACCAAGCCCACGGTCGCCGCCCAGCTGAGCACCTTCGTGCCCGAAAAGTTCAGAACGGTTGCCACGGCGAGCGCGGCGATAGCGATTACGACGGTGGCGACGGGGCTCAGCGAAGCGCCGAAGACCGCGCCGACGAACGGCGCGGCGCCGAATGCGACCGCCGCGATCGTGCCGACGAGCGCGACCACGTAGATCCATCCGTTCATCCATGCCCACTTCCGACCCCAGAGGCGTCGCGACCACGGATAGACGCCGCCGGAGACCGGGTAGTTCGAAACGACTTCACCGAACACGAGCGCCACAAGGAACTGACCGACGAGCGCGATAATGACGGCCCAGGCCATCGGTGGGCCAGCGGTTCCAAGCGAGATCGCGAACATCGAGTAGACGCCGGCAATCGGAGATAAGTAGGTAAAGCCCAGCGAGACGTTCCCCCAGAAACTCATCTCGCGTTTGTACGTGGTGTCGTAGGTGTAGCCGAGGGACGCGAGGTGCGCAGCATCCTCGTCGTGTTCAACAGGCGGGTTCGCTATATCCATGGTCGTGGGTACTCCTTTGTACGTCGACGAAAAAGCGTCGATCTCTCTCGGGAGAGACGACATATAACCTATATCTGCATGATTTATTTTTCAACAGATACGGGGGACTATACGCGATGATGCGTATCTGATCGTCGAAAATTCATGCACTCACACATGAATTCGCCCGCGTCACAGCTCGACGCTCGGTACCGGTGAGTCCGAAGGCGAACCCTTCGACGTCACCCTCCAAAAATGGCGAGTGCGACGTTCACGAGCGAAAGCGCGGCGATCGCGCCGAGTACTGACGGAGCAACCCGCGGCTTGCGGCGGTTGACGAGAATCAGCACCACCATCACGATCAGCACCAGGGTCTTCGCCGCGAGGATCCCAACGTTCAGGTGCCGCCCGGCGAGCGAAGCCGCAGCCACGAGGAACAGACCCGATGCAAACAGGAGAGATGTCCCATGGAGGATGCCCGGAGTGACGCGGGCGGCACCAACTCGAGCGGCAGGAAACTGCGAGAGGGTGGCGCCGAACACGGCTCCGAAAGCGACGATGTGCACGACAATGAGCACGCCCAGAAGAATGTCCATTCCCGTATCCTCTCATCGCCCGCGCGCCCGGGCCGTTCCGTCCTCCACGTTTCCTCAGCCGCTGGGCTCGGCCCGTGGGAAGATAGGGGAACGTTACTCGTGTGCGGTGCGGAACGTTCGTGCGCCGCTCTGGACTCCAAGGAGCCCGCATGTCCGCTTTCGATCAAGAACCGCACGGCGATCCCGCGCTCGCTCCCCTCACCCGGCCGTTGAGCCTGCGTGAAACGGTGCTCGAGCAGCTCCGCACGGCGATCATCACCGGGCGCATCTCCGAGGGCGAGATCGTATCCGCACCGGCGCTCGGGGCCTCGCTCGGCGTCTCTGCCACTCCCGTGCGCGAGGCGATGATGGATCTCGCCCGTGAGGGCCTCGTCGAAACGCTGAAGAACAAGGGCTTCCGCGTCACAACGATGAGCGAGGGTGACCTCGACGACCTGACGCAGATCCGGCTGCTCCTCGAGCCGCCCGCGATGGGTCTCGTCGCCGGAAACATTCCGGAAAACGCGCTCCCCGGCCTGCAGCGGCTCGCCGACGCGTGTCTCAAGGCCGCTGAGCAGGGCGACCTCGAGGCGTATCTGCGCAATGACCGCGAGTTCCACGCGCTCGTGCTCTCCTTCACGCGCAACGCACAGCTGGTCGAGCTCGCGACGTCGTTGCGCCGCCGCACGCGCCTCTACGGCATCGGCACGCTCTCCCGGGAGGGGCGTCTTGCCGACTCCGCTCGCGAGCACCACGAACTCATCGACCTGCTCGTCGCCGGCGACGGCGATCGGGCTGAGGCCCTGCTCCGACACCATATTTCGCATGCGCGATCGCTCTGGGCGACCGGCGACCCCGACGGCGAGTGAGCGTCGATCCGCGCTATTGGTCACGCACCCAGTAGACTGAGTCGACGCGGTTCGAATTCGCATACAAGGGAGCACCGATGACGACGTGGCGCATGCCGATCGAAGGACACGAGCAGGAGCGGCTGTGGCTGGCCTGGCCGACGAGCGGGTACACGCTCGGCGACACCGAGGCCGAAGCCGAGGAGGCGCGCTCCACTTGGGCGGCGGTCGCGAACGCGGCGAGCGAGCACGAGGCGGTCACTGTCGTCGTGAACCCGGGCGACGAGGACGTTGCGGCGAAGTATCTCTCGGCTCAGATCGACCGGATCACCGCGCCGCTCAACGACGCGTGGATGCGCGACATCGGCCCGAGCTTCGTCATCGGCGACGATGGACGACTCGGCGCGGTCAATTTCATCTTCAACGGCTGGGGCGGCCAGGACTGGGCCCTGTGGGATCACGACCAGCACATCGGCCGCATCGTCGCGGAGGCCGCGGGCGCGGAGCTCATCAACTCTGAGATGACGAACGAGGGCGGCGGCATCCAGGTGGACGGCACCGGCCGAGTCGTGCTGACCAAGACCGTGCAGCTCGATCCGGGTCGGAACCCTGGATGGACCGAGGCGCAGGTCGAGGCCGAGCTCGAGCGCACCATCGGCGCGACGAGCGCGCTGTGGCTCCCGCGCGGCCTCACGCGTGACCACGACACCTTCGGCACGCGCGGGCACTCCGACATTCTGGCCGCGTTCACGAGCCCCGACATGCTGCTCATGCACCGCCAGGACGCCGAGTCGCACCCGGACCACATCATCGCCCGCACCAACCGTGTCGTCGCGGAGCGCTACCGCGACGACACGGCGGCCGGCTTCGAGATCGTCGACCTTCCGGCCCCCGAGACGCTGCGCGACGAGGAGGGCTTCGTCGATTACAGCTACATCAACCACGTCGTGATCAACGGCGCCGTGCTCGCCTGCGCGTTCGACGACCCCGCCGACGACCGCGCGCTCGCCATTCTGCGCGAGGCGTACCCGGGTCGCGAGGTAATCGGCCTCGACGCGCGCCCGCTCTTCGCGCGCGGCGGCGGCATTCACTGCATCACGCAGCAGCAGCCGAAGGTCAAGTAGCGTCCGGGGCGGAGGGGCCGCCACGGCCCCTCCGCGATCCGCCGCCTCAGCGCGACGCTGAAGCCGCGAACGCCTCGTCGACCGCGTCCGCGAACGCCGCGAGCGAGGGGAACTCGAGGTCCGGCGTGACCGCGACCCCGGGGTCGGGTGTGGCTCCCCAGCCCGGGCGATCGTGGCGGCGATTGATCCAGACGGTGTCGAGGCCCGCGGCCTTGCCCGGCACATGATCGTGGAACAGCGACTGCGCGACGTGGAGCAGCTGCTGCGGTTCGATGTCGAGCTCGGGCAGGCTGTCTCGGAGCGCGGCGAAGTTGCGCTGCGCGGGCTTGTACGAACCGATGTCCTGCGCCGTCAGCACGCGGTCGAACTCCACTCCCATGCGCGCGATGCTCCCCGCCACGCCCTCGCGATGCACGTTCGACAGGATGATCAGGCGGTACCGGCGTCCGAGTCGCGCGAGCGCCTCCTGCGTGTCAGCGAAGGCCGGCCAATCGGGCACCGACCGCCCGAGCCGCTGCACGTCATCGTCGGTCGCGGCGAGCCCCAGGGTGTCGGCCGTGCGCCGGAATGCGGACTGCAGCACCTCCGCATACGCGAGGCCGGGGAACTCGCGCTCGACCGCCGCCTCATGGTCGGCGTAGGCGAGGAGCAGCGCTTCATCGTCGAGCGCCGCACCGTTCCGGGCCGCCCACTCCGAGAGCACGGCCGCGATGCCCGCCTCCCAATCGATGAGCGTGCCGTAGACATCGAAACTCAGCGCGCGATAGTTCGTCAGATCGTCCATGATCCCCCTCGATCGTGTTGAGAGCGGAAACGCCATCGGCCTCCGCCGGCACCTTAGCAGCCGATTTCAGAGCGAGGGATCGCGGTGCTCGCCGATCAGCTCAGCCTCGACCCGCAGCGCTTCGCGCACCGCGCCGAGCGCCGGATGCCCGGAGGCCGAAGCCCGCGCCGCAGTGAAGACCGCGCGCTCGGGGTTCCCCGGGAGGCCAACTAGGCGGATGCGCCGCGCCGCCCCGACGTGCACGAGGCCCGGGAGGAGTGCGACCGCGTTCCCCGTTTCGATGAGGCGGAGGTGCGCCTGCAGATCGGCCGTCTCGTAGCGGACGTCGGGCTCGAAGCCCGCGCTGCGGCACGCCTGGAGCGCCCAGTGCCGCGAGGCGGCTCCCTCCGGCTCGAGCACCCATGGCAGGTGCTCCGCGTCGCGGAGCGAGCGCACGACGTCGAAGGTCTCGTGCAGGCCGACCGGCGGCAGGCCGATGCTGATGCGGTCCGCGATGAGCGGCTGGCGGTCGAGCCCCGCGAAGTGCGGCGCCGCGTGCCCCGGGTATTGCTCGGCAACCACGAGATCGAAGCCCCGCGCCCAGGTCTCCTGGAGCCCGGCGGCCGGTTCGTGCTGCACCATCTCGACGCGGAGCGCCGGGTGCGCGTCTCGAAGCCGCCCGAGCACCTGCGGCATGAGCGCGAGCATGGCGGTCTGGAACACCGCGAGCCGCACCGTACCGGCGACCTCCGCGCGCGCTCCGTGCAGGGCGGCCTCCGCGCGCTCGAGCCCGGCGAGCAGCTCATGCGTCTCGGCGACGAGCACGTGCCCCGCCGGCGTGAGCTCCAGCTTGCGCCCCACGCGCAGCAGCAGCGGTACGCCGGCCTCGCGCTCGAGCTGCGCGAGCTGCTGCGAGATCGCGGAGGGGCTGTAGCGCAGGGCTTCCGCGACCGCCGCCACCGTTCCTCTGGCGTCGAGTTCCCACAGCAGTCGCAACCGCTTGATGTCGAGCACCGGCGTCCTCCCTCCCGAAGCTTAATCCATCATTTTTCCTTCACACTATTCCACAGAAAGCATTGCTGTTCTTCACGCTCCCGCCGCAGGACACTGGGGGTATTCCGACCGCGACGCCGAGCAGGCGCGCGCCGACGCCCCGAGTTCGCCCTCGTGAAAGGTCCCCCAATGAGCACGACATCCGCAGACCCGGTGCACGACCTCGCGACGCGTCCGCAGGACCTCGCGGACGAGGCCATCGCGCTCGTGCGGCGCTGGCTGGGCGAGGCCGCGCAGGTTCCCGCCGACGCCGCAGCCGAGCGGCTCGCCGGGGTTCTGAAGGATCCGCACGGGCTCGACTTCACCGTCGGCTTCGTCGACGGCGTGGTCCGCCCGGAAGATCTCTCCGTCGCGGCGCAGCGCCTTCACGACCTCGTCCCCCTCACCCCTCGCTTCCTGCCGGCTGCCATGCGCGGCGCGATCCAGCTGGGTGGAGCCCTCGCGCGGCCGCTCCCCCGGGTCGTCGTGCCCATTGCGCGCCGCGTGCTGCGCGAGCTCGTGAGCCACCTCATCATCGACGCGAGCGACGACAAGCTCGGCCCCGCGATCGCGAAGATCGCGCGCGACGGGGTGCGCCTGAACATCAACCTCCTCGGCGAGGCGATCCTGGGGCGCGGGGAGGCGGAGCGCCGCCTCGCCGGGACGCACCGCCTGCTTGCGCGGGACGACGTCGACTACGTGTCGATCAAGGTCTCGGCGACCGTCGCGCCCCACAATCACTGGGCCTTCGACGAGGCGGTGCAGCACATCGAGCAGCAGCTTCTCCCGCTCTTCGAGCGCGCGGCGAACGCGTCGCCCCAGAAGTTCATCAACCTCGACATGGAGGAGTACAAGGATCTCGATCTCACCCTCGCCGTCTTCATGCGCCTCCTCGACCGCCCGGAGTTCCTGAACCTCGAGGCGGGCATCGTGCTGCAGGCGTACCTTCCGGACGCGCTGGGGGCGATGATGCAGCTGCAAAAGTGGTCGGCAGCCCGAGTCGCTCGCGGCGGCGCCCCCATCAAGGTGCGCGTCGTGAAGGGTGCGAACCTCCCGATGGAACTCGTCGACGCGGCGATCCACGGCTGGCCCTCCGCGACGTGGCCGTCGAAGCAGGCTTCGGACACGGGCTACAAGGCCGTGCTCGACTACGCCCTGCACCCCGACCGCGTGCGCAATGTGCGCATCGGCGTCGCCGGGCACAACCTCTTCGACGTCGCCCTCGCGTGGCTGCTCGCGAAGCGCCGCGGCGCCGAGGCCGGCGTCGAGTTCGAGATGCTGCTCGGCATGGCGACGGGCCAGGCCGAGGCCGTGCGCCGCGAGGTCGGGCGACTCCTGCTCTACGTGCCCGTCGTGCACCCCGAGGAGTTCGACGTCGCGATCGCATACTTGATCCGGCGCCTCGAGGAGGGCGCGAGCCAGGAGAACTTCATGTCGGCCGTCTTCGAGCTGCACGATCACGAGGCGCTCTTCGACCGCGAACGCGAGCGCTTTCTCGCATCGCTGGCCGAGCTCGAAGCAATCACGGCCGACGGAGACCCTGCACACTTCCACCTCCCCGCTCCGAGGCGCACGCAGGATCGCGGTGCGCAGTCCCCCGCAGCCCCGACTGCCGACGCGCTCGCGAGCGACCCGGCCGTTTCCGCTCGCGTCGAGGCGCGCGTCGCCGCGGGCATCACCGGCTTCCGCAATACCCCCGACACCGATCCCGATCTTCCCGGGAATCGCGTGTGGGGGCGGCGGATCGCGGAGCGCATGCCGCGCTCCGAGCTCGGGGCGGCGGCAGTCGACCGGGCACGCATCGCCGACGCTGCGGCGCTCGACGCCGCGATCGTGCGGGGGCGAGAGGCGGCGGCCGGGTGGCAGGCGCTCGGGGCGGATGCGCGCGCGCGGATCCTGCACCGTGCCGGTGAAGCGCTCGAGGCGCGCCGGGCGGATCTGCTCGAGGTCATGGGCTCGGAGTGCGGGAAGACGCTCGACCAGGGCGACCCCGAGGTGTCAGAGGCCATCGACTTCGCGCACTTCTACGCGGCGCTCGGTCAGGAACTCGAGCGCGCCGACGGCGCCCGTTATCAGCCGCAGCAGCTCATCGCGGTCGTGCCGCCGTGGAACTTCCCGGTCGCCATTCCCGTCGGAGGCACGCTCGCAGCCCTCGCCTCGGGCTCGAGCGTCATCATCAAGCCCGCCACGCAGGCTGCCCGGTCGGGCGCGGTGATGGTCGAGGCCCTGTGGGAGGCCGGCGTGCCCCGCGACGTGCTGCAGCTCGTGCAGTTCGCGGATCGAGAGCTCGGCTCGCGCATGGTCGCCGACCCCCGGATCGATCGGCTGATCCTCACCGGCGCGTACGAAACCGCGGAGACGTTCAGGGGCCTGCGCGGCGACCTTCCGATCCTCGCGGAGACCAGCGGCAAGAACGCGATCATCGTCACGCCGAGCGCGGATCTCGACCTCGCTGCGCGCGACGTGGCGCAGTCCGCATTCGGGCACGCGGGGCAGAAGTGCTCGGCAGCGTCCCTCGTCGTGCTCGTCGGATCGGTCGCCAGCTCGAAGCGCTTCCGCGGGCAGTTGCTCGACGCGATCCGCTCCCTCGAAGCCGGCACTCCCGACGCCCTCACGAGCCAAATGGGCCCGCTCATCGCCGCGCCCTCGGGCAAGCTGCTGCGCGGGCTCACGCAGCTCGAACCCGGTCAGCGCTGGTTGCTCGAACCGCGCGCCGTCGAGTCCGACCACCCGCTCGCGCGCGACCGCGACGGCCAGTCGAAGCTCTGGACGCCCGGGGTGCGCGACGGCGTGCAGCGCGGCAGCGAGTATCACCTCACGGAGTACTTCGGCCCGATTCTCGGCATCATGACCGCCGAGACGCTCGACGAGGCGATCGACATCGTGAACGACATCGAGTACGGCCTGACGAGCGGGCTGCACTCGCTGTCGTCGTCAGAGCTCGCGCGCTGGCTCGAGCGGATCGAGGCGGGCAACCTCTACGTGAATCGAGGCATCACGGGGGCGATCGTGCGACGCCAGCCCTTCGGCGGCTGGAAGAAGTCGGCGATCGGGGCGGGCACGAAGGCCGGCGGCCCCAGTTACCTCTTCGGGCTCGGCGAATGGGCCGACGCGCCCGTCGCGATCGAGCGCGCCCCGCGCCCCGGCTGCGCGCCGCTCCTCGCGGCCGCTCAGCGAGCGGGGATCGCGGGCGAGGCCCTCGACTGGGTGCGCGCGGCGCTCGGATCGGACGCCGAGGCGTGGGAGACCGAGTTCGGCGCGCGACGCGATGTGTCGGGCGTCGACGTCGAGCGCAACGTGCTCCGCTACCTGCCGGTGCCCGTCGTCGTGCGAGCGGCGGCCGACGCGCGCCTAGAGCACACGCTGCGCGCGGTCGGGGCGGGGCTCGCGGCCGGCGCGAAGCCCGCGGTCAGCACACCGGTGGCGCTCCCCGCGCCCTTCGTGGCGGCGTTCGAGGCGGCGGGAGTCCGCGTCGCGTACGAAGACGACGCCGCCTGGGAGCAGCGGGTGGCCGCGCTCGCGGCTCGGAAGGGCCCGCGCGCCGGAGCACGCATCCGGCTCGTCGCGGGACCATCGCGAACGAGCGAGGCGCGGCGGATCGCGGAAGCGTCGCAGGGCAAGCCCGACATCGCCGTGTACTCCGGCCCCGTGGTCGGCGCCGGCCGTGTCGAGATGCTTCCGCACCTGAGGGAGCAGGCCGTGTCGATCACGGCGCATCGCTTCGGCACGCCGAACCACTTCAGCGACGAGGTCATCTGATGCTCGGCGCGGCGCTGAGCGAGTCCGGGGCGAAAGCGCTCGAGATCTCGACCACGGATTACCACACGGCGGGAGAGCCGTTCCGCATCGTGCATCAGGGTCCTCCGGTGCCGCCCGGCATAACGGTCGCGGAGCGGCGCGTCGCCGCCATCGCCGGCGAGGCGGGTGCGGATCTCGTGCGTGCGCTGCTCTGCCAGGAGCCGCGCGGACACGCCGACATGTACGGCGGCTTCATCATGCCGCCCGATCCCGTGCGGCCGGGCGAGACGCCCGCGCACTTCGGCGTGCTGTTCTGGCACAAGGACGGCTTCTCGACCGCGTGCGGCCACGGCACGATCGCGCTCGGCGTCTGGGCGACGGACACGGGTCTCGTCGCGAGCGACCCCGACGGGGTCACCGAGGTGCGCATCGACGTTCCCTCCGGCCGCGTCACCGCGTACGTCGAGCGATCGGCAGGGCGATTCGTGCGCGCCACCTTCGAGAACGTGCCGTCGCACGTCATCGCGCGCGGCTTGGAGGTCTCGACGTCGCTCGGCGGGGTGCGTGCGGATCTGAGCTTCAGCGGCGCGGTCTATGCCTCGGTGCGCGCCTCCGACCTCGGGCTCGCAGTCTCCCCCGAGCACTACACCGAGCTCATCGCGCTGGGCCGAGAGGTGAAATGGGCGCTGAACGATGCACCGGAAGCGCAGCACGCGGCGGACCCCCGACTGTCGGGCGTATACGGAACGATTCTCTGGGACGACCTCGGCCGCGGCACCGACGGCCCGATGCAGCGCAATGTGACGGTCTTCGCGGACGGAGAAGTGGACCGCTCCCCCTGCGGTTCGGGCACGGGCGCACGGGTCGCGCTGCTCGCGGAGGCTGGAGAGCTCGCGGAGGGCGAGACGCTCGAACACCGCTCGATCGTCGACACCGTGTTTCACGCGAGCTGGCGCCCGGCCCCCGACGGGCGCTCCGTGATCCCCTCCGTCATCGGAGCCGCGTACCGCACCGGCGAGCATCGTTTCGTGCTCGACCCCGCGGACCCCCTCGGTAGCGGCTTCGTTCTGCGGTGAGCGCAGCGGTCGACTCTCGGCGACGGCTTCGTCCTGCGGTGACTACAGCGGCCCGCTGCGAGCCGAAAGGTTCCAGCCTGGTCCGACACGCACCCTCGTGTTAATCTGTGCAATGTCACACTGCAGTGGCACACTCAGAGGCGCGCTCGCGATGCCGCGCCGAGCGAAAGGACCCGCATGACCGAGAAGAAGCCCTGGCACGGTGTGATTGTCGCCACCGCGCTCCCCTTCAACGAAGACCTGAGCGTCGACTTCGATGCGTACGCCGAGCACGTCGCCTGGCTCGCGGAGAACGGGTGCGACGGCGTCGCCCCGAACGGATCACTCGGCGAATACCAGAACCTCAGTGAGGCGGAGCGCGCGCAGGTGGTCAAGACCGCGGTCGAGGCATCCCCGGAGGGCTTCACCGTGATGGCCGGCGTCGGCGCGTACGGCGCCCTGCAGTCGGCGCACTGGGCCGAGCAGGCCGCTGAAGTCGGCGCGCAGTGCGTGATGCTGCTCCCGCCGAACACCTTCCGCGCGAACCACGAGCAGGTGAAGCACCACTACGCGACGGTCGCGGAGGTGGGCCTCCCCATCGTCGCGTACAACAACCCGATCGACACGAAGGTGGATCTCGTGCCGGAGCTCATTGCCGAGATCCATGCGGAGGGCAACGTGGTCGGCGTGAAGGAGTTCTCGGGCGACCCCCGGCGCATCTACGAGATCAAGGAGCTCGCCCCCGATCTCGACATTCTCATCGGCACGGATGACACGGTGCTCGAGGTCGGCCTCGCCGGGGCGGTCGGCTGGGTCTCCGGCTACCCGAACGCGATCCCGCAGACCTGCGTCGAACTCTTCCGCCTCTGCACCTCCGGAAACTACGCCGACCTCGAGCGCGGGCAGCAGATCTACCGCGATCTGCACTCGCTGCTGCGGTGGGACTCCAAGACGCAGTTCGTCGAGGCGATCAAGCTGTCGATGGACGTGCTCGAGCGCAAGGGCGGCGTCTGCCGTCCGCCGCGTCTGCCGCTGCCCGAGGACGTCGCGGATCGCATCGTCGCGGACACGCGCGCCGCCGTCGCCAAGGGCTACGGTAAGTAGAGACCCGCCCGTAAGCAGAGACCGACCGCCCGCTCATCGAGGAGCCCCGTTGCGCACGAGCCACGTGTATCACGCCGTTGATTCGCACACCGAAGGGATGCCCACCCGCGTCATCACGGGCGGGGTCGGCATGCTCCCCGGCACGACGATGGCAGAGCGCCGCACCTGGTTCCTCGAGCACCGTGACGATCTCCGCCAGTTGCTCATGTTCGAGCCGCGCGGGCACGCCTCGATGAGCGGGGCGATCCTGCAGCCCCCGACCCGAGCGGACGCTGACTGGGGCGTCCTCTACATCGAGGTGTCGGGGTGCCTGCCGATGTGCGGCCACGGCACGATCGGTGTCGCCACCGTGCTCGTCGAAACCGGCATGGTCGACGTGGTCGAACCGGTCACCACGATCCGACTCGACACTCCGGCGGGCCTGGTCGTCGCCGAGGTGGCGGTGCAAGACGGTCGAGCCGAGCATGTCACGATCACGAACGTTCCGTCGTTTGCGGATCGCCTCGACGCGAGCGTCGAGGTCCCCGGCTACGGCGCCGTGGCCTACGATCTCGCGTTCGGCGGAAACTTCTACGCGATCGTCGAACTCGAGGCGCTCGGCATCGAGTGGCGGGAGGATCGGAGCAACCGCGATGAGCTGCTCGGCGCGGGCCTCGCGATCATGGAGGCGATCAACGCGACCGACGAGCCGGTGCACCCGGAACGCGATGATATCCGCGGCGTGCATCACGTCTCCCTACAGGCTCCCGGTTCAACGGCCCAGCACTCGCGGCACGCGATGGCGATCCACCCCGGCTGGTTCGACCGCTCGCCTTGCGGCACCGGCACGAGCGCGCGCATGGCCCAGCTGCACGCGCGAGGGGCGTTGCCGCTCGACACCGAGTTCATCAACGACTCCTACATCGGGTCGCGCTTCCACGGGATGCTGATCGCGGAAACCGAGGTCGCCGGCCGGCCCGCCGTGGTGCCGACGATCCGCGGCCGCGCCTGGATCACCGGCACCGCGCAGTACTTCCTCGATCCGACGGATCCGTTCCCACGGGGGTTCCTCCTGTGAGCGGGGCATCTACGGCACTCCCCTATTTCTCCGCGGGCGACGTCGCGCGCCTGCTTCCGCTCGACCGCGCGATCGACGCGATCGCTGACGCACTGCGCGGGGACCTCGACCCCGAACTCGACGGGCCGCGACTCTTCAGCGACTTCCCCGGCGGGGAGTTTCTGCTCATGCCCGCCCAGGGCGAGCCCTACAGCGGCCTGAAGGCGCTCACCGTCGCCCCGGAGAATCCGGCCCGGGGGCTCGAGAAGATCCAGGGGCTCTACATTCTGTACTCCTCCGAGACCGCCGCACCCGTCGCGGTGCTCGAGGGTGCCTCGCTCACCGCGATCCGCACCCCGGCCGTGGCGCTCGCGGCCGTGCGCGAGCTTGCATCGCCGGCCGTGTCCGGACCCGGGTTTCCGCGGGCGCCGCGCGTGCTCGTATTCGGCGCGGGGGTGCAGGCCGCCGCCCACATCCGGGCTGCCGCGCTCGTCTTCCCCGGCTGCTCGGTCGAGATCGTGGGCCGGCGACCCGAGCGCGTGCGCGCACTGCTCGACGAGCTCGCGGGCGCGACGGAGACCCGCGGAATCGAGATGCGCGATCGGACAGGTGACGCCGAGCGGGCCGTTCGCGAGGCCGACCTCGTGCTCTGCACCACCTCCGCGACCGAGCCGGTCTTCGACGGCGCCCTCGTGCAGGACCACGCGATCGTCGCCGCCACCGGCACGCACGGGCTCGAACGACGTGAGCTCGACGACGCGTTGGTCTCCCGCGCGGACGTCGTGGTGGAGGGGCGCGCGTCGGCGAGGCGCGAGAACGGGAACCTCGCCACGGCGTTCAGCGAGGCGGACTGGAGCGGATCCGCCGCCCCGCGCACCCTCAGCCAGCTCCTCCGCGGGGAGTTCTCTCGCACGCCCGGTCGCCCCGCCGTCTACACCGGCGTCGGCATGGCCTGGGAGGATCTCGTCTGCGCGACCGCCGTGCTGACCGCCGGGGCCGCGGAATCACCGGTCGGGGCTCGGGCGTCGGAGTCGAAATGAGCCGTCGCACCGCCGACGTGCTCATCATCGGGGCCGGCATCATGGGCTGCGCGACGGCGTACTTCGCCGCGCGCGCCGGGCTTTCCGTGACGGTGCTGGAGCGCGAACTCCCCGCGAGCGGCTCGACCTCGCGCTGCGAGGGCAACATCCTCGTGAGCGATAAGGAGCTGGGGCCGGAGCTCAACCTCACGAACTACTCGCTCGATGTCTGGCGCGGTGAGCTCGCCGGGTTCGGTACCCGGTGGGAGTTCGAGGCGAAGGGCGGGATCATCGTGGCGTCGCGGGAATCGAGCCTCGCGTCGCTCGAGCGATTCTCGAGCAGCCAGCGAGCGTTCGGCATCCGGTCGGAACGCCTGGACGCTGCGGCCCTCCGGGAACGAGAACCGCTCATCACGGATCAGGCGCTCGGCGCCGCCTACTACCCCGACGACTGCCAGGTGCAGCCGATCCTCGCCGCCGCGACCCTGCTGCGGCTCGCTCGCGACCTCGGCGCCGTGCTCGAGACCCATGCTCCCGTGACCGAACTGCTGCGCGACGGCGACCGCGTGGTGGGAGCGCGCACCCCGCGGGGCGACTTCGCTGCCGGGCACGTCGTGAACACCGCCGGCGCGTGGGCGGGTGAGATCGGGGCGCTCGCGGGGGTTACCGTTCCCGTGCTCCCCCGCCGCGGGTTCGTGCTCGTGACCGAACCGCTCCCGCCGCGCGTGCATCACAAGGTGTACGCCGCCGAGTACGTGGACAACGTGGGCAGCGGCGACGCGGGCCTCCAGGCATCACCCGTCGTGGAGGGCACGCCGGCGGGCACGATCCTCATCGGTTCGAGTCGCGAGCGCGTCGGGTTCGACGGCACCGTGAGCACGGAGGCGCTCGCCGCGATCGCTCGCAACGCCATCGAGCTCTTCCCGTTCCTCTCGGACGTGCGCATGCTGCGGCACTACCACGGCTTCCGCCCGTACTGCCCGGATCACCTGCCCGTCATCGGCCCCGACCCGCGGGCGCCCGGGCTGTGGCACGCTGCTGGCCACGAGGGTGCGGGGATCGGGCTCTCTGCGGGCACCGGAAAGCTGCTCGCGCAGGCGCTCGCGGGCGAGGAGCCGGAACTCGCGCTCCATCCCTTCCGCCCCGAACGATTCGATGAGGAGGTCGCCGCGTGAGTCGATCGAGGCGCTTGGGGAAGACGGGGCCGGCGCGGCGGATGGGGGAACCGCAGAAGGCGGAGACGCAGATGGCAGAGCCGCGGACGGTGGAGGCGACCTTCGACGGCGAACCCCTGAGCGCTCCCGTCGGGTCGAGCGTCGCGGCCGCGCTCATCGGCTCGGGTCGCCCCGCATGGCGCACCACTCGCGACGGCGAGCGCCGCGGCGTCTTCTGCGGCATCGGCGTGTGCTTCGACTGCCTCGTCGAGATCGACGGGGAGTCCGGGCAGCGGGCGTGCATGATCCCACTGCGCGAGGGCATGGAGGTGCGCGCGGCGAGCGGACCGAGTCGCGGGGCCCACAACGGAGCGGAGGTCGTGGAATGACCCGGGTGTCACCCGATGCTGCAGCCGGAGCCAGCGCTGACGACAAGACTTTCGATGTCGCGATCGTGGGCGCGGGGCCGGCCGGGCTCGCCGCTGCGGCCGAAGCCGCCGAGGCGGGCGTCTCGGTGCTCGTCGTCGACAGCGCGGAGCAACCGGGCGGTCAGTACTGGCGGCACCGCAGCGAACGCGCGGGCAGCGATGACGGCGCGCTGCATCACGGCTGGCGCGACTACCTCGCGCTGCGCGGCCGGTTCGACGCAGGCATCGCGCCTGGCGCGATCCGCTACCTCCCCGGCACGAGCGTGTGGATGGCGGAGTCCGCCCCCGGGGGCTTCGTGCTTCGCCTCGCGCCCGCATACGGCCCCGGCCCGAGCCCCGCACCGACCGTCCGCGCAACGAGCCTGGTGCTCGCGACCGGCGGCTACGACCGCCAGCTGCCGGTTCCCGGGTGGCACCTCCCCGGCGTCATGGCGGCCGGCGGCATCCAGGCGTTCGTGAAGCAGAACGGCGCGCTTCCCGGGCGACGCTTCGTCATCGCCGGCACCGGCCCGTTCCTTCTCCCGGTCGCCGCGAACATCGCGCAGTCGGGCGGGTCCGTCGTCTCCGTGCTCGAGTCCGCATCGCTCGCGGGCTGGCTGCCACGCGCCCACCGTGCGCTCGGTGTGCCCGCGAAGGGCCTCGAAGCCGCCGGATACATCGCCGCGTTCGCGCGCCACCGCATCCCCTACCGCACCCGCAGCGTTGTCACAGAGATCCTCGGCTCGGGTCAGGTGGAGGCCGTCCGCACGGCCCGCGTCGACCGCGACGGTGCGGTGGTCCCCGGCAGCCAGCGGATTATCGAGGGCGTCGACGGGGTCGGCCTCGGCTGGGGCTTCACGCCGCAGCTCGAGCTCCCCGTGCAGCTCGGGGCTCGCACTCGCCAGGACGCTGACGGCTCGCTCGTCGCGGAAGTCGACGCGGAGCAGCGCTCGTCGGTGCCCGGCCTCTACATCGCCGGCGAGCTCACCGGCGTCGGCGGCGCGGTGCTCGCGGTGCTCGAGGGCGCGGTCGCCGGGCGGGCGGCGGCGCTCACGGCTCGCGGTCGCGGCGGCGGATCGGCCGCGCGCACCCCCGAGCTCCGCGCCATCGCTCGGCAGCGCGCATTCGCCCGGGCGATGCACCTCGCCCACCCCGTGCCTCGCGGATGGGAACAGCACCTGCACGACGACACCGTGGTGTGCCGCTGCGAAGAGGTGCGGTACGGCGCGCTCGCCGCCGCGCGCGACACGCTCGCGGGCGAGGACTCTCGGGCGCAGAAGGGCGTCACGCGCGCGGGTATGGGCTGGTGCCAGGGGCGTGTATGCGGCTTCGCGGTGTCGTGCATTGCGGGGGCCGAGGAGTCGGGCGCCGAGCAGCCGGGCGCCGAGCGGACGAGCACCGCGCGATCGGGCTCCGCGCCGACAAGCTCCGTGCCGATGACCGCCGCGCCGCCCGTGGAGTCACTTCGGCAAACGATGCGCCGCCCGATCGCGCAGCCGATCCCCCTCGCTTCCCTTGCCACCCTCGAGCCCGAGGCCGAACTGGGCCGGGACTGAAGCTCGGCCCGAGACCGCGATCCGAGCGGGGCTCAAAGCCGGAGTCGCAGCCGAAGAACCGGCGCTCGCCGAGCCGGAGCAAAGGGCCGCGCCGACCTGCGCGCGACCCCGGCTCCCCTACGCGCCCAGGTACGCCTCGATCACCCGCGGGTCGGCCGCGAGCTCCGCGGCCGACCCCTGCATCGTGACGCGCCCCGATTCCAGCACGTAGCCGCGGTCGGCGATCTTCAGCGCCGCCCGAGCGTTCTGCTCGACGAGCAGCACCGTCGTACCCTGCGCGTTCACCCGCTGCACGATCTCCATCACCTGCTTCGCGATGAGCGGGGCGAGGCCCATCGAGGGCTCGTCGAGCAGCAGCAGCTTCGGTCCGCCCACGAGCGCCCTGCCGAGGGCGAGCATCTGCTGCTCCCCGCCCGACAGCGTGCCGCCTTGCTGCGTCCGCCGTTCGGCGAGGCGAGGCATGAGGTCGTAGGCCTCATCGGCGCGCTTCGCGATGAGCTTCTGATCCTTCACCAGGTACCCGCCGAGCAGCAGATTCTCGTGCACGCTCATCGTCGAGAAGATGCGCCGCCCCTCCGGGATATGCAGCAGCCCGGCGCCGACCGCGTCCCACGGCTGCATGCGCGTGAGATCGTGGTCTCCCCAGCGCGCCGTGCCGCTCTTCGCGCGCACGAGCCCTGAGATCAGCGAGAGCGTCGATGTCTTACCGGCTCCGTTGTTCCCGAGCAGCGACACGATCTCCCCCTCGCGCACCGTGAGGCTCAGCTCGCGCAGCGCGTGGACGCGGTGGTAGTAGAGGTCGATGTTCTCGAGCACCAGGTCGCTCATGCTTCCTCCTCCTCGCCGAGGTACGCCGCGATCACGACGGGATCCTGCTTGATGCTCTCGGGCGTGCCATCCGCGATCTCCTTGCCGTAGTTGAGCACCACGATCCGCTCGGAGACCTGCATCACGAGGCCCATGTCATGCTCGATGAGCACGATGCCGACTCCGAGATCGCGGATCCGCCGAATGAGCTCCATGAGCTCGATCTTCTCGCTGTGGTTGAGCCCAGCACCCGGCTCGTCGAGGAGCAGCAGTTTCGGCTGCGTCGCGAGCGCTCGGGCGATCTCCACGCGTCGCTGCTCGCCGTACGGCAGCTGCGTGACGAGGAGTTCGTCGTCCGCGCGGAAGCCCACGAAGTCGAGCCACCCGCGCGCATCCTCTGCGCACTGCGCTTCGCTCCGGCGATACCGCGGCGTGTGCAGCATCGCGTCGAAGACGTTCTGCTGCAGGTGGGAGTGCATCGCCGTCTTCACGTTGTCGAGCACGCTCATCTCGCCGAAGAGTCGCACGTTCTGGAACGTGCGCGCCATGCCGCGCCGCGTGATCGCCGAGGGCTTGCGCCGCGTGATCGGCTCTCCGTCGAACACGACGCTGCCGCGACCCGGGCGGTAGAACCCCGAGATGCAGTTGAACGCGCTCGTCTTCCCGGCACCGTTCGGGCCGATGACGGAGACGATCTCACCCTCGTGCACGGAGAATGAGAGCCCGTCGACAGCCACGATGCCGCCGAACGAGACCGCGAGATCACGCACCTCGAGGAGCACTCGGCCGGGCGCGACAGCCGGTTCCGAGGCGCTTGTCGATGTGGCGCTCACGGCTGCATCGCTCGTGGCTGCCGCGCTCGCGGCTGCATCGCTCGCCGAACGAACCGGGTCGATGGGTGTCGTGGCGGTCATCGTCGCCCCTCCTCTTCGGTCGACGATCGCGCGGGATCGCTCACCGGACTCTGCACCGCATCGTCCGCATTGTCCGCTACGCCGACCACCTCGAGGTTCTCGGTGGGCGGCACCTGCGGCACCTCGCGCTTCTTCAGGAACGGCAGCACCGCGTTCGCGGGCCAGATCCCCTTCGGGCGGAAGATCATCGCGACCACGAGCAGCACGCCGAAGAGCAGGAACCGCCACTCGCTGAACTCGCGCAGGAACTCCGGCGCGAGCGAGACGAAGAGCGCCCCGATGATGACGCCCGGCGTCGATCCCATGCCGCCGAGCACGACGGCCATGAGCACGAGTGCGGAGTAGAGGAACTCGAAGCTATTCGGCGCGATCGCCGACAGGTGCCCCGCCATGAGCGTTCCGGCGAAGCCGCCCCACACGGCGCCGATGATGTAGGCCAGCAGTTTCGTGGCGTAGCCGTTGATGCCCATCGCCTCGCTGACGTCCTCGTCGTCGCGCACCGACTTCCAGGCCCGCCCGAGCTTGCCGCGGCCCAGACGGCTGACCGCGACCACCGCGATGCCGATCCCGACGAACAGCACGAAGTAATAGAAGAGGATCTTCGGTCCGAAGTGGATTCCCGCGATGTCGAGCCCTTCCGCGAAGGACCAGCCGAAGAACGACCAGGTCGGAATGCCGTGGATTCCGCTCGGTCCGCCCGTGATGTCGAGGTTGTTCGCCGTGATCCGGATGATCTCACCGAAGCCGAGCGTGACGATGGCGAGGTAGTCACTGCGGAGCCGCAGCGTCGGCCCGCCGATGATGACGCCCGCGATGATGCAGGCAATGACCACGAAGGGCAGGGTCTCGAGCATCGACAGGCCGAACTGGGTGGTGAGGATCCCGCTCGTGTAGGCACCGACCGCCATGAAGGCGATGTACCCGAGGTCGAGGAGCCCCGCGTAACCCACGACGACGTTGAGACCCATCGCGAGCACGATGTAGATGAACGCCGACGTGAGGATCGAGATGATGTACGGCGTCGCCGTGATGAACGGCAGCACCGCCGCGGCGACGAACAGCACGAGCCCGAGGAGCTTCATGAAGCGCTCCGGCGCGAGCACCCCCTTGATCGCGGGGGGCCGCTCGATGATGGGCTTCGGCGTCTGCAGACGCTGAGCATTCGACTTGGCCATGGTCACACCCTCTCCACGACGCGCTCGCCGAGAATGCCGGTCGGTTTGAACACCAGGAACAGGATCAGGAAGCCGAAGGCGAAGACGTCGCGCCACTGGCCCCCGAGGAAGTGCGTTCCGAACGACTCGAGCAGACCGAGCACGATGCCGCCGAGCATCGCGCCGTAGAGGTTGCCGATGCCGCCGATGACCGCGGCGGTGAACGCCTTCAGGCCGATGACGAAGCCCATGAGGAAGTCGATCGTGCCGTAGTAGGCGGCCGCCATGACGCCCGCGGCGCCCGCGAGCGCCGAGCCGATGAAGAATGTGCGCGAGATGACGCGATTGACGTTGACGCCCATGAGGAGCGACGCCTTCTGATCGAGCGCGATGGCGCGCATCGCCCGCCCCTCGCGCGAGTGCATGACGTAGCGCTGCAGCAGGAACATGAGGAGCGCCGCGACGAGCATCAGCACGAGCTGCGGCATCGTTATGCGCGCGCCCAGGATCTCGATGGGCGCTCCCTGCAGGCGGATCGGGAACACGAGCGGGCTCGCCCCGAAGATCTGGCGGACGGTGTACTCGATGGTGAACGCCACGCCGACGGCGGTAATGAGCGCGGCGAGCCGTGGGCTCGAGCGCAGGGGCCGATAGGCGACGCGCTCGATGAGCACGCCGATGCCGCCCGTGAGCAGCATCGTGATGAGGAGCACGAGTAGCAGGATCGGGATCGATCCGAGCCCGAAGAGGCCCGTGACGCCGCCGAGCACCACGAACGCGAGGAATGAGCCGAGCATGTAGAGGTCGCCGTGCGCGAAGTTCAGCAGTTTGATGATGCCGTACACCATGCTGTAGCCGAGCGCGACGAGCGCGTAGAACGAGCCGACGAAGAGCCCGTTCCAGATGAGTTGGAACATACGGGTGCCTCCGAGAGAGTCGCGAGCAGGATTGGGCGAGAGGGCGGGAATCCCCGCCCTCTCGCCATCACGTCGTTACCCCTCGAGGTCGTCCTTGAGCACGAACGCTCCGCCGTCGCCAGTGGGCTCGACGATCACGAAGCCGCCTCCCTCGCGCGATCCATCATCGGCGAAGGTGAGGTCGCCGGTGAGCAGCGGGAAGCCGTCGAGGCCCTGCAGCGCTTCGACGACCGCGTCGTAATCAGTGCCGCCCGCCTGCGTGTACGCCTCGGCCATCGTCTTCACGGCCTCATACGTCTGGATCGAGTACGGGCCGGGGGCATCCCCGCCCGAAACCTCTTCGTAGTCCGCGATCCACTCATCGCCGCCCTCAAGCATGTCGGGGGTCTTCGTGAACGTGCCGACGACGTTCTTGATCGCGTCCTCACCCGCGATGGCGGCGAGCTGCGCATCCACAGAACCATCGCCGACGAGGATCGGGCCGTCGTAGCCGGCGCCGCGCAGCTGGTTCACGAGCAGGCCGCCGGCCTGGTAGTAGCCGGTCCAGACGATGAAGTCAGGGGATGCTCCGGTGACGCTGTTGACGTTCGCAGAGAAGTCCTTCTCGTCGGGGTTCACGGATTCGCGCTTGACGACCTCGAAGCCGTCTGCCTGATCCTCGAGGGAGTCCGCGAGATCGACCGAGTAGTCGGTGTTGTCATCGATGACCGCGACCTTCTTGGCCCCGACCTTCTTGATGTACTCCACGGCGGCCTCGGCCTGCTGAGCTCCGGTGCCGTTGATCATGAACGCGCCCTGGCCGACGAGCTGGTTGGAGTTGGCCGCAGGGATCACCATGGGGATCTCAGCGTCGGCGAAGACCGGGAGTGTCGGCAGGGTAGCTCCCGAGCAGTAGCCGCCGACCGAACCCTCGACACCCGCGGTGACGAGCTTGTTCGCCGCCGCGACGGCTGCGGTGGGATCGCAGGCGTCGTCCTCGGTCACGAGCTCCAGGTCGCGGCCGTCGATGCCACCATCCGCGTTCACCTCGTCGATGGCGAGCTGGGCGCCGAACTTCATATAGTCGCCGAATGCGGCCTCCTGCCCCGAGAACGGGGCGAGCATGCCGAGCTTGATGGGCTCGTCGCTATTGTCGGCGGACTCCCCACCGCCGGCGACGCCGCCGGAGCAGCCCGCGAGCACGAGCCCGAGTGAGAGTGCGATCGCCCCTGTGGCGGCGAAGCGCCGAGCGGTTCGAATACGTCGAGAGGACATCAAGTCTTCCTTTCCTGGATACTTCGTTGAATCACTGGAAGAGTGACGATGGCGTCGTCACTGACGCCCTGTACAATTTTACATTGTATAGATTGCGGCCGCGGGCGGAAGGTCACATTTGAAGCACGATGCCACCCGCCGTGCTGGCACTGCTCTCGCCCCGGTGACTGTGCACGGCTCACTACCCGGGCGCGCCACCGGGCTGCAACAATGGCAGTGGTTTTCTCCGGGATCGTAAGCCCCGACACACAAAGGATGGATGCATGACTCAGGAAGCGCTCTCCCCCGAACTCGAGGCGGTCGTTGCTCGGGCCGCTGCTGCCGCGGCACCGCTCGCCGCGACCACGGCGGAGCACCGCGCTCGCGCACTCGTGAAGATCGCGGATGCGCTTGAGGCGAATAAGGCGAAGCTCGTGGAGATCGCCCTGCGCGAGACCGGGCTCACGGAGGCCCGCCTCTCCGGCGAGGTCACTCGCACCGCTGTGCAGCTCCGACTGTTCGCCGACACCATCGTCGACGGCGGCTACCTCGACGCCCGCATCGACCACGCCGACCCGGACTTCGCGCTCGGCGCGCGCCCCGACATCCGTCGCACCCATATTCCCGTGGGCCCGGTCATCAACTTCTCCGCGTCGAACTTCCCGTTCGCCTTCTCGGTGATGGGCGGAGACTCCGCCGCGATCCTCGCCGCCGGTTGCCCGCTCATCGTGAAGGCGCACTCGAGCCACGCGGATCTTTCCGACGCCACCGCCGAAGTGGCCGCGACCGCCATCACCGAGGCGGGCCTCCCCGAGGGAACCTTCCAGCTCATCCACGGTCGCGAGGCCGGCGTCGAGGTGCTGAAGGACCCGCGGATCAAGGCCGGCTCATTCACCGGCTCGATCCGCGTCGGGCGCCTCCTCGCCGACATCGCCGCGAACCGCCCCGCGCCCATCCCCTTCTTCGGCGAGCTCGGCAGCGTCAACCCGGTCTTCGTGACGCTCGACGCCATCGCTGAGCGCGCCGACGAGATCGCGAGCGGCTACCTCACGAGCGTGTCGGGCTCGGCGGGGCAGCTCTGCACCAAGCCGGGTTTCGTGTTCATTCCCGCTGGCAGCTCGCTTCCCGAGACGGTCGCGGCGAAGTCCGGGGACGCCCCCGAGCACCGCCTCCTCGACCCGCGCATCGCGTCGAGCTACGATGAGCGCCGCACCGCCGTGCTCGGCACCGCGGGAGCGCGCGCGGTTATCGAGGGCGGGATTCGCTTCGATGACGACGGGCAGGGATGGGCGACGCCCACGATCGTCGCGATCTCGCTCGACGATTTCCGCGCGGGCCGCGAGGCGCTCCTGGAGGAGTCCTTCGGCCCGCTCTCGATCCTTGTCGAGGTGCCGGAGGGCACCGACCTCGCAGCGCTCATGCCCGAGTTCTACGAGGGCAACCTCTCGGGCACGATCCACCTGAGCGAGGCCGAGGCGACCGGCACGACCGAGAACGCTGAGCAGCTGCGGGCGCTGGTCGCGGCCCTCGCGAACCAGGTGGGCCGCGTGCTCTTCAACGGATGGTCGACCGGTGTCGCGGTGACGCCCGCGCAGCAGCACGGCGGCCCCTGGCCCGCAACGACGAACGACTCCTCCACGTCGGTCGGCACCGCGGCGATCACCCGCTTCCTCCGCCCGGTCGCGTTCCAGAACGCGCCCGCCGCACTCCTGCCCGAGGCGCTTCGCGACGACAACCCGCTCGGCATCCGGCAGCAGCTCGCTCCCGCGGGCGAGTCGCAGAGCTGGGGCGCACGCTGGCGCTGATCCGCCGCCGCGCACCGTGATGCATGACTGAACCACTGATCCCCCGGAGGCTGAGGCCCCCGGGGGATCAGTGTTTGGTACGGCGAACCAGTGTGAACGGCGAACGTGACGGGCTAGTGCCAGAGCACCGCGAGGATGACGTTCAGCACTGAGAGCCCGGCGATCCCGCCGAGCAGACCGCCCGTCACCTGCTGCTTCTTGCGGCCGATCAGCACGAGCACGATGAGCACGATCAGCACGACGAGCTTCACGCCGATCTTCGCGTTATTGGGCTGCCCGCCCGTCGCGTAGACCATGCCGACGAGCAGCAGGCCGGTCGCGAGCAGCAGCCAAGCGCCGTGCAGAATTCCGGGCGTGATGCGCGCACGCGCCTCCTTCACGGCCGAGAGCTGCGCGAGCGTGCTCCCGAAGACGGCGCCGAAGCCGACGAGGTGCAGGACAACGAGAATTCCCTTGACGGTCTCCATGCGTCCATCATCTCAGAGGAGCGCTCCGCAGGGCTGAGGCCGGCCCGCACGCGAGCATGCCTCAGTGGAAGAAGTGGCGCTCCCCGGTGAAGTACATCGTCACGCCCGCGGCCTGCGCGGCTTCGATGACCTCGGGATCGCGCACGGAGCCCCCGGGCTGCACCACGGCGCGCACACCCGCGTCGAGCAGCACCTGCAGGCCGTCGGCGAACGGGAAGAAGGCGTCGGAGGCCGCAACCGAACCGCGCGCGCGATCCCCGGCTCGCTCGACCGCGAGGCGGCACGAGTCGACGCGGTTGACCTGGCCCATGCCCACGCCGACCGACGCGCCTCCCGCGGCGAGGAGGATCGCGTTCGACTTCACCGCGCGGCTCGCGCGCCACGCGAACTCGAGCTCGGCGAGCGTCTCAGCGTCCGCGGGCTCACCGGTCGCGAGCTCCCACTCGGACGCGGGCGCGAAGGCGCGGTCGGCGTCCTGCAGCAGGAACCCGCCCGACACCTGGCGCAGCTCGACCGGGTTCGGCGTGTACTCGGCGGGCAGCACGAGCAGCCGCACGTTCTTCTTCTGGGTGAGGATCGCGAGCGCGTCCGGCTCGAAGCCGGGAGCAACGATCACCTCGGTGAAGATCCCCGAGACGGTCTCGGCCATCGCGCGCGTGACGACGCGGTTCGCGGCGATCACGCCGCCGAACGCCGAGACCGGGTCGCAGGCGTGCGCGAGCTCGTGCGCCGCAGCGATCGGGTCGGCGGCGCCCTCGGGCGCGACCGCGATGCCGCAGGGGTTCGCGTGCTTGATGATCGCGACGGCCGGGCGCTCGTGGTCGAAGGCGGCGCGCAGGGCGGCATCGGCGTCGACGTAGTTGTTGTACGACATCTCCTTGCCGTGCAGCTGCGTCGCTTGTGCAATGCCAGCGCCTTCGCTCTCCGTGAAGAGCGCACCGCGCTGGTGGCTGTTCTCGCCGTAACGCAACACCGATTCGCGGAGGCCGAACACCTCGTAGCCGACGTAGCCCTCTGTCGTCTCGAAGATGCTGTCGATCGACGCCTCCTCGGAGGGAGTCTCGGCGGTCGCGCTCACGCCCCAGTCGGCGTCCTCCTGCTCGAGGAACCAGTTCGCGACAGCGGCGTCGTACTGCGCCGTGTGCACGAACGCCTCGGTCGCGAGCGATCGGCGCTGGGCGAGCGTCGTGCCGCCGGCCTGCACCGCGGCGATGATCTCCTCGTAGCGCGAGGGCGACACCACGATCGCCGTGTTGGCGTGGTTCTTCGCGCTCGCGCGCACCATTGCGGGGCCGCCGATGTCGACGTTCTCGATGACGTCAGCGGCCGGCCTGCCCGACGCGACGGTCTCCTCGAACGGGTAGAGGTTCACGACGACGAGCTCGAACGGCGCGAAACCGAGCGACTCGAGCTGGGCACGGTGGTCGGCGAGGCGCAGGTCCGCGAGCAGCCCCGAGTGCACGGCCGGGTGCAGGGTCTTCACGCGCCCGTCGAGCGCCTCCGCGAAACCGGTGACCTCCGCAACGTCGGTGACCGCGTGGCCGGCGTCGCGGATGGTCGCGGCGGTCGAACCCGTCGACACGATCTCGACACCGGCCTCGTCGAGCGCGGCGGCAAGATCGAGCAGGCCGGACTTGTCGCTCACCGAGATGAGGGCGCGCCGCACGGCGATCAGGTCGCGGTGTTCGTAGAGGCTGGGATCGTGGCTCTGGACTGCCATGAGGCTCCTTGGGTTGGTGATCGCGGTCCGGGAGAGGTTCTGGGGAGTGGCGTGAAGTTCTGGGAAGTTCTGAGAGATTTTGAGAGCGGCACGGGAGCCAGGCAAGAACAACGGGGGCAGGATCACCCGGCGCCGGGCAGCTCCAGCTCTCCGAGTGCGATGTCGCGCACGGTCCGCACGAGCAGCGGGCGTTCGAGCTGCTTCATACGCTCGTGCAGGTCCTCCTCGCTCTCGCCGGGCCGCACGTCGACAGCCTCCTGACGCAGCACCGGCCCGGTGTCGACGCCCTCGTCGATCACGTGCACGGTCACGCCGGTCCGCGTCGCTCCAGCGGCGAGCGCATCGCGCACCGCATGGGCGCCCGGGAAGGCGGGCAGCAGCGCGGGGTGCGTGTTGATCAAGCGCGGGCTGAAGGCACGGACGAAGCCAGCAGGCAGGATCCGCATGAGTCCTGCGCTCACGACGAGACTGTCATCGGACCCATCGACGCCGTGCTGGCGGATCGCGGCGGCCAGTCGCTCCCCCCACTCCTCGCGGGTTGCGGCGTCGCGGGGCCGCTCGATGAACACGGGGACGCCAGCGGCTCGCGCGTGATCGAGGCCGGAGGCGTCGGTGTCGGAGCCGACGCAGACGATGCGCGCCGGGAAGTCGGGATCGTCCGCCGCGTCGAGCAGCGCCTTGAGGTTGCTGCCGCCACCGGAGATCAGGACTGCGATTTTCAGCACCGCATCAGTCTACGCGACGGGAACCGCTCGAACCGTGGGCTGCTCGCTCCCCCGCCCGTCGAGCAGGCGCGAGACGGGGCAGCGCTCGTGCGCGGCCGCCGCGAGCGACTCCGCTTCCTCCATCGGCACACCCGCGAAGCTGAGCTCCGCGTGCGCACTGAACTCGTAGGCACCCTCGGCGCGCGGGTGCAGCGAGACGCGAGCCACGGCCTCGATCGCGACGCCCGGCCCAGCGATCGCGCGCGCGGCCGCGTTCAAGCAGGTCGCCCACGCCAGTGCGAGCAGCTCCTCGGGGTTCGTCGCGCCCGGCACGGCGGGGCCGGTGGGTGCAGCGACCGCGACGCGAATTCCGCCGTCGACCGAGCTCTCCCCAGTCGAGCCGTCGCGATTGCGCGCAACGGCGGTGAAGATCGCGGGCTGCAGTTCGGAATGCGCCTGATCGGGCATGGGGCTCCTTCCGCCGGGTTGCGCGGTGCGCGCATGAGGCATATGTTAGACCGAGTCTAACTAATACTGTTCATCCTTTCGGAACTCTGATCACTTCCTCGATCAACCTGGAGATTCGGCCGCTCGATGCATCACGACCAGCCCACGGGCGCTGCCGCCGTCCACTTCGACGGCGTCTCCCGCGTGTTCGCCTCCGGCACGCGCACGGCGACCGCCCTCCACGACGTCACCCTCAGCATTCCTCGGCGCTCCATCTTCGGCATCCTCGGCGAGAGCGGCGCGGGAAAGACCACGCTCCTCCGCCTCATGAACGGCCTCGACCATCCGACGAGCGGACGGGTGCTCGTCGACGGCACGGATCTCGCATCGCTGGGCTCGCGCGAACTGCGCGCGCTGCGGCACCGGATCGGCGTGGTGTTCCAGCACTTCAACCTCGTCGGCAACGCGACCGTGCAGGCCAACATCGCGCTCCCCCTCCGCCTACAGCGACGCCGCGACACCGAGCGGGTCGCAAGCATCGCTGAGTTCGTGGGCCTCTCGGGGCTGCTCAGCCGCTACCCGGCCGAACTCTCGGGCGGTCAGCAGCAGCGGGTCGCGATCGCTCGGGCGCTCGTCACCGACCCGATGCTGCTGCTGTGCGACGAGCCGACGTCGGCTCTCGACACGCACACGACGAGCGAGATCCTGCAGCTGCTCGCAGCGACTCGCGAGGAGTTCGGCACGACGATCGCGCTCGTCACGCACGAGCTCGACGCGGTCCGCGCGATCTGCGACACCGCCGCGGTGTTCGAGCAGGGCAGCCTCCTCGACACGGTCTCCGTGCCGACACGCGTCGAAGCGCGCGAACCCCGCTACCTCGACCACGTGCGATCGGTGCTCACTCGATGAACGGGTGGGAGCCCATCGGGCAGGTCTTCAGCGATCACGGTGGAGAAATCGCAGTGGCCCTCGGTGAGACGGGCTACATGGTGCTCGCCTCGATCCTCGTCGCCGTGATTCTCGGCACCCCGCTCGGCATTCTCATCTATCTCACGCGGCCGGAGGGCGTCGTGCCGCGACGCACGGTCTGGACGATCGCGAACGCCTACGTCACGATCGTGCGGTCCTTCCCGTTCCTGCTCTTCGTCGTGTTCATGATCCCCGTGACGAGGCTCGTCTTCGGCACGAGCTTCGGCACGGTGGCCGCGACGTTCCCGCTCGGCTTCGTCGCAGTCGCGATCTACGCGCGCCTCACCGAGCAGATCCTCCTGGAGCTTCCGAGCGGTCTCCTGCAGGCCGCGGAGTCGCTCGGCGCGACCCTCCCGCAGACCGTCTTCCGATTTCTCCTGGTCGAGGGGCGCTCGGGGCTCGTCTATGCGCTCACCTCCGCGACGATCAGCTTCGTGTCGTACTCGACCGTGCTCGGTGTCGTCGGGGGCGGAGGCATCGGCGATTTCGCGATGCGCTACGGCTACCACCAGTACGACTTCACCCTCATGTACCTCACCATCGCGATCATCGTCGCGTGCGTGATGGTGCTGCAGGCCGCGGGCACGCGCCTCTCCCGCGCGCTCGACCACCGATAGCCGAGCTGCCTCCGCCCTCGGCGCTCACCACATCCTCGCCTCGCGATCCCCCCCCCCCCTCACAGAAAGCACCCCGCATGCCTCGTATCATTCCGTTCGCCTCAGTCGCTCTCCTCGCCCTGGCCCTCGCCGGCTGCTCCTCTGCCACGTCGTCGAACGACGCCAATGGCTCGGAGCCGCGCGTGCTCAAGGTCGCCGCGACGACCACCCCCATGACCGACGTGGTGCGCGCGGCCGCCGAGGCGATCGAGGATCCGTACGAGATCGAGCTCGTGGAGGTCGCCGACTACGTACAGCCCAACTCGATGCTGCAGCACGGCGAGCTCGACGCGAACTTCGTGCAGCACCCGCCCTTCATGGAGGAGTACAACGAGGGCAACGACGCGTCGCTCGTCGCGATCGAGCCGGTGTATCTGACCGTGGTCGGCATGTACTCGAGCAAGCACGCGAGCATGGGCGAGATCCCGGAGGGCGGGCGGATCGTGATTCCGCAGGACACCTCGAACGCGGCGCGCGCGCTCCTCATGTGCGCGGACGCCGGACTCATCAAGCTCGACCCCGATGTCGACGAGTGGAAGGTGTCGGTGAAGGACATCACCGACAACCCGAAGAACCTCGACTTCGTGGAGGTCGACATCATGCAGCTCTCGGCCGCGTACCCCGAGGCCGACGCCGTGTTCCTGCACGGCACGTTCGCGCGGCAACTCGAACTCACGCCCGAGGACGATGCAATCGCGGTCGAGCAGGATCCGCAGTTCGCCGTCTCGCTCGTGTCGCGCGACGACAACTCCGACTCGGACGAGGTCAAGGCACTGGCGAGCGCGTTCCACAGTGATGAGGTGCGGGAGAAGCTCGAAGAGCTCGAGGTGCCGGCCGCGTTCTAGGTGCGGGGCCCTGTGGGATCCCGCGCCGGTTTCTTGCGTCGAGATCGACCTCCAGCGGCGAGATCGACTACGAATGCGCCCCCGCGGCGGTCGATCTCACGGATGGGAGTTGGTCTCGGTGCCGCGGTGGGTGCTCTCGCGCTCGACCTGGTCGGCGAGCTCCCACGGACGATGCCGGGAGTAGAGCGCGTCCTCCTGCGCGGCCCATCGCTCCCAGTGCGGAGCGTACGTGTCGCCGTCGCGGGCGAGGGCGCGCTCGCGGCGCAGGTCCGCCGGGCAATCGAGCCAGATGCTCCGCACGACCGCCCGGCGGGCGCCGCCCAGCGCTCGCTCCGCCCACTCCTCCGCGGCCGCGAGATTCTCGCGGGTGAGGGCGCCGCAGCCCTCGATGATGAGCGGCACACCCCGCTCGAGCGACACGCGGTCGCCGAACTGCCCCGCGATCCAGTTGTACGGCCGGTAACTGCCGCCGCGCAGCACGGCGGCAAGGGCGGCGGATCCCTCGGCGAGTCCATCCCACCCCGGGTACAGGCTCTCGACGGCGAAGAGCTGCGCTTCGACGCCCGACCTCGACCACTGCTTCGCGACGCTGCGCGCCGCCTGCGTCTTGCCCGAGCCTGAGCGCCCGTCGATCAGCAGCACATCGAACGGCTCGCTCGCGAGATTCCCGCTCGTTGCTTTCCCCGCCTGGGCGCCCATCAGACCGCTGCCCATCAGCTCTCCGCCCACTAAACCCCCGTCCATCAGAATTCCGCCCGCCCGTCGGTGCGCCAGCGCTCCGCCAGCAGCATCACGCCAGCGGTCAGCACGCCGAGCACAACCGCCCCCGCAAGCCCCGCCCCGTAGCTTCCGGGCGCCTGATGGCCGATGAGCGCGGCGACCGCGACCGGCAGCGTCTGCTCCCCCGGGCGCACGAGAAACGAGGTCGCTCCGAACTCCCCGAGCGAGGCGGCGAACGCGAAGCCGAGCGCGAGCCCCGCGGACCGCCCGAGGAGCGGCAGGTCGATCGTGCGGAGCATCGCGAACTGCCCCGCGCCGAGCGATGATGCTGCGTCCCGCAGCTCCGGCGCGATGCCGCGCAGCACCGGCAGCAGCGTACGGACCACGAGCGGTAGCGCGACGAGCGCCTGCGCGATCGGGATCAGCGCCGTCGAGGTGCGGAGGTCGAAGCCGATGCCGAGCGGGCGATGCATGGTAAGGAGGAGCCCGAAGCCGAGCGTGACGGCTGAGACGCCGAGCGGCAGCATGACGAGCGCGTCGAAGAGGTCGATGCCGCGGCGCAGCACGGGCGAGCGCGGCTTTCGGGAGAGCACGAGCGCGAGCAGCACGCCGAGTACGACCGCGATGAGGGTTGCGGCGAGCGCGATCCGCGCTGACGCGAAGATCGCCTGGAGCACCGTGCCGTCGATCGGCAGTTCATCGGAGGGATGAGCGAGCGAGACGTAGTTGGCGAGGGTCCAGCGACCCTCGCGATCGTGCAGCGACCGGCTGAGCAGGGTGAGGATCGGCAGCGCGTGCAGCAGCGCGACCGTCGCCCCGAACACGATCAGCACGGGTGCATCCGTGCGCTTCGGTGGCGCGCCGTGCACGCGATCCTCACGGAGCTGCACCGCCCGCTCCCCCGCGCGCCGGAGCCTCGACGACACCACGAGCGCGAATCCGACGATCGCGAACTGTGCGATCGAGAGCACGGCGGCGCCCCGGAGGTCGAGGTACTGCACCGTCAGACGGTAGATCTCGGTCTCGACGTTCGCGAACTGCGTGCCGCCGAGAATCAGCACGATGCCGAACGAGGTCGAGCAGAAGAGGAAGACGAGCGCGGCGGCCGAGGCGAGGGCCGGAGCGAGCGCCGGGAGTGTGACGGTCGTCCAGGCGCGCGTGCGCGACGCGCCGAGCACCCGGGCGGCCTGCTCGGACGTGTCGTCGAGGCGCGACCAGAAGCTCCCCACGGTGCGCGCGACCACCCCGACATTCGGGAAGGCGAGCGCGAGCACCACCACGGTGAAGCTGCGATCGAGCCCCAGCGCTTCAAGGGGGCCGCCCGGGCCGAATAGCGCGGAGAACGCGACGCCGACGACCACCGTGGGTAGCACGAACGGCACCGTCAGCAGTCCGCGCAACACGTTCTGCCCGCGGAATTCGAGTCGGTAGAGCGCGTATGCGGCGGGGACGCCGAGCCCCATCGAGAGCGCAGTCGCGCACGCCGCCTGCGCGAGAGTCTGGCCGATGACTCGCCAGGTGCGCGATGACCCGAACACCTCGGGCACCGCGCTGAGATCGAGTGCGCCGTCGTCGGCGAAGCCGGTCGCAATGAGGGAGACGACCGGCCAGATGAAGAAGAGCGCGAGGAATGCGAGCGGGAGCGCGGCCGCGATCGCCCACGCGGCGACGCCCCACGGCGTGTTGCGGCGGGAGGGTGCGGAGGCTCGCGGGGAACGCGGGCGGAGCGCTCGAGGTCGTGGCGCACCGGGACGGGGCGCGCGAGCGCCCCGTGATCCCGAGCCCTGCGACCCCGACCCGCTCGGTCCCGCAGCCGAGCTCACCGCACGCAGCGGATCCGCACCCCCGCGCCCCACCGCGTTAGATGCCGATCTGCTCGCCCAGGGTCTTCAGCCAGGTCTCCCGGCCGGCCTCGATCTCCGCGGGCGGGAGGTCGTGCAACTGCTCTTCCTCGGGCTCGGGCGCGAACTTCGCCCAGGCCTCCGGGAGCTCCGCGGAATCGTCGACCGGGACCATGTACATCGCGTCGGGAATCATCTGCTGGAACTCCGAGGACACGAGATAGTCCACGACCGCCCGCGCACCGTCCGGGTTCTCGGTGCCCTTCAGCACGCCCGCGTACTCGACCTGCTGCGTGCAGGTGTCGAGGAGCGCCGCGGTAGACGATTCCGTACCGTCCTCGTTCACGGTGAACGCCGGCGAGGAGGCGTACGAGACGACGATCGGCCGGGTGCCGTCTTCGCCTCCCTGCGTGAACTGCCCGTAGTAGGCATCGCTCCAGCCCTGCTCGATGCGCGCGCCGTTGTCGACGAGACTCTGCCAGTAGTCGACGTAGCCGTCTTCGCCGAAGGCCTCGACCGTGCCGACAAGGAACGATGCACCCGTCGACGACGCGGTCGGATCGAGCAGCACCGTGAGATCCTGGTACTCGGGTTTCGCGAGATCCTCGTAGGTTTCAGGGGCCGCGACGCCCTCCTCCGCGAACCACCCGGTGTCGATGTTCACGCAGGTGGTGCCGTGGTCGACCGGGACCATGCCGGTGCGCTCGATGTACGACGGGGTGGCCGCATCCGGCCCTCCTTCTGAGTGGGGCACCGCGAGCGGCCAGGCGCCCTCCGGCAGCTCCTCGGGCACGTACGGCTCGACGACGTCGTTCTCGACGAGTCGCGACGCGAAGATCGTGTCGACGCCGAAGAACGCGTCGGCAATAGGAGCGCCCTGGGTGAGCACGAGCTTGTTCGTGAGCTCGCCGCCGTCGCCCGCCGAAATCACCTTGACGTCGTAGCCGGTGGCGTCGCTCGCGGCGGCCGCGAACTCATCGTTAGGAAACGAATCGTGCACGACGAGCGTGACGGACTTCTCGTCGCCCGCGCCGCTCGACTCGGAGCTCGAACTCGCGTCGCCGGACGCGCACGACGTGAGCGGGAGCGCGAGGATCGCAACGACCGAGAGCGACGCCGCGGTGACGCCCCTCCGGGCTCGACGGGACAGTGGTGCAGACATCATTGAGGCTTCCTTCCTCCGCTGGCATGAACCAGATCAGGTTGACGGTCGGAGCTCGCGTGCTCCCTCTCAGCCCTGCGCGTCAGGACTCCCGTGGATTGCCCCTTAACCCTAGCGCCCGCGACGCGGCCAGCGCCAACCGGGCCGCTCACCGTCCTCGCTGTCGTCGCGCGCATCGTGCCCCGGAGCCGGGGATTCGTCGCCCGCGCGCGGTGTTTCCTCTTCGGGGCGGCTGTCCCAACCGAAGGCGTGCAGCACGTCGTCGCTGCTGGGTTCGTCTGCGAGAGATGCGTCGTGGGGCGCTTCGGGATGCGGATCGCTGCGCCAGCGACGGAACCACCCCGTGCCGCTTCGCTCGGGCTCAGGGCTCTCTCCCTGCGCCGCACGCTTGCGCGCTGCGTCCCAGCGATCGAGCACCGGCTCGGCGATGTCGGAGAAGCGCTCTGGTGCTTCTGTGCTCTGGTCTTCGGTCGGTGCCAGTTCGACCGTCTCGAAGTCGTCCCTGATCACCGGGTGCTCGCCCGTGCCCACCGCATCGTCGAAGCGAGACTCATGATCCGCTTCGTCGAAGTCCGTCAACTCCGCGACATCACGGCTGACCGGCTGCGTGTCGTCCGCCGCACCGCCGCTCCAGCCTCCCCCCGCGACTCCGAGCGAGTCCCCGCCGAGTGCGCGGGAGGCCTCGAGGGTGCGCGCGCGTCGCATCGAGCGGAATCGGCGCATGGCTTCCGCACCCGGCATCGTGTCGGCGTCGACCCCCTGCGCACGAAGCCGGGTATTCAACTGCTCCATATCGACGCGGCCGGCCGCGACGCCGAGCAGCAGCCCGATGCCGACTTCGAGCGCGACGAAGCCTCCGACGATCCAGCCGTCGGAACCCGCCTCAGCGAGGCGGTCTGGCCCGACGGCCCCGCTCGCGAGCACGCAGGCACCCGCGACCGCGAGACCCACCAGCACAGCAGCGCACGCGGCCGTCGCGAGCGCCACCGCCCAGCTCGCGCGACGCAGGGTCGGTCGCCGCGCTGCGATAACGCCGAGCGCGATCGCACTCAAGACCACGATCGCCGGAGCAAGTGCTCCCGGGCCGCCCCAGGCATCGGGAATGACGCCGAAGATCGGTAGGGAGGGCAGCGGGCCGAGCAGCGTCTCGAAGGGCGTGACCGAGCTTCCGATACCGATCGAGAACCCCGGGCCCGCAAGCCACGCCAGACTCCACACGATCGCGATCGGCACCAGCGCGAGCTGGGCAAGAAAGAGCAACAGAGAACCGAGCGGATCGAGCTGCAGGCTCTGCGTCACCGCGGTCACTTCCGCGTAGGCGGTGACCACCGCGACAGCGAAACCGATCGCTGCGAGGCCGACGAGCAGCGCGCACGCGGCCGCGGCCAGACGCAACGTGTCACCGAGGCGCGCGGGAAAAGCCGCGGCACCCCGCACTCCGAGGGAGCCGAGCCCCTGCTGCACGCGCTTGATGGCGGCCTGCCACCACGCGTGCTGCTCCACCCCGGCGCGCACGAGAAACGCGACGGCCGAGGCGATGCCGTAGACGGCCGCCGGCACTACCGCCGCGAGCGGCCGCGGCCACACCACGAAGTCGCCCGCGACGCCCGCGGCGAGGAGCGCCACTGCACCGAAGCCGACGAAGCCTCCGAGAGCGCCCATCGCGCCGACGCCGCCGCGCGCGGCGAAACGCCACCCGGCGCGCAGCGCGAGAAACACCGTGAGCAATGTGATCCCGAGCGGGGCGAGCGAAAGCGTGAATTGCAGCGCTTCGGGCGCGAGCCCGAGAGCCAGCGCGCTCTCAGCGCTCAGCGTGAAGCCGAGCGGCACGAAGTGCGCGAGCAGCCAGGAGCCCGCGACGCCGGCAGCAACCGTCGCCGGCTCGGCAGCCAGACCGAACGTCACGACCCAGAGCAGCACCGCGGGTACCGCGATGACGACGAGCCCGGCGAGCGCGACCGCGACCGCCTCGATTGCGGCGACGACCGCGGTCACGAAGGATCTCATTGGCAGAATCTTACTGCGCGGGAGCCTTGGAATCGCCGCGCCACGAGGGGCTACTCCGCGGCGCGCGCTGCGGGAGCGGTCAGCGCGCGCACGGCGCTACGCGGTGCCGTGGATCAGTTCGAGCACCTCATCATGCAGGTCTTGGAAGACCGTGGTGCGCTCCGAGGCGAGCGTGCGCGGGCGCGCGATCGGTACGTCGACGATCCGCTGCACACGACCCGGGCGCGGGCTCATGACCACGACCCGGTCGCTCGTCACCACCGCCTCCCCGATGTCGTGGGTCACGAGCAGCACGGTGAGCCGATGCCGCTCCCACACCTCGAGCAGCAGCTCCTGCATCGTGCGGCGGGTCAGCGCATCGAGCGCGCCGAACGGCTCGTCCATGAGGAGGATGTCGGGGCCGTAGCACAGCGATCGCGCGAGGGCGACGCGCTGCTGCATTCCGCCGGAGAGCTGCGCGGGGTAGGAGCGCTCGAAGCCGCCCAGACCGACGAGCCCCAGAAACTCGCGCGCCCGATCCGCCCGGTCACCCGCGCTCAGACCGCGCTCGCCCCGCAGCGCGAACTCGACGTTCTGCTGCACAGTGAGCCAGGGCATAAGCGTCGCCTGCTGAAAGACGACACCGCGGTCCCGGCCCGGCCCGGTGATGGGCGCACCGGAGACTTCGAGACTTCCGGACGTCGGCTCTTCGAGGCCGGCGATGAGCGACAGCAGGGTCGACTTCCCGCACCCCGAGGCCCCGACGATCGACACGAACTCATTCTCGGAGACCGCGAGATCGACCCCCTCGAGCGCCGTGACCTCGCCGAAGCGCTTACTGACGCCGGTGGCGCGCAGCTTGGGGGCCGCGTCCGCCGCCGAGCTCGCACCCGCCCCAGCCGCACCGTTCGCAGCCGCGCCATGCGTGGCAAGGGAATCGTTCACGAGCGGCCCTCCTGATACGCGAACATGCGGCGCCCCGCGGCCCGCATCACCTGGTCGAGGATCAGGCCCAGCACGCCGAGCACGAAGACGTACCCGATGATGAGATCGGTCTCGAAGAACCGCTGCGCGACCGTGATGCGATAGCCCATGCCGCTCGACGCCGCCACGAGCTCTGCGACGACGAGCCAGGTCCACGCCCAGCCGAGCGTGATGCGCAGCGCGTCCCAGATACGCGGCATCGCGGACGGCACGACGATCCGGACGAGCAGCTGCACCCAGCTCAGGCCGAGCGTCTCCCCGAGGCTGACCAGCGTGCGCGGCGTGCGACGCACGGCATCCGCCACCATGAGCACCTGTTGGAAGAACGTGCCCATCCAGATGATGAGGAACTTCTGGTTCTCATCGATACCGACCCACACGATCGTGAGCGGCACGAAGGCCACGACGGGCATGTAGCGGATGAAGTCCATCAGCGGTTCGAGCGCCGCCTCGACGCGCGCGTTCACGCCCATCAGCGTGCCGATCGGGATCGCCATGACGGTCGCGATCGCGAAGCCCATCAGGATGCGGAACGAACTCACCCCGATGTCGGCCCAGAGCTCGCCGTTCGCCGCCTGCTCACCGAGCGCGCTCAGCACGGCACCCGGCCCTGGCAGGAACGAGGGGTCCGTGAGCTCGAGCGCGCCGACCAGCCACCACACCGCGATGAGCACGACGAACGTCGCGGCCGCGATGCCGACATATGCCGGGCGGCCGAGCGTACGACCGATGCGCGAGCGCCGGCGGCGCGGAGTTACGGATGTCGCGGGCGCTACGGGCGCTGCCGACGCGGCGGTCTCCAGGCGAGAGCGAGGCATGCGGCGGGCTACTCCTCGATGAATTCGGGGCGGATCGCCGTTTCCGCGTCCACGCTCTTCGTGATGAGGCCGATCCGCTCCGCTACCGAGACGAGCGCGGGAAGCGTCTCCTCGGCGTAGGCGCCGGTCAGCTCTTCGCGGTTTTCCGCCAGCGAGTAGTAGTGCACCCCGTCGAACGCGGTCTCGAGGTCGGACACCTCGGAACCGACGCCCGCCGCGATGATCTCCCGAGCCGCGTCGGTGTCGGACTCGTAGTACGCGACCGCGTCATCCCAGGCGCCGAGCACCTCGCGCACCTCGTCGGGGCGCTCCTCGAGCACGTCGTTGCGCACCACGAGCACGTCGGTGATCAGACCGGGGAACTCGCCCGCGGTCGCGACCGTCGTCGCACCCTTGTCCGAGGTCAGCGCCTCGCTCACGTACGGCTCGTACGTGACGCCGGCGTCGACGCGACCCGCGAGCAGCATCGGCGCCACCTTATCGGCCGAGGACTCGACCACGTCGATATCGTCGAAGGTGAGACCCGCCTCGTCGAGCGCCTCAGCCAAGAGAATCTCGCTCGTCGCGCCCTTCTCGAACGCCACCGATTTCCCCTTGAGGCCTGCGGCGTCGTCGATGCCGGAGGTGCTCAGGATCGCATCGGCCTCGGTCGCCGAGTCGAGCATCAGCACGATCGAGACGTCGACGCCCTCCTCGATGAACTGCAGCGCGGCCTGCGCGCCCACGTTCGCGAGATCGAGGCGCTTCGCCGCGAGCGCAGCGTTCACGTCGGCGTCGGCGTTGAAGCTCGAAAGCTCGACGTCGACGCCCCGATCGTCGAAGAATCCCTGATCTTCGGCGACATACCACTGGCCGTATCCCAGCCAGGGCTGCGTGCCCATACGCAGCGCTTCGCCGCCCGCGGCGTTATCGGAGCCGCCCGACTGCGAGGCGCAGCCGGTGAGCGAAATGGCGAGTGCTGCCGTGGCGGCTGCGACAGCGGAGAGCGTGCGGGTCATGCGACGGGTCACGGTGGTCCTTTCGTGCGGTCGCGGCCGGATCGGGCGCGCGGGAGCGCGCCTACGCACGCAACCTCACCAGTTTACGGGAGGCCATCGGCTGAGCAGCCCTGCGCGGCGCCCGAAAACGCCGAATGGCCGGTCACCCTGTGGGCAACCGGCCATTCCTGCGTCGAAGGGTCTCCCCCGCGGGCCTCATTCAGAGCGCGGCGAACGTCCGGCGCTGTAGCGCCGGCACGGGTTCGCGCGTAAACGCTGACGCGTTTACAGTGCTGCGAACGCCGTCCTCAGAAGTTCCGCCGTCTCAGTCGGCGTCTTGCCGACCTTGACGCCGGCGGCCTCGAGGGCCTCCTTCTTCGCCTGCGCGGTGCCGGCCGAGCCGGAGACGATCGCGCCCGCGTGACCCATCGTCTTGCCCTCGGGCGCGGTGAAGCCGGCGACATAGCCCACGACGGGCTTCGTCACGTTCGCCTTGATGTAGTCGGCCGCGCGCTCCTCGGCGTCGCCGCCGATCTCGCCGATCATGACGATCGCCTTCGTCTCGGGGTCGGCCTCGAACGCCGCGAGCGCGTCGATGTGCGTCGTGCCGATGACCGGGTCGCCGCCGATGCCGATAGCGGTCGAGAAGCCGAGATCACGCAGCTCGTACATCATCTGGTAGGTGAGGGTGCCCGACTTCGACACGAGGCCGATCGGTCCCTTGCCCGTGATCGTTGCCGGGGTGATGCCCGCGAGCGCCTCGCCCGGCGTGATGATGCCGGGGCAGTTCGGCCCGATGATCCGCGTCTTGTTGCCCGTCGCCTGCGCGTGCGCCCAGAGCTCAGCCGAGTCCTTGACCGGCACGCCCTCCGTGATGATCACGAGCAGGCCGATGCCCGCATCGATCGCCTCGATGGCGGCGTCCTTCGTGAAGGCCGGCGGCACGAACGCGACCGACACGTCGGCGCCGGTCTGCTCCATCGCCTCCGCGACCGACGCGAACACGGGGAGCTCGACCGAGGCCCCTGATGCATCGGTGTGCGACACCGTCGTGCCCGCCTTGCGAGCGTTGACGCCGCCCACGATGTTGGTGCCGGCCGCGAGCATGCGCGCGGTGTGCTTGGTGCCCTCGCCGCCGGTGATGCCCTGGACGATGACCTTGGAATCCTTGTTCAGGAAGATCGACATGGTTCTACTCCTACAGTCTTTCGTCTCGGATCAGCGTGCGTTGGCGAGCTCGGCGGCCTTGTCGGCGCCCTCGTCCATCGTTGCGGCCAGCGTCACGAGCGGGTGCGCCGCCTCGTTCAGAATTCGGCGCCCCTCCTCGACGTTATTGCCGTCCAGGCGCACGACGAGCGGCTTGTTCGCAGCCTTGCCGAGCTTCTCCAGCGCGCCCACGATGCCGTTGGCGACCGCGTCGCACGCGGTGATACCGCCGAACACGTTCACAAAGACCGACTTCACCTGCGGATCGCCGAGGATCACGTCGAGCCCCGCAGCCATGACCTCTGCAGAGGCTCCGCCACCGATGTCGAGGAAGTTCGCGGGCTTCACGCCCCCGTGGTTCTCACCGGCGTAGGCCACGACGTCGAGCGTCGACATGACGAGGCCAGCACCGTTGCCGATGACTCCGACCTCTCCGTCGAGCTTCACGTAGTTGAGATCCTGCGCCTTGGCCTTGGCCTCGAGCGGATCCTCAGCCGACTTGTCGGCCAGATCCGCGTGCTGCGGCTGACGGAACTCAGCGTTCTCGTCGAGCGAGACCTTGCCGTCGAGTGCGATGATGTCACCGGCGCCCGTGAGCACGAGCGGATTGACCTCGACAAGCGTCGCGTCCTCGCCCGTGTAGACGTCGTACAGCTTCTGGAAGACGGGAACGACCTTGCTGATCAGCTCTTCCGGGAACTTCGCTTCACGAGCGATCTCCTCCGCCTTTGCCGCGTCGATGCCGACGATCGGGTCGACGGTCACGCGCGCCAGAGCCTCGGGCTTCTCGACTGCGAGCTGCTCGATCTCCATGCCGCCCTCGACTGAAGCGAGCGAGAGGTACGAACGGTTCGCTCGATCGAGCAGCACCGAGAAGTAGAACTCCTGCGCGATGTCGGCGCCGGCGGCAACCATGACGCGCTTCACCGTGTGTCCCTTGATGTCGAGCCCGAGAATCGACTGCGCCGCTGCGAACGCCTCATCCGGGTTCTTCGCGACCTTGACGCCGCCGGCCTTTCCGCGGCCGCCGGTCTTCACCTGGGCCTTCACCACGACAACGCCACCGAGCTTCTCAGCGGCCGCGCGCACCTCTTCGGGTGTATCGGCGACGATACCGGCGAGTACCGGCACCTCGTATCGTTCGAATAGGTCTCGTGCCTGGTACTCGTACAGATCCACGTACTGTCCTTTGTCTTGGGGAGTCAGGGTGATCCGAGGCAGAAAAGTGTCTCGATGTCGAGGTAAGTCGACCGTCCTAGAGCCTATCACCGGCTCGCGGCAGGCCCCTGACCGCGTGCCACTTTGATGCGGATCAACGTCGCGTCAGCACGGGAGAGCGCCATTTCGAGTGGCTCCCCGGGCAGCGCCTCTGAGATCCCCCACGACCACGCCGCATCCGAGGCGGCTCGCGTCTCACGCAGCAGGCGATCCGCTGTCGCGGCATCGGTGCGCAGCACCACCGCGAACTCGTCGCCGCCGAGCCGCGCGACGAGGCCGCCCGATCGCCCCGAGCTCCCCCGCACGGCAGCCATCGCCCGCCACAGCTGCACTGCGGATGAGAGCGCGGCGTCGCCGGCAGCGTGGCCCCCGAGATCATTGAGTCTCTTGAAGTCGTCGAAGTCAATCATCGCCACCGAGACCGGCTCCCCGGCTCGCTCCGCTCGCCTCCGCACGTTCTGTTCGAGCGCTGCGAGTCCGCGACGATTCAGCGCCTGCGTGAGGGAATCGGTTTCGGCGTGGCGCTGGAGCTGGCGCCGCACGAGGCGCGCTCCGAAGAAGCAGAACAGAGAGACGAGGATCGCGTACGCCACGATGAGATTCGGGTCGACGACGCCCTTTCCCATATCCGGGTTGACCCAGAGCACGACCAGCAGGCGCCCGACACCGACGGCCATGAGCGTGGTGCCCACCCGGGACTGGAAGAACCATCCGAGGTACAGCGCCACGAACGGCTGATGCAGCAGCGCGTTGATCTCCGCATGGGCGTGGGTGGAATTCAGCATCAAGTAGGTGGACCACGTCTCGATGAACGCGAGCGTCACGGCACCAGCCCAACGAGGATACCGTCGCCCGACGCACAGCGGAATGAGGACGGAGACCGCGAGGCTCACCAGATGCCAGGTGAGAAGCACGCGATCAAGGTCCTCGTGGCCGGCGAGAAGATCGGAGAGCACGACGAGGGCGAGGGCCGCCGGTAGCACCGCGCTCACGCAACTGAACGGGCTCTGCCAGCGGGCGGCACGTGACCACGCCTCTCTGAACGTGTCGGCGAGACTCGCCGGTACGCGACGCCTATCCATCTCGTGACCGTTGCTTGCGTTTGTGCTCGTAGAGGAGTCGGTCCGCGCGCTTCCAGAACTGGGCAATGTCTTCGCCTGACTCGTACTGCGTGGCGCCCCAGGACCAGCGGTGCGGAGACACCTCCAGCAAGCGCTCCGCGATGCGTGCGGCGCTCGCCGAGTCAGTGCCGGGAAGGAGGAGCGCGAACTCGTCGCCGCCGATCCTGCCCACCGCGTCACCCGCGCGCATCTCACGAAGCCACACCGCGACCGTGCTTTCGAGCGCCTCGTCACCGGCGGCATGACCACGCTCGTCGTTCATCCGCTTCAGACCATCGAAATCGATGGCGACGATACTGAGGGGCGCTCGCGCGCGGCGCGCGCAGTGCAGTGCGCGCTCCTCGAAACGTGCGCGTGTCAGGGCTCCCGTGAGCGGATCAACCGACTCGTTTCTCACTGCTCGACGCCACAGATACAACCCCGCCGCGTAGCAGAGAACAAGACCGAGCAGGCCGTTCACCGCGACCGGGAACCCGATGAGCCCGCCAGGCCAAAAGAGCGGGTTCGACAGCATGACCGCACAGAACGTCAGCACGCCAGCGAGCGCGATGGGGACCGCGAGCAGCGGGCGCACGAACCATCCGAGATACAGGGCGACGATGGGGAGCTGTTGGAGCGAGGAGACGACCGACTGCGGATCATCAGCAAGGCTCAAGAAGTACGCGTGCGCCCCGAAGAAGAGCACCACTCCGAAGATCCCGAGTGCGCGGGGCACGCGGCGTCCGGCTGCGAACGAGATCGCGCTCCCGATGAGAGCGATCACGAGCAACGTCCAGATCAACCAGCGTTGCTGCATGTGCTGATGGAGCAGAAGATCGACGATCAGTGTCGCCGCGAGGAGCAAGCCAGCCGAGGCCAGCAACCACGAATGCGCGTCTTGACGCCGCAAGAGCAAACGCAACGAGGACATGGGCCGCCCCTCCCTTTGCCGTCGCCGCAAATCCCCCGATTTCGACTGCCCAGAACTCAGGCTACAGGGGCGCGCGACCTTTTCCGAGACTTCTGCGCGACTCGTTCAGAACATTTCGCCACCCGGCTGCGTCGCACTTTATTTCCCAGCGATGCTCACTACACTCGATGCATTGCATCGCTGGCGTGCCCACCGGGGAGCCGCCCCCGCCGGTGCATCGGGAGAGCCAACACGTGACCATCACCGAGAACCTGCAGCCTGAGGGCCTCCGTGCCCGCAAGCGCCGCCGCACTGAGAACGCGATCGAATCCGCGGCGGTTTCACTGGCGCTCGATCTCGGCGTGAGCGAGGTCACGGTCGACGCTATCTGCGAGCGCGCGGACATCTCTCGCAGCACGTTCTTCAACTACTTCGGGTCTCGGGATGACGCCATCGTCGGGAGGGCCATCGAGATCGCGGATCACGAGGCCGCCTTTGCCGTGCTCGACAGCAGCCCCGACAACCTGCCGCTCGGTCTCTTCCGGCTCCTCTTCGCCGCAATTGGGCATCGCCGCGTGAACGCCGAGGTTGCACGTGAACGCATTCGGCTCATCGGCGAGCAGCCCGAGGCCGGCCGGCTCGCTCTCGCGTCGCTCTTGCAATCGAGCTACCAGTTGAATGCCGTCGCTATCGCGTGGCTCAGGGCGCGGCCGGAGCACGCGAAGCTCGAATCGCCCGAGCGGGAGGCGATGTTCGCGGTATCGCTCGTCAACGGCGCAGTTACGGCCCAGATTGCGGTATGGGCTGCAGGGACGGGTGATGTCGACGCCGACGAGAGCGAGTTTATCGCCGCCCTCGACGATTTCCGCGCCGTGATCGGCTGAGACCGCGCTCCGCTGAGCCGTCTGGCTGACGGTCGACCTCCGCGGTCGAGCTCGCGCTCGGCCCTCAGGCCTCGATCTTCGAGATCGGCGCGAGCTTCACGAGGAGCTTGCGCTCCCCCACGGAGTCGAAGACGACGTGCGCGATCCGCTTCGTGCCCTCACCCGTGACGCCGGTGACACGACCCTCGCCGTACTCATCGTGCTGAATGCGGTCGCCCGTGGCGAGCTCGAGATCCCCGTTGTCGCGAACAGAGCCACCGACGAGATTGGGGAAGCCTCCCCCGGCCGCCTGCGCCTCCTTCGCGAGTCGCTTCCGCTCGCGCCACTTGTCGAGCGCCGACTGCATGTTGCCGCTCGCGGGCTCGCTCACGGCGGCCGAGCCCGATGACGAGCCGGAGCCCCCGCCTGCGAACGACACCGAAGAATCGGTGCGACTGCGCGACCAGGATCCGCTCTGGCTCCGCGGCGCGTTGAGCGCGCGCGACGCCGTGCCGCCCCGCCCCGTGACCTCGCCGGGCGACTGCCGCCAGTCGATGAGTCCCTCGGGAATCTCCTGCAGGAAGCGTGACGGCATCGCCACGGACACGTCACCGAAGGTCGCTCGGGTCGATGCCAGCGTGAGGTAGAGCCGCTCCCGTGCCCGCGTGATCCCGACGTACATGAGGCGGCGCTCTTCGCTGATGCCCCCGACCTCGTCGACCGACATCTGGTGCGGCAGCAGGCCTTCCTCGACGCCCGTGATGAAGACCGCCTTGAACTCGAGGCCCTTCGCGGTGTGCATGGTCATGAGCGACACCGTGCCGCTCGAGTCATCGAGGTCATCGGCCGCAGCGACCAGGCTCACCTCGGTGAGGAACGCCAGGAGCCCCGCGCCCGGCTGCTTCACATCGAATTCCCGCGCCACCGCCAGGAGCTCCTCGAGGTTCTCGGCACGTGCGTCGTCTTGCGGGTCGCGCTTCGCCCGAAGCTTCTCGATCATCTCGGTTTCGTCCAGGATCAGCTTCAGCACGTCGCCCACGGGGGCCGGCACCGCGGCCTCATCGGCGATGTCAGTGGATCCGCCTCCCGCCGCCATCCGCGCCGCACGGGCGAGCAGCTCGCCGAGCTCCCGCACGGTGCCGCGCAGCTTCGGCCCGAGCGCGCTGACCTCGTTCGCGCGCAGCATCGCCTCGTGGAACGTCAGCCCCTGCGCCTCCTGGAAGTTCGCGAGGTGCGCCTCCGCCATCGGGCCGATGCCGCGCTTCGGGGCGCCGAGCAGCCGCGACCACGCGATCGGATCGAAGGGGTTCGCGATGCTCGTGAGGTACGCCATCGCGTCCTTCACCTCGGCGCGCTCGTAGAACTTCGTTCCGCCGAGCACCCGGTACGGGATCGCGGAGCGGATCAGCAGCTCCTCGAGGGCGCGCGTCTGAGAGTTCGTGCGGTAGAACACCGCGACATCGCTGTAGGCGAGCCCCGCACGGTGCAGATCCTCGATCTCTTCCGCGACGAAACGTGCCTCGTCGTGCTGCGAGTAGCCGGTGAAGCCGACGATCCGCTCGCCGTCGCCCTCCGAGGTCCACAGCCGCTTCTCCTGGCGGTCGAAGTTATTGCCGATGACCGCGTTCGCGGCCGACAGAATGTTCTGCGTCGACCGGTAGTTCTGCTCGAGTTTCACCACCTCAGCACCGCTGAAGTCGCGCTCGAACTCGACGATGTTGCGGATGTCGGCGCCTCGGAAGGCGTAGATCGACTGGTCCGAGTCACCCACGACCGTCAAGCTCGCCGGCGCGATCCGGCCGCTCGCGTCGAGCTCTCGCGCTCGGGCCGGAGGCATCAACCGCTCGACCTCCTCGGGCTCGACCGGGCGCGTGAGCTCGCGAATCAGGGAGTACTGCGCGTGGTTCGTGTCCTGGTACTCGTCCACGAGAATGTGCCGGAACCGCCGCTGATAGATCGCCGCGACGTCGGGGTGCGCGCGGAAGAGGTGCACCGTCTGCCCGATGAGGTCGTCGAAGTCGAACGCGTTCGCGCGACGCAACTCTTGCTCGTACATCTTGAAGATCTCGACGAACAGCCGGTCCCGCGGGTCGTTCTCGTTCATCGTGCCCGCGAACGCGTCCGCGTCCGAGAGCTCGTTCTTCAGACGCGAGATCTTCGCGCCCGCGTTCGCGGGAGTGAACCCGTAGGTATCGGCATCCAGCTCCTTGATGATGCGCTTCAGCAGCGCGCGCGAGTCGGCCGAATCGTAGATCGTGAAGCCCGACACGTAGCCAAAGCGCTCGGCCTCGCGCCGCAGAATGCGGACGCACGCGGAGTGGAACGTCGAGATCCACATTCCCTGCGAGGCGTCTCCGAGCAGCCCCTCGATGCGCTCCCGCATCTCGGCCGCAGCCTTGTTCGTGAAGGTGATCGCGAGGATCTGGCTCGGCCACGCCTCCTTCTCGCGAATCAAGTGCGCGATGCGATGCGTGAGCACCCGGGTCTTGCCCGAACCCGCGCCCGCCACGATGAGCAGCGCCGGGCCGCGCGCCGTCACCGCTCGCGCCTGCGCAGGGTTCAGACCATCGATCAGGGGGTCCGCACCACCCGTTGGCTGGCCGATGGAAAGCCCGGAAGGGTCGAGAAGTTCGAAGTCGCTCATCGTACGGATCAGTCTACGATCCGCCTCCGACATTCATTGCGCTCACCGGAAGTCCACAGGAGTCTCCACAATCCACCAGAATAGGAGGCATGTCTGCTTCCGCTCGCCCCTCCGTGCTGATCTTCGCCACCGGGGGCACGATCGGCATGCGTCGCACCGAGGCCGGCCTCGCCCCGGACCCCGACTTCGCCAGCGTGCTCGAGTCTCTGGTCGAACGCATCTGCCGCCCGCTCGGCATCGACCACCGGGTCAATCACCTCTCCCCCGCGATCGACAGCGCCAACGCCGATGCCGAGACCGCCCCGAAAATCGCCCGCGCGATCCGCGCCCGCGTGCGCACGCAGCGCCCCCGCGGCGTCGTCATCACCCACGGCACCGACACGCTCGCCTACACCGGCGCGCGCCTCGCTTTCGAGCTCGCCGACCTCGGCGTTCCCGTCGTGCTCACCGGGAGCCAGCTTCCCCACGGCACCCCCGACACCGACGCCATCGACAATCTCACCCTCGCGATCCGCGCAGCGGTCAAAGCTGCACCCGGCGCCCCCGCGGCGATCGCATTCGGCGGCGAGATTCTGCCCGCCGTGCGCGCGACGAAGTACGACAGCGTGTCGCTCACGGCGTTCCGAGCCGAACTCCCCCTCTCGCCCTACGCGATGGGCACGTCGATCCTGCCCGAGGCCTCGACGAGCGACGAGCAGTCGCTCACTCCGGCCCGAGTGCTCAGCTTCCGCTTCGTGCCCGCGGTCACAGCGCGTGACCTGCGCGCGGCCGTCGGCGGCGGCCCGGATGCGCTCGTACTCGAGTGCTACGGCAGCGGCAACGCGCCTATGGCTCGGCCGGGGATGCTCGGCACCCTGCGCGAGATGTGCGAGGCGATTCCCGTGGTCGCGATCACGCAGTGCACGACGGGAGGCGTCAATCTCGACCGATACGCGGTCGCGCGCGAGCTCGACGCCGCCGGTGTGATCGACGGCGGCGATCTCTCCGTCGAATCAGCGACGGCGAAGCTCGGCTTTCTGCTCGACCGCGGCTACCGCAGCTTCGAGCTCCAAGAGCTCATGCACGCGAATCTGGTCGGAGAGCGCTCGCCCCGGATCCCGCCGGAGGAGTAAGGCCGCGGGCGTCACTGCCGTCGCGAGCCGCGAGCCCCAGCTCCGGGTGGTCCACGAAGACGCCGTCGACGCCCGACGCGAGGATCATCGCGAACTCGGCCTCCCAGTCGCCCCAGGCCGCAGGGTCGCGATCTGAACGGAACCGCGCGCTCAGGAAGCGGTTCTCGGGCCTGAGTGTCCACGTGAACGCGCGGAGCCCTCGAGCGTGCGCCCGGGCGACGAGATCGGTCGGTCCGACCGCACGGCCCTTCGCGTCGCACCGCAGCAGGTCGATCTTCGAGACGCTGATGCCGCCGACTCGACCCGCGAGGAGCTCGAGACCCGCGTCGCTGCGGTACCACGCGTAGTCCCGGGCCGCCGCGCCCGAAAGCGGCTCGTCCGCCGGCGCGCCGAGGTGCTCGGCGAGAAAGACGAGTTCGGCGCGCACACCGGCCTCGCGCAGCCGATGCAGCGCTCCCAGCTCGAAGGACTCGATGACCAGCCGCTCCGGTCGATCCGCCCAGCCCGCCTCCGCGAGTTCCTGCATGGCGAGCGCGGCGAGATCGAAACCGCGGTCCGCGAAGTAGCGCGCGTGCTTGATCTCGACGACGAGGCCGATGTCGCGGCCCAGCTCCGCGCTCTGTTCGTCTACGATCGCGCAGACATCGCGCAGACGCAGGATCCCCTCGCGTCCGTCGAACGCAACGTTCTCGGGTCGCAGCGCGGGCAACCGCTCACGGCAGCGCAGGGTCGCGATTTCCTCCCAGGTGAAATCCTCCGTGAACCACCCGCTAACCTGCACGCCATCGACCCACTTCGTCGCGCGCAGGTGCTCGAACTCCGGACGATCCGCCACGTCGGTCGTACCCGAGATCTCGTTCTCGTGCCGCACCACCAGCACCCCATCGCGAGTCGCCACGATGTCGGGCTCGACGAGGTCGACTCCGGCCGCGCAGGCGAGGCGGTACGCCGAGGCCGTGTGCTCGGGCCGATACCCCGGGGCACCTCGGTGTCCGATGACGAGCGGCCTCGGCTGCGTAACCATATCGCTCAGCCTACGGCCGTCGCGGGAAGCGCGGTCGATCGGGGCGCAGAAGTCACAGCCGATCCGAAGCGCGCACTCCATAAACTAAGGGTGTCCCATACGCCTGGAAAGGATTCCGACGCATGAGCAATCCGGCTCTTAGTAACAACCCCGCCCTCAACGGTAAGACGCTTACCGCTGAGGAGCTGCGGCGCATTTACGAACAACCCGCTGCGCAGATGCAGCGCCCGGGCATCGATACGCCCGCCACGGAGGCCGGATTCGGTGGGCAGCAGCCCCCCGCTGTCGCGCCCTCCGAGCGTCCGATGACCTACGAGAACACCATCTCGAAGACCGTGCTGCTCTTCGTGATCGTGCTCGCCTTCGGTGCAGTCGGCTGGTTCATGCCCGCCCTTGCCTTCCCCGCGGCGATCGTCGGGCTCGTGCTCGGTCTCGTGAACTCCTTCAAGAAGCAGCCGAGCGTGCCGCTCATCGTGCTCTACGCGGTCGCCCAGGGCATCTTCCTCGGCGGCATCTCGGGCATCTTCGAGGCGCAGTGGTCGGGCATCGTCTCGCAGGCGATCATCGGCACGCTCGCCGTGTTCGGGGTGACGCTGCTCCTCTTCCGCAGCGGCAAGGTGCGCACGAGCCCCAAGCTCAACAAGATCTTCATGGTTGCGATCTTCGGGTACCTCGCGTTCTCGGTCGTGAACGTCGTGCTGATGCTCACCGGTGTGAATCAGGATCCGTGGGGGCTGCGCAATGGCTGGCTCGGGCTCGCGATCGGCGCGCTCGCGGTGCTGCTCGCGGCCTACTCGCTCGTGATGGATTTCGAGCTGATTCAGAACGGCGTGCGCAATCGCGTCCCTGAGAAGTGGGCTTGGTCGGCGGCCTTCGGTCTGATGGTGACGCTGATCTGGCTGTACGTGGAGATTCTGCGCATTCTCGCGATCCTGCGCGGCAGCGACTAAACACCGCACGAAAAAGGGTGGCCCGGCGATTGCCGAGTCACCCTTTTCACTTTTCGGGGAGCTGCGCGACGCGTCGGCCTCTGTCCGGCCGCGGCGTCTCGCCTCCTGCAACAGCAAATCCGCCGCCAACAGCACCACTCGCGGAGGGTGTGTACTGATGACGGCGGATCTACTACTGACGGCGAGCGATCAGTCGCGGTACTCGAGCTCGATGTCGGCGACATCCTGGTCGGTGAGGTTCACGACGATGTTGTCGGGGTTGCGAGTCGTGAGCCAGATGAGCTCCTGGGAGCGACTCACGTTGCCCTCGATGTGCGGCACGAAGGGCGGCACGTAAACGAAGTCGCCCTCCTCGAAGTAGATGATCTCCTCGTAGCGCTCACCGAAGCGGATGTACCCGCGGCCCTGGTAGACGAAGCCACCGGTCTCGGCCTCGCCGTGGTGGTGCGGATCGGAGTGCTCACCGACGCCCGTGTGCACGCGGCCGAACCAGAGGTCGACAACGTCGGTGTTCTCAACGGAGACGCCCGAGTAGCGCTTTGCCTTGCTCGTCTGGCCGGGCGCGAGGGGCAGCTCGTCGCGGCGCTGCACGCTGATGCGCTTGAACGGGCGACCCTTGGGATCGAGTTCTTCTGACATGTGTGGATCCTTCCTTGGCTTCCACCTCGCGTCCGCCGGTGGAAGCGAGGTTGCGTACTTTGAAGGTACCTGCAGAAGGAAACTCGTGATCGCATTTTCCGTATAGCGGGAAAAGTGCGGGAGTGAGCGCGCGCAGGCCGCGGGTCAAGTGGGGGCGGATCGGCGCAGCGCGATCCGCCCCGCCGTCAATACGCCAGATGCGCCTCGATGCGCCCGGCCGCCGCCCGCAACTGGGCGAGCAGCTTGGCCTCACCCGCCGAGAGCTCGGTTCCCGCGGCGAGCGCGCCCATGCGCGAGAGCGGTGCGGCGATCGTGAGGCTGCTGATGACCTCGCCGCTCGGGCGCCGCACCGGGACGGCGAGCGCGTACATATCTTGCTCGGACTCTCCGCGGTTCCGCGCGAAGCCGGCGCGCGCTACCGCGTCCAACTCGTCCCAGAGGCGGTCGGGATCCCCGATCGACGACGCGGTGGGGGTTTCGAGGGGCTCGCGCAGCAGCACCTCTCGCACCTGGTCCGCCGAGAGCGCGGCGAGCAGCACTTTCCCGCCCGCGGCCGTGTGCGCGGCCGGCCCCTGCCCCACGCGACTCGTCACCCGCACCAGCCGCTGCGATTCCACGGACGCCGCGAACAGGCAGCGTCTCCCCCGGAGCACGGAGAGATGCACGGTCTCCTCCGTTGAGCGCTGCAGCGCCTCCATGACCGGGCGGCTCACCTCCACGCAGTGCTCGAGCGCCGACACCGTCGACGTGAACAGCATCGCGGGGCCCAACTCGTAGCGCTTGCCGTCGGCCTCCTGCCGCACGAAACGCTGCTCACGGAGCGTCGCGACAAGTCGGTGCGCGGTCGACACGGCGACACCGAGCTCCGCGGCGATTTCGGAGATGCGCATCGGCCCACGATCGCGGAGGAGGTGCACCACCTCAAGCGCCTTCGTGACTGAGTTCAGAGTGCCGCTCATTCCAGCACCGTATCGCTCATCGGAGGTTCATCGCTTGAGCGTCTCGCCCGGTGTCTCGCCGAAGCGCCTCCGATACTCGATCGAGAACCGCCCCAGATGGGAGAACCCGGCACGCTGGGCAATAGCGGTGACGGTGTCGCGCAGCGGATCCGCCGCCTCGAGCAACTCGCGCGCGCGCCGGAGTTGCGCGTCTCGCAACAGCGCCGTGGGTGTCGTCTCCCGCGCGGCGCGGACGTGGCTCTGCAGGGTGCGGAGCGGCACCCCGAGCTGCTGCGCGAGTTCGACGACGCCGACGCCCTGCGCCACTCCCTCCTCGAGCGCCGCTTCGAATCGCTTCACGAGGTGGTCGGGGTGCGCCGCGGACGTTTCAGGGGCCGCCGACCAGACACCGAGCGAGCGACTCACTGAGTTCTCGACCGCCGTGAGCAGTCGGGTGAGGAGCAGTTCTGCGCTGAGCCGACGCGCGTAGGTGCCGTCACTGGTGTGACGCTCCAGTACCTCATGGTGCTCGACGAGCGCGCGCACGAAGTCGCTCCCCTCGCGCGTATCGAGCCTAAGCTGGAGCGCGAGCTCCAGCCGATCCGCATCGACCCCGTACATCGCGTGGGCGACCGCCTGCAGCCGCTCGCGATCCGCATACAGAATGAGCGTCGGCGCACCGGCGTCCCACCGCATGCGGAAGTCACGATCGAGCGGCGGGACCGTTGCCACGCTGGGCGACGAGTCGACGAACGCATGCCCGGCCTCGAGGGTGGCGCGACCGCGCAGCGGGATCTGCACGAGGTGGAAGCTCTCGAGCCCCCTGGGCACGTTGATGCTCACCGCTTCGCCGTAGTCGAGCAGGTCGATTCCGACGCCGGAATCGTGCGCGGACCGCAGGGTCATCCGCACCTCGCCTCGCTCGAGCGGCGCGAGGCGGTGCTCGCAGAACACTCGCGAAACGGTCGCGTGCGCCTCCTCGACCGTGTCGGCGCGAGCGGCCGGACGCTGCGAGAGCACGTCGGCACCACGCGGCAGCGCGGCACGCATCGGTGCGCCCATCTCACTCCCCTTCGTTGGAGAACTTCGTCAAGCGGATAGGGTCTGCGCCCACTGGATAGCGCACCCTTGCGCTCCTCCGCTGTGATGGAGCCAAGCATAACGATGCCGCGGCCGGCTTTCCACGGTCGCCGTTCACTGGAGAACAGGAGCAGTTCATGCACGAACTCACCGACCGTGTCGCACTCGTCACCGGAGGTGCCACCAAAATCGGTCGCGGCGTCATCGACGTCCTGCGCGACGCCGGGGCGACCGTGGTCGTCGCGGACATCGACGATGCCGGGTTGGCCGCGCTGCCGAGCGAGGTGGACTCGCAGCGCAGCGACATCACGGACGACGACGCCGTGGCCGCCCTCATCGCGGGGATCGGCGAGCGCCACGGCGGGCTCGACATCGTCGTGAACCTCGCGGCTACGTACCTCGACGAGGGCGCGGAAACGTCGCGCGCCGACTGGCTCGCGGGGCTGAACGTCAACGTTGTGAGCGCGGCGCGGGTCTCCGCCGAGGCGCGGCCGCTTCTCGCGCGCAGCGGTCACGGCAGCATCGTGAATTTCACCTCGATCTCTTCCGGGATCGCGCAGACCGGTCGGTGGGTGTACCCCGTGAGCAAGGCGGCATTGCTGCAACTCACGCGGCTGCAGGCGCTCGACTACGCGCCCGACGGGATCCGCGTGAACTCCGTGAGCCCGGGTTGGACCTGGTCGAACGTGATCGAGGGGGTCTCCGAGGGCAACCTCGACCACGCTGACCGGGTGGCGTCCGACTTCCATATCCGAGGCCGCCTGGGCCGACCGGAGGAGGTCGGGCAGGTCGTCGCGTTCCTCGCCTCGGATGCCGCGAGCTTCGTTACCGCCGCCGACTACGCCGTTGACGGCGGGTACTCGGCACTCGGCCCGGAGCGGCAGAGCCCGGCGATTCCGCTCCTCGCCCCCTGATTCGTTCCCTCCCCTCACCGCTCTTCGAAAGGCCTTCTCATGTCACAACGTCGTATCACCATCGTCGGCGCCGGTCAGTCCGGCCTGCAGCTCGGCCTCGGCCTCCTCCTGCACGGCTACCAGGTGCGCCTCATCTCCGACCGGACGCCCGAGCAGATCCGCGCCGGCCGCGTAGCGTCGAGCCAGTGCATGTTCTCGAAGTCGCTCGAGTACGAGCGCGCTGTCGGCATCAACCTCTGGCCCGACGCTCCCCCGGTCGAGGGCATCGGGTTCACCGTGCCGCACCCCGAGCAGCCGGGCGAGCAGCTCTTCAGCTGGGCGGGCCGCCTCGATGCGCCGGCGTACGCGATCGACCAGCGCATCAAGTTCCCCGCGCTCATCGAGCTGTTCGTGCAGCGTGGTGGTGAGGTCGTGTACGAAGAGGCCGACATCGCGGCGCTCGAACGCTACTCTGACGACTCCGAGCTCGTGATCGTCGCCGCGGGCAAGGGCGAGATCGCCCGCGCATTCGTCAGGGATGACGCGCGCAGCACCTACGCCGAACCTCAGCGCGCGCTCGCACTGACGTACGTGAACGACCTCGAGCCCTCGCCCGACTTCTCACGCGTCGCGTTCAACCTCATTCCCGGGGTCGGCGAGTTCTTCGTCTTCCCCGCTGAGACGATCACCGGGCCGTGCCACATCTTCGTGTTCGAGGGTGTACCCGGCGGCCCGCTCGACCGCTGGCAGGGCCTGACGCCCGAGGAGCACTTCGACGCGTCGATCGACTTCCTTCAGACCTACCTGCCGTGGGAAGCGGAGCGGGCTGAGAACGCGAGCCTCACCGACGACCTCGGCGTGCTGCAGGGCCGTTTCGCACCCACGGTACGCCAGCCCGTCATGCAGCTCCCGTCGGGCCGCACGGTGCTCGGCATGGCCGACGTCGTCGTGCTCAACGACCCGATCACCGGCCAGGGCTCGAACAACGCCTCGAAGTGCGCACAGGCCTACCTCGACGCGATCCTCGACCACGAGAACCTGCCGTACGATCGCGCCTTCCAGCAGAACACCTTCGAGCGCTTCTGGGCGCGCATCAAGCCGACTGTCGACTGGACCAACGCACTGCTCATGCCGCCACCCCCGCACGTGCTGCAGCTGCTCGGTGCAGCCGCGCAGTACCCCGAGATCGCGCACCGTTTCGCCAACGGCTTCGTCGATCCGGTCGATTACGGCGACTACTTCCTGAACCCCGAGGGCAGCGAGCGCTACCTCGCCGAGGTCGCCTCGCGCGCGGAGGCTCCGCGCGCGGCGTGAGCTTCCATCCCTACCGAGCGAGAGAAAGGATCACCCATGCAATCGATCACTGAAGACCCCACCGCCTCGTCGCTCGCGGCCGCGAGCATCGACCACGCGAGCATCGACCAGCAGTCGGGCGCCCATGAGCACACGGGCATCGAGACCGATGCGCCCGGGTTCGACGCCCGCGATCTGCGCAGCGCGTTCGGACAGTTCGCTACCGGCGTGACCGTCGTCACGACCACGACGCCGAGTGGCGAGCGAGTCGGGGTCACGGCGAACTCGTTCACGTCGCTCTCGATGGATCCCCCGCTGGTGCTGTGGTGCCCGGGGCGCCACCTGAGGAGCCTGCCGGCCTTCGAGGAGGCGAGCCACTTCGCGATCAACGTGTTGGCGAGCGATCAGCACGAGCTCTCCCGCAGGTTCGCGGTGGGGGCGAGCGACAAGTTCTCGGGCGTGGAGGTGCGCGAGGGGATCGCGGGCCTCCCCTTGATCCCGGGCACCCTGGCGACGTTCGAGTGCGAAACCGTCGCCCGGCACGAGGCGGGTGACCACGTCATTTACATCGGCCACATCCGCCGTTATGCACACACCTCCGCAGAACCGCTCGTCTTCCACGGCGGCCGATATCATGACACCACAACCCACAAAGCGGAGGGCTCATGACAACGGTCGTCATCGGCAGCGGTATCAATGGAATGGTGGCGGCGGCAGAGCTCGCTCGATCCGGGGTCTCGACGGTACTCGTCGAGCGGAACGCCCGGATCGGGGGTTTTGTCGCCGCTGAGGCGGAGCGGACCCTTCCGGGGTTCCTCCACGACACCTACTCGTCGTGGCATCCGCTCTTCGTATCGAGTGCGGCGTACGGCGAGCTCGGGCCGGAACTTGCGAAGCGCGGTCTCGAGTACAGCAACAGCGACGATGCGGTGACAGCGAGCACCTCGAATGTGCAGGGCGAGCGTCGTACCACGATCGCCTACCGCGACCCCGCGCGCACCGCCTCGGGATTCTCGCAGCAGCAGGACCAGGACGCGTATCTGCGCATGCTCGATACCTTCGGGCCGCGGGCGCCGTTCATCTTCGGGGCGCTCGGCGCGGAGCTCGGTTCGAAGCGCGTGCTCGGCGGCCTGGCGTGGAAGGCGCTTCGTGCGCTGAAGCCGAGCGGTATCGAATCGCTCGCGCGGGACTCGCTGTCGAGCGCGCGCAGCTTCATCCGGCGGAACTTCGCCGGATGGGAGGTCGACGCACTGTGGACGCCGTGGGGTCTCCACTCAGGTCTCGGCCCCGATCACGCGACGGGCGGAATGATGATCCCCGTCTTCGCCGCCGCGATGCATCAGTTCGGACTGCCCGTGGTGACCGGGGGCGCCGGCAAGTTTCTGACCGCCTTCGAGCAGTTGCTCCGCGACTCGGGCGTCGAGATCCGCATCGGCGAAGAGGCCGAGCAGATCGTCGTCGAGGGCGGCAAGGTCATGGGCGTGCGCACATCGAGCGGCCTCATCCCGGCCGACACCGTGCTCGCCAGCGTCGCCCCGGAGGCGCTGTACGGACGCTTGCTCGCGGCGTCCCCGCAGGTGACGAAGCAGCGCACCGACGCGCCCGCTTACCGACCCGGGCGGGCTGCGATGCAGTTGCATTTCGCGCTCGATCGTCCGCTGCAGTGGGAGGATCCCGCCCTGCGGGCGACCCCGCTCGTGCACGTGAGCGACGGGTCGGGCAGCACCGGAATCGCCTGCGCCCAAGCCGAGGCGGGCCTGTTGCCGAGCGAACCGACGATCGTCGTCGGGCAGCAGAGCGTCATTGACCCGAGCCGCGCGCCCGAGGGCCAGGCGACCCTGTGGCTGCAGCTCCAAGAGGTGCCGTTCGCGCCGATCGGCGACGCGGGCGGAGAGATCGATGTCACGGGCGGCTGGGACAGCGGAGATCTGAAGCAGCGCTACGTCGACCGCGTGCTCGATCGCCTCGAGACCTTCGCGCCCGGCCTACGCGAGTCCATCCTCGCGAGCGACATCATCGCGCCGACCGACCTGCAACGCGCGAACCCTAACGCGATTGCGGGCGATCCGTACGCCGGATCCGCAGAGCTCGACCAGAACCTGCTGTGGCGCCCGTACCCGGGAGCGGCCGGCCACCAAACGCCCGTCAACGGCGTGTGGCACATCGGTGCGGCGACTCACCCCGGCCCGGGCCTGGGGGCGGGATCCGGCCACATCGTCGCGCAGCGCATCATCACCGGAAAGACGCGCTGACCCGTCCGGCCGAGCCGCCGCACCCCGACAGCACGCAACAGGCCCCCGCTTCATCACGAAGCGGGGGCCTGTTGCAGTTTCCGAAGTTCTCGCGGAATCAGCCGTTCACGAGCGCAAAGATGCGCGAGGGGCTGCCGCCGCCGCCGACGATCGGGAGCGGCGCGACCACGATCACGGCACCGGTCGCGGGAAGCTCGGCGAGATTCTGCAGCGAGGTGATCCCGTACTTGTCGTTGCCGAGCAGGTGGTAGTGCATCGCGAAGGGCGGATCGAGCTCGGCGCCGCGGCCTGCATCGATTCCCACGGTCTCCACGCCGACGCCCGAGAGCTTGGTTTCCTCCGCGAGCCACTTGGCGGTTTCCGCCGTGAAGCCCGGAGTGTGCGAGCCGCTCTCGTCGGCATTCAGGAACGCCTCCTTGTCGTCCGCGAAGCGATCCCAACCGGTGCGGAAGAGCGCCCAACCGTTCTCCGGCAGCGCGCCGTGCTCGGCCTCCCACGCCTTGATGTCATCGACGGTGATGAGGTAGTCCGGGTCCTGCTCGACCTGAGCCGTGAAATCCAGCACGACCGCGGGGCCGACCAGACGCTCGGGCTCGATGCTCGCGATGTCCTTCCCATCCTTGCCGCTGATCCAGTGCACGGGGGCGTCGAGGTGCGTGCCGATGTGCTCGCCCGTGTGGATGTTGTGGTGCATCCAGAAGGGGCCGGGCTCGTTGAAGCGGCTGACCTCCTCGAGGCTGAAGTCGATGAGATTCTCGAAGGGGTCGGGAAGCCGCAGCGTGGGGGTGTCAGCGGAGAGCGTGTTCGTCAGATCGACGATGCGCACGCTTCCCGAGGCGAGTGCGGCGGCAATGTCAACGGTGCTGGTCATATTCGGTACTCCTCATTGAGATTGTTCGGTTCGGGATCAGTGATCCGCTGGGCGGGCGACAGCGCCCGCCCAGCGGATCACGGTACATCGGTTAGGACACGGCGACCGGCTCGCGCTCGCCCGCCGGCACGGTGCGACCTCCCACCCACCGGGTGTGCGTGTCATCGATCACCGGGGCGGTGCTGAGCAGTTCGAGCCGCGGGCGGATCGCATCGGTACGCGCCGACGGAGGCTTCCGCCGTCCGGCGCGGTACTGGTTGATCCAGGACGCGGCGTCCCCACGATAATTCTGGTCTGCCGCGGCGTGCAGTGTCCAGTGCGGATCGTAGAGGTGCGTGCGTCCGATGGCGACGAAGTCGCAACGACCCGCGATCAGCAGCGAGTTGACGTCGTCGTACGACGAGATCGCGCCCACCGCGATGACGGGGACTCCCGCCCGCTCCGCAACGCGGTTACGGATCTTGTCGGCGAACGGCGTCTGGTAGCTGCGACCGAACAGGGGCTTCTCGTGCTTCGCGACCTGGCCCGAGGAGACGTCGATCGCATCGGCGCCGCGCGAGATGAACGCGGCCGCGATCTCGACCGCATCATCGTCGGTGTTGCCGCCCGGCACCCAGTCGTGTGCGGAGAGGCGCACGATCAGTGGGGTCTCCTCGGGAAGCGCCGCGCGCACCGCGTCGAAGACCTCGAGCGGGTAGCGCAGACGATTCTCGAGGCTGCCACCGTACTCGTCGGTGCGCGTGTTCGAGATGGGCGAAAGGAACGACGACAGCAGGTAGCCGTGCGCCGCGTGCAGCTCGACGAGGTCGAAGCCAGCCTCGCCCGCACGGCGGGCCGCGGCCACGTAGTCCGCGGTGATGCGGTCCATATCGGCGCGCGTCGCTTCACGCGGCGTCGCGCTGCCCGGGCCGTAGGGAATCGAGGATGGGCCGATGGGCTCCCAACCCCCGGTCTCCACCGGCTCGTCGATGCCCTCCCACATGACCTTCGTGGAGCCCTTGCGACCCGAATGCCCGAGCTGGGCACCGATCTTCGCCGTGGAGTTCTGGTGGACGAAGTCCACGATCCGCTTCCACGCGTCACGCTGCTCATCGGTGTAGAGACCGGCGTCAGCCGGCGAGATGCGTCCGTCGGCCGACGGCGCGATCATCTCGGTCATCACGAGCCCCGCACCGCCGATGGCGCGGCTCCCGAGGTGCACGAGGTGGTAGTCGCTGACGACGCCCTCCTCAGCCGTGTACTGGTCCATCGCCGAGACGATGACGCGGTTCTTCAGCTCGACGCTGCCAATGCGCGCGGGCTGGAACATGGCGGGGATGTTCTCGCCCGAGGCGCTCTGCGCGAAATCGAGCTGCACGCGCTCCGCGTACTCGGGGTCGCGCACCTCGAGGTTCTCGAAGGTGATGCGGCGCGAGCGCGTCATCAGGTTGAAGGCGAACTGCTCCGGCTCCTGATCCGCGTACTGGCCGATGTTCTCGAACCACTCGAGCGATGCCTGCGCAGCGCGCTGCAGCGAGAGCACGACCGGGCGCCGCTCGGCCTCGTACGCCTCGAGCACCGCGGGAATGTCGTCGGGCTGCTCGTGCAGGTTCGCGGCGAGCGCGAGCGCATCCTCGAGCGCGAGCTTCGTGCCCGATCCGATCGAGAAGTGCGCGGTGTGCGCGGCGTCGCCGAGCAGCACGACGTTCTCGTGGCTCCACTTCTCATTGCGCACGGTGTTGAACGTGATCCACTTCGAATTGTTCGTCAGCAGGTTCGCGCCGTCGAGCTCCTCGGCGAAGATCTCACCGAGCTTCGCAACCGACTCGTCGTCGCTCACACCGGGCGGGAAGGTCTTCGACTCGCTCGCGTCGAAGCCGGCGCCGCGCCACACGTCCTCGTGCATCTCCACCAGGAAGGTGCTCTCGGTAGCCGAGTACGGGTAGGCGTGCACCTGGATGATGCCCCACGGCGTGTGCTTGACGTGAAAGGTGAACGCCTCAATTGCACGGTCGAGCCCGAGCCAGATGAACTTCGACTTGCGCGGATCGAGCGACGGCTGGAACGACTCCGCGTAGTGCGGGCGGATCCGGGAGTTGATGCCGTCGGAGGCGATCACCAGATCGTAGTCGCGGGCGAGCTCATCGACATCCGGCGCTTCCTGTTGGAAGTGGATGGTGGCGCCGAGCTCCATTGCGCGACGCTGCAGGAGGATGAGCAGTTCCTTGCGGCTGGTTGCCGCAAAGCCCTGACCACCGACGACGATCTCCTCGCCCTTGAAGTGAATGTCGATGTCGCTCCAGCGGGCGAAGCTCTGCTGCATCGCTTCGTAGAACTCGGGATCGGCGTTCTCAATGCCGGTGAGCGTCTCGTCACTGAACACGACGCCGAATCCGAAGGTGTCGTCGTGAGCGTTACGCTCCCACACCGTGATGTCGTGAGTCGGATCGAGTTTCTTGGCGAGGACGGCGAAGTACAGCCCCGCGGGGCCTCCTCCGATGACGGCGATTCTCTTTCCCATGCCGGGGTCCTTTCTGCATTTGGAATCTGGTCCGCCGCCCATTGAGAGGCGACGGTGGTGTGAAGCGGTGTCGTGCGGATCAGGGAAGCTCCTCAGGGGAGCCGGATCATGCCCTCCTGAGCGACGGTCGCGATGAGCTCGCCCGAGCGGGAGAAGAAGCGACCGGTGTTGAGGGCGCGCCCCCCCTGCACTCCCGCGCTCTCCTGCGCGTAGAGCACCCACTCGTCGGCGCGCGCCGGTCGGTGGAACCACATGCTGTGATCGAGGCTGGCGGTGACCAGGCCCTCGGTCGACCAGGGGGCACCGATCGCTCGGAGGGAGGGCTCCAAGATCGTGTAATCGCAGACGTAGGTCAGGGCGAGCTGCTGCGTTCGGCGGTCTGCCGGAAGCTCCGAGAACGAGCGGACCCAGATAGCCTGGTGCGGACGCTGCTCGCCCTCGATCTCGAAGTAGACCGGTCCTGGGATGTGACGCATGTCAAAGCTACGGCCGCGGGCCCAGTAGTCACCGGCAGCGGAATCGCCGAGGCCGCGACCGTCGATGTACTCCGCGGAGCTCGGCAGGGAATCGGGATCCGGCGCGTCCGGCATGGTCGGCGCGTACTCGGGCCCGTTCTCGGGCACCTGGAATGATGCGGTGGTCAGGAAGACGACCTTCTCCTGCTGATACCCGCGAACGTGCCGGGTCGAGTACCCGCGCCCGTCGCGCAGGAGTTCGACCTCGTAGCGCACGGGCTCCCCCACCTCGACGGGCCGCAGGAACGAACTATGCATCGAGTGCAGCTCGCGGTCCTCGCCAACGGTCGCGAGCGCGGCCGCCGCCGCCTGCGCCACCGAATCTCCACCGTAAGCCTTCGGCCACGGGACGTACTGCGGGATCACCTCGAACGCGCGGTCGTATACGCGCGCCTCGGACTCGGACAACTCGATCGCCGCGAGGAACCGCTTCGCGTTCGGCTCGTTCGCGCGTTCGATCTCAATACTGCTCACTGCGTCTCCTCCGTTGAACCTGCCGCGATCCGCATGGTGTTTCGCAGCTCTCCGATACCTTCGATTCGCGTCGTCAGCACCTCGCCATCGCGCAGCCAGCGTTGCGGCTGCATGCCGAGCCCGACGCCGCCGGGAGTACCCGTGAGCACGATGTCTCCCGGGCCGAGCTCGGTGAATTGGGAGATATACGCGACGAGGTCCGCTGAATCGAACGCGAGCTCACGAGTGTTGCTCTGCTGCATGACGACGCCATCGATCTCGCCGGTGATGTCGAGGCCCTCCTTGGGGGAGATCTCGTCGGCGGTGACGATGACGGGCCCGATCGGGGTGGTGCGGTCCCAGGCCTTGCCCTGCAACCACTGCAGCGTGCGGGACTGCCAATCGCGGCACGACACATCGTTCGCGACGGTGTACCCGAGGATCGCGGCCTCGGCCTCTTCGCGGCTCGCGCCCCGCACTCGTGACCCGATGACGACCGCGAGCTCCGCCTCCCAGTCGACCTTCTCCGAACCCGCGATGTGGATGTCGGCGAGCGGCGCGGTGAGCGTGTCCGCGAACTTCGCGAACAGCGTCGGGTACTCCGGGACCTCGCGACCCGCCTCAGCGATGTGGTCGAGGTAGTTCAGCCCGCAGCAGAGGATCTTCCGCGGCTCCAGCACGGGCGCGGCGAGTTCTGCAGCGTCTGTCGCGATCCGCTTGCGCGTGGCATCCTGACGGGCCGCGGAGACGACATCACGCCAGCTCTCGTCAGCGATCAACGCACCGACATCGCCTGCGTCGAGCAGAATCCACTCCGCTCCGTCGCGCACGGCCGCGAATGTGCTTCCGCTCGCTGTACGTAGTGTCCCCAAGTGCATCGTCGCTCCCGTAGGTTCGGTGAGGCTCGTTCCTCAGCTCATCGGTCGAGTTGCATTCGCCGATTCGGTGACAGTATGACAGAATATTCACGAACGTCACAACTTCGATATATCACTCGCAACAGAGATGGAGACAAAGATGTCAGGTCAGGTCATCAATCCCCCGCAGCTGTGCAAGCCGATCGGCTTTGCCCACGGCGTGAAGGCGGGCCCGTTTGTCTACCTGGGCGGGCAGACCGCCCTCGACGCCGACTACAAGATCGTGCCGGGCGGAATCGTCGAGCAGTTCGAGCAGGCGTTTAGCAACGTACTCGCCACCCTCGAGGCGGCCGGCGGCAAGCCGACGGACCTCGTCGACGTCACCATCTACCTCACCGACGTCGACGATTACCAGCGCAACGGTCGTGAAATCGGCCGTAAGTGGCGCGAAATGGCGGGGACGGAGTACCCCGCGATGGCCGGTATCGGCGTGACCAAGCTGTGGCAGCCCGAGGCTCTGATCGAGATCCAGGGCGTCGCGTACCTCGGCGACTCTGCCGAGTAAGTATCGCCGCTTCGGCGAGGCCAGCGCCTCGATGAAGCGGCACCCCGAGAGGCGTGGGGATCGCGTGAGTGCCTGAAGCACCGCGATCCCCGCGCCTTTCGCGTCTTGCGTGCCTTTCACACCTCCCCGAGCATCGAGCAGTTCGGCGATGGTCGGGCAACGACCCGGCGATCGGACGCGCTACGCACCCCAGATGTAGGCGTAGGGGTGCGAGCAGACCTCGAACACGTTGCCCCAGGGATCTTCGCAGTACAGGATCTGGTAGCCGCGATCCTCATTGATGGTCACCACGTCCGATCGCTGCCGACCTCCCGCAGCGACGACGTCAGCCGCGAGCGCGGCGACGTCGGGCGCGGTCAGCGCGAAGTGATTCACGCCGCTCCTCCAGAACTGGAACGTGTCATCCGGGCGCTCATACGCCGGCGCGTCGAATTGGAAGATCTCGAAGCCGTTGCCATCGGGTGACGCCATGTGAGCGAACTGGAAACGCGCGAAGCCCGTGCCGTAAATCCCTGTCGCGGCAACGCCGAGCGGAGTGTCGTCTTCGAGCACCTCGAGCGGGCCGGCCAACAGGTAGTAGTCGAACACCGTGCGGTACCACTCCACCGCTTCTCCGATGTTGGGCACGGTGATGCCGACGTGCGAAAACGTGGGCCGATGGGACATGAAAGCTCCTTCGAATCTGCGAACACTCCGTCGAGTTCCCGTCAAAGTTGTCACGCTTCCGTGATGATCGCAACACCGGCGCAACCCTGGCACCGCACCGAGACAGGCGATCATGACCCCGAATACCTCGCGCACGCTCCTCGTGACGCTGCTCGGCGCATTTGCTCGCCGGGTAGGCGACTGGCTCCCCGTCAAGGTCATCGTCGCACTGCTCGAGGAGCTCGGTGTCGACGAGTCGAGCGCGCGCACGGGTGTCTCGCGCCTGAAGAAGCGCGGGTGGTTGGAACCCGAGAAACGTGGTTCCGTCACGGGGTATCGCCTCACCGATCTCGCGCGCGACACGCTCGCGTCGGGCGACGAGTACATCTGGCACTCGCGCCAGCCCGCCGACCTCGCCGACGGCTGGTGCATCGCGACCTTTTCAGTGCCCGAAGATCAGCGCGCCCACCGGCACCTCCTCCGGTCGCGTCTCGCATCGCTGGGTTTCGGGAATGTCGGTCAAGGGGTGTGGATCGCTCCCGCACGTATGGCGCCGAGCGCGCTCGACCTCGTGACGCGCCTGGATCTCGCGAGCAACACCATCCTCCTCGTCGGAGATCGGGTCGGCGGGCAGGAGCTCTCGCAACTTGCACGAGAGGCTTGGGATCTCGACGCGATCGACGCCGGGTACCGCGCGTTTCTCGCCCGCCATGAGCCGGGCTTCGCGGCACTTCGCGACGGAGGGGCACTCCCTTCGCCGCGCACGGCGTACACCCACTACGTTCGCGCACTCAATGACTGGCGCGTGCTCCCGATGCGCGATCCTGCGCTCCCCCGTGAGCTCCTACCGAGCGACTGGGCGGGCGAGCCCGCGACACGCCTCATCGAAGAAATCGTGACCCGGCTTGACGAGCCCGCCTTCGCCCACGTGCGCGCGGAACTGGCACGCTGACCTCGAACCCCGCGCGAGTCGCGCGGAAGGCCATAACGTTATGAACATCTACTTGACGCGCGTAACGAAATTGGGATACAACTACTCCTAGTCAGTGCCGACAGCGTTTCTCCCCCGTCACTTCGGGCTCTACCAGCCCGGATCCCGACGTCGCTCGGCGCAGATCCGACATCCCAAGCCGACGATACGCGCCTCAGTGCCGAGTCGCCCGTCGCAAGAGAAAGGCCACCCATGCGCAAGACCCATCTACTCCCGCTCGCGGCCCTCGCCGCTGGGGCCCTCGCACTCACCGGCTGTGTGTCATCAGCATCCGGTTCCGACTCCGACGAATCGGCGTCGAAGAGTGGCGGGTCGAGCGACGAGACGATCCTCATCGGCGCCGTAATGGCCGAAACCGGATTCATGTCTCCGTTCGACACGCCGGCGCTGAATGCGATGAAGATCGCAGTCGATGACCTGAACGCTAACGGTGGCATCGACGGCGCCCAGGTGGAGCTTTCCGTGATCGATACCGGATCCGATTTCGAACAGTACGCGCCAGCGGCGCAGAGTCTCGTTGACGATGGCGCAAAGGTCCTCATGGTGACCTGCGACTACGACACCGCCGTGCCGGCATCCCAGGTCGCCGAGCAGAACAACATTTTGAACATCGCGCCGTGCGTCGGCGACACCATTTACGGCCCCGAGGGCGGGCTGAATATCGGCTTCTCCTTCGGCAACGCCGTGCCCGGTGAGGCGAGCACCATGGCGGAGTTCGCCGCCGATCAGGGATGGAAGAGCGCCGTCTTCCTCAAGGACGACTCGATCAAGTACACGCAGAACCAGTGCGAGACGGCCGCGAAGCGCTTTACCGAACTCGGCGGCACGGAGATCGCGACGTACACCTTCAAACAGGGTGACAGCATCAAGGAGACCGTGTCGAAGATCTCGAGCGGCGAGACGCCCGACGTCGTGTTCAACTGCAGCTACGGCGAGGGCGGCGGCAAGGCTGCCAAGGAGCTCCGCGATGGCGGGATCGACACCCCGGTCGTGTCCGGCTTCGGCATGGACGGCACGTTCTGGCTCGGCGCGATTCCGAACCTCACCGACTACTACATCGTGACCTACCCCTCCGTCTGGGGCGACGACAGCGATGAGGCCGTCAACAAGGCATCCGCGAAGTACGAAGAGGTCTACGGCCAGCGCCCCGAGAACGGCAGCATGACGACCGGAGCCTCGGCGATCGAAGCGATTCAGCTCGCCCACGACGAGGCCGGCTCCTGGGAAGGCGATGCGCTCGCGAAGGCGCTCACCGGCTTCTCCGAGGTTCCGCTGCTCGTCGGCCCGACGTCCTTCTCCGATGACCTGCACGTCAACGTCGAGCGCCCGCAGCGCGTGCTCGAGGTCAAGGACGGCGGCCTCGCCTGGCTCGAGACCCGCACGCCCGAAAAGGTCCTGCTCTCCGCAGGCGAGTAGCACGAAAGATGCAGCAGACCGCGGTTCCCCCCGTCAGCACCGAGAACGTGCTGCGGGGGGAACACCTCTCCCGCGCCTACAGCGGCGTACAGGCCCTCTCCGAGGTATCGATCGAAATCCCGCGGGGCCGGGTCACCGGCCTCATCGGCTCGAACGGCGCCGGCAAGTCCACGCTCGTGAACATCCTCACGGGCTACGACACTCCGGATCAGGGCAGCGTCGTCGCGAACGGCAATGACGTCACCGCCATGCGCGCAGAGCGCCGCGCCCGCTTCGGTGTCGCGCGCACCTTCCAGCACGGACACCTTTTTGGCCGTTGCACGGTGCTCGAGAACATCGAGGTGACTGCGCTCGCGTGCGGCGCCGGCAGAAAGTCCTCCCGCCAACTCGCACTCGACCTCATCGACGAACTGCAGCTCGGCGATTGGATGTTGCACGACGCAAGCGGTCTCCCCCACGGCGTCGAGCGTCGCCTCGGTGTCGCTCGGGCGCTCGCCGCACGCCCCGACTACGTGCTGCTCGATGAGCCGGCGGCGGGGCTCAACGACGGTGAGGCCGAGCACCTCCGCGACACCATGCGTTCGGTCGCGGAACGAGAGGTCGGAGTACTCCTCATCGACCACAACATGCCGCTCGTCTTCTCGAGCTGCGACCACATCTTCGTGCTGGGCGCTGGAAAGAACGTGCTCGACGGCACACCCGACGTCGTGCGGCACGACAGCAGACTCGCCACGAGCTACCTGGGCAGCGCGGCCGAGCAGATTGCAGAAGGAACACTCGAGTGACCGACCACACCACTCCTCAGCGATTGCTCGAGGTCTCCGATCTTCGCGTGTCGTACCGCGGGATCGCCGCTGTGAGCGGCATCGACTTCCACGTCGACGCGGGCGAGCTCGTCGGCATCATCGGCCCGAACGGCGCCGGCAAGTCGTCCACGATGCACGCCCTGGTCGGGGCGGTGCGGGCGCAGGCGGACACCCTCGAGTTCGAGGGAAGCAGCCTGCTCGGGCGACCCACTGAGCGCATCGCGCGATCCGGCATCGCGCTGGTGCAGGAGGGACACAACGTCTTCAGCCGCCTCACCGTAAGGGAGAACCTGAAGCTCGGCGCCACCGCCCGACCGAACTCCGACGGCCTCGAAGATGACCTGCAGTGGGTCTACACCCTCTTCCCCATCCTCGAGGAATTCTCAGATCGCCAGGCCGGGCTCCTCTCCGGCGGTCAGCAGCAGCAACTTGCGATCGGCCGCGCCTTGCTCTCCGCACCAAAACTCCTCGCGCTCGACGAGCCGTCGCTCGGCCTCTCGCCGACCGCGGTAGACACGGTGTTCTCCTCGATCGAGAGCATTCGGGAGCGCGGGACCGCGGTGCTCATCGTCGAGCAACGCGCACAGCAGACGGTCGCGGCGGCCGACCGCACCTACGTGCTCAGCGAGGGCCGCATCACGATGATGCTCGGCCCCGAAGACGCGCACAACTCGGCACTCCTCATGAAAGCGTATTTGGGCTCGTGAACCTCATCCAAGCACTCATCGACGCGACCTCCACCGGCGCTGTCTATGCGCTCGCGGCACTCGGCATCGGTCTCGTTTTCGGCGTCATGCGACTCGCGAACTTCGCGAACGGCGAGCTCATCACCGCTGCCGGCTACGCCCTCGTCCTGCTCTGGCCCGTGTCGTGGCCGTTGGCGATCATCGCAGCAATCGTGGTCTCGGTCGCTCTTGCACTCTTCATGGACGTCGCGGTCTTCCGGTGGATCCGCTCCCAGCCACCGGCCACGCTCCTCATCGCGAGCTTCGGGCTCAGCATCCTGCTGCAGCGCGTCTTCGACGGGATCTTCGGCACGAATGTGATTTCAGCGGCGGTTGCGCCTGGGCTAGCGGCGTCGATCCGCATCGGCGATCTCCGCATCAACCTCATCTCGATCGTGTCGATCGCGCTCGCCGCCGTGCTCCTTCTCCTCATCCGCTTCTTCCTCACCCGCACCCCGATGGGCCTGCAGGTGCAGGCCGCGTCCGAGGACTTCCGGGCCGCACGCGTGCTCGGCATCCGCGCCGGCGTCGTGATCGCCCTGACGTTCGCGATCAGCGGCGTGCTCGCGGCGGCGATCGCCTTCGTCCTCACCACCCAGAGCGGGGGTGTCGGGCCCACGTTCGGCGTGCAGGTCACCCTCTTCGCGCTGATCGGCTCAACCATCGGCGGCCTCGGTCGACTCGGCGGAAGCGTTGTCGGTGGCTTCGTCGTCGGCTTCGCGATTTCGATCTTCACGACCTGGCTCCCGAGCTGGATCAATGATTTCAGGATCGCCTTCGTGTATCTGCTGGTCGCCGTAGTCCTGGTGATCGCCCCCAATGGCCTCTTCGCCGGCCGAGCTGTGAAGGAACGCGCATGAAACAGCAGCAGTCAGAACGCCGGGGGCTCACGAGGTTCGCGGTGCCGGAACCCGTCGCGAAGCTCTGGACGCTCGCGGCGCCCGTGCTCGTCGTGTGGCTCGTTTCTCTCGGCGCGAGTGCCCTCTCTCAGACGGCCGCCATCGACCTCGGGTACGCGCTCGCGAACCTCATCATCGTCGTCGCCATGTGGACGTTCATCGGCAATAGTGGCGTGCTCTCGTTCGGCCACATCGCCTTCGTCGCCGTCGGCGCCTGGACGCTCTCGCTCCTCACGATCCCGTCGAACATCAAGGCAGCGATCATGCCCGATCTGTTCCCGTTCCTCATCGACGCCCAGGCGAACCCCCTCGTCGCCCTCGTAATCGCGGCGCTCGTCGGCGGCCTCCTCGCACTGCTCAGTGGTCTGGCGCTCATGCGACTGAACGGCCTCGAGGCGGGCATCGCGACGTTCGCGCTGCTCATGCTGGTCGTGCAGGTGCTGACCTACTTCAAACAGATCGGACCGAAGTCCGGGCAGTCCATGACGGGGCTGCCGCGCAGCTTCGACCTGCAGTCCGTGCTGGTGATCGCACTCGTCGTCATCGCACTCGCGTGGTGCTACGGCCAGAGCCGGAGCGCCCGACTACTGCGGGCCTCGCGCGACAGCATTCAGGCCGCGCCGGCGTCGGGCATCACGGTGACTCGCCACAGGCTTATCGCGTTCACCGTCTCGGGAGCGCTCGCGGGCGTCGGCGGCGGAGTGTGGGCGCAGCTCAACGGTGTCGCCCAGGCCTCGCAGTTCTCGCTCGACTTCACCTTCACCACGATCGCGATGCTCGTGGTCGGCGGCATGCTGTCACTGTGGGGCGCGGTGGTGGGAGCGCTCGCGATCTCGGCACTCAGCCACCTCCTCGGTGTGCTCGAAAAGGGGCTGCAGTTCGGCGACGTGATGGTGTCGCTCCCCTCGGGCAGTCGCCTCATCGTGCTCGGAGCGATCATGGTGCTCGTCCTCATCTTCCGGCCGTCGGGCATCACCGGTGGGCGTGAAGCCACTTGGCCCTTCGTCGCACACATCCGCCGGGCACCGGCAGCGCAGACGTCTTGAGGGGGCTCCTGTGCGCTCCGAAACCGAGTGCTTCCGGGCCGTTGAGGCGACCACTCCTGTCAATACGGAAAATTACTGAGACCGATCGTCTTTCACTCGTGTGACGTTCGCCACATATTTGATATATTGGTTCTGCGGCTCCACAACGAGCGCATGTCAACGATGACGCGAAAGGGTACACCACCATGGCAGAACGGTCGTTCGTCAACGAGGTCAAGAAACTGCGCTCAGGCGCGGGCACCGAGTTGCACGTCGAGGGCATCCTCGCGGTAACGAAGGCTCTGCTCGAGTCCGGGGTCGCCTACGTCGGCGGCTACCAGGGTGCGCCAATCTCACACCTCATGGACGTGCTGGGCGACGCCCACGACATCCTCGAAGAGCTCGACGTCTACTTCGAGAACTCCGCCTCCGAGGCAACCGCGGCCGCGATGCTCGCGGCTTCGGTGCACTACCCGCTTCGCGGGGCCGTGACCTTCAAGTCGACGGTCGGTCTGAACGTCGCCTCCGACGCACTCGCGAACCTGTCGAGCGGCGGCGTTGAGGGCGGTGCGCTCGTCATCCTCGGCGAGGACTACGGCGAGGGTTCGAGCATCATGCAGGAACGCTCGCACGCCTTCGCGATGAAGTCGCAGATGTGGCTGCTCGATCCGCGCCCCAATATCTCCGCGATCGTCGACACCGTCAAGCACGGCTTCGGCCTTTCCGAAGCGAGCAACACGCCGGTCATGCTCGATCTACGTCTCCGCTCCTGCCACCTGCAGGGTTCCTTCATCGCGGAAGACAATGTGCGCCCGCCGATGACGGTCACCGACGCCGTCGAGAATCCGCAGCGCGACCTGAGCCGCATCGTGCTCCCGCCCGCGAGCTTCCTGCACGAGCACGAGAAGGTGCACGCTCGCTGGCCCGCGGCCGTTGAGTACATTCGCAAGAACAAGATGAACGAGTTCTTCGAGGGCGACGTCGACGACATCGGCATCATCGTGCAGGGCGGGCTCTACAACACGCTCAACCGCTCGCTCGAACTGCTCGGCTGCTCCGATGCTTTCGGCAACACCCACGTGCCGATGTACGTGATGAACGTCACCTACCCCGTGATCGACGAGGAGGTGCTCGAGTTCTGCGAGGGCAAGAAGGCCGTGCTGCTCCTCGAAGAGGGCCAGCCCGACTACATCGAGCAGAACCTGAACTCGATCCTTCGCAAGGCGGGCTCGACCACGGCTCTGCACGGCAAGGACCTGCTGCCCATGGGCGGCGAGTACACCACGCAGGTCGTCACGAAGGGCGTCACGGAGTTTCTCCAGCAGTACGAGCCGCAGCTCATCGAGACCCAGCCCTCACTCCTGCTTCCCGCGGAGAACCCGGCGAGCCCATTCGCGCCCCGGGTCGATGCCACCCAGGTACAGGGGCGCCCGCCGGGGCTCTGCACCGGTTGCCCCGAGCGCCCGATCTTCAGCGCAATGAAGCTCGCCGAGAAGGAGGTCGGTCAGGAGCACCACGTGAGCATGGACATCGGCTGCCATCTCTTCGGCATCAACGAACCGTTCAATCTCGGCGGCACCACTATGGGGTACGGCCTCGGCTCAGCGGGCGCTTCGGCGCTCAATTCGAAGGACGCCGACCGCACCACGATCGGCATCATGGGTGACGGCGGTTTCTGGCACAACGGCCTCACGAGCGGGATCGGCAACGCCGTCTTCAACAAAAACGATCAGGTGACGGTCGTCGTCGACAACTCTTACGCCGCCGCTACGGGCGGGCAGGATCTCCTCTCGTCCTACGGCCAGGCCGAGACGCAGAGCCGCTCCATGGACAACCCCATCGAGAAGGCCGTGCGCGGCGTCGGGGTGAAATGGGCCAAGACGATGAACAATACCTACGACATCGCGAAGCTCAAGAAGATCTTCGTCGAGGCGTTCACGACGAAAACTGAGGGACCGAAGGTCGTCATCGCGCAGAGCGAGTGCCAGCTCAACCGGCAGCGCCGCGTCAAGCCGAAGATGCAGCAGGACATCAAGGAGGGTAAGCGCGTCGTGCGTCAGCGCTTCGGCGTCGACGCCGAGACCTGCACGGGCGATCACGCGTGCATCCGCATCTCGGGCTGTCCCTCGCTCACGCTAAAAGACAACCCGGACCCGATGCGCACGGACCCGGTCGCGACCGTCATCGATAGCTGCGTGGGTTGCGGCGTCTGCGGAGCCAACGCGCACGCGGCATCGCTCTGCCCGTCGTTCTACCGAACGGACGTCGTGATCAACCCCTCGCTGAGCGACCGGCTGCTCGGCAAGATCCGCTCCGGTTGGATGTCGATGCTCTCCTCCCCCGTCGAGCGTCGCGCGAGCCAGTACGAGGTGGCCGCATGAGCACCTGGGAATCGGGCCGCAGGCCCATCACGATCGCCATCCTCGCGATGGGCGGCGAAGGCGGCGGCGTGCTCGCCGACTGGATCGTCGCGCTCGGCGAGTCCTCCGGCTTCATCACGCAGAGCACCTCGGTCGCGGGTGTGGCCCAGCGCACCGGCGCAACCGTGTACTACGTCGAGCTCTACCCGCGCGCTGAACGTGCCTCGGAGGGCGCAGCCCGTACCGAGCCGATCCTGAGCCTGTTCCCCACGCCGGGGCAGGTGGACGTCGTGATCGCTTCGGAGCTGATGGAAGCCGGGCGCGCACTGCAGCGCGGGTTCTGCACACCGGACCGCACGACGCTCATCGCGTCGACCAACCGCGTCTACGCCATCACCGAAAAGATCAACCTGGGCGACGGCCGCGTCGACGACGAGAGTCTGCTGAACTCTGCGAAGGCGGGCTCGAAGCAGCTCATCGCGGCGGACTTCAGCGCGCTCGCTGCCCAGGCGGGCAGCGTGAACTCGTCGTCGCTCTTCGGCGCTCTCGCCGGATCCGGTGCCCTGCCGATTCCCCGCGAAAGCTTCGAGGAGACCATCACCCGCTCGGGCAAGGCCGTCGAGCGCTCGCTGAAGGCGTTCGGGCTGGGCTTCGACGCGGCTCGAGTCGCCGCGGAGGAGGCCGCCGCCGAGGCTGCGCAGCCCTCGCCGCCCTCCGGGCTCGGCCCCGTGCGCGTCACCATCGGACGCCGCCGGCCGCGGGATCCCGCGGAGGAGGCCGCCGAGGCCGAGGAGCGCCGCCACCGCGAGCTCGCGATCTCGGACCCCCGGCAGCTCGTCGGCCCCAAAATTGCGGATCGGATGGACCGCGTCGCGAACTTCGCGGAGGACGCCCGCTCGATGGTCGTGCACGGCTGTGTGCGGACCGCGGTGTATCAGGGCCCGGAGTATACGGACCTATTCCTCGATCGCGCCTCGCGGGTGATCCCGTTCGACGCAGGCCGCGCAGACGCGCCGCTGTCGGTCGAGGTCGCCCGTCATACCGCGCTGTGGATGGCCTATCAGGACACGATCCACGTCGCCCTGCAGAAGTTGCGCAAGCGTCGCATGGAAGGTGTGCGCGTCGAGGCGAAGGCCGACAGCGGCCAGCTGACGCAGGTGCGGGAGTTCCTGCATCCCCAGGTCGACGAGATCACGGATACGCTGCCGACCGCACTCGGGCGGGCGCTCTCCCGCTCGAAGCTCTTCGGCAAGGTTGTGGGTGCAGTAACCCGCGATGGCATGGTCGTCAACACGACCTCGGTCTTCGGGTTCAGTGCGCTCTGGTTCATGGCGTCGATGCGCCCCATGCGTCCGCGCTCACTGCGCTACGGCCGCGAGCAGGTCGCCATCGATAGCTGGCTCGACCTCGTGGTCGAGGTCGCAGCCGAGGATTACGATCTCGCGTGCGAAATCGCGAAGGCTCCGCGAGTGCTGAAGGGCTACGGCGCGACGCACGCGCACGGCTCCGAAAGCTTTGCGAAGCTGATGGCCACCGTCCCGAGCCTGCGCGGCAAGACGGACGCAGCGAAGACGCTCGCGCGCCTCACGAAGGCGGCGCTCGCGGACGAGGACGGGGTGGCGCTCGCGAAGGCGCTCACCGCGATGCCCGTCGCGGCCTAGCGCAACACACGAATGGGGCGGGCGCCGGTTGGGTACCGGCGACCGCCCCATTTGCGTGCAGTGACGCGACTACCCGCGCAGCTCCGACGGAAGCACGCCGAAGCGGTCGGAGAAGTAGCGCGCGAATCGTCCCGTGTGCGGGATGCCCACCTCCGCGGCAACGGTGGCCACCGAAGGCGAGCGATCCCGTCCCGGTCGCGAATCGTTCAGTGCCGCCCAAGCCCGGTCGAGCCGCGCATTGCGCAGGTACTCCTGAGCGGTGCAGCCGAGATGTGCTTGGAAGGCGAGCTGCAGCTGGCGCGTGCCGATGCCCACTGTGCTGCCGAGGCTCTCGATGGTGATCGGCTCCGAAAGATACCGCCGTAAGTATCGGGCGGCCTCCAGCAGATACGACGGCGGCGACGGCTCGAAGGCCTCGCCCCCGCCATACATCGTGACCGGGGCGAGGCCCATGAGAAGCGCGTCGACCAGAGCTTCCGCGTCACTCGTCGGCTGCTGAGCAAAATTCGCCCACGTACGCCGGATTCGTGTGCCTCCATGCAGTTCAATAGGCCGCGAGTGCCCGAGATCGACGGCGCACTCTCGCTCTGCCCCGAGCGCGTCGCGGAGCAAGGTGGTGACCGTCGATAGCGCCAGTACGCCGACCAGGGCACCCGCCGTCGGATCCGGAATCATGCGCGTCTGCGCAGTCCCCGACAGCACGAAGGGCGCCGTCATCACTTGTCGGTGCCCGGCCACCTCGACCTGCATGGGCCCAAGGGGAACGACGAGCACCACCCGTTCTTTGGCCGGCGGCCCGACCACGCTCACGGGCGCCGCATACGCGACGTACACCAGAGAGAGCGCGCCGATCCGCAACCCGTTCACGGTGCCTCTCACGCGCCCAGAGCGTTCTGCGCCGCTGGTCACGGCGTGATCGTAGCCGGTGACCCCGTCGACCGCGTCCCGAAGACGCCCCGTGCTCGACGCATGAGCGATCGGGAAGTCAGAGAGAAACGCCGGCGTCATGCGAACGATCCTAGGCTCGCGGCGAGCGCACGCCCATCTTCTCGAGAATCGGCATCACCGAGCGGCCGAATTCAGTGACCTCACGCGTGTAATTCACAAACGCGAGCGTCATCCCGTCGAAGCCGGCCTCGCTGACGGCGCGGATCTGCTCCGCGACCTCCTCCGGAGTGCCGACGATCGGGAGCGAACCATGGCCCGAAGCGAAGCGTGAGCGCATCGTTTGCAGCATCTCCGGCGTGAAGGACTGCGCGTGCATGCCCTGCAGCCCCATCAGGTAGTCGACCGCGCCCCAATCGGCGTACTCGTCAGCGTAGTATGCGAGGTAGTCCTCGGCCTCGGCCCGGCTGTCGCGGCACACGACGTGGCCGAGCGTGAGGACACCGACCTCGCGCTGGTAATTCGCGCGAGCCTCATCACGCATGGCTTGCACGATGCCAGCGCCGGTCTCGACATCGGGGATGATCGTGAATGCGAAGTCGGAGTAGTGCGCAGCGAAGTCGCGTCCCTGAGTCGACGAGCCTGCATTGAGGATCGGAACGCGTCCGCCCTTCGGCTTCGGCTCGGATTCGGCATCCTTCAGCTGGTAGAACTTGCCGTCGTGCTGGAACTTCGCCTCGGCGCTCCACGCTTCCTCGATGACCTCGAGCCACTCGGCAGCAAACCCATAGCGGTCGTCGTGGGCTTCGGGCATCGGAGCCCCGAGAGCTTCGTACTCCGGGAGGTTCCAGCCGGCGACGACGTTCAGACCAGCGCGCCCTCCCCCGCCGAGCTGGTCGAGCGTCGCCATCTGCTTCGCGATCACCATGGGGTTGTTGAACGCTGTGTGTATCGTCGAGAAGACATTGATGCGCTTCGTGCTCGCGATCAGACCGGCTGCCCACACGATGGGATCGAGCACTGAGCCGTGGAAGTTGGTGTCGCCTTTGTAGCCGATGAAGCGTGCGATCGGCAGGAGGAAGTCGATGCCCGCGGCCTCGGCCGCCTGCGCGAGCGCGAGGTTGTCTTCCCAGCTGGCGCTCCAGCGATCGGGGATCTTCGTCACGGCCAGGCCCCCGGAGCAGTTCGGAGAGAAGAGGCCGAGCTTGAAGTCTTCGCCATTGAGAATATCGCGGATCATGGTACTCATTTCTGTCAGATGGGGGGGTGGGGGACCGAGGGCGAGCGCGATTCAGTGTCGGAGCGACGGCCGCGCGGACACGGTCGCGACGTCCGGCGCGACGATGGCAGTCGGGCGGCCGATCATGAGGTCGTGATCCCCGACGATGATGCGCTCATGCAGCATGCAATCGAAGCGAGTGGGAAGCTCCGGGATAACTGGATCGCCATTCGCGTTCAACTCGAACTCGATGCCCGCGAACTTGTCTCCGCCTCGCTGCGCAAAGGTCGCGATCAGCGGATGGTCGAGCGGGCGTTCCATGCGAGGGAGCACGTGGATCGCGTAGGAGTCGATCGCGCGCCAGGCGTTGATCGACGACGACCCGTGGTCGACGGCCCAGCTGACGAGGGGTGGCTCGAGCGAGAGCGAGGCGAAGGAATTGCAAACGAGCCCAATCGGGACTCCTGCGGGGTCGACACTCGTGACCAGACAAATACCCGTTTGCCACTGCCTCATCGCGGCTCTAAAGTCTTCGCGCACCTGTGCTGTCTCCCGTTTTCGACGCTGATCATCGGAATGAGACAAGCGTGGCATCCGGGCGCTTGGAAGCACCATCCGCTATGCGAAGTATCGGGCCGCGGCGCGTCTGCGTCTGCGTCTGCGTCTGCGTCTGGCGATCGGCCGCCTATGGCCGGGGCTGCAAGCTGTACGCATGCCAAAGGCCCGTAACTCGCGCGGCCATGCGCGTGTTCCGGGCCCTCAAGCGGAGATACTCAGCGTTACTTCGCGAACTCGGAGATCGCCGTGATGAAGCGGTCGACGTCCATCTCGTTGTTGTAGTGCGCGAAACCGACGCGCAGGGTGTCGCGCTTCGGCAGGTACTCGCCGAGCGACATCGCGTACCAGTGGTCGTGGTGCCACACCGCGATGTTCTGCTCACCGAGGCGACGAGCGACCGTCTCGGCCTCGACACCGGGGATGTCGAGCAGGAAGGTCGGGACGCGCTTCGTCACGTCCTTCGTGCCGAGAACCTCGATGCCCGCGGGCAGGCGGTCCATCATCATCTGTCCGAGCTGCTCCTCGTGCTGCTCGATCTTCTCGAAACCGCCGATGGACTTCAGGTAATCGAACGTCTTGATGAGGCCGGCGAGGAGCTCATAGGGCTGGGTACCTGTTTCGAAGCGGCTACCGAGCGGGTAGTTGTCGCGGGGCATGACCTTGTAGCCGTCCCAGTCCTTTGCCACCCGATCCTCGACGTGAGCGATGCCGAGGTGAGGGCCGGCGAACTTGTAGGCCGAGCAGGTGATGACGTCAGCGCCGATGGCGCGGGCGTCGACCTTGCGGTGCGCCGCGTACTGCACGGCGTCGACCCAGGCGATGGCGCCAGCCTCATGGGCGATGTCGCAGATCTCCTTCGCGGGCGTCATATGCCCGATGGAGTTCGCGCTCCACGGGAACGCGATGACCTTGGTGCGGTCGGTGATGAGCGACTTCAGGTGCTCGACGTCGAGGAAGAGGTTCTCGTCGACGCGCGCGACCTTCATGACGAGGCCCAGGTCCTTCGCGAGCTCGCGCCAGGGCGCGACATTGCCGTCGTGATCGAGAGCCGTCGTGATGATCTCGTCGCCGGGCTGGAACGAGCGAGCCGCTGCACGGGTCAGCGCGAAGTTGACGCTCGTCATGCTGCCGCCGAACACGATCTGCGATGCGTCGCCACCGAGGAACTCTGCGGCCTTCTCGCGAGCAACCTTGTTGACCTCCGTGACCCGGTACGACGTCGGGTAGAAACCACCGAAGTTCGCGCTCGAGTACTTCGCGTTGTCGGCGTATGCGTTGGCGACCTCGTCGGGCACCTGGCTTCCGCCGGGAGCGTCGAGGAAGGTGAATGCGTTGTCGCGCAGCATCGTGAAGCGCCGACGAACGGCCTCAACGTTGTAGCCCGATACTGACATTGCCATGTGTTTCTCCTTTATGCGTTCGGGCTCCCGGCTCCGGGAGGCCGACGATTGCAACGTGCGGGCGTGATCCGCCGCACGTAAGTCTGGTGAGCTCGGCTCCGGCGAGCTCACTCAGTAAGCGCAGGCCGACTTAGCTCAGTGCGCGAACGAGTGCATCGATGTCTCGATCCGCGTTGTACGCGTGCAGCGAGAGGCGCAGGCGCTCCCCGCGCGGCGCGGCGCCGATGCGGTTCGCGGTGAGCTTGGCGCCGAGCACCTCCGGATCCTGGCCGATGATCGCGACCTGCGGTCCGCGGTGCGCGGGGTCGCCCGGGTAATCGATCTGCATGCCGAGACCGAGGAGTTCATCCGCGAGGCGCTCGCGCAGTGTCACGATGTGGTCCCACGTCTGCGACAGATCGATCTGCGCGTGGAGCTCGAGCCCCGCGACGGCGGCGTACGCCGAGGGAATGGCGTGCGTGCCCATCTCGAAACGGCGCGCGTTCTCGGGGTAGTCGACTCCCGCAGCGTCAAAGGCGAACGGGTTGACGCGTCCGAACCAGCCAGTGAGACCGGCGGGGTGTTCGACGTTCACGCAGTCCTTGACGTAGAGCGCCGCGATGCCCGGGAGTCCGAGCATGTACTTGAGGTTTCCCGTAACCAGGAAGTCGCACCCGATCTCCGATGCCGAGAACGGGACGACGCCCGCACCCTGGTAGGCGTCGACGAACACCTTCGCTCCCACCGAGTGGGCGTGCTCGACTACCCGAGCGAGCTCCGGCATGGTGCCGTTGTGATAGCTCACGAGCGGAATCGAGACGAGCTTCGTGCGCTCGGAAATCAGGGGGATCCAGTTGTCCGCGTGCAGCGCGGCCTCGATGCCCTCGACATTCACGACATCGATGGCGTCGCGCTGCGCCCGCCAGACATTGCCGACCGATGGGAACTCGAGATCCGACGTCACCAGCTGGTTTCGTGCCCCGCTCCAGTCGAGTGAAGAGACCACCTGGAACGCTCCCTCGGAGGCGCAGGAAAGAATGGCGACATTCTCCCCATCGACTCCGAGGAAGCGGCCCATGAGTGCGCGGTACTCCTCGATCTTGGTGACCCAGTCCTGCCACGGCGCCTGCGAGTCGAGCAGGCCTCCCGTCATACGCTGCATCGTGAACGCCAGGCGATCCGACACCGCCCCGAGGCTGCAGCTCGCAAAGTGCGGCGCGTCCTCCAGCGCCGGGAAGAGGCGGCGGAACTGCTCGGGGTTCAGGGGCGGGACGGTGTCGGACATGGTGCTCCTTTGTGTTTCAGGATCGGGGTCGGAGGAATTACAGAGCGTTCAAGCCCTGTGTCTGCTGCAGGGTGACCACGTTGGTGTTCGGGCCCGAGTCCTCAACAATGACGGCTTCGGCCTGCGTCTTCACGAGCGTGCCGTTCGGGCCTTCAAAGCGACGTCCGAAGCCGGTAATGATCGCGATCATCGCGATGAGCGTCAGCACCAGCGGGTAGAACGCACCAAGGAAGATCGCGAACGGATTCAGCGCCGGCGCGTCACCCATGTCGGTCGTGAGCAGGCTGCCGATGAAGAGGAAGGAGCTCGCGAGCGGCACGATGCTACCGAGCCCGAGCGCGAAGCAGTCCATGATGTTGGATCGACGGTAGGGGTGGAGTCCGACCTTCGCGCCGAAGCGATCGGCGAGCGGACCGAAGACCATCATCGAAGGACCGTTGACGCTCGCGAACAGCGTGATCGTGATGAGGGTGCCGACGCCGATGGCCGTCTCGGCGCGGCGAGGCGTGTTGACCCAGCCGCTGTCGACGACCTTGTAGACGATCGCCTCGAGCACGCCCGCCTCCTGCAGGACACCGAGCATCGCGAAGACGATCATGCTGAGGCCGATGATCGGAAGCATGCTCGCAATACCGCCGACGAGGAAGCCGGTGACGGCGTCGCCGTCGACGCCAATGACGCCCGAGAAGTTCATCGCTCCCGACATCAGACCGACGATGACGCCCACGAGCACGCCGACCGAGATCGCCTTGAACAGGTCACGCGTCGCGAATGCGACCGCGAGCAGCGCGACCACGGGAATCAGCATCCAGAGTCCGGTCGCGGAGAAGTCCCCGGCCGAGATACCTTCAGTTGCGGCAGCACCCGGCGAGACGGCGAAACCGATCACCCAGAAGAGCACGAGAGCGATTGCCGCCGCCGGCAGCGAGTAACGAGTGCGGCTCGCGACGACGCCCGGGATCTCCGCCGAGCCTTCCTTCGTGCGGTACTTCTGCGTCGCAGCCGAGATGATCGTGGAGTCCGAGATGGGTGCGAGGTTGTCGCCGAAGAGCGCACCCGAAAGGAGCGCACCCGCGAGTAGCACCGGATCAGCGCCGAGGATCGCGCCCGCAGGGTAGAAGATCGGGAACACCGTGAACATGGTGCCGAGCGACGAACCGGTCGACATGGCGATGGCGCAGACCGCGATGAACGCGATCGCGATGAAGTTCGCCCCGTTCACACCGACCGAGAGCGCCAACCAGACGAAGCCCTCGGAGAGGCCGGTGGTCTTGAGGAGCTCGGAGATCAGGCCGACCGAGAGCAGCAGCATGAGCAGCATGACCGAGGTCTGCGACGACACGCCCTTCATGATGGCGTCCCAGAACTTCGAGTAGCCGCGTGCGAACGGGGCCGCGATGAAGAGGCCGATCAGCCCACCGACCGTCAGCGCGTTCATGTCGAACGCGCGGAAAATCACGAAGAAGGCAACTGTTGAAACGATGAAGACGAGCGGCGCGATGAAGGCGCCGAACATGCCGATCCTGAAGGACAGGCTTGGAGGGGTAATAGCGGAATTCACGGGAGCTCCTTCGCTCTGAGAACGCGATCCGGAATGAGATCGAATACAACTCCCCGAGTTTAACCCCAATGAATCAGATTTTCACCACGCTAAAGAAAGATTTTCCTTCATGGGTCTGTTAGTAGCTGGGCGGCGAGACGGAAAGAGTGAACTTCACGACGTCGTCCGTGCGGTTGACGAAGCGATGCGGGTGAGCGGATGCGAAATACGCGCTATCCCCGACGTGCAGCTCGAAGACCTCGTCGTTCACCTCGAGCGTGAGCACTCCCTGCGAGACGAGCACGCACTCTTCGCTCGGCGGGTGCGCCCAGGGCTCGTCGCTCGACGCCGCCCCAGCGGGAAGTTCGCCCGCGAGCACCTCAAGTCGGCCGTTCCCCGGCGAAACCCGCGTATAGACGATGCCCCCGCGCGGAGCGCTCACCTGCATGCGATTTCCCTCGCGAACCACGCGCACCGGGTGTTCCTCGCGCTCGGCAAACAAGTCGAAGAGCGGCGTCCCGAGCGCACGCGCGATGCGGCGCAGCGCGTCGAGGCTCGGATCACTGTTCCCGCGCTCGATCTGGCTCATCTGCGCGGGCGACAGCTCCGCGTCTCGGGCCAACTGCTGCGCGGTGATGCCGAGTTCGAGACGGCGGCTCCGGATGCGGTCACCCAGCATCATCGTGTCCTTTCACTATGACTGCCTCAATGTACAGAAAGGGAGAGCCCGGCCGCAGCCGAGCTCCCCCTCTACATATTTACCCCCACTCGATCGCGTCCGCGCGATCGAGTTCCACGCAGTGCCCATTAAGAGCGGGAGCAACAGAGTTGCTCCCGCTCGCCTCGAGTGGGAGTTCGCTGAGCTCACTCCCACTCGATCGCGTCCGCGCGATCGAGTTCCACGCAGTGCCCTTTGAGAGCGGGAGTTCGCTGCGCTCACTCCCACTCGATCGTCCCCGGCGGCTTCGAGGTGACGTCGAGCACGACACGGTTCACCTCGGGCACCTGGTTCGTAATGCGGTTGGAGATGCGGGCGAGCACCTCATACGGCACGCGCGTCCAATCCGCCGTCATGGCGTCCTCCGACGACACCGGACGCAGCACGATCGGATGGCCATAGGTGCGGCCGTCGCCCTGCACACCGACCGAGCGCACGTCTGCGAGCAGCACGACCGGGCACTGCCAGATTTCCTGGTCGAGGCCAGCCGCGGTCAGCTCTGCGCGCGCGATCGCGTCCGCCTCGCGGAGCACCTCGAGACGCTCGCGCGTTACCTCGCCCACGATGCGAATCCCGAGGCCCGGACCGGGGAACGGCTGACGGCCGACGATCGCCTCGGGAATACCGAGCTCGCGCCCGATCGCACGGACCTCGTCCTTGAACAGCGCGCGAAGCGGTTCGATGAGCTCGAAGTCCAGGTCCTCGGGCAGACCGCCGACATTGTGGTGGGACTTGATGTTCGCAGTGCCCGATCCGCCGCCCGACTCAACCACATCGGGGTAGAGCGTTCCCTGCACCAGGAACTTGATGGGCTCGCCCTCGGCCTTCGCCTCAGCGACAAGGTCACGCTGCACCTGCTCGAACGACCGGATGAATTCCCGGCCGATGATCTTGCGCTTTTCCTCGGGATCGGTGACACCGGCGAGGTGCCCGAGGAACGTGTCAGCGGCGTCGACCGTGATGAGGCGAACACCGGTCGACTCGACGTAGTCCTTCTCCACCTGCTCGCGCTCACCCTTGCGCAGCAGCCCGTGGTCCACAAACACGGCGGTGAGCTGATCCCCGATTGCCTCGTGCACGAGGGCCGTGGAGACTGCGGAATCCACGCCACCCGACAGAGCCGAAATGACGCGAGCGTTACCGACCTGCTTGCGAATGAGTTCGATCTGCTCCGCGATGACGTTCCCCGCGTTCCAGTCGGGCTCGATGCCCGCCACGTGGTGGAGGAAGTTCTCGAGGATGCGCTGGCCGTGGTCGGAGTGCTTGACCTCCGGGTGCCACTGCACTCCGTACAGCTTGCGCTCTGCCGAGCCGAAGGCCGCGACGGGCGTGACCGACGTCTTCGCCAGCACCTCGAAGCCCTCGGGCGCCTCCTGCACCGCGTCGCCGTGGCTCATCCAGACATTCTGCTCGGTCGGCTGCCCGCCGAGGATCACGCCGCCGTCGCCGACGAGCGTCGCATCGGTGGCTCCGTACTCGCGGTCGCCCGTGTGCCCGACCGTGCCGCCCAGCGCGCGCGCCATCATCTGGAACCCGTAGCAGATCCCGAGGACAGGAACTCCGAGCTCGAACACCTGGTCGTCGAAGGCCGGAGCGCCCTCGTCGTACACCGAGGACGGCCCTCCCGAGAGCACGATGCCGAGCGGGTTCCGCTCCTGCACCTCCTCCGCGGTGATCGTGTGGGGCACGAGCTCCGAGTACACGCCTGCCTCGCGAACGCGCCGCGCGATCAGCTGCGCGTACTGCGCCCCGAAATCAACGACGAGTACCGGGCGATGGCCCGGCTGTTCCGTCTGAATCGTCATTATCGCTCCAGTGAGCCTTTCGAAGAGGTCGCGGCCGAGGCCGCGGCGGATGAGGACTGAGTCGAGGCCTGACCTGCGCGGGCCGCCTCGAGTTCTGCAAGCTTCGCATTCACCTGGCGTACGATCCGAGCCTCCAGGAAGAACGACATGAACGGGATCACACCGCCGAGCGCGATGAGTAGGAACTTACCGAAGCCCCAGCGCATCGGGCTCCACAGAGCGAAGTCCGAGATCAGGTACACGACGTAGAACCACCCGTGGGCGATGAGGATCGCCTTGAAGAGATCGAAGCCGCGACCATCGAAGTCTGATTCGACACCCTCGGGCGCGATCGCGTAGAAGTGCGCGAAGCCGTCAGGTGTGAAGAGGAAGAGCTGCACATTGAAGGCGTACTTCATGACCATGACGGCACACAGCAAGAGCAGCATGACGCCGGTGATCACGGAGGTCACCTTGTAGAAGTTCAGCGCCTTCCGAATGCGGGGGAAGTCGGCGGGCTTGGGCTGCAGAACCATGACTTGTATCCTACCGCCAGCGGCTGGGGCCTACCCGCGCCGCATGACAGCTCGTGAGCGGGGGCCTCGGCCCGCACATACGAACGAAGAGCGGGCACGGCGCCTCCCCCGGTTGAGTGAGCAGTATTCTGTTGAAAGGACACGGCATCTATGCCTGTATCGACCGCCGCGGATTCCGCGCCTCCGCCCCCGTTCCGGACGTCCTCCCGCCGGGTTCCTTACGGTGACGACTCCGAGCAATGGTTCGACCTGCACCGCCCGCGCGGCAAAGCAGCGGCACTCGGCACCGTCGTGCTCATCCATGGCGGTTACTGGCGGGGGAAGTACTCGGCGGATTTGATGGGTCCCATGGCTGCCGATCTCACCGCACGCGGCTGGGCCTGCCCGAACATCGAATACCGACGCGTCGGGGCTGGGGGCGGATGGCCCACGATCCTCGAGGACGCTATCGCTGCGTCGCGGCAAGTGGCCGCACTGGTGGCGCGGGGCGAGCTGCCCGGGCCGCTCCTCGTGCTCGGCCACTCCGTTGGAGGCCAGCTTGCGCTGCTCGTCGCTCGCGAACTGCGCGCAAGCATCGCGGGCGTGCTCGCTCTCGCGCCGGTAACCGATGTGGTCGAAACCTGGCGAGCTCGATTGGGCACCGATGCTGCCGGCAACCTCCTCGCGGCATCCGAAGGCGACCCAATGACTGTCGCGAATGCAGCCTCCCCACGTTTTCAGCTCCCCATCGGCGTACGCTCCACCGTCTTCCACGGGGTCGATGACTCTGCGGTGCCGATCGAGCACACTCGACGCTTTGTATCCGAGGCGCGGGCCGCGGGCGACAACGTTCAACTCTTCGACCTGGGCACGCTCGACCATCTCGCCGCGATTGAACCTGAGGCCTCGCACTGGCCACTCGTGACTGATGCGCTCGAGGCGCTTCGTCACTCGGCCGCGTCTGCTACCGCGCCCGAAGCGACGACCGAGCCCGCGGTAGAACAAGCGCAATCGCCCGCGGTGGAACAAGCGTAGGCGGCGGATCCGGCCTAGACCTCGACCGGCACCTGCGCGCTCGTCGCGGTCCTCCCCCTGACCGCATCGCGATCCCAGTCAGCCACCTCCCGGCCAGCCTCTCGCAGAGGCGCCTTGCGCACCTTCCCGTTCTCTGTCTGCGGCAACGTGTCCACGAAGCGAACGAAGCGAGGAATCGCGAACGATGCGAGCCGCGGAACGCAGAACTCCTCAAGCTCTTCGAACGTCACCGGGCGCGTCGCGATGATCGCAGCCATCACTTCATCCTCGCCGAGCTCGGACTCAACGGGATACACCGCGACATCAGAGATCGCCGGATGGTCGCGCAGCGCGGTCTCGACCTCCACTGCCGAAATGTTCTCACCGCGGCGGCGAATCACATCCTTGATGCGGTCGGCGAATCGGAACCAGCCGTCCGGCTCCGCGACGATCCGATCCCCCGTGTGGAACCACAAATCCTTCCAGGACTCGATCGTCTTCTCGGGCATGCGATAGTACCCGGTCGCCACACCGAACGGCTGGGTGCTCCGCACGAGCATTTCGCCCGGGGCGCCTGCCGGAACATCAAGCCCGTGCTCGTCAACGATGCGAATGTCGAAGCCGGGCCGGAGCCGCCCCATCATGCCGGCCTTCCACGCTGTCGGCGTCGATCCGATGACGCCGTTGGTCTCCGTCGAGCCGTAACCATCGAGCAATTGAATCCCGAAGCGATTCTTGAACTCGTCGAGCAGCGCGGGCGAGGTTGCGGGCGCGAGTGCCGTTCGCACGCGATGCGCGCGATCCGCATCGGACGGCGGCTGGTTCGCGAGCATACTCACCGTCGCGCCGAGCAGATACGTGACCGTGGCCTCCGCTTCGACCAGCCGAGTCCAGAACCGGCTCACCGAGAATTTCGGGCCGAGCACGAACACCGCATCGCTGACGACCGCCTGGAAGAATGCGTTGAGCGCGTTGGTGTGGAAGAGCGGCAGATTCGTGTACAGCACGTCGCCGGCCACGATGCCGAGCTGGTCGCTCATGTTGAAGCCCCACCAGAAAAATTGCGCGTGCGGGCACTCAACACCTTTCGACACTCCGGTCGTTCCGGACGTGTACAAAATCGCGGCCGTATCCGAAGGATGCGAGTGATCGGCCGGTACGCTGCGCTCACTCGATGGCACTGCACTCACGCTGAGGTGCGTCACCTTACGCGCAGACTCAGCGCCCCCGTCACCGAGTACCCATACCCGCTTCAGGTGCTGCACACCATCGAGGTCGGTGACAATCGGCAGAAGGTCCGGCTCGACCACGATGAGTTCGGCCTCGGAATTATTGAGAATATGACGGAGCTGTTCCCCTCGGCTCGCAATGTTGATCGGCACGGCGACCGCGCCGATCCATGCGCATCCGAGCACGAAGTCGAGCAGTTCGACCCGATTGCCCGCCATCATCGCCACGGTCTGGCCGCGCCGCACACCCGCGTCTGTCAGCAGCGCGCCAGCTCTCGCGACGGCGTCCACCATCTGCCTCGCCGTGCGCTCCACCGCCTCGCCGCGGAAGAGCGGAGCGTGCGGCAGTCGCTCTGCTCGCTCGAGGAGCATCTCGGGGATCGTGAGTGGACGCGGTTGCGCTGTCGAAACGGTCACTGCGGTGCCTTTCTAGGAGTTGGCGGGGCGGATCGGCACAAACGCCTGCCCCGGTGAAAGTTCTGGGTGGGACGTAAGCCTGACGACGTCACCCGGTTCGACGGGCGCCTCTGCCCGAGCGATGACAAACGGGCCGACGTCGGTGCGGACTGTCGCGATGACGCTGCCGTCGCTGAGCGCCGTCGCGCGTTCGACCTCACCCTGCTCGGCGCTTGTTGCCGTGAAGGCGCTGCCGCCGCAACGACGACACAGCGCTCGATGAGGGAAGAAGTGTTCACCGCACGCCGCGCACGTCTGAATGTCGATGTTCATCGGACAGCCTCCAGGATTGTCGTGGTTGCGCACGCCCCGTAGCGATAGAGCACCATCCCGTAGCCGGTGACGACGCCGTACCTGGCTTCGACCTGCCGCGCTCCCGCACGCCCGAGCAATTGCGTCGCCGTCTCGGCAAGGCCGTGCATGCCGCCGGCGGCCCCCGCCTGGCCAGCTGAAAGCTGCCCTCCCGAGGTGTTCACCGGCAGCGAGCGTGATGCGATGCGGTCCGAGATGAAATCCGAGACGCTGTGGTTCTTCTCGACGAACCCGAGGTCGATGAGCTGCGCGACGACCATCGCAGGATAATCGTCGTAGACACTGACGATGCCAACGTCACGAGGCTCGATGTCAGCTTCAGCCCAGCACTCCGTGGCGATCTCGGCGACGCCGGTCGCGGTGCCGCTGCCCTCCTGATCGTCGTAATTGAAGGACGACCTAGTCGATAGAACCCGCACCGCAGCTCGCCCATCGGGGTTCGCGGACACCACGATCGCCTCGCCTCCGCTCACTGGCGGAACGCAATCGAAACGGCGGAGCGGATCCGCCACGACGGGCGCAGTGAGGTACTGCTCCATCGTCAATGGCTCCTGATACACCGCTCGCGGATTCAGCCCCGCCCATTCGCGCTGCGCGATCGCGATTCGACCGTAATCCTCCGAGCGCAGGCCGCACTCCTCCATCTGCCGCTGCGTGAGCATCGCGAAGAGTGCGTTCGGTCCCGACATCGGGAGCGGGGTCAGATGATGCGCCGTCGCCGAGTTGTACTCCGCGACGAGCGAGCGGAAGGCGTCACCCGCCATCAGGTCACCCGCGACCAGCAGGATGTTGCGGGCGGTTCCCGCATCGATGGCGTGCACCGCATGCTGCAGCATGGACCCTGCGCTCGCTCCGCCATTGGCATCGTCCATCAGCCATTTGACGGAGAGACCCATCCGCCAGGCCTGATCGATCGCATGGTCCGGTCGCAGAGTGAAGCTCGCTACTCCGAATCCGTCGATGTCGCCCGGAGTCAAACCGGCCTCGGCGATCGCCTCCGCCCCCGCCTGCGCGAGGATGGAGGACGTCGTGAGATCCGCATCGGGGCGCCGGGTGTACTCCGAATATCCGACACCCGTGATGTAGGCGGTCATGTGTTCACTCCTTCGAGGGTGCGTGGTGATGTTGAGGTGCTCGCAGCTCGCTCGGTGTACAAGCTTCCGAGCTCTCGCTCACTCGGGGTCCTCATCCGCGACCCCGGCGACCCGGTTCAGCGTCGTGTCGACGCCACGGGACCTCAGACGGTATGAAAAAGCTACTGCGACGAGCGTGACGACGCAGAGCAGGATCAGGTACAGCGCGATCGGTGTAGAGGAGTCGAAACGGAGGAGGAGGGCAGTCGCGATCAGAGGCGCAAGGCCTCCCGCGAACACAGCGGCGATCTCGTGGGCCATGGACATCGCCGAGTAGCGCACGTGCGCGGGGAAGAGTTCGTGGAACATCGAAGGCTGAGTTCCGATCATGGCGCCGTGGCAGACGCCATTTGCTATGAGGAAGGCGACAACGACAAGACCCGGGGTATTTGAGTCGAGCAGCCAGAAGAAGGGGAATGCCATGAGGAGCATCGCCCCCGCGCCGAACGCATACACCGGTCGTCGGCCGATCTTGTCCGAGAGATGCCCGAACAGCAGATAGGTGAAGAAGGACACGATCATCGACAGCGTGACGGACATGAGGAGGAGCCCCCGATCAACACCGACATGGACTCCGTAGACCACCGAGAACGACAGGAAGATATATGAACCTCCGTTCTCCGCAACGCGCAGACCCATGGCAACCAGAAGTTCGCGAGGGTAACGCTTGAAGGCGGTGATGACGGGGAGGCGCTCGACCTGCTTCTTCTCGCCCTCCTCTGCTGCAGTCTCATCCGGGAGGCTGCGGCGAATCCAGATTCCCACGATGAGCAACACGATGCTGATGAGGAACGGAATGCGCCAGCCCCACGACAGGAACTTCTCCTCCGGGAGGAGCTGCACGAGGTAGAAGACGAGCGACGAAAGCACGAAACCGAGGCACACACCGCTCTGGCTGAACGCGGAGAGGAGCCCACGACGCCGAGTTCGAGAGTTCTCACTGATGAGCAGCACCGCGCCGCCCCACTCACCACCCGCAGCGATACCCTGCACAACGCGCAGCAGCACGAGCAGCAGCGGGGACAGAATTCCCGCCTGCATAAAGGTCGGCAGCACACCAATCGCGGCGGTTGCAATCCCCATGAGCGTCAGCGTCAGCACCAGCGAGGTCTTACGGCTCACCCGGTCGCCGATGTGCCCGAAGATGATGCCGCCAATCGGGCGGGCGGCGAACCCCACCGCGAACCCGGCAAATGCTCCGAGAGTGCCGACCAGAGGATCCGTGCCCTCCGGGAACATGAGCGTTCCGAACACAACCGCCGAAGCCGTTGCGTACAGGAAGAAGTCGTACCACTCGAGCGAGTTTCCGATGAGCGAGGCGACGACGTTTCGCCTCGTGTTGTTCGTCTTGCCGACGGGACGCTCCGTTGCGTTCCGAGTAGCAGGGGTGAATGACATCGCGACCTCCATTGGTGAGTCGATTCTCATCAAAGTGTGACGGCCGTCACCGAAATGAGTCGAATACCGAAGTCCGGAGGGGTATGCCGAAAATGCATACCGTAGCGCCTCGACATAACGAAACAGTGGGATCCACCGCTTGCGGGAGCCGGTCGGGGCGTTCAGCCCGTCTTGGCGATGACTGCCCGGCGCGTCACGAGCTCGCGACCAAATGCGACAATATCCTCGATGAATCCACTCAGGACGGAATCGAGCACAGAGCCCTCTCGAACCGTGATTCCGATCACGCGCGGAGCCGCATCCACTGTTCTGGGCAGCAGCGCGAGCTCAGGATCGGCTTCTACAAGCGACCTCGGAAGTACCGCAATCGCATCGGTCCCCAGGAGAATTGGGCGCGACGCCGTGATCGTCGAACTCTCGATCAGATTCCGCGGCGGCTCCAGACCCTGACCGATGAACATTCCATCAATCTCGCCCCTGAACACCGACGAGTGGGCCGGCATGATCCACGCCATTCCCACGAGAGACTGCACCGTGAAGCCTCGACCGATCAACGGATGGGTGCGTCGCACCGCGAGCACCAGCGGATCCTCGTAGAGCGTCAGATACTTATTACCGGCGAGCCGTTCGGACGGGAGCCGGCCCACGATCATGTCGATCTCGTTTCGCGTGAGCATCACATCGAGCGCGCCCTGATACTCCTCCACCAGTGACACCGTGATCGTGGGATTGCGTTCCTTGAAACGCATGATCGCATTCGGCAGCAGAGCGTGCACAGTCGCGAGGTTCACGCCGACTCGAACGGTACCCCGAGTGACGCCCTTCGAAATCTCGTCGAGCCGTTCTTCGGCCTGCCGCATCGTGTTGATCACTGAGACGGCGTGACGCACGAACACCTCGCCGGCGGGAGTCGTCGCCATGCCACGAGGACCGCGTTCGAACAGCTCGACATCAAGAGCGGTTTCCAGATCTTGGATGCTGCGAGTCATGTAGGGCTGAGTAACCTGGAGCGCCTCGGCGGCCCGGCTGAGGCTGCCGTGATCTGCGACAGCGCGAGCGAAGATGAGATGGCGCATGCGCACTCGTCCGTCAAGCAGTCGGCCCAGGCTCTCGATCATCAGCCGTTCACTCCCCCTGCTCCGCCTCCTGCAGTATGAGCTCGTGCTCCTTCTCCCACGCGTCCCGCGCGAGGCGGTACCAGAAGAAGATCGCGAAGCCGGCGAACACGACCCACTCGATGGCGTAGAAAACGTTCAACCAATTCACCGTGTCGGCCGGAAGCGGCGCGACGGAATCGACGGGAGCAAGGTCCACCGACTCGAGCATCGCGCGCGAGCCGGAGTCGTTGTGCAGCACGAGGTAGCCCGAGTACACCGGACCGTCGACCGCACCCCACAGGTTCGCGAGCGCAGCAGGCGTCATCGCGTGCATCGCCTGCGGGTCCTCGTCGCGATCCGGGATCTGGGGGCCCTCAGGCGGCATGAAGCGCCCGGTGACGGAGCGATCCGAGACGGCAGCAGGATCGGCCGCAAGCCCAGCAGCCGCACGCTCCGCGGCCGCCACGCTCTGCGCCCAACCCACCGCGACCGCCAGGTTCGCGCCGGGCTCCGCGTCAGGGCCCTCAGTGAGCAGCCGCCCGACTACCCACGCTCCCGTTTCGCCGCCGTTCTCTCGGGGCGCCACGACCCCGTAGTCGCCCGCGACGAACCGGCCGTCGAGGCGGACCACAACACCGGCTCCGCGATCCGTCACGCCCTGTTCAACGGAAGAGACGTCCACAAGCGGTCGCTCCGTTTCCGTGTCGACCTGCTCCTGCACACGCGACTGCACCGCGACGCCCGCCTGCCATTGCGCGAGCGCAGCGAAGCCGACCGCGATGCCCAGCGCGAGGAGAAGCGCGAGGATCCACGTGGGTCGCCGCATGACCTGAGCGAGGGTCGGTTCGCCCAGGTACTCGAGTTTGCGAGGTGCCACAGCGAGATCAGCGCTCGGCGTAGACCACACCGACGCGCTGGAACTCCTTGAGCTCCGAATACCCCGTCGTCGCCATGGCGCGCCGCAACGCACCCACCAGGTTCGCGCTGCCGTCCGCGACGTGCGCGGGGCCGTTGATGATCTCAGCGAGCGGCGCGACCGAGCCGACCGCCACGCGTCGACCGCGCGGCAGATCCTCGTGGTGGGCCTCCTGGCCCCAGTGCCAACCGCGACCCGGTGCGTCAGACGCGCGCGCGAGCGCCGCGCCGACCATCACCGCGTCCGCGCCGCACGCGATCGCCTTAATGATGTCGCCCGAGGTGCCCAGCCCGCCGTCAGCGATGACGTGCACGTACCGACCGCCCGACTCGTCGAGGTAGTCGGAGCGCGCACCCGCGACATCCGCGATCGCGGTCGCCATGGGAGCGCGAATGCCGAGCGTCGCGCGCGTCGTCGAAGAAGCGCCGCCGCCGAATCCGACGAGCACGCCCGCCGCGCCGGTGCGCATGAGGTGCAGCGCCGACTGGTAGGTCGCGGCGCCGCCGACGATCACCGGCACGTCGAGCTCGTAGATGAACTCCTTGAGGTTGAGCGGCTCGCGCCCCTCCTTCGCGACGTGCTCCGCTGACACGGTGTTGCCGCGAATCACGAAGAGGTCGACGCCCGCGCTCACCACGGTCTCGGTGAACTCGGCGGTGCGGTGCGGCGAGAGCGCGCCCGCGACGGTGACTCCCGCGTCTCGAATCTCACTGAGGCGGGCGGTGATGAGTTCGGGCTGGATCGGCGCGGAGTACAGCTCGCGCATCCGCGCCACGGCGGCGATCTCGTCGGTGACCTCCGCGAGCTCCGCGAGCAGCGCTTCCGGCTCCTCGTGGCGGGTCCAGAGGCCCTCGAGGTTCAGCACCCCGAGGCCTCCGAGCTGACCGAGCTCGATCGCGGTGGTCGGCGACATCACCGAGTCCATCGGCGCGCCGAGTACGGGGAGATCGAACTGGAACGCGTCGATGCTCCACGACGTCGACACCAGCTCGGGGTCGCGGGTGCGCCGCGTCGGCACGATGCCGATCTCGTCGAAGGTATACACGCGACGTGCGCGCTTGCCGCGGCCGATCTCGATCTCGTTACTCACTCGCCCAGTCTATCCATTCGACACTGACGAACCCGTGCTCAGCGCTTGTAGTTCGGCGCTTCCACAACCATCTGCACGTCGTGCGGGTGCGACTCCTTCAGCCCCGCTGAGGTGATGCGTACGAAGTTGCCGCGCTCCTTGAGGTCGACGATCGAACGCGCGCCCACGTAGAACATCGACTGCCGCAGACCGCCGATCATCTGGTGCGTGACCGCCCCAACCGGGCCACGGTATGGCACCTGCCCCTCGATGCCCTCGGGAATCAGCTTCTCGTCCGACGGCACGTCGGCCTGGAAGTAGCGATCCTTCGAGTACGACGTGCGCTCTCCGCGCGTCTGCAGGGCGCCGAGCGACCCCATGCCGCGGTAGTTCTTGAACTGCTTGCCGCCGACGAACACGAGGTCTCCGGGGCTCTCGTCGGTGCCCGCGAGGAGCGAACCCATCATTACTGACGACGCGCCCGCGACGAGCGCCTTCGCGATGTCGCCCGAGTACTGCAGACCGCCGTCAGCGATCACGGGCACGCCTGCCGGCGTCGCAGCCTTCGCCGCCTCGTAGACCGCGGTCACCTGCGGCACGCCGACTCCCGCGATCACGCGCGTCGTGCAGATGGAGCCCGGGCCCACGCCGACCTTCACCGCGTCGGCGCCCGCCTCGACGATCGCCTGCGCGCCCGCGTACGTCGCGACGTTGCCGCCGATCACGTCGACTCCCGCGAACGCCGGATCCGCCTTGATCTTGGCGATGATGTCGAGCACGCCCTTGCTGTCCCCGTTCGCGGTGTCGACAACGAGCACGTCGACGCCGGATTCGAGCAGCGCGCCCGCGCGTTTCCACGCATCACCGAAGAAGCCGACCGCCGCGCCCACGCGCAGACGACCCGCGTCGTCCTTGGTCGCGTTCGGGTACTGCTCTTCCTTGTCGAAATCCTTCACCGTGATGAGGCCGGTAAGGCGGCCCTCCTCATCGACCAGCGGCAGCTTCTCGATCTTGTGCTGCCGGAAGATCGCGGCGGCGTCATCGCGGGAGATACCGCGCGGCCCCGTGATGAGCGGCATCTTCGTCATCGCGTCGGCCACCCGCACCTGCGAGCGATCCCGGGGGTCGATGAAACGCATATCGCGATTCGTGATGATGCCGAGCAGCACGCCGTTCGAATCGACAACGGGGAGCCCCGAAACTCGGTACTCGCCGCACAGCGCGTCGACCTCCGCGACGGTCGCGTCGACCGACGTCGTCACGGGATTCGTGATCATGCCGGCCTCACTGCGCTTCACCCGGTCGACCATTTCGGCCTGATCCTGAATCGAAAGATTGCGATGCAGAATGCCGAGCCCGCCATTGCGGGCCATCGCGACCGCCATGCGCGTCTCGGTGACCGTGTCCATCGCCGCGGAGATCAGCGGGATATTCAGGCGAATGCGCCGAGTGAGCTGAGTGGACGTGTCCGCCTCGCTCGGGATGACGTCGGTGTGCGCGGGAAGCAGCAGCACGTCGTCGTAGGTCAGACCGGTGAACGCGAAAGGATCACGCTGTTCCATGGAACCTCTATCTGTGGGTGCGAGGGTGGTCAGAGACTCGCGAGCGACCGGGGTGCGGCGCCCGTGTGCCGTCAAGTCTAAACGACGAGAAACACGGCCCTGCTGCGCCGACGGCGAACGGTGCCACGAAGACGAGCGCGGCGCAGGATCGGCGGCTGCCTTCGACACTCCTCGCTCAGCCGGGCGCTCCCCCGTACGCTCAGCCGGGCACTCCCCCGCGCAAACGACAGCGGCCCCGCCAGTCACGAAGACCGGCGGGGCCGCTGAAACGAAGAAGCGTGCTTAGCGCTCGACGACCGCGAGGATGTCACGAGCCGACAGCACGAGGTAATCGTCGCCCGCGACCTTGACCTCGGTGCCACCGAACTTGGAGTAGATCACGACGTCACCCACGGAAACATCGAGGGGGATGCGGTTGCCGGCGTCGGAGACACGGCCCGGGCCCACTGCGACGACCTCGCCCTCCTGGGGCTTTTCCTTGGCGGTATCGGGGATGACCAGACCGGAAGCGGTGGTCTGCTCTGCCTCGACCTGCTTGATAACGATACGATCCTCGAGCGGCTTGATGGCGACCGACACGGTTGACCTCTTTCCAATGTCCGAAGTGTGTTCGCGCCCGCCCGATGCGAGCGCGTCTATTACTGAGTCTATGGCTCCGATTGGCACTCGTGCAAGGGGAGTGCCAACGGGAGAGGTGCGGATCGCCCACAGCGAACGCCGCCACCTACAATGAAGGGTGTACGCCACGCGATGGCGCCACAAGGGGTCCGTCGCTTCACATCGTCGACGAGGAGCAGCATGTCTCAGCCCATCTACCCCGAACAGCCGACCACTCCCCTGTCCGATCTCGGCCAGTCACCGGCCGGCACTCCCGGTCAGGCGCCTGTCGGCGCTCCGGGCCAGGCCCCCGCGCCGCAGTACCGCCCCGCGCCGCAGGCCCGCCCTGCTTCGACCGCCACGACGCTCGACAAGACGAACACGTTCGCTCTGCTCACGATCATCTTCGCGTTCATCGCGCCACTCGCGGGCATCATCTTCGGACACATGGGTCTGAACCAGATCAAGCGGACGGGCGATGCCGGCCGCGGCATCGCGCTCACCGGCCTGATCATCAGCTACGCGTACTTCGTCTTGGCCGCGCTCCTCATCATCGCCTACATCGGCTTCCTCATCACGATCTTCGCGACGGTGGGAAGCTCGATCTCCGACTTCGATTCGTACAACACGTACTGATCGTGAGTCCCGCGGCCGCAGCGCCGAAGAGACCCCGGGGCGTCGCTCCGGGGTCTCCTGCTGTGTCCGCGCTTCCTGGTTGGGAAGCGCTGCTCACGGACGAGGGGCTCGGGCTGCTCAACCGGACGAGCGAGGCGCTCGAGGGCGGCGCGAGCGGGGATCAAGTGCAACGGGAGTTGCGCGCCACGGGCGTCTCGCCCGACGTCGTAGCCGCGATCCTCACCCAGGCAGGGCTGCGGCAGCGCGCGAAATCGAAGTTCGGAGAGCTTGCGCGCGAGCTGCTCTTCACCCCTGCATCGCTTGAGCAGGCCACGCGGCTGACGGTCGCCCGTGGGCACGCGCGGCGCTACAGCGCCGCGGGGTGCTCGCGGGTCGCTGACCTCGGGTGCGGGATCGGCACGGAGTCGATGGCGCTCCTCGAACTCGGCATCGAACCGTTCGCGGTCGAACTCGACGGCTTCACCGCGAAGTTGGCCGAGCACAACCTCAGCGTCATCGCCGCCCGGCACGGTCGCAGTGCACCGTCCGTCCATGCGGGCAACGCGACGGATGCCCCACTCGACGGCGTCGACGGCGCCTTCCTCGACCCGGCGCGCCGCACGGCGGGGCACCGCGACACGCGCCGCGTCGCTTCGCCCGACGATTACTCGCCGTCGCTCGACTTCGCCTTCGGTCTCGCGGAACGGCTTCCGGTGGGAGTGAAGCTCGGTCCGGGACTCGACCGGGAGCTCATCCCGGCTGACGCCGAGGCGCAGTGGGTGTCTGTCGACGGGCACGTCGTCGAGACGGCGCTCTGGTTCGGCGCGCTGGCGCGGCCGGGCGTCGGACGCGCCGCCCTCGTGCATCGAGGAGGCAAGACGCACGAGCTCACCGCGGCCACCGACTCCGCGGACGTTGACGTGCGCGACCTCGGGCAGTTCCTCTACGAACCCGACGGCGCCGTGATCCGCGCGCGACTCATCGGTCAGCTTGCCGAGTCGCTCGACGCGGGTATGGTCGCCCCGGGGATCGCGTACCTGACCGCGGACTCACTCACGCCCACGCCGTTCGCGCAGACGTTCCGCGTCATCGAGACGCTCCCGGCGCGGGAGAAGGATCTGCGCCGCGCCATCGCGGCGCGTGGCATCGGCCGACTCGAGATCAAGAAGCGGGGCTCGGACGTCGATCCCGCCGCGCTCAGAAAGCGCCTGAAGCTCAGCGGTTCGGCGGAGGGCACGCTGGTGCTCACGAGGGATCGGAACGGCAAGCACGCCGCGATCCTCTGCGATCGCTGCTGAAGGATCGTAGCGAGCACCGAACCGCGGAGACGGGCCCGCGGATAAAAAACGGGGTTCGGAGGCGTCGCCTCCGAACCCCGCTACATCCGTGACGACTTAGTAGCTCAGATCGTCGCAGGAGACGGTCTGGCCCGCGACCTCTACGGTCGAAGCGCCGGCCTGGCAGTCCTTCACAGCCTGCTGAGCGTCATCGAGTGTGCCACCGAGCATGCTCAAGCCCACGAAGAAGAGAATCGACACCACGAGACCGATGATTGCGGCGAGGGCACCGGTGATGATGCCGGTGAGCGACATGCCCTTATGCTGGCCTTTCCGGAGCGCCAGAATGCCGAGAATGAGCGCGACGACACCGCCGATGAATCCCGCGATCGGCACCCACACGAAGATCAGGCTCAGAATGCCGAGCACCAGCGCCGCGATGGCGAGGCCCTTCGGCTGCACGGGCCCAGCGGAATACGCGGGTGCCGGCGGTGCAGTGGGCGCCGGAGGCATGTTCGCAGCGCTTCCGGCCGGAGGAGCAGCCGGGGCCGCCGGAGGAGGAGTGGAAGCCCCGGGCGGCGGCACAGGGTTCGAGTTCGGTTCGTTGCCGGGCAGGTTGTCAGACATGTTTCTCCTTCAATCGGTCCCCAGAGAGGAGTGTTCCCCAGTTCCCTTCAAAGATATCGGGCGACGAGGGTCGACGCACGTATTTCACGCGGCTTCGGGACAGCCGAACGTTGCCTGGAAATAAGCTCGAGAATGCGCTATACGACCTGGACCGTCTCCACCGGAAGCGTTGAGTCGGCACCGAACTCAAGCCCGGACGGCGCGTGGCCCGCCGCAACGAGCTGCGCACCGAGCGATGCGATCATTGCCCCGTTGTCGGTGCACAAGGAGAGCGGCGGCACCCGGAGTTCGATCCCTGCGGCCTCGGTACGCTCCCGAGCGAGCTCCCGCACCCGCGCGTTCGCCACGACGCCACCGCCGAGCAGGAGCCTCGGGACTCCCTGATCACGACAAGCGGCGATGGCCTTGGTGAGCAGCACATCGGCGACGGCCTCCCGGAAGCTCGCGGCCACATCGGCGACCGGCACCTCCTCCCCCAGCGCAACCTGTCGTTCAACCCAGCGCGCAACCGAGGTCTTCAGTCCCGAGAACGAGAAATCGTAGCGATGACGCTCGAGATCCTTCGGCCGAGTGAGCCCGCGAGGGAAGCGGATCGCTGTCGCGTCGCCCCGCGCCGCGACACGATCGATTTCCGGACCTCCGGGGTACGGAAGACCGAGCAGGCGCGCCACCTTGTCGAACGCCTCGCCCGCGGCGTCGTCGATCGTTTCACCGAGCAGTTCGACATCCCCGACGAGATCGCGCACGAGAAGCAGCGAGGTGTGACCGCCGGACACGAGGAGCGCGATAGTCGGAAGTTTGAGATCGCCGACGGAACCGACGGCTTCCCGCAGCCCCTCCGCGTGGAGAATGTCGGCGCCGACGTGGCCGACCAGATGATTCACCGCATACAGAGGTTTATCGAGCGCGATCGCGAGCGCCTTCGCCGCAGAGATACCCACCATGAGCGCGCCTGCCAGCCCCGGGCCCGACGTGACCGCGATCGCGTCGAGATCCTCGAGTTCCACGCCGGCGTCCGCGAGCGCGCGCTCGATCGTCGGGGTCATCGCCTCCAGGTGCGCGCGGGCCGCGACCTCCGGAACGACTCCGCCGAATCGCGCATGCTCATCCATCGACGAAGCGATCGCGTTGGCGAGCAGCGTGCGGCCCCGGACAATGCCCACCCCGGTCTCGTCGCAGCTCGACTCAATGCCGAGCACCAGCGGCTCACTCACCGTCATGACAATCCCGCCTCTCCCCCAGCGCGGCGCCCACCGCGCTGCAGCTCCAACCTCATCACGACCGCGTCGATTCCTTCGGGCTGGTAATACTTCGGGCGCACCCCGATCTCGACAAAACCGAGCGACTCATAGAGCCGCTGGGCCACCGGATTATCGGCGCGCACCTCCAGGAACACCTCGCGCACGCCCCGCGTCTCAGCTTCGTCGAGAAGCGCGTTCATGAGACGACGGCCCTGCCCCTGGCCGCGGAGCGCGGGGTCGACGGCGATCGTTTGGATGTCAGCCTCGGTGCCGACGGCCAGGAGCCCCGCGTACCCCTGCACGGTGTCCGTCGCGTCGACGAGCACGAGGTAGGTGCGATGCGGCGCCGAGAGCTCATCGGCGACCATCGCGCGGCTCCAGGCGTCGCTGCCGAACACGGCGTCCTCGAGCGCCCACACCGCGTCCGCGTCGGCGCTCGTCGCAGCTCGAAGCGCGGCTGGTGCGTCGGGGCGCTGGTCGGCGGCGGATCCGCCCGTCGCGTCAGCGCGTGTCACGTCGATACCCGCTTCGGCGCTCCCGGCTGCGCCACGTCAGGGGCGCGCAGATAGAGCGCGCGATCCTCATCGAACGCGCCTCCGCTTGCGAGCTTCCGCGCCGCAAGCCGCACCAGAGCGTCGCCCGGGATCCGCTCGGGCCACACATCATTCGTGTGCTCCTCGAACGCGTCGCGTGCACACAGCTGCGGTCCCGATACCGCCACGGGCACCCCGGCCCAGTCGAGTCCCGAGAACTCGGTGACGAACAGCTCGCGGCGCCGCGCATCCTGCACCACTCGCACGCCCGCCGTAGCGCCTGCTTCAAGTTCGCGGAGCGCGGCTGCCGCGTGACCCTGCACCGGCAGCAATGGCACGCGGCGCGCCACGGCGAATGCGTGCGCCGCAGCGATCCCCACTCTGAGGCCCGTGAACGGACCGGGGCCGATGCCGGAGACCACGCCGGTCACCTTCGCGGGATCGACCTCAGCGTCCCTGAACGCCTGGGCGAGAAGCCGCCCGATCGCTTCCGCGTGCCCGCGAGTATCGTCGCTCGACGCGACGGTCACCCCGTACGATGTCCCCACGGCGACGCTCGTGCCGATCGCGGTGTCGATCGCGAGCAGCACATGATCGCCGAACTCAGGAAAAGCCTTCGCCGTCGCTTCCGTCATTCCAGCACTCCCCGATTCCAGCGGCTGCCATACGCGGTAATAGTCACGGTGCGCGGTTCGTCGCGCGCTTCTGCCCAGTCCTCCGACGGATCCGCCTCCGCCCCGACAGCGGGCTCTTCCCCCGCGGACTCGGCGCCGATCGGCCGCTCGATCGTGATCTCGAGCCAGTCGGAGCGAGTCTCGACGATGCCTGCTCCCCACTCCGCAACGACGACCGATCCCTCGAAGTCGAGGTCGAGGTCGTCAAGCTCCTCGGATCCGCCGAGACGGTAGGCGTCGACGTGCACGAGCGGTGCCCCGCCGACCAGGGAGGGATGGGTGCGCGCGAGCACGAACGTCGGACTCTGCACCGGACCCCGCACACCCAGACCCGCCCCGATTCCCCGCGTGAGCGTCGTCTTTCCTGCCCCCAAGGGGCCGGTCAGAATGACCAAGTCGCCGGCCCGAAGCACACGCCCGAGGCGTTCACCGAGCTCGCCCATCTCGTCGGGGGTCGCGACGGACCACGACTCCACGGCACTCACCCCGCGCGCTGCATCTTCCCGTCCGGTCACGCCGCCCCCTCCACCACCACGAAGGCCGTTGCGAAGCCGCCGTCGTGGGTCATCGATACATGAGCTGTTGTCGCCCCGCGACCCGCGAGCGCGGTGCCCAGACGTCCCGTAGCGACGAACGCCGGCGCCCGATCCCGATCTCTCGTGATCTCCATGTCGTGCCACCGCAGGTCGCCGGAACCACCGAGTGCCTTGATCAGGGCCTCTTTCGCGGCAAACCGCGCCGCGAGCGAGTGCAGCGGACGATCGCGCTCCCCCGGCGTGAACAAGCGCTCGAGCAGCTGCGGGGTGCGAGCGAGGATGCGCTCGAAGCGGGCGATGTCGACCGTGTCGACGCCGATCCCGACAATCATGACGTGCTCCCCATTCGGACGCTGCGATCCGCGCCCCTCGATCGACTATTCGACCGTGACCGACTTCGCGAGGTTGCGCGGCTGGTCGACGTCGAGGCCCTTCGCCGACGATAGCTCGAGGGCGAACCACTGGAGCGGCACGACCTGCAGCAGCGGCTCGAAGAGCGCGTCTGCGAGCGGGAGACGCACCACGTCGTCGGCGTAGGGCAGCACCGCGGTGTCGCCCTTCTCCACGACAGCGATGACGCGAGCACCGCGCGCGCGAATCTCCTGGATGTTCGAGACGACCTTGGAGTGCATCAGCGGCGACGTGCGCGGGCTCGGCACGAGTACGAAGACCGGCTGGCCGTGATCGATGAGCGCGATCGGCCCGTGCTTCAGCTCGCCTGCCGCGAAGCCCTCCGCGTGGATGTAAGCGATCTCCTTGAGCTTCAGTGCGCCTTCCAGCGCGATCGGGTATCCGACGTGGCGCCCGAGGAAGAGCACGGAGCGCGAGTCGGCCATCCAGTGCGCCAGCTGCTGGATCTGCTCGTGCGTGTCAACGGCCTCAGCGACCTTCGCGGGGAGCGCCTCGAGCTGCTGGACCGCCTGAGCCTGTACCTCCGCAGAAAGCGTGGCGCGCACTCGCCCGAGGTGCAGCCCGATGAGGTACAGCGCCGTGATCTGGGCGACGAATGCCTTCGTCGATGCCACGGCGACCTCCGGCCCCGCGTGCGTGTACACGGCCGCGTCGGACTCACGGGGAATCGTGGCGCTCTGGGTGTTGCAGACGGAGACGGTGGTGACACCGCGCTCGATCGCGTACTTCACCGCCATGAGTGTGTCCATCGTCTCGCCTGACTGACTCACCGAGATCACCAGCGTGCGCTCCGAAAGCACCGGGTCGCGGTAGCGGAACTCGTGGCTCAGTTGCACCTCGACCGGCATGCGCGCCCACTGCTCGATCGCGTACGCGCCGACCTGACCGGCGTAGGAGGCGGTTCCGCAGGCGATGATCACGACGCGGTCGATGTTCGAGAGTCGCTCGTCACCCAGCGCGGTCAGCTCCGGGATCTCGACGCCGTGGCTCGTGACGCGGCCGCGGATCGTGTTGGCGACAGCGTCGGGCTGCTCGCTGATCTCCTTCGCCATGAACGACGACCAGCCGCCTTTGTCAGCGGCGTCCGCGTCCCATTCGACCTCGAACTCTTCGTATGCGACAGGCCGGCCCTCGAAGTCGGTGATGCGCACCTCGCCCGGCGTGATGATCGCGATATTGTCCTCGTCAACAGCGACCGCGCGGCGCGTCGAGGAAACGAACGCAGCAACATCGGATCCGAGGAAGTTCTCTCCGTCGCCGAGGCCGACGACCAGCGGAGAGTGATGACGCGCCGACACGACCTTTCCGGGCTCGTCGCGGTGCATCGCGAGGAGCGTGAAGGTGCCGTGGAGGCGAGCGACCACGGTGCGGAACGCAGTCTCGAGATCTCCCTGGCGAGCGACCTCGCGGCCGAGCAGAGCGGCCACCACCTCAGTGTCGGTCTCACTGAGGAGCTCGATACCGTCCTCGGTGAGTTCGGCGCGGAGCTCTGCGAAGTTCTCGACGATACCGTTGTGGATCAGCGCGAGCTTGCCGTCGTCACCCAGATGCGGGTGCGCGTTGACGTCCGTCGGGCCGCCGTGGGTCGCCCAGCGGGTGTGCCCGATCCCGGCGCCCTGTGCTTCGAGCGGGCTCGCCTCAAGAAGCTCCTCGAGCCGCGCGAGCTTGCCGGACCGCTTGCGCACCGCGATTTGACCCTCGGAGTCGACAACCGCGACTCCCGCCGAGTCGTACCCCCGGTACTCGAGTCTGCGCAGCCCGTTGAGCAATACCTCAATCGTGTCGCCCGAGCCTACGTATCCGACAATTCCACACATGCGACATAGTTTAGTGGCACCATTAGTGAACGATGGCCAAGCACATTTCCACGCCCGAGGGCGTCTCAACGGACACGCAGCCGCTGACCCGCCCCGAGGTGATATCTCCGTTCACGGAGATCAACCGCGACGAATGGGCTCGGCTCGCCGGTGAGACCCCGATGCCGCTCACCGAAGGCGAGATCGCCGCGTTCCGGGGTCTCGGAGAGCCGCTCGACCTTGCTGAAGTGTCGGATGTCTACCGCCCGCTGAGCCGGCTGATCAATCAGTACGCTATCGCGGCTCGGGAGATGCACCGGCTCACCCGCGGATTTCTGCAGCGCAATCACGAGGAGGCGAGCCCCTTCGTGATCGGCATCGCGGGCTCGGTCGCAGTCGGCAAGTCAACAGTCGCGCGCATTCTGCGCGACCTGCTCGCCCGCTGGCCGGAGACCCCGAGGGTCGAACTCATCACGACAGACGGGTTCCTCTACCCGAACGCGGAACTCGAGCGGCGGGGCATCTCGCATCGCAAGGGCTTCCCAGAGTCCTACGACCGACGCGCGCTCTTGCGCTTCGTGTCGCAGGTCAAAGCGGGCGTGAACGAGGTGTATGCGCCGCACTACAGCCATCTCGTGTACGACATCGTGCCCGACGAGTACACGATCGTTCGTCGCCCGGACATTCTGATCGTCGAAGGGCTCAACGTGCTGCAACCGCCGTCGATGCAGCATCCGCTCGCGGTGAGCGACCTGTTCGACTTCTCCGTGTACGTGGACGCGAGAACCGCTGATATCCAGCGCTGGTACCGTCACCGCTTCCTGCAGCTCCGTGAAAGCGCCTTCGCGAATCCGAGTTCTCATTTCCGCCGCTTTGCGAGCATCGACGACGACGCGGCGCTCGCGATCGCGGACGAGTTCTGGAACAACATCAACGAGCCGAACCTCGTGGAGAACATCCGCCCGACCCGCGCGCGGGCGAGCCTCGTGCTGCGGAAGGAGTCTGATCACCGCGTGCAGAAGGTGCTGCTCCGCAAGGTGTAGCCGCAGCTGCAGCCGCGCTTCCGAGGCTGCGTTACTCGGCGCGTGTGCTGGAATCGCGCAGCTGGCAGGATCGCGGCCCGGAGTTCGCGACCCGCGAATCGGGGCTCGGAATCAATCACGGGCCCCGAGCTCAGGTGTCAGACTGCGAGGCGCTCGAGCACCACCGACGCGAGCTCGTCGGCAATGCGCTGCGCCTGATCCACATGCTCCGCTTCGACCATGACGCGGACCACGGGCTCCGTGCCCGATGGGCGCAGCAGCACGCGCCCCTTGCCTGCGAGCGTCTCCTCGGCAGCAGAAACCGCCTGCTTCAACGTGTCATCACCATGGACTCCCGCGCGGTCAACGCCGCGCACGTTCACGAGCACCTGCGGGTACACGGTCATGCACTCGGCGAGTTCCGCGAGGGATCGCCCGCTGCGGACCATCTCGGCCGCAAGATGGAGGCCCGTGAGAATTCCGTCACCGGTCGTGGCGTGCTCACTCATGATGACGTGGCCCGACTGCTCGCCGCCGAGTGAGTAGCCCTCAGCGTTGATCGCCTCGAGCACATAGCGGTCGCCGACGCCGGTCTCCACCATCTCAATGCCGTGCTCGGCCATCGCCAGCTTGAGCCCGAGATTCGACATGACGGTCGCCACGAGCGTGTTGCGCTCAAGCTTCTCGCGGCGAGACATCGAAATCGCGAGGATCGCCATGATCTTGTCCCCGTCGACGACCGTACCGGTGGCGTCGATCGCGAGGCAACGATCCGCGTCACCGTCGTGCGCGATCCCGAGGTCCGCTCCATGCTCGAGCACCGCGGCGGCGAGGGGCTCGAGGTGCGTCGATCCGACTCCGTCATTGATGTTGAAGCCATCGGGATCGTTGCCGATAACCGTAACCTGTGCCCCGGCGTCGGTGAAGACATCCGGAGAGATGCCTGCCGCCGCACCGTGTGCGCAGTCCAGCACAACGTGGAGGCCGTCGAGGCGGAGGCCCTCGAGCGTGCCGAGCAGATGCACCAGGTAGCGATCTTCCGCGTCAGCAAATCGGCGAATCCGGCCGACCTGACGACCGGTCACCGCGACGTTCGCGGTTTCCATCGCGGCTTCGATCTCGTCCTCGACGTCGTCGGGAAGCTTGCGCCCGCCCTCGGCGAAGAACTTGATGCCATTGTCGGGCGCCGGGTTGTGCGAGGCGGAGACCATGACGCCGAAGTCAGCGCCGGTGTCGGCGACGAGATATGCGGCGGCGGGCGTCGGGATCACCCCGGCGTCGAGCACGTCGACCCCCGCCGAGGCGAGGCCAGCCGACACCGCAGCGGCAATGAACTCACCGGAAACGCGCGGATCACGCGCGACCACGGCAACAGCGCGACGGCTCTCGCCTCGGGCTGAACGCCCGAGTACGAGAGCCGCTGCGCGAGCAAGGCCGAGGGCCAGCTCGGCGGTCACATCGACCCCGGCTAGCCCTCGAACCCCATCGGTGCCAAATAGGCGTCCCATGTTTGGAAGCTCCGATTTAGCGCTTCGAGTACTGCGGCGCCTTGCGGGCCTTCTTGAGACCGGCCTTCTTGCGCTCCTTGATGCGAGCGTCGCGGCTCAGGAAGCCGGCCTTCTTCAGCGTCGGGCGGTTGTGCTCGGCGTCGATCTCGTTCAGCGCGCGAGCGATCGCGAGGCGCAGTGCGCCAGCCTGGCCCGAGGGGCCGCCGCCGACGATGCGAGCGATCACGTCGTACGAGCCGTTCAGCTCGAGCACGGTGAAGGGATCGGTGATGAGCTGCTGGTGCAGCTTGTTCGGGAAGTACTCCGCGAACTCACGGCCGTTCACCGTGAAGTTGCCGGAACCCGGAACGAGGCGCACGCGGGCAATTGCCTGCTTGCGGCGGCCGACGGCTGCACCGGGAACGGTGAGCGCGGGGCGCGGGGACGCGACGGTGGCCTGGCCGGCCGGCGTCTCGGTGGTGTAGCTCTCGGGGGCTACGGTCTGCTCTTCAGTCACTGTGAATTCTCTCTCTGAGGTCTCGGGGCGCGATTACTGCGCGACCTGGCCGAAGGTGTAGGTGGTGGGCTGCTGAGCCGCGTGCGGGTGCTCGGCACCTGCGTAGACCTTCAGCTTGCGGAACAGATCTGCACCGAGCGAGTTCTTGGGGAGCATGCCACGGATGGCCTTCTCGACTGCGCGCTCAGGGTTCTTCTCGAGCAATTCGGTGTAGCTCACCGAACGCAGACCACCCGGGTAACCCGAGTGGCGGTAGGCGCGCTTGTTCGCTGCCTTGTTGCCGGTCAGCACCACCTTGTCGGCGTTGATGATGATGACGTAGTCGCCCATGTCCATGTGGGGAGCGAACGTCGTCTTGTGCTTGCCGCGGAGCAGGGCTGCCGCGTGCGAAGCGAGGCGGCCGAGCACGACGTCGGTCGCGTCGATGACGAGCCAATCGTGCTTCTGCTCGGCGGCCTTCGGTGAATACGTGCGAGTCACTAGAGTGCTGCTTTCTGTCGAATTGGAGGTGTTCGCGAATCCCGCTCCGGTGCGTGGTCCCCGAGGGGTGCTCGCGCGGATGGAGGGCTCAACAAATCGGGTGCTTGCGCACCAAGGGTCGAGTCTAGCACAGGATCAACCACCGCTCATTGACTCCCCTGTCGCACCGAGCGGATCTCGTCTCGCTCGTGTCGCAGCGGCCCGGGCGGCGAGTTCCTCGTCGACCGGGTAGGCGATTTCCTCAAGCGAGAGTCCGTGGGCGGGCATGACGGTGAATCGACTCGTGCGCACGCGCGCATCCCTGAGCTCGACGAGCTGATCATGCGAGATGCGCCCGCTCCCCACCGCCACCACTGCGCCGATGAGCGCGCGGACCATCGAGTGGCAGAAAGCATCAGCTTCGATGCGCGCGGCATACGCACCGTCTTCAGTGCGCCGCCACTCGAATGTGAGAAGATCACGTACTGCGGTCGCCCCCTCGCGGGCTTTGCAGAACGTCGTGAAATCGTTCAGGCCGAGGAACTCGTCCGAGGCCCGCTGCATCGCCTCGAAGTCGAGCCGACGCGGTACGTCTGCGGTGAAGCGGGCACTCAACGGATCCTTCCGCATGCCCTCCCCCCGGAGGCGATACTCGTAACGACGCCGAAGCGCTCCGAAGCGAGCATCGAACTCCAGTGGAACCCGACGCACCGAGTGCACCACGATGTCAGGGGCCGCGCGCTTCACGACGCCGGTCAGCTTGCGTGCCCGCACCGCTGCGAGTTCGAGTTCCGAGGGCTCGGGGGCTCCCGGTCGTCGGCGAGCCGCCCACCCCTCAAGCTGCTCCTGCGTCACGTCGAGGTGGGCCACTTGACCCCGTGCGTGCACCCCGGCATCCGTCCGCCCGCCCACGGTGAGTCGGGACGCACCGGGCTCCGCGATCCGCAGCAGTCTCGCGATTGCCGCCTCGAGCTCGCCCTGCACCGTGCGCAGGCCCGGCTGCGACGCCCAGCCCGAGAAATCGGTGCCGTCGTAGGCGAGGTCGAGCCGCAAGCGAAAAGTTTCAGAGGTGCTGCTCATGCGTTCGATCCTTCCAGACGCCGCCGACATTCCGGCTCCGCACGCCCCCACACGCAGAACACCCCGCCGCGGTGCGCGACGGGGTGTTCTGAAACGCGAGCGCGTCAGCGAGCCGAAATTAGTCGGCCTTCGCCTCAGCAGCCTCGGTCGACTCCACGGGAGCCTCCTCGGCCGGAGCCTCGGTGGTCTCCTCGACCGGAGCCTCCTCGACAGGAGCCTCAGCAGCGGGAGCCGCCGCCTTCTCTGCCTTCGGCTTCGGAGCAACCGGCTCGAGCACGAGCTCGATCACTGCGAGCGGCGCGTTGTCTCCCTTGCGGAAGCCGGTCTTGATGATGCGAGTGTAGCCACCCTCGCGGTTCTCGACGAGAGGCGCGATCTCCGTGAAGAGCTCGTGCACAACCGACTTGTCGAGGATCTGGCGCATCACGCGACGGCGTGCATGCAGGTCCCCGCGCTTCGCGAACGTCACCAGACGCTCAGCGACGGGCTGCAGGCGCTTGGCCTTGGTCTCCGTCGTCTGGATGCGCTTGTGCTCGAAGAGCTGCGACGCCAGCTGGTTCAGCATGAGACGCTCGTGTGCGGGGCCGCCTCCGAGGCGGGGGCCCTTGTTGGGCTTGGGCATTGTTTACTCCAGTAGGTGTGCGATCAGGCGAGCGATGCCGGATCGTTAGTTGTTGTCGTCTTCGTAGCTGTAGAACTGCGCACCGTCGAAACCGGGCACGGCATCCTTCAGCGAGAGCCCCATCTCGGTGAGCTTGTCGCGCACCTCGAAGACGGACTTCTGGCCGAAGTTACGGATGTTCATCAACTGGGCCTCCGAGAGCGCCACCAGCTCGCTCACGGTGTTAATGCCCTCGCGCTTCAGGCAGTTGTAGCTGCGCACCGAGAGATCCAGATCCTCGATCGGGATCGAAAGCTCACCCTCCGCGACGACCTCGACCGGCGCCGGGCCGATCTCGACGCCCTCGGCGGCGGTGTTCAGCTCGCGTGCGAGACCGAAGAGCTCGACCAGCGTCGACCCTGCAGACGCAATCGCGTCGCGAGGGGTGATCGCGGGCTTGGTCTCGACGTCGACCACCAGGCGGTCGAAGTCGGTGCGCTCACCCGCACGAGTTGCCTCGACGCGGTAGGTCACCTTGAGCACCGGCGAGTAGATCGAGTCGACCGGGATGCGGCCGACCTCTGCATCGTCGTTGCGGTTCTGAGCGGCAGAAACGTAACCGCGGCCGCGCTCAATGGTGAGTTCGAGTTCGAACTGAGCCGAATCGCTGAGCGTCGCAATGACGAGCTCGGGGTTGTGCACCTCGACCCCCGCCGGAGCAGAGATGTCAGCGGCGGTAACCTCGCCGGCACCCGTCTTGCGCAGGTACGCGGTGATCGGCTCGTCATGCTCGCTCGAGACGACGAGATCCTTGATATTGAGAATGATCTCGGTGACGTCCTCGGTCACGCCCGCAATGGTCGTGAACTCGTGGGCGACGCCCTCGAAGCGAACGCTCGTCACAGCTGCGCCGGGAATCGACGACAGGAGGGTGCGACGGAGGGAGTTGCCGAGCGTGTATCCGAAGCCTGGCTCGAGCGGCTCGATCGCGAAGCGCGAGCGGTACTCGGAGATCGATTCTTCAGTCAGAGTGGGTCGCTGTGCAATCAGCACGGTGTGTAATCCTTTCGCTGGAGTCCGCTATATGACTCATGCGGTATTCGGATGAAAGTGAAGCAGGTGTCTGGACTCTTCCGGGGGTTCCGGATCGGCGAGCTCGACGCTCCCCGATCCGGAACCGCACCGCCGGAAGCGGCAGTCGAAGCCGAACGACGTCGGCTCGACAATGAATTCAGACGCGGCGACGCTTCGGCGGACGGCAACCGTTGTGCGTCTGCGGCGTCACGTCGTTGATCGAACCCACCTCGAGGCCTGCGGCCTGGAGCGAGCGGATCGCGGTCTCGCGGCCTGAGCCCGGACCCTTGACGAAGACGTCGACCTTCTTCATGCCGTGCTCCTGCGCCTTGCGGGCTGCCGACTCGGCAGCGAGCTGTGCGGCGAAGGGCGTCGACTTGCGCGAGCCCTTGAAGCCCACGCCGCCCGACGAAGCCCAGCTGATCACAGCACCAGTGGTGTCGGTGATCGAAACGATCGTGTTGTTGAACGTCGACTTGATGTGGGCCTGGCCCACGGCGACATTCTTCTTGTCCTTGCGACGCGGCTTGCGAGCCGCGGTCTTTGGTGCAGCCATTGAGTGTTCTCCTGAAAAGCTCTGTGTGTGGGTCTAACGAACCGGCGGTTACTTCTTCTTGCCGGCGACGGTGCGCTTCGGGCCCTTGCGGGTGCGAGCGTTCGTCTTGGTGCGCTGACCGTGCACAGGCAGTCCCTTGCGGTGACGGAGCCCCTGGTAGCTGCCGATTTCGACCTTGCGGCGGATATCCGCTGCAACCTCGCGGCGGAGGTCGCCCTCAACCTTGAAGTTTCCTTCGATGTAGTCGCGAAGGGCGACGAGCTGATCGTCGGTCAGATCCTTCACGCGGATGTTGCCATCGATGCCGGTGTCGGCGAGGGTCTTCAGCGCGCTGGTGCGTCCAACGCCATAGATGTAAGTGAGTGCAATCTCAACGCGCTTATCGCGTGGGATGTCTACTCCTGCGAGACGTGCCATTGTGGCTCTCCTTGCGGATCGTAGAGGTGTGGTGCGCATCGGGGGTTCGGGCCTCTGTCCCGAGGTGTCCCCCACCCTCTTACCGAGGAGTGAGTCGGAGACTCACTGCGATTCTCGAAGCAACGGAATCATTCCGTCGCGTCGCGAGCCGCGCAGGTTCTTCGATGCGCTGGATCAGATATTCAGTTTCGAGTGTTCTGCACGTCGCAGCAGCAGGGAGCATCCCTGAAGCCGAGCGACGCAAGCAGTTCGGGGCTTTAGCCCTGGCGCTGCTTGTGACGCGGGTTGCTCTTGCAGATCACCATGACGCGGCCGTGGCGACGAATGACCTTGCAGTGATCGCAGATCGGCTTGACGCTGGGCTTGACCTTCATGATGTTTCCTTCGTGTATTTCGCTGTCCTCGTACCCGCGGGATGCCGCGAGCCGTTACTTCCCAGCGACCTACTTGTAGCGGTAGACGATGCGGCCGCGGGTCAGATCGTAGGGCGTCAGCTCCACGATCACGCGGTCCTCAGGGAGGATACGGATGTAGTGCTGGCGCATCTTTCCGGAGATGTGAGCGAGCACCTTGTGTCCATTAGTCAGCTCGACGCGGAACATCGCGTTGGGCAGAGCCTCGACAATGTGTCCCTCGATCTCGATGACGCCGTCTTTCTTGGCCATAGCCTCACTATCGCTTGAGTAGGTGTAACTGGTCATGCGAATGCCGAACGCCCGAAATCGCGAACGCGAAAACAGGCGCAAAGCACCAAAGATCAAGAGTACCCGGCGTGTCGGCTTTTGTAAAGCTGGGACCGCGTTGCGAGAGCGTGTTACGGGATCGGCACGGGGCGGACGCCCAGAGGCTCAAGGCCGCTCGCTCCCCCGTCATCCGCGGTAAGCACCCAGATTCCGCGTTCGTGCACGGCGACGGTGTGTTCCCACTGAGCGCTCATCGAACCGTCGGCCATCGTCACCGTCCAGTTGTCGTCTTCGATCGTCGTGTCGATCCCGCCTGCGGAGATGATCGGCTCGATGGCGACGACGAGCCCGGGCTTGACCTCGGGCCCGCGGCGCGGAGTCGGCACATTGAATACCGGCGGATCCTCATGCATCGAGCGACCGATACCGTGCCCGATGTAATCCTCGAGCACACCGAAGTCGCTCTGCGCGCGCACGTAGCCAGAAACCGCCGCACCGATCTCGCCGACGTGAGATGCGGTCGCGAGGCGCGCGATACCACGCCACATCGCTTGCTCCGTGACGTCGCTCAGCTTCTGGAGAGCGGCGGTCCGCTCGAGGTCGGCGTGATCCGGCAGCACCGCAGTGAACGCAGCATCGCCGTGCCACCCATCAATCTCCGCGCCAGCGTCGAGTGCGACGATGTCTCCCGCGACGAGCGGTCGCTCGTTCGGGATCGCATGAACCACATGCTCGTTGACGTTCGCGCAAATGGTGTGTCGGTACCCCGGCTCGAGCATGAAGTTCGGGGCGCCCCCGAAACTGCGGATCGCGTTCTCCGCGATCGCATCGAGTTCAAGCGTGGTGACGCCCGGGTGTACCGCCGCTCTCATCGCTCGAAGCGCGGCAGCCGTTGCCCGCCCGGGCTCGATCATCAGCCGCAGTTGCGCGGGAGACTTGTAGATCGAGCGGCGAAGCAGCCCCCGGCGCGCCATAACCTAGTGAGAAACGCGCGCGCTCAGCTGCGCGTCGAGACCGTTGGCGATACGCTCCGCGACGGCGTCAACCGTTCCGAGGCCGTCGACCGGCACCAGAATGCCGCGCTCCGAGAACAGCTCGATCAGCGGCGCGGTCTGCTCGGCGTACACGTCTTGACGGTGCCGAATGACGTCCTCCGTGTCGTCCGCGCGGCCCTCGAGCTCGGCGCGCTTGAGCAAGCGCGCGACCACCTCATCTGCATCAGCTTCGAGCAGCACTACAGCGTCCAGCGACGAGCCGTCGAGCATTCCGTCGAGAGCGTGTACCTGATCCACGGTGCGGGGGTAACCGTCGAGCAGGAAGCCCGCCGCAGCATCTTCCTGCGTGAGGCGATCCGCGACGATCTCATTCGTCAGCTCATCGGGCACCAGTTCGCCGCGCTCAATGATCGCCTGGACCTGCTGGCCGAGCGGCGTACCTCCCGAGATATTCGCGCGGAAGATGTCGCCCGTGGAAATCGCCGGGACGCCGTACCGAGCGGCAATCTTGCCCGCCTGCGTGCCCTTACCAGCTCCGGGCGGGCCGATAATCAGGAGTCGAGTCGTCGTGTTCTGAGTCACTTGAGGAGCCCTTCATAGTGGCGCTGCTGCAGCTGCGCATCAATCTGTTTCACCGTCTCGAGCCCGACGCCCACGATGATGAGAATCGAAGCACCACCGAACGGGAAGTTCTGGTTCGCACCGAAGAACGAGAGTGCGATGAGCGGGATCAACGCGATCACGCCAAGGTACAGAGACCCCGCGCTGGTGATTCGGGTCAACACGTAGTTGAGGTATTCCGCAGTTGGCCGGCCAGCGCGAACGCCCGGGATGAAGCCCCCGTACTGCTTCATGTTGTCGGAAACTTCTTCGGGATTGAACGTGATCTGCACGTAGAAGAATGTGAATCCGATCACCAAGAGGAAGAACACCAACATGTACATCGGCTGATCGCCCAGTACGAGGTTGTTCTGGATCCAGACCACCCAGGGCTTCGGATCCTCGCCGATCTGCGGCTGATTGAACTGGGTGAGGAGCATCGGCAGGTACAGGATCGCCGAAGCGAAGATCACCGGGATCACACCCGCCATATTGACCTTGATCGGGATGTACGTGCTGCTGCCCCCGTAGGTGCGTCGACCGACCACGCGCTTCGCGTACTGCACCGGGATACGTCGCTGCGATTGCTCAACGAACACCACCGCAGCGACGACGAGCAAGCCGACAGCCAGCACGATGAAGAAGACCTCCCAGCCCTGCGACTCTCGAATGACCCACATGGCACTCGGGAACTGAGCGGCGATGGAGGTGAAGATCAGCAGCGACATTCCGTTGCCGACACCGCGCTCGGTGATCAGCTCGCCGAACCACATAATGAGGCCCGTGCCAGCCGTCATCGTGACGATCATGATGAGCACAGCCCACCACTCTTGCGAGACGAGGTTCTGGCAGGCCTGGTTCGCGGCGGCACCGAACAGCTGACCTGAGCGCGCGACCGTGATCAACGTAGTGGACTGCAGGATCGCGAGAGCAATCGTCAGGTAACGCGTGTACTGCGTGAGCTTGCTCTGGCCCGCCTGGCCCTCCTTATGGAGCGCCTCGAAGTGCGGGATGACCACGCGCAGCAGCTGCGTGATGATCGACGCAGTGATGTAGGGCATGATGCCGAGCGCGAAGATCGAGAGCTGCAACAGCGCGCCGCCGCTGAACAGATTGATCATGTCGTACAGGCCGGAACTGCCTTGGCTCTGATTCGCGACCAAACAGGCCTGCACGTTATTGAAATCGACGAACGGAGCCGGGATGAATGAGCCGAGCCGGAACAGCGAGATGATCCCGAGCGTGAAGACAAGCTTCCGCCTGAGATCGGGGGTCCGGAAGATCCGTCCGATGGCGCTGAACAAAATCTGCCTCCTGGAACGTCGTAGAGGGCTTCGCCTGACGACGAGAACCAATTTCTCAAGACTACACGGCATCCACCGTAGCCCTGAAGCCGCGACCCGAATGGGCGGGGGCTGTAACACCAACAACAAGGGGGTCGAGTGAGGACGACATACGCCCCTACCCGACCCCCCGGTCACCCGGGAGAGCCCGGGTTCACTGCTGATCCTCGCGGATCGACTACTTCACTGCTCCACCGGCGGCGACGATCTTCTGCTCGGCAGAGCCGGAGACCTTGTCTACCTGAACGGTGAGCGCAACCTGCAGGTCGCCGTCACCGAGCACCTTGACGGGCTGGTTCTTGCGCACTGCGCCCTTGCTGACGAGATCAGCAACGGTGACGTCGCCGCCCTGCGGGTACAGCTCCGCGAGCTTCGCAACGTTGACCACCTGGTACTCCGTGCGGAACGGGTTCTTGAACCCGCGCAGCTTCGGAGTGCGCATGTGCAGCGGCATCTGGCCGCCCTCGAAGCCGACCTTCACCTGGTACCGAGCCTTGGTGCCCTTGGTACCGCGGCCGGCGGTCTTGCCCTTTGACGCCTCGCCACGACCCACGCGGGTCTTGGCCTTCTTGGCGCCCGGAGCCGGACGGAGGTGGTGCGCCTTGAGCACCGACTCCCGCTCCTCGTTCTTCTCGCTCATGCGTCGATCTCCTCAACCTCTACCAGGTGAGCGACCGCACGAATGTAGCCGCGGTTCGCCTGCGTATCCTCGCGAACGACCGACTGGCCGATCTTCTTGAGGCCGAGGCTGCGCAGCGTATCGCGCTGGTTCTGCTTCTCACTGATGACGGACTTCGTCTGCGTAACTTTCAGGCTCTTCGCCATTACGCACCTGCCTTTGCCTTCGCGGCAGCGTCGGCCGCAGCCTTCGCCTCGGCACGCACAATGCGGGCCGGGGCGACGCGGTCGAAGTCGAGCCCACGGCGCGCTGCGACGGAGCGGGGCTCCTCGAGCTGCTGCAGGGCCTCGACGGTCGCGTGCACGATGTTCAGGGTGTTCGACGAACCGAGCGACTTGCTCAGCACGTCGTGGATGCCAGCGCACTCGAGCACGGCGCGGACGGGGCCACCGGCGATAACACCGGTACCGGCAGCAGCCGGACGCAGCAGCACGACGCCGGCTGCGGCCTCGCCCTGGACGGGGTGCGGGATGGTGCTACCGACGCGGGGCACGCGGAAGAAGTTCTTCTTCGCCTCCTCGACACCCTTGGAGATGGCGAGAGGCACCTCCTTGGCCTTGCCGTAGCCGACACCGACCGTACCGTTGCCGTCACCCACCACGACGAGCGCGGTGAAGCTGAAGCGACGGCCGCCCTTGACGACCTTCGACACGCGGTTGATGGTCACGACGCGCTCGAGGAACTGGCTCTCGTTGCGATCGCGCCCGCCGCGCTCGTTGCGGGTACCGCGATCGCGGCTCCCGCGACGCTGCTCTCGCGGCTCGTTGCGGTGATCCTGAGCCGGGGCCTGCGCGGCCGGCGTCTCAGACTGGGCCTCTGCAGACACTTCCTGCTCCTTCGTTTCGTTGCTCACAGGGTCAGCCCCCCTTCGCGAGCGCCATCGGCGATCGCTGCGACGCGACCCGCGTACTTGCTGCCGCCACGGTCGAAGACGACCGCGTCGATGCCAGCGCCCTTCGCGCGCTCGGCGACGAGTTCGCCGACCTTGCGGGCCTTCGCGGTCTTGTCACCGTCGAAGGAGCGCAGATCCGCTTCCATGGTGGAGGCTGACGCGAGCGTCAGGCCCTTCGAATCGTCGACGATCTGCACGAACACGTGGCGAGCCGAACGGTTGACGACGAGACGGGGACGAAGCTCCGTACCGACGATCTTCTTGCGCAGGCGGGTATGGCGGCGGACGCGTGCAGCGGTCCGACCCTTAGCCCGAGTTACTGAAGCGGCCATGGGTTACTTACCAGCCTTTCCTGCCTTGCGACGGACAACCTCGCCCGCGTAGCGAATGCCCTTGCCCTTGTAAGGCTCCGGCTTCTTCAGCTTGCGGATATTGGCCGCGGCTTCGCCGACGGCCTGCTTCGAGATCCCGCTCACGGTGATCTTGGTGTTGCCCTCGACCGTGAGCGTGATGCCCTCGGGGGCATCGACGTTCACCGGGTGCGAGAAGCCGAGGGCGAGCTCGAGGCCGTTGCCCTTCTGCTGCACGCGGTAACCGGTTCCGACGACCTCGAGCTGCTTGGAGTAGCCCTCGGTCACGCCGATGATGTTGTTGTTGATGAGCGTGCGGGTGAGACCGTGCAGCGCTCGCGATTCGCGCTCGTCATCGGGGCGGGTGACGAGCACCTGGCCCTCCTCGACCGCAACGCGGATGGGCTCGGAAACAACGAGCGACAGCTCGCCCTTCGAACCCTTGACCGTGACCTGCTGGCCATCGATCTTGACGTCTACACCGCCGGGAACGGCGATGGGAAGCTTACCAATACGTGACATGACGGCTTACCACACGTAAGCGAGGACTTCCCCGCCAACGCCCTTCTGCTCGGCCTCGCGGTCGGTCAGCAGACCCGAGGAGGTGGACAGGATCGCGATGCCGAGGCCGCCGAGCACGCTCGGGATCTCGGTCGAGCCCGCGTACACGCGAAGACCGGGCTTGGAGACCCGCTTGATGCCTTCGATGGAACGCTCGCGGTTCGGGCCGTACTTCAGCGACATGGTGATGGTCGTTCCGACGCGAGCCGGCTCAACCTTCCAGTCCTGGATGTAGCCCTCGCGCTTGAGGATCTCAGCGATCCGCTCCTTCAGCTTCGAGCCGGGGAGCGAAACGTCGTCATGATGCGCAGAGTTGGCGTTGCGCAGCCGGGTCAGCATGTCTGCTACCGGATCAGTCATCGTCATGAGTGACTCTTTCTTTCTCGCCTGGTTTCATACGCCGGTACACCGACGCACGACCTGGGTGACACACGGATTGGGTGCCCGGGGAATCCCCGAGCACCCTCGCCGCTTGGACTATGAAATTATTCCGACTTGAAGGGGAATCCGAGCGCGCGAAGCAGCGCACGGCCCTCATCATCGGTCTTCGCGGTGGTCACGACAGTGATGTCGAAGCCACGCACGCGATCAATCTTATCCTGATCGATCTCGTGGAACACGCTCTGCTCGGTCAATCCGAAGGTGTAGTTGCCGTTTCCGTCGAACTGACGGGGCGACAGCCCACGGAAATCGCGAATGCGCGGAAGCGCGAGGTTCACGAGACGGTCGAGGAATTCCCAGGCACGATCGCCACGGAGCGTGACGTGCGCGCCGATCGCCTGACCCTCGCGCAGCTTGAACTGCGCGATGGACTTGCGAGCCTTCGTAACCATCGGCTTCTGACCCGTGATCTTCACGAGATCAGCGATCGCGCCCTCGATCACCTTGCTGTCGCGAGCTGCCTCGCCGACACCGGTGTTCACGACGACCTTGACGACGCCGGGCACCTGCATGATGTTGGCGTAGTCGAACTCCTCGCGCAGGGCGGGGATGATCTCGGAGCGGTACTTCTGCTTCAGGCGGGGCTGAGCGGTGGTCGCTGCAGTCTCGGTCATGCGAGATCCTTCCCGGACGACTTCGCGAAGCGCACGCGAACCGTCTTCTTCTTGCCGTCCTTCTCGATCTCCTCGACGCGGAAACCAACGCGAGTCGGCTTCTTGGTCTCGGGATCGACAATCGCGACGTTCGACACGTGAATCGGGGCCTCGACGGTCTCGATGCCTCCCTCGCGGGCGCCGCGCTCCGACTGACCGGCGCGCACGTGCTTCGTGACGTAGTTCACGCCCTCAACCACGACGCGGTCGCTCTCGCGGAGCACCTCGATGACGCGACCCTGCTTGCCCTTGTAGCCGCCGCGGTCCTGCGACGGGCCAGAGATGACCTCGACGAGGTCACCCTTCTTGATCTTTGCGCCCATAGGACTAGATCACCTCCGGTGCGAGCGAGACGATCTTCATGAACCGCTTATCGCGGAGTTCACGTCCGACCGGCCCGAAGATACGGGTGCCGCGGGGCTCCCCATCGGCCTTGAGGATGACGGCCGCGTTCTCGTCGAACGCGATGTACGAACCATCGGCGCGACGAGTCGACTTGCGCGTCCGGACGACGACGGCCTTAACCACGTCGCCCTTCTTCACATTGCCGCCGGGGATCGCGTCCTTGACGGTCGCGACGATCGTGTCGCCGAGACCGGCGTAACGACGCTTCGAGCCCCCGAGCACACGAATCGTAAGCAACTCCTTGGCGCCGCTGTTGTCGGCAACCTTGAGTCGGGATTCCTGCTGAATCACTTGCTACTCCTTACTCAGTAAGTCCGAGGACTTACTTCGCCTTCTCGAGGATCTCGACCAGACGCCAGCGCTTCGAAGCGCTCAGCGGGCGGGTCTCGTGGATGAGCACGAGATCGCCGATGCCGGCGGTGTTCTGCTCGTCGTGGGCCTTGACCTTCGAAGAGCGACGAATCACCTTGCCGTAGAGCGGGTGCTTCACGCGATCCTCGACCTCGACGACGATGGTCTTCTCCATCTTGTCGCTGACGACGTACCCGCGGCGCGCCTTACGGTAGCCGCGCTGTTCCTTCTCGACCTCAGCCATGTTCAGGCCTCCTTCGTCTCAGCGGCGGCATCCGCCTGCTCGGTCTTCTTGCTGCTCTTCTTCGCCTTCACAGGCGCAGCAGCGGGCGTGGCACGAATGCCGAGCTCGCGCTCGCGCAGCACGGTGTAGATGCGAGCGATGTCGCGCTTCACCTGACGCACGCGGCCGTGGCTCTCCAGCTGGCCGGTGGCCGACTGGAAACGAAGGTTGAAGAGCTCGCCCTTCGCCTTCTTGAGTTCTTCAGCCAGTCGCTCGTTCTCGAAGGTATCGAGCTCGGTGATGGCCAGTTCCTTGGTACCGATCGCCATTACGCGTCGCCCTCCTCGCGCTTAATAATGCGGGCCTTGAGAGGCAGCTTGTGAATGGCGCGGGTGAGCGCCTCACGAGCGAGCTCCTCATCGACACCGGCGACCTCGAAGAGGACGCGGCCCGGCTTGACATTGGCAACCCACCACTCCGGCGAGCCCTTACCGGAACCCATGCGGGTTTCCGCGGGCTTCTTGGTGAGGGGACGGTCGGGGTAGATGTTGATCCACACCTTCCCGCCACGCTTGATGTGACGGGTCATCGCGATACGAGCGGACTCGATCTGGCGGTTCGTCACGTATGCGGGCGTGAGTGCCTGGATACCGAACTCACCGAAAGCGACCGTGTTGCCGCCCTTCGACTGACCACTGCGGCTGGGGTGATGCTGCTTGCGGTACTTGACTCGACGAGGAATCAGCATGCTTACTTCTCCGCTCCTGCTGCAGCAGGTGCAGCCTCGGCCTGTGCACCACGGGGCGCACGGCGGCGGTCGCCGCGGTCGCGAGACGGCTTCTGAGCCGCCTGCTCGCGAGCGAGTTCCTTGTTGGTGAGGTCACCCTTGTAGATCCAGACCTTCACGCCGATGCGACCGAAGGTGGTCTTCGCCTCGTAGAAGCCGTAGTCGATGTTCGCGCGCAGCGTGTGCAGCGGCACACGACCCTCGCGGTAGAACTCCGAACGGCTCATCTCGGCGCCGCCGAGACGGCCGGAGACCTGGATACGGATGCCCTTGGCGCCGGCGCGCTGCGCGCCCTGCAGACCCTTGCGCATTGCGCGACGGAACGCCACACGAGCAGCGAGCTGCTCGGCGATGCCCTGCGCGACGAGCTGCGCGTCAGCCTCGGGGTTCTTCACCTCGAGGATGTTGAGCTGGATCTGCTTGCCGGTGAGCTTCTCGAGGTCAGCGCGGATGCGCTCGGCCTCTGCGCCACGACGACCGATGACGATACCGGGGCGTGCCGAGTGGATATCCACGCGAACACGGTCACGGGTGCGCTCGATCTCGACGCGGGAAACGCCCGCACGGTCGAGCTGCTTCGTCAGGTGCTGACGGATCTTGATGTCCTCGGCGAGGTAGTCGGCGTAGCGCTGACCGGCCTTCGTCGAATCCGAGAACCAACGCGACACGTGGTCGGTGGTAACTCCGAGACGGAACCCGTAGGGATGAATCTTCTGGCCCATACCGTTAGGCTCCCTTCTTCGCGGCAGCGAGCTCATCAGCCGACTGCAGCACGATCGTGATGTGGCTGGTGCGCTTGTTGATGCGGAACGCGCGACCCTGTGCACGCGGGCGGAAACGCTTGAGCGTTGCGCCCTCGTCCACGAACGCACGAGCGATAACCAGCTCGTCCTCGTTCAGACGCAGGTTCTCCTTGTCAGCCTTCACGCGCGCATTGGCGATCGCCGAGGCGACGAGCTTGAAAATCGGCTCCGAGGCGGCCTGCGGAGCGAACTTCAGGATGGCGAGTGCCTCCTGAGCGTTCTTCCCGCGAACCAGGTCAACAACGCGACGGGCCTTCTGGGGGGTGATGCGGATATGACGCACGCGTGCGATCGACTCCACCATTTCTCTTCCTCCTTCACGTCACCGCTTAGCGGCGACGGCCCTTCTTGTCGTCCTTCACGTGACCGCGGAAGGTACGAGTGGGCGCGAACTCGCCCAGCTTGTGACCGACCATGGTCTCCGTAACGAACACGGGAATGTGCTTCCGACCGTCGTGCACCGCGATGGTGTGCCCCAGCATTGCGGGGATGATCATCGAGCGGCGCGACCAGGTCTTGATCACGTTCTTGGAGCCAGCTTCGTTCTGGACAATCACCTTGTTCAACAGGTGGTTGTCGACGAAGGGGCCCTTCTTGAGACTACGAGGCATCTTCTACTCTCTCCTACCTGCCGACTAACGCTTCTTGCCAACGGTGCGGCGACGCACGATGAGCTTGTCGCTTTCCTTGTTCGGATGGCGCGTACGGCCTTCCTTCTGGCCCCAGGGGCTGACCGGGTGACGGCCGCCCGAGGTGCGGCCTTCGCCACCACCGTGCGGGTGATCCACCGGGTTCATGACGACACCACGAACGGTCGGGCGAACGCCCTTCCAACGCATACGGCCGGCCTTGCCCCAGTTGATGTTCGACTGCTCGGCATTGCCCACCTCGCCGACCGTTGCGCGGCAGCGCACGTCGACGTTGCGGATCTCGCCCGAGGGGAGACGCAGCTGAGCGTAGGGGCCGTCCTTCGCCACGAGGCGAACCGAGGCACCTGCGGAACGAGCGAGCTTCGCTCCCCCGCCCGGCTTCAGCTCGATCGCGTGGATCACGGTACCGGTCGGAATGTTCTTCAGCGGCAGGTTGTTACCCGGCTTGATGTCGGCGCCAGCGCCCGACTCGACGATGTCGCCCTGCTTCAGCTTGTTCGGCGCGATGATGTACCGCTTCGTGCCGTCCTCGAAGTGCAGCAGCGCAATGCGTGCGGTGCGGTTGGGGTCGTACTCGATGTGAGCGACCTTGGCGTCGACGCCGTCCTTGTCATGACGACGGAAGTCGATGACGCGGTACTGACGCTTGTGGCCACCACCGATGTGGCGAGTGGTGATCCGGCCCTGGTTGTTGCGGCCGCCGGTCTTGGGGAGCGGACGGAGCAGCGACTTCTCGGGCGTCGAGCGGGTGATCTCTGCGAAATCAGCAACGCTCGAGCCACGACGACCCGGGGTCGTCGGCTTGTACTTGCGAATTGCCATGATGTGTTCCTTTTCGCCCCTTCTACAGCGCAGCCGTGAAGATGTCGATGGAGCCCGACTTCAGGGTGACGATCGCACGCTTCGTGTCCTTGCGCTTTCCCTGACCGAACTTGGTGCGGCGGGTCTTGCCCTTTCGGGTCAGCGTGCGGACCTTGGCGACCTTCACATTGAAGACCTCCTCGATAGCGAGCTTGATCTCGGTCTTGTTCGACTCCGGCTGCACCTCGAAGGTGTACTGGCCGTTAGCGTCGATGAGGCCGTAGCTCTTCTCCGAGACGATCGGGCGGATGATGACGTCGTGTGCGGACTTGTTCAAGCTCACTTCGTGTCCTCCTGAGCGGCACGGCCGTTGACGAACGCGTCGAAGGCGGCCTTGGTGAAGACCAGATCGTCGCTGACGACCACGTCGTAGGCGTTGAGCTGATCCTGGTAGAGCACGTGGACGTGCGCGAGATTACGAACGCTGAGCGTGGTCAGCTCGTCATCGCGGTCGACGACCACGAGAACGCGCTTGCCCGGAGCAACCGAGGCGAGGAACTCGCGCGCGGTCTTGGTGCTCGGCTTGTCAGCGATGCCGAAGCCCTCGACGACGTGCAGACGGTTCGCGCGAGCGCGGTCCGAGAGCAGGCCACGAAGCGCAGCAGCAATCATCTTCTTGGGGGTGCGCTGCGAGTAGTCGCGCGGCACCGGGCCGTGCACGACGCCGCCGCCGCGGTGCTCAGGAGCACGAACCGAACCCTGACGAGCGCGGCCGGTGCCCTTCTGCTTGAACGGCTTCACACCCGAACCGGAGACTTCGCCACGGTTCTTGGTCTTGTGCGTACCCTGACGCGCAGCTGCGAGCTGAGCGGTGACCACCTGGTGGATCAGCGGGACGTTGGTCTCGACACCGAAGATGGTCTCGGGAAGGTCGACCGACCCGGACTTCTTACCCTGAGCGTCGAACACCTCGAGCTTGGTAGCGGTAGCCATGAACTACGCCCCCTTCACTGCGTTGCGAACGAAAACGAGGCGACCACGTGCACCGGGAACCGCACCCTTGACCAGGATGAGGTTCTTCTCGGCGTCGATCGCCTGCACGGTGAGGTTCTGCACGGTGACGCGCTCGCCACCCATGCGACCCGGCATGCGCTGACCCTTGAAGACGCGACCCGGGGTCGCGGCTCCACCGATCGAGCCAGGCTTGCGGTGGTTGCGGTGAGCACCGTGCGAAGCCGAAACACCCTTGAAGTTGTGACGCTTCATGGCGCCGGCGAAGCCCTTGCCCTTCGAGGTGCCCACGACGTCGATCTTCTGACCGGCCTCGAAGGTGCCATCGACGGTGAGCTCCTGGCCGAGCGCGTACTCAGCGGCATCGGCGGTGCGCACCTCGGTGAGGTGACGGCGCGGCGTAACGCCGGCCTTCTCGAAGTGACCCGCGGTCGGCTTGTTCACCTTGCGGGGATCGATCTGACCCGCAGCGATCTGCACGGCGCTGTAGCCGTCGACCTCGGGGGTGCGGATCTGCGTGATGACGTTCGGCGCCACCTCGATCACGGTAACGGGAACGACATTGCCGTTCTCGTCCCAAACCTGCGTCATACCGAGCTTGGTGCCCAGAAGACCCTTCACGTTGCGTACTACAGACATGTTCGGATCCCCCCTTAGAGCTTGATCTCGATATTGACGTCGGCAGGCAGGTCGAGACGCATGAGCGAATCGACAGCCTTCGGGGTGGGATCGACGATGTCGATCAGGCGCTTGTGCGTGCGCTTCTCGAAGTGCTCGCGGCTGTCCTTGTACTTGTGGGGCGAACGGATGACTGCGATCACGTTCTTCTCCGTGGGGAGCGGCACGGGGCCGATCACGGTAGCACCCGCGCGGGTCACCGTGTCGACGATCTTACGTGCGGAGCTGTCGATGACCTCGTGGTCATACGACTTCAGTCGAATGCGGATCTTCTGTCCCGCCATGTGACTCTCTACTTTCTACTTGCGTCGTACTGCACACGGGAGTGCGCAGCATTGGACGTCTTACGTACCAGCGCCCTGGCTTCGGCACATGCGCGCCTCGTGCTGGGTCTCTGTTCACCTGTCAAAACCGATCACTCGCATTTCCGAGCACATCGGCCCCGTTCGCACGAAAGCGGCCGGACTTATCGTCTGGCCGCCATACGGCGTACGGGTGTCGTTCGCTACCCGCGGCCTAACCAGAACCTCGATTGCTCGAGGCGGTTATGCACTGCCTGGCAGTGACCCGCACAAGCGCGCGGACTACTGAACCTGTCTATTCTCGCATGCGGTTCGGCTCGGTGCAACCCGGGCGTGTCGCGCTGGCTGCGCCGGCGCTGCCCGGGCCGGACGAGAGCTCGGGACGAGCTCTCCAGCCAGTGCGCGAAGGCCAGAAATGGCCTTCGCCTTGAGCGCTGGCTGCAGGCGTGTCGCGCTCGGAATTTGCCTGCTTCGCTTAAACGGGGTCCCCCGCCGCGTCGCTCGCGCCGCGCCAACCCCGATGCGCTCAGCCGGCGAAATTCCTCGCTTTCGCTTAGCAGTTCTCGTCCGCGCTCGGATCTTGGTCTGTGGGCTTAGGCGGGGTCCCCCGCCGCGTCGCGTAGCGCCGCGCCAACCCCGATGCGCCCACAACCCGAATTCGTCCCTCTCGCGGAAGTGCACAGCACCCGGGAATTCCTTCTCGTGATGCGCTCAGCCGGCGAAATTCCTCGCTTTCGCAGATCCCACTAGTGCCTGCGCGGGAGGAGGCGCGGGAGAGCGAGGTAGATGATCAGGACCACAAGGCCCGCGGCGAGGAGCACGAGCGTGCCGAGCAGCGAGGTGAAGAGGCTTGCGAGGCCGAGGAGCGATGTCGCGAGCGTGCAGATCGCCGTGATTCCGGAGGCCTGCACGTGCGAGTACCCGAGCTGCTGGATCCGCTGGTAGGCGTGCTCCTTGTGCGGCTCGTCCCATCGATGTCCGGCACGAACGCGCTTCACCAGCGTGACCGCGACATCGCCGAAGTAAATCACCATGGGTCCGATCGTCGCAAGAAGCGGTACCGCGGTCATCAGCGCGGCAAAGCTCGTCACGGCAACTGCGCCACCGAGAAGATAGCTTCCGACGTCCCCGAGGAACGCGCCCGGCTTCGACAGATTCCAGGGCAGGAATCCCGCAAATCCCGCGGCAACGACCGTGCCCGCCACGAGCAACCAGCCCGCACCGACCCACCAACCGGCGAACGCGAAAGTGACGCCCGCAATCACACCGTGGAACCCGCTGATGCCGTTGAGCCCGTCCATGAAGTTCGCGACGTTGATGTAACTGGAGATGAAGAAAACCGCATACACGCACAACAGCACGATCACCCAAACGGGAAGGGCACGCGCGTCGAGCGCGAGCACCCACGAGAACGAAGCATCGGGCGTGCGAGTAGCGATCCACGCAATACATCCGGCTGACGCGGCGGCGATCCCGAGGAGCCACAGGCTTCGAACCGCGACGCTGAGGCCTTTCAGGTCCTCACCCAGCCCCAGAAAGCCGGCCGCGAGCAATCCCGCGAGCACGACCGCGAGCAACTGCCATCCCGTGCCGGTCGGCGTGATGAGCTGCGAGACGCCGAATGCTCCCCCGATCGCCATCGCCAGCAGCACCGCGAGCCCGAGCCCTCGGAGTATCGGTCGATCGTGCGAAGAACGCGCGTTCGGCACGTCCATGATGCCGAGTCTCACGAGCAGTGGCCGGATCACGAAAGGCAGCAGGGCGCTCAGCACAAGCGTGACCGCGCCAGTAATGCTCGCCAGGGTGGCAGCACTCACTGCACGCGCTCCTCAGCCTCTGGCGTGAGATCCATCCGCGCGATCCACCCCTCGTGATCGAGCATCGCGGGCGACAGCGTGTCTACGTGAGCGTGCGAAATTTTCGGATGAAATGGGCGCTCGTCGCCCTCGCCATAACCGACGAGCTCCTCGTGCAGCTTCTCTCCGTGCCGCAGGCCCGTGAAAACGATATCGACGTCGCGACCCGACTGCGCGATCATGCGCTGTGCGACGTCGAGGATGCTCACCGGCTCCCCCATGTCGAGGATCAGCACTTCGCCCGGTCGGCCGATGCCTCCGGCCTGGACGACTAACTGGCAGGCCTCCGGAATGGTCATGAAGAAGCGCGTGACGTCAGGATGCGTCACCGTCAGGGGCCCCCCGGACTCGATGAGTGCACGGAAGGTCGGCAGCATCGATCCGCGACTCCCGATCACGTTGCCGAACCTCACCGACAAATAGCGGCGTCCGGTCTGCTCCGCCATCCAGGCAGTGAGCTTCTCCGCCACGCGCTTGGAGTGCCCGAGGACGCTGGTCGGGTTCGCTGCCTTGTCGGTCGAGATGTTGACAAAGGTTCCGACGTCGGCGGCCTGCGCAGCGCGGAGCACGTTCAACGTACCCAGCACGTTCGTCTTCCACGCCTCATCGGGGTATTGCTCAAGCATCGGAAGGTGCTTGAGCGCCGCCGTGTGAAAGACCACCTCGGGCTGACGCTCCATAAAAATGCGCTCGAGTGCGGCTTCGTCGCGGATATCCGCGAGTACGACGTCGTTAGTGTCCAGCAGTCCGTGCCCGCTGATCGACAGCTGCGTCTCCTGCAGCGAGGTCTCGTCGCGATCCAGCATGATGAGTTCTCGCGGGGCGAAACGCGCGAGCTGTCGGCAAAGCTCCGAGCCGATGGATCCCCCGGCTCCAGTGACGAGCACACGCCGATCCTGGAGATACGACGCAATCGACTCCGTCTCGAGCCGGACCGGATGCCTCCCGATCAGGTCCTCGATCGACAACTGGCGGAAGTCCGAGATCACCGAATTGTTGCGCAGGATCTGATCTAGGGGCGGGAGCACGAGCGCCGTGATTCCGGCCCGATTCGCGGCCTCGTCGACGCGTCGGAGCAGGCCCGCATCGGCGTCACCGATGCAGACGATGATCTTAGAGGCACGAGTATTACTCGCGGCCTCGGCGATGTCCTCGAAGCCGCCGAGCACGCGTACTCCTCGCACCTCCTGGTGGCGCTTCGTCGGATCATCGTCGATGAAGCCAACCGGAAGAATGCTCCCCTTAGCATCGGTGAGGAGTCGCTTTGCGGTCTGAACACCGAGATATCCCGCTCCGTAGAGCAGCGTCCGCTCGGCTTCGGAACTGGGCATCATCTGGCGTTCGCTCGAGAGTCTCAGAATGTAGCGAGCGACGCCCATGAGACTGAACGTGATCGGCGCCGCGATGATGAGCGTGCTGCGTGGAATACCGTTGCCGTACCCCACCCAGAACGCGAACAACCACGCGAGCACCATGACCGCCGTGATGTCGAGCACCAGGGCGCGCACCTCGTCGAAGCTGCCCACGTGATAACGGTTGCGGTACAGCCAGAACATCCAGCCGGCAACGAGCTGTAGCACCGCCGTGGTCAGGACGACCGCGAGCGTCCAGCCCCAGTGAATGCGCGAGAGGTCGAAGTCAAAGCGCAGTACGAGCGCGGCAAAAATTCCAATGGCCCACGCAGCAGCGTCGAGCAGAAAGAGAAGTCCGTACTGCCGGCCAAAGTGAGCCATGCGTCCAGCGAATGTGTGCGGCACGTCGGCTCCCTCCACAGTTCTTCGGCTTTCACCGAGAATACGGCGTCTGACCAAAGTCGAGGATACCGCGCCTCACCTGCACGGAGCCGGAGGCCGCGCGCACTCAGCGATAAAACGAGAGAACCCCCGAGGTGCAGCGAGTGCACTTCGGGGGTTCTTCACACGACCTCACGGCCGCGAACACACGGTTCGTCGAAAATTACTCGACGATCTTCGTCACCGTGCCGGCGCCGACGGTGCGGCCACCCTCACGGATAGCGAAGCCGAGGCCCTCTTCCATAGCGATCGGCTGGATCAGCTCGACCGTCATATCGGTGGTGTCGCCGGGCATAACCATCGGCTTGTCCTCGGGAAGGGTGATGACACCGGTCACGTCAGTCGTACGGAAGTAGAACTGCGGACGGTAGTTCGTCTCGAACGGGTTGTGACGGCCGCCCTCTTCCTTCTTGAGGATGTAGGCGGTGCCCTCGAACTTGGTGTGCGGGGTGATCGAACCCGGAGCCACGACGACCTGGCCGCGCTCGACGTCCTCGCGCTTGGTGCCGCGGAGCAGCAGACCACAGTTCTCGCCGGCCCATGCCTCGTCGAGCTGCTTGTGGAACATCTCGATGCCGGTGACGGTCGTCTTCTGCGTCGGGCGCAGACCCACGATCTCGACCTCGGAGTTGATCTTCAGCGTGCCACGCTCGGCGCGACCCGTGACGACGGTGCCACGACCGGTGATCGTGAAAACGTCCTCGACGGGCATCAGGAACGGCTTGTCCTTGTCGCGCACCGGATCCGGGATGTTGTCATCCACGGCCTGCATGAGCTCGAGAACGGAGTTGACCCACTTCTCGTTGCCCTGGAGCGCCTCGTAGCCCGAAACGCGGACCACGGGGACGTCGTCTCCCGGGTAACCCTGCTTGGAGAGCTCCTCGCGGACCTCCATCTCGACGAGCTCGAGGATTTCCTCGTCGTCGACCATGTCGCTCTTGTTCAGCGCGACGAGCAGGTAAGGAACGCCGACCTGCTTGGCGAGCAGGATGTGCTCCTTGGTCTGCGCCATCATGCCGTCGGTCGCCGCGACCACGAGGATCGCGCCGTCCATCTGAGCGGCACCGGTGATCATGTTCTTGATGTAGTCAGCGTGACCCGGGGCATCAACGTGCGCGTAGTGGCGCTTGTCGGTCTCGTACTCAACGTGCGAGATGTTGATCGTGATGCCGCGCTGGCGCTCCTCGGGAGCCGAGTCGATCGTGTCGAAGTCGCGCTGCACGTTCACGTCGGACGGGAACTTGTCGGCGAGGGTCTTCGAGATCGCCGCGGTAAGGGTGGTCTTACCGTGGTCAACGTGACCGATCGTTCCGATGTTTACGTGCGGCTTGGTCCGCTCGAACTTGGCCTTCGCCACTATGGTCCTCCTCAGGACGTTGAGTACCCTTGCGACTCCGACGGTTTCGGAGGGCACTGATACGGGGTTGGTGTCACTATGTTACAAGCTCAGCGCATTGATCGCGACCTGAGCGGTTCGGTCGGCGGCGACGCTCTCGGCCGCCGCCGACCAGGGAGCGGTGTTACTCGCCCTTAGCCTTCTGAACGATCTCATCGGCTACAGCCTTCGGCACCTCAGCGTAGGAATCGAAGGTCATCGAGAACACCGCACGACCGCTGGTCTTCGACCGCAGGTCACCGATGTACCCGAACATCTCGGACAGCGGAACGAGCGCGCGTACAACCTTCACGCCGCTCGCGTCCTCCATCGACTGAATCTGTCCACGACGCGAGTTCAGGTCGCCGATCACGTCGCCCATGTACTCCTCGGGCGTACGGACCTCGACGGCCATCAGCGGCTCGAGCAGCACGGGCTGAGCGAGACGCGCGGCCTCCTTGAACGCCATCGAACCGGCGATCTTGAACGCCATCTCCGAGGAGTCGACGTCGTGGTACTGTCCGTCGAGGAGCTGCGCCTTGACGTTTACTACGGGGAATCCGGCGAGGATGCCGTACTGCATGGCGTCCTGGATACCAGCGTCGACCGACGGGATGTACTCGCGCGGCACGCGACCGCCGGTGACCTTGTCCTCGAACTCGTACGTCTTGTCGTCGTCGCTCTCGAGCGGCGCGAGCGAGATCTGCACCTTTGCGAACTGACCGGAACCACCGGTCTGCTTCTTGTGGGTGTAGTCGTACTTGGGAACCTCGCGGCGGATCGTCTCGCGGTAAGCCACCTGGGGCTTGCCGACGTTCGCCTCGACGTTGAACTCGCGCTTCATGCGGTCGACGAGGATGTCGAGGTGGAGCTCGCCCATACCCGCGATCACGGTCTGACCGGTCTCAGCGTTCAGGCTCACGCGGAAGGTCGGATCCTCTTCCGCGAGCTTCTGGATCGCGACGCCGAGCTTCTCCTGGTCGCTCTTGGTCTTCGGCTCGATGGCCACCTCGATCACAGGCTCAGGGAAGGTCATCGACTCGAGCACGACCTGGTTGTTCGGATCCGAGAGGGTGTCACCGGTGGTGGTGTCCTTCAGACCGATCACGGCGTAGATGTTGCCCGCCGTGAGTCGCTCGACCGGGATCTCCTTGTTGGCGTGCATCTGGAAGATCTTGCCGATGCGCTCCTTCTTACCCTTGGTCGAGTTCACGACCTGGGTGCCCGACTCGACCGAGCCCGAGTACACGCGCACGTAGGTCAGACGACCGAAGAAGGGGTGAACGGCGATCTTGAACGCGAGAGCCGAGAACGGCTCGTCCGAAGACGGCTTGCGCTCGATGACGACCGACTCGTCGCGCGGGTCGTGCGCCTCGATCGAGCCCACGTCGAGCGGGTTCGGCAGGAAGTCGACGACGGCGTCTAGCATCGGCTGGATGCCGCGGTTCTTGAAGGCCGAGCCGCAGTACACGGGGTAGATCTCGTTGTTCACGACGAGCTTGCGGATGCCCGCCTTGAGCTCGTCGATCGTGAGCTCTTCGCCAGCGAAGTACTTCTCGAGCAGCGCGTCGTCGCTCTCTGCGACAGCCTCGACGAGCTGCGCGCGGTACTCCTCGGCCTTGGCCTGGAGGTCCTCGGGAATCTCACGGGTTTCATAAGCCGCACCCAGGGAGACGTCGCCCTTGGCGTCGCCTTCCCATACGAATGCCTGCATCGAGAGCAGATCGACGACGCCGACGAAGTCGGACTCCGAGCCGATCGGAAGCTGCATCACGAGCGGCTTCGCGCCGAGGCGGCTGATGATGGTGTCGACCGTGAAGTAGAAGTCGGCGCCCATCTTGTCCATCTTGTTGACGAAGCAGATGCGGGGCACGCCGTACTTGTCAGCCTGACGCCAGACGGTCTCGGACTGGGGCTCAACGCCCTCCTTGCCATCGAACACGGCGACTGCGCCGTCGAGCACGCGCAGCGAACGCTCCACCTCGACCGTGAAGTCGACGTGACCGGGCGTATCGATGATGTTGACCTGGTTCTTGTTCCAGAAGCACGTGACGGCAGCGCTGGTAATGGTGATACCGCGCTCCTTCTCCTGCTCCATCCAGTCAGTCGTCGAAGCACCGTCGTGGGTTTCACCCAGCTTGTGGTTTACACCCGTGTAGAACAGGATGCGCTCGGTCGTGGTGGTCTTGCCGGCATCGATGTGCGCCATGATGCCGATGTTGCGGACCTTACTCAGGTCGGTGAGCACGTCTTGTGCCACGGGGTTCTCCTCCGGGGTGGGGGTGAAAGTTTGGGAGATCGCGAAGCGGAGGACCGTCTCGCGGTGCTGGCCCGCAGACGGTGTGCGGAATCACTCATGGTGATCCCGCACACCGAAGCTGCCAGCGGTAGTGCGCGCTTACCAGCGGTAGTGCGCGAATGCCCGGTTCGACTCGGCCATCTTGTGCGTGTCCTCGCGACGCTTGACCGCAGCTCCGAGACCGTTCGAAGCATCGAGGATCTCGTTGGTGAGGCGGTCGGTCATCGAGTTCTCGCGACGAGCCTTCGCGTAGCTGGTGAGCCAGCGGAGCGCGAGGGTGTTCGCGCGGTGAGGCTTGACCTCCACCGGAACCTGGTAGGTGCTGCCGCCGACGCGGCGCGAACGGACCTCAAGGGTGGGGCGCACGTTGTCGAGCGCCTTCTTGAGTACCGTCACGGCGTCCTGGCCGGACTTCTCGGCAACGTTCTCGAGTGCACCGTAGACGATGCGCTCTGCGAGACCCTTCTTGCCATCAAGCAGGATCTTGTTGACGAGCTGGCTGACTACGGGCGAACCGTAGACCGGATCTGCAACGACGGGGCGCTTGGGAGCGGGACCTTTACGGGGCATTACTTCACCTTCTTTGCACCGTAGCGGCTACGAGCCTGCTGGCGATCCTTGACCGCCTGCGTGTCGAGCGCGCCGCGCACGATCTTGTAACGAACACCGGGGAGATCCTTCACACGACCGCCGCGCACGAGCACGAGCGAGTGCTCCTGCAGGTTGTGGCCCTCGCCGGGGATGTAAGCGGTCACCTCGGTGCCGTTGCGGAGCTTCACACGAGCGACCTTGCGCATCGCCGAGTTCGGCTTCTTCGGGGTGGTGGTGTACACGCGCGTGCACACACCGGCCTGCTGCGGGTTCGCCTTCAGGGCGGGAGCCTTGGTCTTAGTGACCTTCGGCGACCGGCCCTTCCGAACCAACTGCTGAATGGTAGGCAATCGTTCTCCTCATTCGTCCTGCACGGTGACAGGAATGCTTCAATGGATGAGCATGTGCGTCCGCTTGCGCGTCCGCGGACCTGCTGTTTCGCCGAGACGGAACGGAGTGCAGGTATGCCGTGGGGGTGCGCCTCGTGAGAGGCGTCCGAACCCTATAGCGCAGTCCCTCGGTTTCGAAGTGCAGGCACGACGGAATCGGTGGAATACACCAAAAGACAACTATACGCGCGCCGTCGGGCTTGCGCAACGCGCGCCTCCCCCACACTCGGCCGGAAGTTCGCCGGGCGAACTACTGCAGTTCGACCGCTCCGCGCGCACGTCCACCTCAGGCGCTTACCGCGTCGGCAGTCGGTGCTACGTTGCATATTCGTGACGGGCGTCACGTTTTCGCCAGTCGCGCTTCGCTTCCGGCAAGGCGGTATGGGCCCGGCGCGCTAGCGCCGACCATCCGGAGTGACGCCTGCACCGCAATGCAGCAACTCGGCATCCCAGTCAAAGGAGACGTCAATGTCCGCTCCCTCATCCAGTGATACACGAACCGCGAGGTGGCCCGTGCCACCAGCAGTCACTCGTATTGTGCTGTTCAGCTGCTGGCTCGCGGTACTCGCTGACGGCTACGACATCGGCGTCATCGGGGCCGTCATCCCCGCTCTCGCGGAGCATGCGGCGTGGGCGTTGAGCCCCGTCGAAATCGGCGGACTCGCGTCATGGGCGCTCGTCGGCATGCTCATCGGAGCCCTGTTCATCGGCACGCTGAGCGACCGGCTGGGTCGCAAGCGAATGCTGCTCATCTCGATGGCGATCTTCACCTCGATGCAGCTCGGCGCCGCCCTGGCGCCGACGCCCGAACTCTTCGGCCTCTTCCGCTTCCTCGGCGGCCTCGGCATGGGCGGTGTCATCCCTGTGGCGGCAGCACTCACCATCGAGTTCTCGCCGCCGCACCGTCGCTCACTGAACTACGGCATCATGTACTCCGCGTACTCGATCGGCATCGTCCTCGCATCGGTCGTTGCCATGGGTCTGCTGCCGGTCCTGGGCTGGCGCTGGGTGATCGGAATCGGCGCCGCGCCGATCCTGCTGCTGCCCGTGATCGCGAAGATCCTCCCCGAGTCCCTCGAGTCTCTCGAGAACCGCGGTCACCACGACCGCGCGATCGCGCAGGCCTCGCGACTGCGCATCGAGCCCTACGTGCCCACCGTTCAGGCTTCTCCGACGGGCGAGAAAGTCTCCTGGCAGCGCATCCTCGGGCAGCTCTTCTCGCTCCGCTACCTTCCTTCCACGATTTTCTTGTGGATCACGCTGTTCGCCGGCCTCCTGCTCGTCTACGGCCTGAACTCGTGGCTCCCCCAGATCATGCGCGGCGCTGGCTATGACCTCGGCCCGGCGCTCGCGTTCCTCCTGGTGTTCAGCCTGTCCGCGGCCGTCGGCGGGCTCGCGCTGGGCTGGCTGTCCGATCGCTACGGCGTGCGCCTCGTGATGATCATCGCCTACGCGGTCGGCGGCGTCGCCGTGCTGCTCATGCAGTACCCGAACTCGATGCTGATCAACCTCACGCTCGCGGGCATTGCCGGTATCGGCTCGATCTCCACCTCGCTCGTGGTGACCGGGTACATCACCGACTACTATCCGGCCGCGATCCGTGCGACGGCGGTCGGCTGGGCGCTGAGCTTCGCCCGCATCGGTGCGATCTCCGGTCCCCTGCTTGGCGGAGTGCTCGCATCGCCCGGCATCGGACAGGAGTGGAGCTTCATCGCCTTCGCGATCGTCGCGGTCGTCGCGGCCATCGGCATGGCGCTCGTGCCGAAGCGCGTCACCTCCTGACCTGAGCGCAAGAGCGGGGTCGCACGTCGAGTGCGCCCCGCTCTTGCGCTGCCCGGAGAAGCAGGGTGGTGATCCACCGACATCGTCTCAGCGCGGCGGCTCGAGGCCGCGACTGAGTTCGTCGAGCATCTCGCGCACCTGCGGCTCCACGAAGCGCTCTACGGCGGACTGGATGCGCGGCCGATGCGGCATCAGGGCGAAGCAGACCGCACGGCCCACTTCTTCGGCCTGCGCGTCAGCGAGCTCGATCTCACGGCGGATCCGCGCCTTCTCTTCACCGCTCAGCGGCGGCCGCGGCAACGGGGGCTCTGGTCGAGACTCCTCGGCAAGGCCCGCGAGTGTGAATAGGAACGGCTGATCCACCTCCTCGGGCTCCGGGTCGGGATCGAGCCCTTCGTACTCCGGCGCCAGGCCGCTTGCCGGGTCGTACCCACCGGCGTCCCACATTTCGGCGTTCTCGAGTTCAGCGTGGAGGGCCGGGAGCGACGAGGCCGTGAACTCGTCCACCTGGCGATCGATGATCCGCTGCATGCGGGCGACCAGTGCGTGAAGTACCTGGTGCGGCACGTCATTGGTGAGACCGGCGGCCGAGAGGATCGGCGAACCCGTGCACCGCCGGCAGACACGGGCCCGTCCGCGGTGTGTGCCCGGGCTCCAGCCCGGCACCCAGCGCAGCCACGCGTCGACCGCCGCGGTCACGCGAACCTCGATCGGCGGCGTCGCCATTACTCATCCTCCGGGTGGCGCTCCCACGGCCAGCGAGGGGCGGGGCGGTCCGTGTAGACGCGGCGCGCCAGCACCGCCCAGAACAGGAGCGCGGCGATGAGCCAGATCACTGGAAGCACCGCTGCGAACGGGCTGAGCCACGTCTCGGCGACGCTCATCCCGCCGAGCATCCCCGCGAGATTCCACCAGAGGTACACGCCAACAGCGAGTACGACGATGATTCCCCATGAGGGCGAACGTCTCCCCCGAAGCAATACGAGTGCCGTGATCCAAAGCCCCCAGCCCAGCGCCATGAGAGCGATGAACACCAGCAGCGGCGCTACCCACACCGGCACGGACTCAGTGGAGACGGGCTGGCGATCCGCAAAGAGGGCGATCCCGCCCCACACCGCAACCGTCAGCGCGGTCGCAACGATCACCGCGGCGCACACTAATCCCCCGACGTAGCCGCGGGTGACGCCGCGCCTCGGGGACTCGGTCATGACCGCGATTCGGCCTTCGACTCTGCGAGCGCTGTCTCGTATGCGGCGAGCTCGCGCGCGTTGCGGAGCTTCATGCGTCGGCCGCGAGCGCCGATCCACGCCCCAAACCAGACTGTTGCTTCTCGCGCTACCAGTGCGGCCCCGAGCGCCGGGACCGTCAGGCCGAAGCGGGTGACGAGCGTGTGAAGGTCGCCCGACCAACCCCGTGTCCCACCGAGCATCTCTCCGGGTGTCTCAAACGGGGTGCCGAAGTACGCGAGCGCGACCGTCACCGCAGCCCAGACGAGGGCGGCGACGACGAATCCGCCGAGCACATACGCCCACCACCCGGCGCGGCCGACGATCAGGACGATCAACGCGAGCCCGACGAAGAACGCCACCACCGCGGCGATCGCAGGCCATGAGGTGATCCACGGAAGGAAAGCGTCAGTCAGGAAGGTCGACGGCGGATAGGTGGGCGCGAGCCAGAGCGCGAGCACACCCGCGAACACGAGCGCGAAGCCAACTGTTGCGACGAGAGCGATCAACACGCCCGCGCCCCGGTTGCCTTTCATGTCCGGCGGGATCGGCGACTGCAGGTAGAGCCCGGCCATGGGGTGATCGGGGCTGATGCGGATCTCGCCGTCGCGCGCCGCGGGTACCGGAGTACCCGCAGAGGGGAGCTCGTGCAGACCTGGCAGGGCCTCCCTCTCCTCGCGCGTCATGGACGGTTTGATCGGGGGCAGCGCGGATCCCGGCGTATCGAGATCGAGCTGCGTATCGAGTTGCGAGAGTTCCGCGCGGCGCGCATCTTCACGAGAGGCTGCGTCGGTCTCCACTGCGGAATCGGCGTCGCGAGCGGCACCGGCGGCGGCCGACGAACTCGCACCGACAGTGGCGTTCGATGCCTCCGCCTTGGCACGCGATCCCGCGGGCGCCGCGGACAACTCGGAGCTGCTCATCTCGCCGCGCTCGTCGGATCCGTTCGCGCTTGTCGTCTTGGACCGCTCGACCGCCCGAAGCACTTCGGTGCGACTCGCCTCAGATTCCTCGATCGGAGCACCGGGGGAAGTCGTATTTTCGGGGTCTGAACTGACCCTCGATGCGATTGCCTCGCGCTCGTCGCTCATCGCTTCACCTCTCGTAGCGGCTCGAGGTGCCCGGCAATTCCGGCGCCGGACACGAACTCTGTGCGGCAACAGTACAAGGTTACTCCGCGATCTTGCGGCTCACGCGCCGAAAGCGCTGAAGCCGGAAGCACGAAAACGGCCGCCCGCACCGATTGGTGCGAGCGGCCGTTCTCGGTGGCGCTACTTAGCTGTAGTTACCGGGGTTGAATTCGTCAGCGGTGAAGCTGTCGAAGTCGACGAACGAGAGGTCGTTCTCGTCGAAGGTGCCCTCGGTCGCGAACAGACGGTTCGGGTACCGCTCCGCCTTCGCCTCCTCGGTCGCCTCCACGTCGACGTCGCGATACACGCCCAGGCCGGTGCCGGCCGGGATGAGCTTACCGATGATGACGTTCTCCTTGAGACCGATGAGCGGATCCTTCGATCCCTCCATCGCCGCCTGCGTGAGCACGCGGGTCGTCTCCTGGAACGACGCGGCCGACAGCCACGACTCGGTCGCGAGCGAGGCCTTGGTGATACCCATGACCTCGGGGCGCGCGGTGGCCGCACGCTTCGACTCGAGCAGCGCCTCGCGGTTGATCCGCTGGTAGCGCGCGCGGTCGACGAGCTCGCCCGGGAGCAGCTCAGTCTCGCCGTGATCGACCACCGTCACCTTGCGCAGCATCTGGCGCACGATGACCTCGATGTGCTTGTCGTGGATCGGCACGCCCTGCGAACGGTACACGCCCTGCACACCCTCAACGAGGTACTTCTGCACCGCGCGCTCGCCCGGGATGTGCTTCCCGTTCTCAGTGGAGCCGACCTGCAGGATGTCCTTCGGGTCGAGCGTTCCGGCGAGGAACGGCTGGCCGAGCTCGACGTGATCGCCGTCCTCGACGATCAGCGTGGCGCGCTTCAGCACGGGGTACGCCTTCTCCTCGGTTCCGTCGTCCGGCGTGAGGAGGATGCGGCGGCTCTTCTCGGTGTCCTCGATCACCACGCGGCCTGCGGCCTCGGCGATCGGGGACGCACCCTTCGGGGTACGCGCTTCGAAAAGCTCCTGCACGCGGGGCAGACCCTGCGTGATGTCGTCAGCCGATGCCGAACCACCCGTGTGGAAGGTACGCATCGTCAGCTGCGTACCGGGCTCACCGATCGACTGCGCCGCGATAATGCCCACAGCCTCGCCGATGTCGACGCGCTGACCGGTCGCGAGCGAGCGGCCGTAGCAGGTCGCGCAGACGCCGACCGCCGACTCGCAGGTGAGCACGGAGCGCACCTTGATCTCGGTGACGCCGCCCTCGACGAGCTTCTCGATGAGCACGTCGCCCACGTCCTCGCCCGCAGCCGCAACCACGGTGCCGTCGCCGTTCACCGCGTCAGCGGCGAGCGTCCGTGCGTACACCGAGTTCTCCACGTTTTCGTCGCGCACGAGCACGCCGTTAGCGTCCGCCGCAGCGATCGGGAGGTCGAGGCCACGACGAGTGCCGCAGTCCTCTTCACGAATGATGACGTCCTGCGACACGTCGACGAGACGACGGGTCAGGTAGCCCGAGTCCGCGGTACGGAGCGCGGTGTCGGCGAGACCCTTACGCGCACCGTGGGTCGCGATGAAGTACTCCGCCACCGACAGGCCCTCACGGTACGAGTTGATGATCGGGCGCGGGATGATCTCGCCCTTCGGGTTCGACACCAGGCCGCGCATGCCCGCGATGTTGCGAATCTGCAGCCAGTTACCACGAGCGCCCGACGACACCATGCGGTAGATGGTGTTGTCCTCGGGGAACTGCTCGCGCATCGCCGCAGCCACCTCGTCGGTCGCCTCGGTCCAGATCTCGGTCAGCGCCTTCTTACGCTCGCTGTCCTGGATCATGCCGCGATCGTAATCGCGCTGCACCTTGGCGGCACGCTGCTCGTGCTCCGAGATGATCTCCGCCTTGTTCGACGGCGTCACGACGTCGGAGAGCGAGACCGTCACACCCGAGCGCGAGGCCCAGTGGAAGCCCGCGTCCTTGATGCGGTCGAGGGTCGCGGCGACCTCGGTCTTGGGGTAGCGCTCGGCGAGGTCGTTGACCAGGCCCGAGAGCGATCCCTTGTCAGCCACCCGCTCGAAGTACGGATAGTCGGTCGGCAGCGCCTCATTGAAGATCGCGCGTCCGAGCGAGGTCTCCACGAGCACCGGCTTCTCGGACGTGACACCGTTCTCGTCGGTGTATCCGAGGAGGCGGATCTTCGCCAGCGCACCCAGATCAAGCGTTCCCTCGTCCATCGCGAGGATCGCCTCGGCGATCGAGCCGAACGCGCGGCCGGTGCCGGGAGCGTCCTTCTTGATCGTCGTGAGGTGGTGCAGGCCGATGATCATGTCCTGCGAGGGCAGGGTCACCGGACGGCCGTCCGACGGCTTCAGGATGTTGTTCGAGGCGAGCATGAGCACGCGGGCCTCTGCCTGAGCCTCGACCGAGAGCGGCAGGTGAACTGCCATCTGGTCGCCGTCGAAGTCCGCGTTGAAGGCGGCGCAGACGAGCGGGTGCAGCTGGATCGCCTTGCCCTCAACGAGCTGCGGCTCGAAGGCCTGGATACCCAGACGGTGCAGGGTCGGTGCGCGGTTGAGCAGCACCGGACGCTCGCGGATGATCTCCTCGAGCACGTCCCAGACCTCGGAGCGCGCGCGCTCCACCATGCGCTTTGCGGCCTTCACGTTCTGCGCGTGCGACAGATCCATGAGGCGCTTGATCACGAACGGCTTGAACAGCTCGAGCGCCATCTGCTTCGGCAAACCGCACTGGTGCAGCTTGAGCTGCGGGCCGACGACGATGACCGAACGGCCCGAGTAATCGACGCGCTTGCCGAGCAGGTTCTGGCGGAAGCGACCCTGCTTGCCCTTGAGCATGTCGCTCAACGACTTCAGTGCGCGGTTGCCGGTGCCCGTGACGGGGCGGCCGCGGCGGCCGTTGTCGAACAGTGCGTCGACGGCCTCCTGCAGCATGCGCTTCTCGTTGTTCACGATGATCTCGGGAGCACCGAGGTCGAGCAGACGACGCAGACGGTTGTTGCGGTTGATCACGCGACGGTAGAGATCGTTCAGATCCGAGGTCGCGAAGCGGCCACCGTCGAGCTGCACCATCGGGCGCAGCTCGGGAGGGATCACCGGAACGACGTCCAGCACCATCGCAGCCGGGCTCGCGCCCGTCTGCAGGAAGGAGCTGACGACCTTGAGGCGCTTAATCGCGCGGATCTTCTTCTGGCCCTTGCCCTCGGCGATCTGCAGGTGCAGCGTCTCTGACTCGGCCGCGAGATCGAAGGACTCGAGGCGCTTCTTGATCGCCTCGGCGCCCATGTACGCCTCGAAGTAATCGCCGTAGCGATCCTGCAGGTCCGCGAAGACCGCGTCCTCGGGCTTGAGGTCGCCGACCTTGAGGTTGCGGAAGTCCTCCCACACGCGCTGCAGACGAGCGATGTCGTCGTCGAAGCTCTTGCGGATGGCGGTCATTTCCTTCTCCGCCGAGGCCTCGGCGCGACGGCGCTGATCAGCCTTCGCACCCTCTGCCTCGAGCGCGGCGAGGTCGGACTCGGCCTGCTGCTGACGCTGAGCGATCGCGATGTCGCGCTGATCCTCAAGAGCCTTCAGCTCGAGACGGAGCTCCGCCTCCAGCTCGCCCAGATCTTCGTGGCGGCCCTCTTCATCGATGTCGATGATCATGTACGCAGCGAAGTAGATGACCTTCTCGAGATCCTTCGGCGCCATATCGAGCAGATAACCGAGACGCGACGGCACACCCTTGAAGTACCAGATGTGCGTCACGGGAGCCGCGAGCTCGATGTGCCCCATGCGCTCACGACGAACGCTGGACTTCGTCACCTCGACGCCGCAGCGCTCGCAGACGATGCCCTTGTAACGTACGCGCTTGTACTTGCCGCACGCGCACTCCCAGTCACGGCTGGGCCCGAAGATCTGCTCGCCGAACAGACCATCCTTCTCGGGCTTCAGCGTGCGGTAGTTGATGGTCTCCGGCTTCTTGACCTCGCCGAACGACCAGCTGCGGATGTCCTCGGCCGTAGCGAGGCGGATCTGCAGCTCGTTGAAACTCGTACCCTCGAGCAAAATGTTCTCCTTGGGGATGTTCTAAAAGTGAAGGTGTCCGGCTTAGATCTCGTCGATCGACGAGGATTCGAAGCGGCTGGAGAGGTTAATGCCGAGCTCTTCCGCGGTGCGGTGGGCCTCATCGTCGTTGTCGCGCAGGTTGACGGCGTTGCCGTCGGCACCCAGCACCTCGACGTTCAGGCAGAGCGACTGCATCTCCTTCATGAGCACTCGGAAGGACTCGGGGACACCGGGCTCGGGGATGTTCTCGCCGCGCACGATCGCCTCGTACACCTTCACACGGCCGAGGATGTCATCCGACTTCACCGTGAGCAGCTCCTGCAGCGCGTATGCCGCACCGTAGGCCTCGAGCGCCCACACCTCCATCTCACCGAAGCGCTGGCCGCCGAACTGGGCCTTACCGCCCAGCGGCTGCTGCGTGATCATCGAGTAGGGGCCCGTGGAGCGCGCGTGGATCTTGTCGTCCACGAGGTGGTGCAGCTTCAGGATGTACATGTAGCCGACCGAGATCGGGTACGGGTACGGTTCACCCGAACGGCCATCGAACAGGCGCGTCTTGCCGGAGGAGTCGATGAGTCGCTCACCGTCTCGCGTCACGAGCGTCGAGTCGAGCAGACCCGCGATCTCCGCTTCGGAAGCGCCGTCGAACACCGGGGTCGCGACCTTGGTGTTCGGAGCGGCCTCGAGGGCCTGCTGCGAGAGCTTCGCGGCCCACTCGGGAGCGCCCTCGACCTTCCAGCCCTGCTTGGCGATCCAGCCGAGGTGGACCTCGAGCACCTGCCCGAAGTTCATTCGACCCGGGATACCCAGCGGGTTCAGGATCACGTCGACCGGCGTGCCGTCTGCGAGGAACGGCATGTCTTCGACGGGGAGGATCTTCGAGATGACGCCCTTGTTGCCGTGACGACCGGCGAGCTTGTCACCCTCGGTGATCTTGCGCTTCTGAGCGATGTACACGACCACGCGCTGGTTGACGCCCGAGCCGAGCTCGTCGTCGTTGTCGTTCTCCGCGTCGAACACCTTGACCGAGGTCACCGTGCCCGAGACGCCGTGCGGCACCTTGAGGGAGGTATCGCGCACTTCGCGGCTCTTCTCATTGAAGATCGCGCGGAGCAGGCGCTCCTCGGCGGAGAGCTCGGTCTCGCCCTTCGGCGTGACCTTGCCCACGAGGATGTCGCCGGGCGAGACCTCGGCGCCGATGCGGATGATGCCGCGTTCGTCCAGATCCTTGAGCGCCTCCATGCTGGCGTTGGGGAGATCGCGGGTGATCTCCTCCTTGCCGAGCTTGGTGTCGCGCGCGTCGACGTCGTACTCCTCGATGTGGATCGACGAGAGCGTGTCGTCCTTCACCAGGTTCTGGCTCAGGATGATCGCGTCCTCGAAGTTGTGGCCCTCCCACGACATGAACGCCACGAGGAGGTTCTTGCCGAGCGCGAGCTCACCGTTCTCGGTCGCGGGGCCGTCGGCGATGACCTCGCCGGCCTCGATCCGCTCGCCCGCCTTCACGATGACGCGGTGGTTGTAGTTCGTGCCCTGGTTCGAGCGATCGAACTTACGCATGAAGTAGCTCTTCGAGCCGCCCTCATCGTGCTCGATGGTCACGAAGTCAGCCGATACTTCGGAAACGACGCCCGACTTCTCGGCGGTGACGACGTCACCCGCGTCGATAGCGGCGTAGCCCTCCATACCGGTGCCGACGACCGGCGACTCGCTGCGAACGAGCGGCACGGCCTGACGCTGCATGTTCGCACCCATGAGGGCGCGGTTCGCATCGTCGTGCTCGAGGAACGGGATGAGCGAGGTCGCGACCGACACCATCTGGCGCGGCGACACGTCCATGTAGCCGACGCGATCCGCGTCGACCATGATGACCTCTGAGCCGCGGGGGCGCGCGAGCACCTGCTTCTCCGCGAAGTGGCCGTCCTCCGTGAGGGGCGCACCAGCCTGCGCGATGAGGTACTCGTCCTCCTCGTGCGCGGTGAGGTAATCGACCTGGTCGGTCACCTTGCCTTCGACGACGCGGCGGTACGGGGTCTCGATGAAGCCGAACGCGTTGATGCGCGCGAAGGTTGCGAGAGCGCCGATCAGACCGATGTTCGGGCCTTCAGGGGTCTCGATCGGGCACATGCGGCCGTAGTGCGACGGGTGAACGTCGCGGACCTCGACGCCCGCACGATCGCGCGAGAGGCCGCCCGGGCCGAGGGCCGAGAGACGACGCTTGTTGGTCAGGCCCGCGAGCGGGTTGTTCTGATCCATGAACTGCGACAGCTGCGAGGTGCCGAAGAACTCCTTGATCGCGGCCAGCACGGGGCGCGTGTTGATCAGGGTGTTCGGCGTGATCGCCTCGATGTCCTGCGTCGTCATGCGCTCGCGCACGACGCGCTCCATGCGGCTGAGGCCGGTGCGGACCTGGTTCTGGATCAGCTCACCCACCGCGCGGATGCGGCGGTTGCCGAAGTGATCGATGTCGTCGGTCTCGAGGCGCACGTCGACCGGCTGGCCCTCGCGGGTGCCGGGGAGCGTCTCGGTGCCTGCGTGCAGGCCCACGAGGTACTTGATCGTCGCAACGATGTCTTCGAGCGACAGCACCGAGTCGGTGATGGGGGCGTCGACGCCGAGCTTGCGGTTGATCTTGTAGCGGCCGACCTTCGCGAGGTCGTAGCGCTTCGGGTTGAAGTAGCTGTTGTCGAGGAGCGCACGCGCCGCCTCGATCGCAACCTGCTCGCCCGGGCGCTGCTTGCGGTAGATGTCCTTGAGCGCCTCTTCCTGCGTGAGGATCGCGTCCTTCTCGAGGGTGAGCGCGATCGACTCGTAGCCGGCGAACTCCTCGAGGATCTCCTCGCTCGTCATACCGAGCGCCTTCAGGAAGACCGTGACCGACTGCTTGCGCTTGCGGTCGATGCGGACGCCGACCTGATCGCGCTTGTCGACCTCGAACTCGAGCCATGCACCGCGGCTCGGGATCACGCGTGCGGTGAAGACGTCCTTATCGCTCGTCTTCTCCTGCGCGCGCTCGAAGTAGACGCCCGGGCTACGGACGAGCTGCGACACGATGACGCGCTCAGTGCCGTTGATGATGAACGTGCCCTTGTCGGTCATGAGCGGGAAATCGCCCATGTAGACCGTCTGGCTCTTCAGCACCTGGGTCTCGGTGTTGTAGAAGGCCGCCTCGACGTACAGCGGCGCGGCGTAAGTCTTGCCGCGCTCCTTGCACTCCTCGATGGTGAACTTCTGCTCGTCGAGAATCGGGTTCTCGAACGACAGCTGCATGGTGCCAGCGTTGTCTTCGATCGGCGAGATCTCATCGAAGATCTCCTCGAGGCCGCTCTTCAGCGCGATGTCATCGCGCCCCTGAGCCTGCGCCTCAACGACGCGTGACTTCCACGTGTCGTTGCCGACGAGCCAATCGAAGCTCTCGAGCTGCAGTGCCAGCAGGTTCGGCACCGACAGCGTGTCGGAAATCTTGGCGAAGGAAAGCCGCTGGTGATCGCGGCCGTTCTTCGGGTTCTGGGTGGACGATGCGTTGCGCGCAGCAGCCAAGGAAACTACCTCCGTGGGCCCCGTCGGGCCGGTTGACCTGGTCTTGCGAGAATTGCTTCTGGATCACGCGAGCGAGGCTCATCTGCGCTTTCGCGCCAGCTCCCGGGGCCTCCCGCTATTTGAAGGCACACTGGTGTCCGTAGTGCAACTATCAACTGTATCAGCGTCGATACCAGTTGTCTAGCGCTCGTCAGCGCTTATCCGCGGCGCGGCGCGAGATGCTTATCCGCGGCGCGGCGCGAGATGCTCCATCGCACCAGACGCGTCTTCGCAACGCGGCGGATCGCGATGCGCGCCCGACCGGAACATCTGGGCGGATTCCCCACCTGCCTGCACTAGCGTAACGGAATGGCCCCGATCGAACGACCGAGCCCGCCCCTTCCGTCTCCGGGGGCTGTGCGCCGAACACTTCCCCGGGCCGCCGTGGTGACGGCCTTCGTCGCCGTCGCCCTGGTTGCCGCGTTCGGTGTCCTCCTCCGGTTCACCGGAGCGGGCCCACTCGGGATCGACGCCTGGTGGAGCGAGGCCGTCTCGGTCCAGCGGGGAACGGCACCGTACGCGGTCGCGGTCTTCCTCGCGCAGATCGGTTCCGGGGCGGGCGGAGCGGCGTGCGTCGCGATCCTCGCGGCTCTGTGTTTCGCGATGCGCCGCCCGCGCGATGCCCTCTCCGTGGCCACGGCCGCGCTATTCGGTGTCGCCGCATCGGAGGCGGTGAAGGCGCTGGTGCTCCGATCCCGCCCCTCCGGGTCGCTCTATGAGAGCTTCGGGGCGTCGTACCCCTCGGGCCACTCGATGGGTGCGGCGGTGATCGCGGTTTCCGCGGCGCTCATCGCCCTCGGGTCCGAGCGCATCAGCGCCCGTCTTGCCCAATGGATCGTCGCGGCGGCGGTGCTCTGGATCGGGGTGATGATGTGGAGCCGAACTGCACTGCACGTGCACTGGCTGACCGACACGATCGCGGGTGCGCTGCTCGGCATGGCCTGCGCGATCTTGGCGAGGCGCGTATGGTTCGGCCCGCGGGCCGTCGATGTCCGTGGTCCGGCGTAGGCTGAAGTCATGACTCAGGAGACCGACTCTTCCGCTGAGACCGTCATTTTCGGCGCCGACTGGTGCGGTGACTGCCGCCGCGCGAAGCTCATCTTCGACCGTTCGGGCACTCCCTACCGCTACGTCGATCTCGTGCAGGATCCGGCGGCCGCAGAGGTCGCACGCGACATCAGCGGCCGCACGAACATCCCCGTGATCCTGTACCCCGACGCGACCCACCAGGTGGAGCCGTCGAACGCCGACATGCTCCGCAAGATCGAAGAACTCGGACTCTCGCGGTCGTGAGGCCTCTGCCCGAACCGGTCACGCTCTCCTCGGGGCTGCGCGCCGAGGTCGAAGAGGACCGTTGGGTTCCGGGAGCCGTGCAGCTGCTCGTCGACGGCACCCCGCAATCACACGTGAACCTTCGCGACCCGTCGGAGCTTTTCTTTGAGTACATCCGCCGCATCGGCCACGTCATCGACCTGTTCAGGCCCGCTGGGGCTCCGATCTCCGCACTCCACTTGGGCGGGGGCGCGTTCACGCTCCCCCGCTACGTCGAGGAGCTTCGCCCGGGCAGCCGCCAGCAGGTGATCGAGCTCGAAGGAGCACTCGTAGATCTCGTGCGCGAGGCCGCCCCGCTGCCGAAGCGCGCGAGCATTCGCGTTCGTCGCGGCGATGCGCGCGATGTCGTGTCGCGCCTCCCCCAGGGCATGCACGGCGCGATGGACCTCATCGTTGTCGACATCTTCGCCGGAGCACGCACCCCGGCGCACGTTTCGAGCGTCGAGTTCTACGAGTTGCTGCGTCCCCTCCTCGCCCCCGGCGGCATCATCGTCGTGAATGCGGCGGACGGGAAGGGGTTGCCGTTCGTGCGCGGGCAAGCGGCGACGCTCAACGCCCTCTTCACATCGGTCGTCGCGATCGCCGAGCCCCAGGTGCTCAAGGGCCGACGCTTCGGCAACGTCGTCTTCGTCGCTTCAGACGACGACCTCGAAGCGCTCGACTGGCTCCCCCGTCTCCTGGCCGGCGGGCCGCACCCCGCGCGGATGCTCGTGGGCCGTGAGTTCGACGAGCTGGCGCGCGGCACCGCTCCCGTCACCGATGCCACGGCTGTCGCATCTCCCGCTCCGGCGCGCGAGCTGTTCGAGCGAGGCTGATCCCGATGTCCGACCTCGCGCGAGTCCGCGTGTGGGCTGAAGCTCTGATTGCTCTGCACCTGCAGCCGACGACACCCGCCGGAGCCGCACCGTGGACCTTCCGGTTCGACCACGCGAAGCGCCGCGCCGGCCTGTGCAACTACACGCATCGTCGCATCACGGTGTCGCGCTATCTCGCGGAGAAGTTCGACGATGACGAGATCCACCAGGTTCTTCTGCACGAGGTCGCTCATGCGCTCGCCGGTCCCGACGCAGGGCACGGCCGGGAGTGGAAGCGGATCGCCGAGGAGCTCGGCTATGTCGGCGGCGTGACGCACCAGGGCGAGATCGCGCACGAGCGGGCCCCCTGGGTCGGGCAGTGCGCTGCGGGCCACGAACACTTCCGCTTCCGCAAGCCGACGCGCGTGCATTCCTGCGGGAAGTGCGCAAAGCGCTTCTCACCGCAGCACGTCATCACGTGGCGACCGCGCGTGGGCTCGTCGCTCAGCAGCTGATCGAGGAGAGCGCCTGTCGCAGGAGGGCGCCGCGGCCGTTACCGAACTCCTCGAGAATCGCGGGCTCGAGCGCCTGCTCGGGCGCCATCCACGTCACTTCGAGCGCGTCCTGCCGCGGGTTGCACGTTCCCGTCACGGGCACGACGTACACGAGCGACACCGCGTGCTGCCGCTCGTCGACGTACGGCGAGATGCCCGGCATCGGGAAGTATTCCGCGACCTGCACCGGCACGAGCGCCGCCGGCATCTGCGGAAACGCCATCGGCCCGAGATCGTTCTCGAGGTGACGGAAGAGCGCCTCGCGCAGGGTTTCCCCGTACCGCACACGCCCCGAGACGAGCGACCGAGTCATCACACCCTCGGGCGTGCTACGGAGCAGCAACCCGACCTCGACCACCTGGCCGAGGCCGTCCAGACGCACGGGCACGGCCTCGACGTACACGATGGGCAGGCGCCCGCGCACAAAACTCAGCTCATCGTCGCTCAGCCAGCCCGGATTGCCGGGCGGCGTCGGCCGATCCTCCGGCCCCTCCGGATCAGGCAACTCGGCGGTGTCGATCGTCATCCCTCACCATCCCCGTCTCGCCGCTTCCGCGGCATTCCTGCGACTCATCTTCGCACGACGCGACCCCTGCTGACTTCGACGCGCCTCACCTAGGCTGTACTGCATGGAGCATGCCACTCATCTCACCGATACCGCGTCGCCCCGCGAAGTGCGAGAGCCCGGCGCCCGCCGCGTCGCCCTGGTGCAAATCGCGAGCCCCGAATCGGAATCCCCGGCTGACCGCATCGCTCGAGTCGAGGAGCTCCTGCGCCGTACGGGGCCGGTCGATCTCTTCGTGCTCCCCGAGCTCTGGAGCGCCGGCTACTTCTCCTTCGAGCAGTACGAGGAGCGCGCAGAGCCGCTCGACGGGCCGACGGTGCAGATGGCTCAGCGCGTCGCCCGCGATCTGGGCGCGGCTGTGCACGTCGGCAGCATCGTCGAGCGCGGTGCTGACGGCGCACTGCACAACACCGCGATGCTGGTCGACCCGTCAGGCGAGATCGCGCAGACCTATCGCAAGATCCACGTCTTCGGCTATCAGTCGCTCGAATCGCAACTGCTGACACCGGGGTCGAGCCTCAGCGTCGTCGACGGCCCCCTGGGCGCGACGGCGAGCACCACCTGCTACGACCTCAGATTCCCGGGGCTCTGGGAGGAGCTCAGCGCGCGCGGCGCGGAAGCCGTCGTCGTGCCTGCTGCGTGGCCCGCAGCGCGGCGCGAGCATTGGCGCCTCCTGACGCAGGCTCGCGCGGTCGAGCACCAGGTGTGGGTCGTTGCGGTCAACGCGTGCGGCGCGCAGGGCGACGTGCAGCTCGGCGGTTTCAGCCGCGTCGTCGATCCGTCGGGTCGCATCATCGCGGAGTGCGGTGACACCGAGGATGTGCTCATCGTCGAGGTTGATCCCGGGAAGGTCGCGGAGGTGCGAGGCGAGTTCCCCGTGATCGCGGATCGTCTCAGCATCGACGACTACCGTGCTCTGGCGCGCGACTAGCCGATGACGCAGGAATCTGCGAAGCGGGTGATCCGAGTGAGCGCCGTCGTCATGCGCGACGCCGCGGGTCGCGTGCTCAACGTTCGCAAGCGCGGCACCGTGACGTTCATGCTGCCGGGCGGCAAGCCCGAGATCGACGAGGCGCCCGTCGACACCGCACTTCGGGAGTTCGAGGAGGAGATCGGGATCGCGCTCGAACGCGGCCTGCTCAGATCGCTCGGCGTCTTTCGCGCCGCGGCGGCCAACGAGCCGGATCACCTGGTCGAGGCCGCCGTGTTCGAGCACCCGCTCGTTGCTGAGGCAAGGACGGCCGAGCCCCGCGCTGAAATCGAGGCGATCGAGTGGGTCGACCCCGCGACGAAACGCGCGGACATGGCCCCGCTCAACACTGAGCTGATCTTCCCCGCGCTCCTCGAGGCCTGAGCAGCGCGCGGGATCACCGGCGAACGGTGCTCGCCGGGCACTCACTGGCGCCCGGCGAGCACGCCCTCCTTAGAGGTCCTGGTCGGCGAGCCAGTCCTTCGCGATGTCCTCGGCGGATCGCTCGTCGTTCACGCTCTCACCGTTCATGGCCACGAGCTCGTCGGGCTCGAGCGCCGCATTCACGGCGTTGATGACCTCGGCGGCGTCATCGTCGATCTTGTCACTCGCGATCGGCACGACGTGGGACGCGAGGAAGATCCCCTTCGTGTCCTCGAGCGTGACGAGGTCGTTGGCCTCGAGCGAGGGATCGGCCGAGTAGATGTTGGCGAACTGGATCGAGTCGTCCTTCAGCGCCTTCACGGTCAGCGGGCCGCCGCTGTCCTCGATCGGGGTGAACTTCACGCCCTCGATGCCGTACGTCTCCGCGAGCCCGTCCGGCCCGTAGGGGCGCGACTCGGCCTCGGAGTTGGATCCGAAGGTGAGCGGATCCGTGACATTCTTCAGGTCCGCGACCGTCTCGAGATCCCACTTCTCCGCGAACTCCTTCGTCACCACGTAGGTGTCCTGGTCCGTGGCGGGCGCCTGATCGAGCACCCGCAGCCCCTCCGGCATCGCATCTTGCAACGCCGAGTACACGTCATCGGAGACGCGCTCCGTTGCGTCGGGCTCGAAGTACTGCAGCAGGTTGCCGGTGTACTCGGGGAAGAGGTCGATCTTGCCGTCCTCGATCTCGGGCAGGTACACCTCGCGCTGCCCGATGCGGAACTGCCGGTCGACGTCGTACCCGTCGGCCTCGAGCGCCTGCGCGTAGATCTCGGCGATGATCTCGTTCGAGTAGTAGTCCTGCGAACCGACGACGATCGTCTCGGAGGCGGCGTCGCCGGAATCCGCCGAGTCGCTCTCAAGCGGATCTCCGCTGGAGCAACCGGCGAGCGCCACAGTGACGAGCGCGCCGACGGCGAGGGCTGAGCCCCAGCGCGCGTGGCGATGGAGGGAGTTTCGAATCATGGGTCAATCCTCTCGATCAAGTTCTGTCGTGTGTGGTCTGGAGTGAGCGCTGAGTGCGAGGCGTGATCCGTCGTGACGCGAGTCTCTGCAACGCGGAGAGGATGATCTCGAGCACGAGGGTGACCGCCACCACGAGCAGGGCGCCCGCGAGCATCTGTCCGTAGTCGCGGGATTTCAGCCCGCTGAAGAGATACCGCCCGAGCCCCACGTCTGCGGTGTAAGCGGCGAGCGTTGCGGTCGAGACGACCTGGAGCGTCGCTGCGCGGACACCGCCGATCATCACGGGGAGCGAGAGCGGCAGCTCGACGCGCAGGAGCACCTGCACCGCGCTATAGCCGACGGACTTCGCGGCCGACGGAATGAGCGGATCGACCGCGGTCACACCCGCGTACGCGCCGGCGAGGAGTGACGGGATCGCGAGCACGACGAGCGCGAGCAATGGGGCCGTGACGCCGATGCCGAGCGCGAGCCCGAACAGGGTGAGCACGCCGAGCGTCGGAAGGGCGCGCGCAGCCCCCGCGAGCGCCCCGACAGCCCCTGAACCGCGTCGCGTGTGTCCGATGACCGCGCCGACGGGGAGCGCAAGGACGCCAGCGATCAGCAGGGCCGCGCCCGTCAGGGCGAGGTGCTGCAGCAGTCGGATCGGGATACCGCCCGAGCCCGACCACTGTGCGGGGTCGGTGAGCCAGGAGACCGCGTCCGCGAAGAGGTCCACGATCAGCCTCCCGCCGTCTCGCGGGACGCATCGCGAGAGCCCGACGCGACGCGAGGAGCCGCCGCGCTGCCGTGCGGCGCGACTCGCTCTTTCGCCCGCCGGGTCCAGGGCGTCAGCGCGCGCCCCGCCGTAAGCACGAGCGCGTCGAGCACGAGCGCGAGCACCACGGTCGCGAGCACCCCCGTCCAGATCTCCGCGAAGATGCCGCGCTGAAAGCCGTCGGTGAGCAACGTTCCGAGGCTCGGCACGCCGATCAGGGCGCCCAGCGTGACGAGGCTGATCGTGGAGACCGAGACCACGCGAATACCCGAGATGAGCACCGGGATCGCGAGCGGCAGATCGACGCGCCAGAACAGCTGATGTGGCGCGAAACCCACCGCGAGCGCCGCGTCGCGCAGCTGCCCGTCGACCGAGGCGAACGCGTCGCAGGCCGTGCGCACGAGGAGCGCGACCCCGTACACGCTGAGCGCGACGACCATGGTCTGCCAGGAGCGCAGCGACGTACCGATGAGCGCCGGAATGATGATGAGCAGCGGCAACGCCGGGATCGCGTACGCGAGCGTCGCCACGGAAAGAAGCGGCCCGCCGATACGCGGCCGGAGAAACGCGAGGCGCCCGATCGGGAGCGCGACGAGAACGCTGACGAGGATCGCCGGCACGCTGAGCAGCAGATGGCTCCACACGAGCTCTGCAACGAAGTCCCAGTTCGCGATCGGCCAGTTCACGGCTCAAGCACTCCCACGGGCCTCCCGGCCCCGTCGACCGCGATGCGCTGCCCCTCCGATTCGACCACGCTGAGGCGGCGCTCGCCGCGATCCGCCCCGACGAAGTCGCGCACGAAGTCATTCGCCGGCGAGGCGAGAATGTCAGCGGGAGTGCCGCTCTGCGCGATCCTGCCGCCGGTTTCGAGCACGACCACCTCATCGCCGAGAAGGAACGCCTCGTCGACATCGTGGGTGACGAAGAGGATCGTTTTCCCGAGCTCGGCCTGGAGACGGAGCAGCTCTTGCTGCAGCTCGCGCCGCACGATCGGGTCCACCGCGCCGAAGGGCTCATCCATGAGCAGGATGTTCGGATCGGCGGCGAGCGCCCGCGCGACTCCGACGCGCTGCTGCTGGCCGCCGGAGAGCTGGGCCGGGTACCGCGAGGCGAGCGAGGGATCGAGCCCGACGCGCTCCAGGAGCCCGCCGACCGTCGCCCGTGCCTCACGCGGCCGCGCTCCCGTGAGCACCGGGACCGTAGCGATGTTGTCGGCGACCGTGCGGTGCGGGAGGAGCCCGCCCTGCTGCAGGACGTATCCGATCGAGCGCCGGAGGGAGACCGGGTTTCGATCACGCACGTCCTCACCGTCGATGAGCACGCGGCCCGAGGTCGGTTCCACCATTCGGTTGACCATCCGCATCAGAGTGGTCTTCCCCGAGCCAGAGGAGCCGACGAGCACCACGGTGCGATGCGACGGGATCTGCAGGGAGAACTCGTGCACCGCGGTGGCTCCGCCGGGATAGACCTTCGATACCCGCTCGAACTCGATCACGTCGGCCCCTCCCCGCGGTCTCGCCGCACACGGCGTTGATTCAGCCTAGCGTCGCGAGCGCTTCGCGCACGACCCCCAAACCGCGGTTCAGTTCGTCTGCCGAGATCGTCAGCGCCGGAAGGAACTTCAGCACCTCGTCGCGGCCGCCCGAGGTTTCGATCACGAGCCCGTGCTTGAACGCCTCCTGCGACACTGCCCCCGCGAGTTCCGGACGCGACGGAGAGGCGAGCCCGTACATCAGCCCGCGGCCGCGGACCGTGAACTGCGCTGCCGGAAAGTCCGCGGCGATCGCCGTGAGCGCGTCGCGCAACTGCGCCGAGCGATCCGCAATAGCGTCGGTGAAGGCGGAATCGGCCCAGTAGGTTTCGAGCGCGGCGCGGGCACTCACGAACGCGAGATTGTTGCCGCGGAAGGTACCGGTGTGCGCGCCAGGCTCCCAGACGTCCACCTCGGGTCGGAGCAGGAGCAGCGCCATCGGGAGGCCCGAGGCGGAGATCGACTTCGAGACCGTGACGAGATCCGGCACGATCCCGGATTCCTCGAAGCTGAAAAATGCGCCGCTTCGGCCCACGCCCGCCTGGATGTCATCGACGATGAGCAGGATGCCCCGCGCTTCGGTGATCTCGCGAAGGCGTCGCAGCCACTCCGGACGCGCGACGTTGATGCCGCCCTCGCCCTGGATCGCCTCGACGATCACGGCGGCCGGGAGGTCGAGGCCCGACCCCGGATCATCGAGCATGCGCTCGAAGAGATCGAGGGTGTCGACGCCCTCTCCCAGGTACCCGTCGTAGGGCAGGCGGGTCACGCCGCCGAGAGTGACGCCGCCGGCCGCGCGGTACTTCTCGTTGCCGGTCGCGGCGAGCGCTCCCAGGCTCAGGCCGTGAAAGCCGTTCGTGAACGCGACGACGTTGCTCCGACCGGTCGCCTGCCGAGCCACCTTCAGAGCGGCCTCGACGGCGTTCGCGCCGGTGGGTCCGGTGAACTGCAGCTTGTAGTCGAGCCCGCGCGGCTCGAGAACGAGGCGCTGGAACGCGGCGATGAACTCGCGCTTCGCGGCCGTCGCCATATCGAGTCCGTGGATGATGCCGCCGCTCTCGAGGTACTCGATGAGCGCACGCGTGAAGACGGGATTGTTATGGCCGTAATTGAGCACGCCGGCACCGCTGAAGAAGTCGAGGTACTCTCGGCCGTCCTCCGCGACGAGCACCGAACCGTGCGCGCGGTCGAAGATGACCGGGAAGGAGCGGATGTACCCGCGCACCTCTGACTCGTACTGGTCGAACACTGCGAGATCACTCATGGCTTCAACTCTCTTCTTCTCAGCGCCGCGCGCTTTCGGCGCACGAGACTCGACATTCCGGGGGCGGAGTGCGCGGGTTCGCCGCGCGACGCCGGAGACTCGCGCCGGTGAGCGCAGACACTTCCCCCGCTACGAGGATAGGCGCTCCTTCCAGCACGAACGCCACCCGGGAACCGCGAGGCTTCCCGGGTGGCGTTCGTGAGTCCCGCGGCTTCGTGCCGGCGGGCGTCGGTTCAGTGCTGCGCGTTCTCCCCGCGTCGATGGGCGAGCATCTCGTTCGGAGCCATCGCGACGTTGCTGTCGCGCACCTCGTGACGCCGAGACAGCATTGCGTTCGGAGCCATCACGCGGCCCTGATACTGCCCCTCGTAGGCCGCTACCGCGCGAGCCGTTCGCTGGTCCCGGCGTGAGCGGCGCTCCGATCGCGATGCTGTGCTGCGGGGTGCGGGATCAGCGGCGCCGAGCGGCGCAGCATGGGCCGAGCGCTCCGCGCCGTCGCGATCCGCCGCTGGCTGCACGGGGATGGTCTGCGTCGCCATCTCAGGCTCCGAGCAGCGCGTCGAGGTTGCGGCGCAGCGCGGCTCCGAGATTCGCATCGACCTGCGTCCAGTACCCGATCGCACGCTCGCGGATCTCCGCGCTCTTCACGGAGCCGACCGCTCCGGTGATGGTCGCGAGGAACCGCTCCTTCGCCGCCGTGTCGAAGACGTCGCGGTAGAGCGTGCCGGCCTGACCGAAGTCGTCGTCCTCCGCGTGCAGCGCGGCGGCCGTGCGCATCAGCTCGCCGTCGTTCTCCCAGGAGCCCTCGCCCGCCGCAGCGGCGCTCGCCACCGGGCCGCCCTTCGAGTTCGGCGCGTACACCGGCGTCGACGGGGAGTTGAAGCCGTGCCGCTGAGCGCCGTCCTGCGAGTAGTTCGCCACCGGCGAGATCGGCGCGTTCACGGGGATCTGGTTGTAGTTCGTGCCGACGCGGTAACGCTGCGCATCCGGGTAGGAGAAGACCCGGGCCTGGAGCATGCGGTCCGGGCTGATGTCGATGCCGGGAACGGTGTTCGCGGGCGAGAATGCGGCCTGCTCGATCTGCGCGAAGAAGTTCTCGGGGTTGCGGTTCAGCGTGTGAATGCCGACCTCGATCTTCGGGTAGTCCCCGTGCGGCCACACCTTCGTGAGATCGAAGGGGTTGAAGCGGTAGGTTTTCGCGTCCTCGTACGGCATGATCTGCACCGACAGCTTCCAGGAGGGGAAGTCGCCGCGCTCGATCGCCGCGAAGAGGTCGCGGCGGTAGTAGTCGGCGTCTGCGCCGGCGATCGCCTCGGCCTCGTCACCGGTGAGCGCCTCGTTGCCCTGCAGCGCATCGAAGTGGTACTTCACCCAGAAACGCTCGCCGGCCGCGTTGATCCACTGGTAGGTGTGCGAGCCGAAGCCGGGCATGTTGCGCCAGGAGCGGGGCAGACCGCGGTCGCCCATGAGGTAGGTCACCTGGTGCGCTGACTCGGGCGAGAGGGTCCAGAAGTCCCACTGCATGTCGGAGTCGCGCAGCCCGGAATCGGGAAGACGCTTCTGCGAGTGGATGAAGTCGGGGAACTTGATGCCGTCGCGGATGAAGAAGACGGGCGTGTTGTTGCCGACGATGTCGTAGTTGCCCTCGGTCGTGTAGAACTTCACCGAGAAGCCGCGGACGTCGCGCCAGGTGTCGGGCGAGCCCATTTCGCCGGCGACCGACGAGAAGCGCTGCACGGTCTCCGTGCGCGTGCCGGGCTGGAAGACCGCTGCGCGCGTGTACGCGGAGACGTCGCCGGTCACCACGAACTCGCCGAAGGCTCCGCCGCCCTTCGCGTGCACAATGCGCTCCGGGATGCGCTCGCGGTTGAACTGCGCGAGCTTCTCGACGAGGTAGCGGTCGTGGACGGGGATGCTGCCGCCCTGTCCTACGGTGAGCGAGTGCTCATCGCTCCCGACCGGGCTGCCGGTCTGCGTGGTGGTGTGGGGGGTCGTCGGATTCGGGTGACTCATGACACTCCTTCGGAGTTTCGGGCACGCCGATCACCGCCGCCCGGGGAGCGGCGTGAAAACGTGACGGCTATGCGGCTGAGGCTGCGCACTCGGGGCAGGTGCCCCAGAATGTGACCTCGGCGGTCTGAACGGTGAAGCCCGCCGTTGTGGCAGGGGCGAGGCACGGTGCGTGACCGACGACGCAGTCCACATCGTCGACGGCTCCGCACTGGGAGCAGACGACATGGTGGTGGTTGTCTCCCACGCGCCGTTCGAACAGCGCCGCGGAGCCTGCCGGCTCGATCCGGCGGGTGAGCCCCGCCGCCGTCAGGTCCGCGAGGATGTTATGCACCGACTGGATCGAGGTAGTCGGCACGGCACTCGCGACCACTCGGAACACATGATCTGCGTCCGAGTGCGGCATGGAGGTGAGCGCTTCGAGAACGGCGACCCGGCCAGCGGTCGCGCGCAATCCGGCGTTGCGCAACGCCGTTTCCGTGCTCATCTCCACGCCCCTCACCCTACCCTACTTATTTTGAATCATTCAAATTACCGCGTTTTCGGCGCGGCCTGCAGTACCCGACTGCCGATGAAGCAGTAGGAGCGACCGCTACGTCAGTCGCGGACCGCCTCCGCAATCGGCGTCTCACCCGTATTGAAGCGGATCGTGCGCCCCTTCGTCGAATCGTCGTCGAGAACCGCGGCGATCACCTCCGCCACGTCGGCGCGCGCCACCGAGTTCGCCTCGTCCGCATCGACCTCGACTGCACCGGCCGCGGGATCGAGCGTCAACATGCTCGGCCCGAGCACCGTCCACTCCAGCCCCGAGCCGCGCAGGTGCTCATCGGCTTCCGCCTTCGCCTCCGCGTACGCGAAGAACGAGTCACCGGGATCGACACCGTGATCCGTCGACGCGCCGAAGTACGACACCATCACGTACCGCGAGACTCCCGCGATTTCCGCGGCATCCATCGTGCGGATCGCAGCGTCCCGGTCGACCGCCCACGTCCGCTCCGGGTCGCCGCCGCCCGCTCCTGCGGACCACACGGCCGCGTCGTGCCCGCGCATGAGGTCCGCAACCTCCTCCGTGTTCAAGCGCTCGAGGTCTGCGACGAGCGGTTCCGCCCCTGCCGCGCGAACCTCCTCCACGTGATCCGGATTGCGAATCACCGCCGTTACCGTGTGCCCGCGTTCCGCCAACAGCGGCTCCGCGAGAAGCGCGATCTTGCCATGTCCACCGAAAATAATGATGCGTGCCATGCGCCTCACCCTACGCGGCACGAAAACCGCCTTCCAGGGGTCGACAAGCGCGCAGTTTTCCGCCACGAATCCCGCTCCTCCCCGCGCGCTGCACGGTCAACCGCTCAATCGCGCGCGTGTAGCGCCGCTCCCCCGCGGGTGCAACGGGGTGCCTGCAACACCGTGCGCGTGGTGCCATGGAAGCGTCGACTCGCCGGTGACCGCCGTGGACACGCGCTGGTTGCAGATGCCCTGCACGCAGCCGTGGCCCGGCGCTCACCGAGCGCGGTCGATCCGAACGCCGAACAACCAGGAGGTTCACAGATGTCACATCTCACCGGCAAGCGCGTCGCAGTTCTCGCAACGAACGGCTTCGAGGATTCGGAGCTCACCGAACCCATCTCCGCCGTCACGGAGCACGGCGCCGAGGTGACCGTCGTCGCACCCGAGGTCGGCACGATCACGGGCAAGAACGGGCACGAACAGGAAGCGACCCTCAGCACCGCCGACGCGAACGCTTCGGACTTCGACGCACTCGTACTTCCCGGCGGCGTCGTGAACGGCGACCAGATCCGTCTCGATAGCAAGGCTGTCGACTTCACCCGTGACTTCTTCAGCCAGCACAAGCCGGTCGGAGCGATCTGCCACGGCGGATGGATCCTCGCGGACGCCGACGTGCTGCAGGGCCGCAAGGTGACCTCGTACGCGAGCCTGCGCACCGATCTGCAGAATGCGGGCGCGACGTGGGTCGACGAGGAGGTCGTGGTGGACGAGGGTCTCGTGACCAGCCGCACGCCCGATGACCTCCCCGCCTTCAACTCGAAGCTCGTCGAGGAGATCGGCGAGGGGAAGCACGAGGGCCAGCAGGCTTAGGCACGGCAGGCGGGCGAGCTCTGAACGCTCGCCCCTCTCGAGGGTCCCGTCGAGGCCGCGTCACTCCGGAGTAGCGGAGGGCACGGCATCGGCGGGACTCTCTTGTTGTGAGGGAAACGTGAGGGCCGCCCCGCTCGCGCTGCGCGCGGGGCGGCAAGGCGGCGGATCGCGAAGCCTACGTGCCGCAGAACGTGACATGCGCCGGCCCGCCGACCGGTGCAGGGCGCTCGTAGCGCTCGTAGCCGAGGCGCGGCAGGAATGGGCGCTCGAGCACCTCGAGCAGCGTGCGGAACGGCGCGAGGTCCCCCTCCGAGGCCGCAGTGAGCGCCTCGTCGACGAGGTGGTTGCGCGGGATGTAGACGGGATTCACGCGATCCATCGCGTCGGCGTCCGGTGACGCCTCGAGCCACCGCCCGGCCCACTCGCCGATCCCCACTCCCTCAGGGAACGCCGACTCGAGGGCTGCGGCGTCGCCGCGCGCCGCGTCGGCAAGGGCGCGGAAGAAACTCGTGTAGTCGATCCGGTGCCCCTGTAGATCCCCAAGCATTTCCGCAGTGAGCTCCGCGAGTGCGCCGTCGTCGATCGCCTGCTTCGCCCCGTCGTGCGCCAGCCCGAGCTTGTCGCGCATACCCGACATCCATGCCTCGTTGTACAGCTCACCGAAGCGGTCGAGCGATTTGATCGCGACCCCCTTTGCCGCCTCCGTATCGTCGCCGAGGAGCGGGAGCAGGGTCTCCGCGAAGCGCGTGAGATTCCAGAGGGCGATCGACGGCTGATTGCCATACGCGTATCGGCGCTGGGTATCGATCGAGCTGAACGAAGCGCCCGGGTCGAAGGCGTCGATGAAGGCGCACGGGCCGTAGTCGATCGTCTCTCCAGAGATGGTCATGTTGTCGGTGTTCATCACCCCGTGCACAAAGCCGACGAGCACCCACTGCGCGACAAGGCGCGCCTGCGCCGCCACCACCGCTGCGAGCAGCGCCGAGTACCGTCCCTCTGCGCCCGCGAGCTCCGGGAAGTGACGCTCGATCGCGTAGTCCGCGACCCGCACGATCAGCTCGTCTTCCCCCACGAGGCGTGCGTATTGGAAGCTCCCCACGCGCAGGTGGCTCGCGGCCACGCGTGCGAGCACCGCCCCCGGCAGCAACTCACCGTCGCGAGGCACGCGACGGCCCGTCGCCACGACGCCGAGAGCACGCGTGGTGGGCACGCCGAGCGCGTGCATGGCCTCGCCCATCAAGTACTCGCGCAGCATCGGCCCGAGCGCCGCGAAACCATCCGCACGCGCGAAGGGTGTGCGACCCGATCCCTTCAGGTGCAGGTCGCGGAGACCACCATCGGCATCGCGAATCTCACCGAGCAGCAGCGCGCGCCCATCGCCCAAGCGGGGAGACAAGCCGCCGAATTGATGTCCCGCATAAGCCTGCGCGACGGGCTTCGCTCCGACCGGAAGCGCATTGCCGAGGAGAAAACGTACGCGCTCCTCCTCCGAGAGGTGCGCGGCGTCGATGCCGAGCTCTGCGGCGAGCGCGACGTTCCACACGAGCACGCTGGGCTGGTCCGGCCGCTGCGCGCGCCATGGCACCGACAGCTCGGGCAGCCGATCGGCGAAGTCGTGCTCCAGAACGACCTCGGCGCTCGGCGGCAGTCGCTCCTCAACCGCCTCCCCCTGCTCGTTCGTTGCGGTCGATGTGCTGCGGTCTCGCGGCTCAGACATGCCGCGAGTCTACGCGCGCGCCCTCTCGGGCAGAGGGGGCTGTACAGGGCGCTCTCATCGTGCCACCCGTTCTTCGTCCGCCCGGGTTCCCCCGCGGCGCGCATCGCGCTATGATTTTGCTAACTTAGCGAGATACTTTCCTTGGATAGATAGTTGATAAATGTCTCAAATTGAAACGAAGACGGGTAAGCACAGCGTCGCTGCGCCGAAAGCGGGACCGAATTGGCTTCGGATCCTGCTCCCCGCGGTGTTGATCCTTGTGTGGTTCGCGGGCGCCGGATTGGGTGGCCCGCTCTTCGGCAAGGTCGACGAGGTCTCATCGAACGACCAGACCGCATACCTCCCGGAGTCCGCGGACGCGACCGCGGTGCGCGAAGTTCAGGCAGACTTCCTCGGAGACGACGTCATTCCCGCGATCGTGGTCTTCTCGGCGGACGAACCCGAGGAACTCAGCACATCGCAGCTGAGTTCGATTGAGGACGCCGTCGCCTCCGTCACCGAGATCGAGGGCGTGGCGGAAGAAACCTCCCCCGCGATCACCTCCGAAGACGGAGAGGCGGTGCAGGTCTTCGTCCCCATCGACTCGAGCGCCGAGATCGCAGACGTGGTGGCCGACATCGGCGACGAGCTTCGAGCGGACGCGCCCGAGGGCGTCACGGTTCACGTCACGGGTCCCGCGGGTTTCACCGCCGACCTCGCGGCTGGCTTCGCCGGAATCGACGGCATCCTGCTGCTCGTCGCTCTCCTTGCGGTGCTCGTCATCCTCATCATCGTCTACCGCTCGCTCCTCCTCCCCCTCATCGTGCTCAGCACCAGCCTGTTCGCGCTCTGCGTTGCGCTCCTCGTGATCTGGCATCTCGCCGACGCGGGCGTCTTGTTGCTCAGCGGGCAGACCCAGGGCATCCTCTTCATTCTCGTCATTGGAGCGGCGACGGATTACTCGCTCCTGCTCGTCGCTCGCTTCCGAGAAGAGCTTCGAGTGGCGCGGGATCGCGGAGCCGCGATCCTCGCAGCCGTCAAGGGCTCGTTCGAGCCGATCCTCGCTTCGGGCGGCACCGTGATCGTCGGACTCCTGTGCCTCCTCCTCAGCGACCTCAAATCCAACAGCACGCTCGGACCGGTTGCCGCGATCGGCATCGTCTTCGCGATGCTGTCCGCGCTCACGCTCCTTCCCGCACTGCTCTTCGCATTCGGACGCGCGGCGTACTGGCCCAGGCGTCCGAAGTACGAACCGGAGTTGGTCGCGGAGGAGAACGGGATGCCCGCGAAGGGCGTGTGGCGCCGACTCGCGGGCGCGATCCGCCGCCACCCCCGACCCATCTGGATCATCACGACGCTCGTGCTCGCGGTCGGAGCCGTCGGGGCGACACAGCTCGACGCGAGCGGCGTGCCCCAGTCGGATCTCGTGCTCGGCAGTTCGGAGGCGCGCGACGGCCAGGCGGTGCTGGGCGAGCACTTCCCCGGCGGATCGGGCAGCCCAGCGTACGTCCTCACCTCGGAAGACTCGCTCCAGGAGGTGGCAGACATCGCGCTGGCGAACCCCGGCGTCGAGAGCGTCGCGGTTACCGCGGAAGACAGCCCGAGCGGAACGGTGCCCGTCACCGAAGATGGGCTGCAGCCGTTCGGCCCGCCGGGCACCCCGGCGCCGGACCCCACCGTCGTCGACGGTGACGTGCTGCTGCAGGCGACCCTCGCCGACGCAGCCGACTCGAACGCCGCGGCAGAGACCGTGACGAGCCTCCGCGACGATTTCGCGGGTACGGATGCGCTGGTCGGGGGCGTGACCGCGACGGCCGTCGACACCAATCAGGCGTCGATCCATGACCGCAACCTCATCATCCCGCTGGTGCTCGCCGTGATCCTCGTGATCCTGATGCTGCTGCTGCGGTCGATTCTCGCGCCGATCCTGCTCATGCTGACGACGGTGCTCTCGTTCGGCACGGCGCTCGGGATTTCAGCGCTCGTCTTCAACCACGTATTCGACTTCCCCGGAGCGGATCCGGCAGTTCCTCTTTACGGCTTCGTGTTCCTGGTGGCGCTCGGCATCGACTACAACATCTTCCTGATGACACGCGTGCGCGAGGAGACGAAGCGGCACGGCACGCACGAGGGGGTGCTCCGCGGCCTCACGATCACGGGCGGCGTCATCACGTCTGCCGGGCTCGTGCTGGCGGCAACGTTCGCGGCGCTCGGCGTGATCCCGATCCTGTTCCTCGCCCAGATCGCGTTCATCGTGGCCTTCGGCGTGCTGCTCGACACCTTCATCGTGCGATCGCTGCTCGTGCCGGCGCTCGCGACGGACATCGGGCGCGCTATCTGGTGGCCGTCGAAGCTCTGGCGAGATGAACGAGCAAGCGTCACTCCTGGGGAAAGGACACAGCCGTGAGCTCGCGCGTCGTCATCGCCGGCGCGTCGGGCCTCATCGGCTCGGCCCTCTCGCGATCCTTGGAGACCGACGGAGTCCCGGTGACGCACCTCGTGCGGCGGGTGCCGCGGTCGCCGCACGAGGTGCAGTGGAGTCCGGGAGAGGCCCCGCTCAGTCCCGACGCCGTGGCCGGTGCGCGCGCAGTGGTCTGCCTGAACGGGGCGAGCATCGGTCGCTTGCCGTGGACGCCGAAGTATCGCGCGGAGTTGCGCTCCTCGAGGATCGCACCCACCCGCGCAATCGCGGAAGCCGCCCGCGCTCTCGGCGCGGAAGCCCCCGCTCTCATCAACGCGTCCGCAGTCGGCTACTACGGGTCGCGACCCGGCGAAACCCTGGATGAGGGGAGCGGGCCCGGGCACAGCTTCCTCGCGGAGCTCTGCGTCGAGTGGGAACGAGCGGCGCTCACCGCGGGCCCCCACGCGCGCGTCGCGCTGCTGCGCACCGCCCCGCTCATCGATCGAGGGGCCGTGCTGAAACCGCTCGTCACGCTGACGCGACTCGGGATCAGCGGGCCGCTCGGGAGGGGAATGCAGCACTGGCCGTGGATCTCGCTCGTTGATGAGGTCCGGGCGATCCGCCACGTCATCGACAGCGGGATCGACGGGCCCGTGAATCTCACCGGGCCGGTGCCCGCGACAGCGAACGATATCGGCCGCGCCCTCGCGCGAGCGCTGCACCGGCCGTTTCTCGTGCCGGCGCCCGCGTGGGCGCTGCGTCGAGCGCTCGGCCGGGACGCGGCTGAAGCGCTCCTGCTCTCCGACGCCCGCGTGCTCCCGACGGTGCTCACTCGAACCGGATTCCGCTTCGCCCATCCGACGACCGAGGCAGCGGTCGAGGCGGCACTGGGCAGCACCGCGCCGCACGCCTAAGCAGGAGGCATGGCGTGGCGCGCTGCGCTGCGCAGCGGGCTATCGCACCGTATCGCGGAGCAACCGTGGCAGGGTCGCGAACCAGCAGGCCTCGTCGTGTCCGCCCTCAAATTCTTGGTACAAGAGGTTCACGCACGCTCCGTCAAGGGCGGCGCGCAAACGCCGGGTCGGCTCGAGGAGCGCCCACTCCTGCGTGCCGACCTCGATCGCGACGGTGCCGAGCCGCGGTGCAGCGGTGCGTATCGCGTTGGTCAGCCACTCAGCGGTCGTCGGCGCCGCTTCAGCGTCTGCGTCGGCGTCGGGCACCGCTCGCGCGTTCGGCCACCAGAAGGAACCGGATTGGCTGACTGAGACGCCGAACCGCTCGGGCCTGGCGCACTGGGCGTACAACGCCGTCAGGCCGCCCAAGCTCTGCCCCGCGATGCGCGTGCGCTGCGGGTCGCGCGTGAGCGGTGCTCCGAGTTCGGGGAAGTCGTCCGCCGCCCGATCGATCACTCGAACCAAGTCGTCGACGAAGTCGGGTGAGCACGTGAGATCCCGGACGCGCTGATCGAGCTCGCCGGCGCCGACGAGCAGCGCTACCGTCGGCGGCAGCGCCCCCGACGCCTGCCACGCGTCGAGCTCAGCGCCCGCATCGAGCCAGCGCTCGCCGTCGAGCAGCACCAGCACGTCCCACTCAGCAGGACGGGGACCGCTGGGGACGTGCCACCAGAGACCCGTGCGGGGAGCGTCACGGACCGGCACAACGCGTCCGATGTGCGGCGCCGTGTTGGCCACGTCGCCGCTCGGCAAAGCGACGTGCGGACTCGGCGCTGCTGGGCCCGAGGCGACGGATGGCAGTGAACTTCCCGGCCGCCCGTTTTCCCGCGCGAAACGGTCCGCCGCAACGTAATACTGGAGGTCGTACCAGTCTTCGATGCGGTGGTGATGCTCAGCGTCGGTCGCCGCGAGCGATCGAGCGCGTCGCCGCTCGATGAGCTGCGCGCGCTCCGGCGCGATGGCGGGCCGTTCACCCTCCTGCGCCGCGATCCCGTAGCTCCCGCGCCAGCTGGCACCGAGCCGGATGCTGAACCACCACACCTCGGTCCCTTCGAGACGCTCGAACAGCGTGTCCTCGACCGCGAGCGGGTCCGCGATCTTGTTGCCGAGGAAGGCCACGCGCTCGGTCGCCGCGGCGCCGCGGTAGACGAACGTGTAGGTGCATGCATTGTCGCGATCCGCCTCGATTACCGGCGTGCCCTGCCGCTTCACGTCGCTCCAGAAGCGGTCCAGCTGATCCTCGTCAGGAGCGGCACCCAGTCCCGCGATCATCGGGCTTGCCGCACGCTTGATCGGCGTCGGCCGCGGTGCGTGCGGGGGCACGGCGAGCGTTCCGCCCCGCGGCGGCATCGGGAAACTCATCACGCTCCGGACTGCTGGGCCCGGGGCACCACAAGGGGGCGACCCGTCTCGGGGTCATCGAGCACGAGCGCATCGAGCGAATACGCCGTCTTGAGCACGTCGGGCGTGATCACGTCGGAAGCGCTGCCCGAAGCGATGATGCGGCCGTCGTGCATAGCCACCATATGGTCGGCGTAGCGCGCCGCGAGGTTGAGATCATGGAGCACCGCGACCACCGTGCGACCGCGACCCGTCAACCGCGCACACAACTCGAGCACGTCGATCTGGTGCGCGATGTCGAGAAACGTCGTCGGCTCGTCGAGCAGGAGCACCCCGGTCTCCTGCGCGAGCGCCATCGCGATCCACACACGCTGGCGCTGCCCTCCCGAGAGCTCCTCGACCAGGCGATCCGAATACTCCCGCATCCCGACCTCTTCGAGGGCGTCCTCGACGATGCGTTCGTCGTCCGCAGACCACTGACGCAGCAGACTCTGGTGCGGGTAGCGACCGCGTGACACGAGGTCTCCGACGGTGAGGGCCTCCGGGGTCACGGGAGACTGGGGCAGCACCCCGACGAGTCGCGCGAACTCCTTGCTGCGAAGATCCGCTACGGATCGACCATCGACGAGCACGCGGCCGCGTGAGGGCGTCAGCATCCGACCGAGAGCGCGCAGCAGTGTCGACTTCCCGCACGCATTCGGTCCCACGATTGCGGTGAACGAGCCCTGGGGCACGGTGAAGTCGAGGCAGTCGATCACTGAGCGCTCGGGATAACCCACGCGGATCGCTTCCGCACTGAGCGAGGGGGTATGCATGATGGGTGTTCCGTTTCCGACAGGTGATGGAGCGATACTCACGCGCGACGCGCAAGCAGCCAGACGAGGTAGATTCCGCCGAGGATGGCCGTGACGATACCGATCGGCATTCGAAGCCCGATGTCGACGTGCTGCGACACGATATCCGCGGAGGCAAGCAGGATCGCGCCCATGAGCGCCGAGAGCGCGAGGTGCACGCTCCCCCTCCTGATGATTCGCGCGACGACCTGTGGCGCTGCGAGCGCGATGAACGCAATCGGGCCCGCGACAGCGGTCGCCACTCCGGTGAGGAGTACGCCGGTCACGAGCACCCCGAACCGCACGCGCTCCACCCTGATGCCGAGGGCCGCCGCAGTGTCATCGCCCATCTCGATCATGCGCATAGTGCGCCCGAGCAGGCCGAGAAGCGGAAGCAGAACGGCGAGTGCGACGAGTAGCGTCAGCACGTGCGGCCATCCCCGGCCGGTGAGCGATCCCGATTGCCACACCTGAGCTGCGGCGGCTTCGGCGATGCCGGCACGTACGAGCAGAAGATCCGTGCACGCGGCCGCGACGGCGCCGATCCCGATACCCACGAGCACGAGCCTGATCCCGCCGGTCACCCCGTGCTTCCGAGCGAGCACATACACGAGGAAGGCCGTGATCAGACCGCCCGAGACGGCGGCGAGCGCGGTAGCGAAGACGCCGCCCCCGAAGAGTGTGATTTGCGCGACGGCACCGGTGGCGGCGCCCGAGGTGAAACCGATGATGTCGGGCGAGCCCAGCGGGTTACGTGAGAGGCTCTGGAACACGCACCCGGCGACGCCGAGCGCTGCGCCGACGAGAGCCGCGCAGAGCAGCCTCGGGACGCGTCTTCCCACGACGGTGCGGATCGTGCGCTCTTCTCCCTGGCCCGCGAGCGCCCAGAGCACTTCCGACACGGAGAGATGGAGTGATCCGAGCATGAGGCTCGCGGTGCCCACAACGAGCAGTACGGCGAGGAGTACGAGGGCGAGGCGGAGCACCCGCCCATCAACGCGCGCGCTGTAGCGGCCGACCCGTAGGGCACTACCCGATACCAGCGGAGGCATTTCTGTCATCCTGCGATCCTCCGATTCCCGCGGATCAGCGCCACGAACACGGGCCCTCCGATGATGGCGGCGGCGATCGCGGTCTGAATCTCAGCGGGGGCGATCACGGAGCGCCCGAGCACGTCAGCCACCATGAGCACGGTGGGACCGACGACCAGAGTTGCGGGGATGAGCTGCCGATGATCCGGTCCGACGAGGATCCGCACCGCGTGGGGAGCGACGAGCCCGATGAAACCAATCGGGCCTGCCGCCGCGACGGAGGCCCCGGCGAGCAGCACGACGGCCGCTCCCCCACCCGCTCGGGTGAGCGGGGCGGAGACCCCCAGGGATCGGGCGGTGTCGTCGCCGAGGGAGAGCGCGTTCAGCGGGCGCGCGAGCACGAGCGCCCCGAGCACGCCGATCGCGATGAACGGCAGCACGGTGGTGGTGACATCGAGGCCGCGCCCCTGGAGCGAACCGACCGCCCAGAAACGGAACTGGTCGTACGCGGACTCGCGACTCAGCAGGATCGAGGTGGTGATGGCGCTCAAGACAATGGAGATCGCGGCTCCGGCGAGCGCCATCCGCGCGGGGGTTGCTCCGGATCGGTGCGCGGTGCCGAGCGCGTAGACGCCGACCGCGGCGAGCGCGGCTCCGGCGAACGCGAACCCGAGGTATCCCGCCAGTTGGGTGACGCCGAAGAATGAGATCGCAACGACGACTGCGAGCGACGCGCCCGCGTTGAGGCCTAAGAGGCCGGGCTCGGCGAGCGGATTGCGCGTGAGCGACTGCATGACAGCGCCGGCGATCCCGAGTCCGACCCCGACGACGACGCAGAGCGCCGCCCGCGGAACCCGAGACGACCTGATGATGAGGTGATTGTTGTTCGTTGGGTCGAAGTGGAGGAGCGCGTCGAGCACGACCCTCGGGGGTACGAAGTGCGAACCGAGGCCGAGGCTCATCACGGTGGTGACCGCGAGCACGAGGAGGCTCGAGGTCACCACCGTGACGAATCGGACGCTCGGTTTCCGACGTGTGTGCGGAGCGGGCACGGCAGACTACTGGCTGGACCCAAAGGCCTCCACGACCGCCTCCACGAAGAGTCGAGCGCTGTACGGATCGATGCGGAACGAGGTCGCACCGAGCGGCACCACAGTGTCGTCGGCGACTGCCTTCGCGTTCGCGAGCAGCGGGTCGGATTTCACACCGGCGACTCCGTCGCGTTCAATGCTCACCATGAACAGCGCGCTCATATCGCCGAGGGCTGCGGGAAGATTCTCGGGGGTCACCGACGACGCATCGGATCGCGCCTGTGCAATGAGATCCTCAGGAGCACCCTGGTACTCGAAACCGAGCGCATCGAGCAGAGCCGCCTGCGAACTGTTCTCCTCGAAGATCATTGACGGATCTGCGCCGTTGTAGGAGAGCGCAGTCACCGGGCCGTCGACAGGCGTGACCTGATCGGCTTGTTCTCCGACCCACGCATCGAACTCGGAGAGGCTTGCCTCCGCATCCTCCTCGTGACCGGTCGCCTCGCCCAGCTGCGCGACGACGTCGCGCCAATTATGCGTGCCGTAGTCGATCATGATCGTGGGAGCGATGTCGCTGAGCTGATCGTACGCATCGATGGTGCTGTCCGCGCCAATGGTCGAACCCACGATCAGGTCCGGCTCCGCAGCCTCGATCGCCTCGAGATCGAGATCGAGATTCGGGTACAGTACCTCGACTCCCCGCTCTTCCGCGACGTCGGCCCACTGCGTGAAGAAACCCTCGTCATTGGTCAGCGGTCCGACGCCTGTCGCGGCCGAAGCGGCCACTGGCGCATCGATTGCGAGAAGGGACCCGGTGAGCGTGATGCTCGTCGACACGATGGTCATGGGCTCATCGGCGATCTCGGTTTCGCCAGCGTCATGAGTGATCGTGCGAGGCCAGTCACCGGACGCTTCCGAAACGGCGTCGGCGCTTCCTGAGTCGGAGGCCGCTGGAGCGGAGCAGGCGGTCAGGGCGAACAGGGCGACACCGGCGCCGAGGGCGGCGGCACGAAGAGTGAGCTTCACGGGGATCCTTTCATCGGATGTAGGTAACCCTCACCTTACATGCTTGAGGGGGCGGCGCCAACGTGCGTTGTTGACAGATCGTTAGACGGAGGACGATCAGCGAGTCCTACCGCTCCAGCACAAGGGCCTCGATCCCCCACCCGAGCGCGAGCGATCGAGTCCAACGCCATCCACGGGCCTCGGCCAGCTCGGTAATGCGCGCGGCATCACGGACGCCCGCACCGTTCAATGCAAAAGCGCGAATCGGCTCCTCGACCGCGCGCGGACCCAGCGCGTCCGCGCGCACCGGCTCCACGACTATGAGTCGCTCCACGACACCGCGCAGGTCACCGAATAGGGCCGATGCTTCGGCATCCGTGGCATCACGCAACGCCAACGCGAGCACGCCGACGTCACAGCCACTGACACCGACAATGGCATCCCTCTCGCACTGTTCCGCGGCGATCAGCTCCGCCCGAACCCCACTCTCCGCCGCGAGTGCCCGCATCTCCTCGGCGCCAGGTCCCACGAGGAGCGTGCGACTCGCCCCCACCCACGCCGCATCGTCGAACACCCCCCGCCCGACAAAGCGGAGCACGCTCGCCTCATCTTGACGCTCCTCGTGCAGCTCCGCATCATAGGCCGACTGCGACACGAACGTTTCGCCATGCGCACTGAACCACGGAGAAGTTCCCCGCGACAGCGCTTCTGGAAGGGTCGTGAGCGACAACAGCGCATTCGCCTCCACGCCGACATAGGCCTCCCGCGCATGCTCGTCGGCGAGCAGCACTTCGGCGGGGGCGCCGACTCTGAGGGCGCCCGACTCCTCGTTCACTAGTCCGTGGTGGGCGAGCATGGGCATCATCGCCGCAATAGCACTCGCGGAAATGGTCAAGCGCACCGCGCATTCCTCGACCGTGGTGCCAGCGTGGTCGGCGACGTCATCGAGGAGCCCCGTCGCGAGGGCGGCGCGAACGACGAACCAGGCCGCGGGAGAAGGGACCTCCGGCAAGGCGACACCGCTCCGCTCCTTCTCGACGTGCCAGTAGCCGGTGATGCTGGTTCGCTCCGGCGGGAGATTCCATTCCCTTCGCGCTGCTCGCCGCAAGGGCAGGAGCGCGCGGCTCTCGCCCGCCGCCCAGAGGAACCACGATCCAACCCCGGGCACCGCCCGTCGCACAGCGGCGAGCAGCGGCTCCGGATCCGCTGGATCCGCGATCACCCATTCGATACGATCTCCGTCGCTCAGAGCGAGCTTCTGCCTCGCCTCCGGGGATGACGTCGTGATGACGATGCTGGCCGCCGCCGAGACAGGACGTTCCTCGAGAAAGCGACCGATCGCGGGGAGCGCGGTCTCGTCACCCGCGAGCACCACACTGTCGAGACCTTCGGGCAGCACGAGCGACGACTTGGGCCCCACCACCCACAAGGGTTCGCCGACGACCGCGCGGCGCGCCCAATCCGAGGCCGGACCGTGCCCGTGCATCACGAAGTCGAGCGCGAAGGTGCCAGCAGCCCCGTCCACCATGCGGGGCGTGTAATCACGCGTGATCCGCGCAGGCGACTCAGTCCATTCGATGCCGTGCTCGAGCTGAATGGGAAGCACGCGCTGGAGTTCCGATGACGCAGCAAAGATCGCCTTCACATGATCATCGAAGCCTGGCGAGTGAAATGCGCCGAAGGACATGCCCGCGCGCTCGAAGGGCCCCAGCTCGTCTCCCCCGAAGGTCACACGCCGCATGCGCGGAGTGAGGTCGGAAACCTCCAGCACCTCAAGTCGTCTGAGAACGAGCGGGTGCGTCACGATGTTTCGAAGGCTCATGTTCGCAGCCTAACTTACATCTGATGATTGCATGTGTCCGTGACAGGACCGCGGTGGGAGCTGGCCAGCTCCCACCCCCAACGCCGAAACCGAGTGTCTTTGCCGAAACCGAGCCTCTTTGCACGTCAAAACACTCGGTCACAACAATGACGCTCAGTCTCGGTGAGGGATGCCCTTAGGCACAGAAGCGAGGGCAGTGGCGGGCGTGGCCCCCCGCCACTGCCCGCCACGCGTTCCCCGCATCCGTTCTTCGAACTGCCCCCACCGGCAGCTCGCCATGCGGCAGTCGCGGCATCGCCGCGAGATCCGCGACGTTCCCCATGCCACTCGGCGCTCAACAGCGCCAAGTACAGAATTCCAAGAACCGTGGATGACCACGAGGGGCTTGCACCGCGGGAAGCGAACCACTATTTACACGTCGGGCGGTGTTCCAAAGCCTCGGACTGAGTTAGAGGATGTCGGGATTCTTCTGCGCGAACTTCGCGGCCTCCTCCTCGGAGATCACCACGAGGCCGCGGTGCGTGTGCGAGGTCGCGGCGAGCGCTTTCACCCACACCACGTTCAACTCCGGCGGCTTGCTCCCATGGAAGTGGAATGCGATATCGGTGCCGGGAGACAACCAGATCGACACCCGTCCGCCGCCATCCTCTGCGCGCTTCGCCCAGCTGAGGAAGAACGACTCCTGCTTGCGCAACTTCTGAGCGATTGCCATCTTCAGGTGAGCTAGCAGGCGATCCTCGAACGCATACTCATTACTCCCGTGTAACAAGATTCCCATGGCGAAATACTCGCACACTCGGCGAATGAAGGCACCCCGAAGACGCGCATCCCACTTCACCGTGCTCCTCAAAGCAGGGCCGCGAGATCCGATCCGCTTCGGGCGCGACCGCGACGGCGACGGCTGTCAGCGGCGCCGTCGAATCCGCGAAATCAGATAAGGTCCGGGTTCTTCTTCGCGTAGGTGATCGCATCTTCCTCGGAGATCACGACGAGGCCACGCGGCGTGTGCGAAAGCGCATTGAGCACCTTGACCCACGCAACGTTGAGCTCGGGCGGCCGGCTGCCGGAGAAACGGAAAGCGACCGTGGAGTACGGCGAGAGCCACACTGAGACGCGTCCGCTGCCCTCCTCGGGCGTTTTCGTCCAGCTCAGGAAGAAGCACTCCTGCTTCTTGAGCTTCTGACCGATGACCATCTTCAAGTGCGCGAGCAGACGGTCCTCAAACTCGTACTCGTTGCCACCGTGAATCAAAAACCCCATGTGCTCATAGTGTCAGTCGAGCCGCCCGAATGGGCAGAGAAGCGCCGCCAGGGCAACAGCCGTACATCTCGCGCAATAAGTTTTCGCGGCGAATCTCGCCGTACACGAGCGTTGTGTGCGGGGACTACGTTAATTCTTTGCGTACGCTCCAAATTCAAAGGACTGGCGGACCGTAGCGCGAGTGGCTACGATCATGGCTTGATTGTGGGGCGGGTCGCACCTGAGGGCGCGGGAGGAGGGGCGGGTTCGATGTCACGCATGGAGGTTCGCAGATTTCGATCGAAAGGCGCCGACGAGGTCGCCGAGATCTGGTCCGAATTCGCGCCCACCTCGAAGCTGAACCGGATGGACGAAGAGCAGGGCAAGCTCGAGTGGTTCTCAGCGTCGTCCCCCGGTTTCTCCCTCATCAGATACGAACTCACCGCCTCCGTCGAGTCCTCCATCGCGCCCGAGGATCAGCTCTTCACCTGCAGCGTGCAGTCGACGAGCGGGGGCTCCGAGTCCGGGCGACGGCCCCTGCCCCACGGTCGCCCCTGGGCGTCGCACGGCGCCCCCGTGCGCTCCAAGTGGAGCGAATCCGCCATTGTGCACGCCATGGTGTTCGATCTTGAACATGCGGAGGACCTCGCGCGGCAAATGTCGGGCGACGATGCGCTCTCCCTGCGCTTGAAGCGGCCGGAAGCGATCGGCCCGCAAGAAGCCTCGCACTGGGAACGGACGTTCAACTATCTGTCTGGTGCCGTGCTCGCGGGGGACGTGACACTCGACCCCGACACGCTCGTCGGTCGCGGGTTGCAGCGGCACGCGCTCTGGACGATCCTCAGCACGTTCTCCACCACGTTCTCCGATGCGTGGGAGGCGAACCCTCAGCGCACGGCGGCACCGCTCACGGTGCGGCGAGCTCTCGCCTACATCGACGCCCACGCTCACGAGCCTATTTCGATCGATGACATCGCGGCCGCAGCGCACATCTCGACTCGAGGACTGCAGTACGCCTTCCGCAGGGCACTCGATTACACACCGAGCGAGTACCTGCGCCGGGCGCGGCTCGCGGGTGCGCGGCGCGACCTCGCCGAGGCTCGCGTCGGAGAGACCGTTACGACTATCGCGCGACGGTGGGGTTTTTCGAACACCTCTCGGTTCACCGCCAGCTACCGGAGCGAGTTCGGCACCCACCCCGTGACGGAGTTCAAGGCGAACCGGTAAACGGCCCTCCTCCTCGCGGGCCAGGCGGGGTACAGTCATGTCATGGTTGAACCAGATTCCCTCCAGCTCGGCGACAACGTCGTTGCTCCGACAGGCGCTCGCGGCACGATCTGCGACGTCCGCGAGATGTCGAACGGTGTGACGGTCTACGGGGTGCTCGATACGACAGCGTCAGTGCGCTACTACACCGCCGACGGCGTCAAGCGAGTACTTTAACGCCATCGGCGGTGCAATGAGTCGCCGCTACTTGGTTTCGTCGGGGATCGGCGTCTCTTCGCCGGTTTCGGTGTCGCGCACGAGCTCCGGGTTTTCCTGCCCGAAGCGCGGGTTCTTCTCCGCGCCCTCGAGGCCGTAATCCTCGGTCGAGCCGTCGAGCACCGAGTGGTCGAGGACACCGCCCGAGCTGGAGTAGGAGGACACAGTGCCTCCCCCGTTCGAGGCCTCGTGCTCGGTCCCGGGGTGCGGGTGGGTGTGTGAATCAGTCATGAGAGGCTCCTTCCCAATCTCACCTCCACGGTAGGCGGCGGATCGCGGCCCCACCACCCCGTGCGCGTTCAGGGCGGGACGTGCTATGCACCAGGCGGCCCGGTTTCGCGCGGTCTTTGCTCGCAATTGCCTGAGCGCTCCGCGCGCTCAGCAGAAATGTCGGACCCTCCACGTAGCATCCTCCGCGGGGGGAAATTTTGGCCATTCGAGAAACACACACGCTCGCCAACGGGTACTCGCGTTTCGACGCATCTTCCGCGGAGGAAACATTGCGAGAGCTTGAGGAGCAGTACGCGGCGGGGGAACTGTCGCGCTACGCCTACTTCGAGAAAAAGCGCTCGCTCGTTCGACTCTTCGTGAAGTCGACGACGTCGCCGAAGCGCCGACGCCGAGACACGGACTACGACGCGGAGCAGGCCGCCAAGTAGGCGGCGCCTCGGCGCGCGCGAGCCTGCGGCGAGGTTGCGACGACCGTGATCATCCAGGCGGCGCCGCGGTCTCGCTGTGCCTCACGGTGTCGTATGCGGCGAGCGCGCGGGCACGGGTCGCGCGGAGGTCGACGATTTCGGGACGCATCACACTGTCGGGCGCCCAGAGATTGACGTAGTGCCCCTCGGGGTCGAACTTCTTCTGCTGCGTCGCCGGGTTGAAGATGCGGAAGTAGGGCGCGGCGTCGGCCCCGCACCCGGCGACCCACTGCCAGTTGAAGGGATTGCTCGCCTCGTCCGCGTCGACAAGGGTGTCCCAGAACCACGCCTCGCCGATCCGCCAGTCCATCAGCAGGTTCTTCGTGAGGAACGATGCTGTGACCATGCGCACGCGGTTGTGCATGCTTCCCGTGCCCCAGAGCTCTCGCATTCCGGCGTCGACGAGCCCGTACCCGGTTTCGCCGCGTTCCCAGACGCGGAGCTGCTCGGCGTCCGGATCCTTCCAGGGGAACGCATCGAACTGCCGGTTCAACCCGAAGCGGTGCAGCGGCGGGTTGTGGAACGCGGTGTGCCAGGCGAACTCGCGCCACCCGAGTTCTGAGAGAAAGTCGCCGACGTCCGCGCCCGACGCGAGCGCCCGATGCCATACCGTGCGCGGGCTAATCTCGCCCCAGCGCAGATGCGGGGAGAGTCCTGACGTGACGTCATCGGCGGGGAAATCTCGTCGCGCAGCGTATTCCCGTGTCGGTCCCGCGAGGAACCGCTCGAGTCGCGCGAGCGCCCCCGCCTCCCCCGGTTCCCAAGCATCCGCGAATCCGGTGGCCCAGTCCGGGCGCTTCGGGGTCAGATCCCAATCATCGAGTCGATCGGAACGCGGTTGCTCACGAGCGGCACGCAGCGATTCGGGATCCGGCAGCGGATCCGGCGGAGACGGCATGGCGAGACACGCGCGCCAGAACGGGGAGTAGACCCGGAAGTGACCTCCGGCCTGCGTCTGCACGGTCCAGGGTTCGAAAAGCAGGCTTCCCGGGAAGGAATGCGCATCTCTGCCCTCCTCGCGTAGCCGCTGTTTCAGTCGTGTATCGATGTGCCGCCCGGAACCGTAGCGGCGATTCCAGTACACGCGATCCGCCCCCGTCTCGGCGACCACCTCGGGGACCACGTCCTCCGCGCGGCCGCGCCGCAGCACGAGGGGGATCCCGCGCTTCTGAAGGTCCCCCGCGAGCCGCTCGAGCGAGTGATGCAGCCACCATTTCGCGGCGCCGCCGAGCGGGCGCACCTCCTCGGAGTCTTCATCGAGCACGTAGAGTGCAACGATCCCGTCGGGGTCGGCCGTGCCCGCACTGAGCGCTGCGTGGTCGGAGATTCTCAGGTCGTCTCGGAACCAGATCAGAGCGGTCATGAGGTCATCGTAGAGAGCTTGGATGCGCCGCCGCTCGGGGTTGCGAGCGAACGAGGGGACGTGCTGGAGCGTGGCGCTGACCGGTGGCCTCAGAACCGAGCGAGGGCAATTGTTGGCCGCGCCCATTCACCCGCTCGTCTGCGCTCCGGCCAGCTCATACGGCAGCCCGCTAGCCAGCCAGCCGCGCGAAGCTGCGTGCTCGCACATGTTGTGAGCGCATACTGACCGAACCGTCACAACTGCAGAAACGAGGCCCGTCTTGAGCCTGAACTACACCGAGCCTCTCATCAATTCCGACGCCGCTGCCGCGAGTGCAGCTCTGACCGAGAACGCTTCGATCCCCGCGTCGACACCAGCCCCGGCGCTTCGTCAGCGACTTCGTGATCGCCTCGATATCGAGTACCGCGATCACCCCTTCCCGGAGACGACCGAGGCGAAGACGGCGCGAGAGCGCGCCGAGCGCTGGGAGGCCGTCGTCGCCGAGACGTGGCACGGTTACGCCCCGAGCCGAGAGACTGAGCGTCGTCGCATGACCGAGCTCGCGGCGAGCGAGGTCGAGACTTCGCGCTGACGCACTCGCTGAACGCACGCCGCTGACGTACCCGCTCAGCTTACGATCGTCGTCAGATCGCACTAGCTTCTAGAGCCGGGTCAGGTTTTCACTGTGTCCAAGAGCACCAGCGTCCGGGTCGGTGCAGTCGAGAGCGGGTGACGATGAGCGAGTCGTTGCTGTTGTTGCGCCCCGACCTGGATCGCCTCATCCCCTGATCCACGCATAAGGCGCGCCCGCGGACTGATCCGCGGGCGCGCCTTCGTGTGCCTACTCGCGACCCTCGGGTGTGCTGTAGCTGCTCTTCTGCTCGATCACCGCGAGCGTGCAGCGCGAAATACAGACGAGCTTGCCCTCCTCGTTCGCAATCTTGACCTCCCACACGTGCGCGCGACGACCGATGTGAATCGGCGACGCAGCGCCGTACACCCACCCGCCCGCCTTGCCCGGGCGGAGATGATTCGCGTTGATCTCCTGACCCACGACGTGGAAGCGCTCTCGGTCGATCGACATGTAGCCCGCCCACGACGCGAGCGTCTCCGCGAACGCCATCGACGCCCCACCATGCAGCACGCCAGCCGGCTGCACCGTGCGTCGGTCGACGGGCATGCGCCCGCGCAACTCCATCGAGGTGATCTCGAGGAACTCCATTCCTAGGTTCTCGTTCAGGGTGTCCCGGGAACGATCCGCCAAATCCTCGACCGTGATCTTGCCCAGCCACGGGCTTGCGATCGGATGTATCTCCATTGATCCTCCTCGATAAGTGGGGCGGGCAGCACACGATGTACGGTGCAGCCTGCGCGCACAGCATGGTGCTCAGCGGTTTCGCGAAGCCGTCGCCGCTCGCGACCCGACTGCAGCCGCAGCGCGCCCCTCCGAGACTCTCGGCATCCCGCTTCGAAAGCGCGCTTCCGTTCCGGAGTCCAGCACGATTCGGCGGTTACGTCGACCCTCGACTGCGCCCCGTCCGGGCTCGTTTCGCCTATTGGCACGCTCGCTTGAACGCCTCACGGCACTTCATGAAAGTACTACAGAGGTTCATCTGCGCCGCAGAGAACTCCTCGGCGGGCGTCAGCTCTGCCGCGTCCCAGACACTCAAAGAGGAGAACTGATTGCTGACGTTCGACAGGTTTTCCGTGCACTACGGCGCCGGCGTTCACGCCATTGAGGATGTGAGCTTCACCGTGCAGCCCGGCAGCATCTGCGCCATCATCGGTGGCAACGGTGCGGGCAAGACAACGCTTATGCGAGCCGTCTCGGGCACGCTCGGATTCCACGGCGGCCGCGTCCACTCGGGCGAAGTCCGGCTGAACGACACTCGCATCGACCGCCTCAGTGCGCACCGCATTGTGCAGCACGGTCTCGCGCTTGTGCCCGAGGGGCGACACGTCTTCTCGGAGCTCACGATCACCGAGAACCTGGAAGCGGGTGCCGCGTCGGTGCGGAGCTCGAAGCTGCGCCAAGAGCGCCTGCAGCAGGCCTTCGAGATGTTCGAGGTGCTCGGCCGCCGACGCGACCAGCGCGCATCGCTCCTCTCGGGTGGAGAACAGCAGATGCTCGCAATCGCCCGCGGCATGATGAGCGGCCCCGAGATACTGCTGCTCGACGAACCCTCGCTCGGGATCGCGCCGCGCGTAGTTCAGCACATCGGCCACACCATTCAGCGCATCAATGAGGGCGGCACGACCGTGGTCCTCGTCGAGCAGAATGCAGCGATGGCGCTCGGCATCGCGGACCAGGGCCTCGTTATCGAGCGCGGTGCGATCTCCATGCAGGGACCGGCCGCGGAGCTGCGCGAATCCGACGAGATTCACCGCATGTACCTCGGCGGCTCAGCGGTGGAGGAAGCGGACTCGGCCGACACAGCGCAACCGACACTCGAAAGGTGGCAAGCGTGAGCATCTCGATTCAGGTTTCAGACGTGGGGCTTCGCTTCGGCGGAGTGCAGGTGCTCGATCGCCTGTCGTTTACCGTTGCACCGGGCAGCATTCACGCCGTGATCGGCCCGAATGGCGCCGGCAAGTCGTCGACCTTCAACGTGATCTCCGGGCTCTACCGGCCGAACACCGGCACCGTGCTCATCGACGGCGAAGACGTCGGTCAGCGCCACCCACACCAGATCGCGGCGCTCGGCCTCGGTCGGGCGTTCCAGAACATCGCCCTCGTCGGGCACGCGCCCGTGCTCGACAACATCATGGTCGGGCGCCACCGCCTCATGCGCAGCGGATTTTTCGGGAGCGCCCTGGGCCTTCCGGGCGTGCGACGCGAGGAGCAGCAGCACCGCAAACGCGTGATCCAGATCGCAAAATTCGTCGGTCTCGGCGATCAACTGCACGTGCCCGCGGGTTCCCTCTCATACGGCGGGCGCAAGCGGATCGAGCTCGCCCGCGCCCTCGCCTCGGAGCCGAAGGCCCTCCTGCTCGACGAACCCGTCGCCGGAATGCCGGCGCACGAGAAACGAGCGATCGCAGAAGTGGTGCGCTCGATCCGCGATTCGCTCGGCACGACGGTGCTCATCGTCGAACACGACATGCCGCTCATCATGTCGCTCGCGGACCGGATCACGGTGCTCGACTTCGGACGCATCATCGCCGAGGGCACGCCCGGTGAGGTGCAGAGCGACCCGGCGGTCATCGCCGCCTACCTCGGTGAGGAAGGGAGCGACATCAACACCGAGGTCATGACGCAGATCGGCATCGACAAGGAGGACCGCGCATGAAACTCGTCCAGGTCTTGGTCCTCGGGCTCTCGCTCGGGGCCATCTACGGGCTCATCGCCCTCGGCTTCGTCACGATCTTCAAGGGCACGAAGGTGTTCAACCTTGCGCACGGATCCGTGATGATTTTCGGCGTATATGTCGCTTCCATCCTTACCGATCGCATCGGCTTCGCGGCTGCAGTCGCCGGGGGTGTGCTTGCCGCAGCACTTCTTGCGGCGATCCTCGACCGCATCATCGCTCTCGCCCCGCGCGGCGATCACCTCGTGCTGACGATCCTCACCGTCGGGCTCGATGTCGTGCTCGTTGCAGAGTCGTCGCGGCTCATCGGCACGAACTTCATTACGGTCGGCGATCCCTGGGGCTCGCAAACCATCAGCCTGCTCGGAGCGACCGTGCCGCTCACCCGCGTCATTGCGCTCGTCACCGGCCTCGTGCTCATCGGGGTGTTCTTCCTGATCTTCCAGAAGACCCGCTTCGGCATTCGGATGCGCGCCGCGTCGGCCGATTCCGAGACGGCCGCCCTCATGGGGATCAGCCAGCGCAGCGTCTCCCTCAGCAGCTGGGCAATCGGTGGCGGTCTCGCTGCGGTCGCGGGCGTCTTCCTCGCGATGTTCCCGAACCCGGGGCTCGACGCCCATGCGCATCTCCTCGTGTTCCACGCGATTCCCGCCGTCATCATCGGTGGCCTCGATTCGAGCGGCGGCGCGATCCTCGGCGGGCTCATCGTCGGCATCACGCAGACCATCGTGACGAGCTACTCGGCGTCGCTCAGCTTCCTCGGGGAGGGTATCGGCGATATCTCCCCCTACATCCTCATGATCATCTTCCTGCTCGTGCGACCGAGCGGCATCTTCGGAACGAAGGAGCTCGTCCGTGTCTAAAACTCTCACCACGGCTCCGGCGGTGAACTCCACGAGCGACGGCGGCACGCTGCAGCGCTGGTCGCGCCCGGCATTGATCCTCGTCGCCCTCATCGTGCTCGCGGCGCTTCCCCTCTACCTCGACGCGCAGATGCTGAAGATCGGATCGTGGTCGATGGCGGCGGCGGTCGGGGCGATCGGTCTCACGCTGCTCGTTGGCACGGCCGGCCAGCTCTCGCTCGCGCACGCGTTCTTCGCGGCCGTCGGTGCGTACGGCTACGCGTACCTCGCTTCCCCGAGCGACGGACTCGGCTGGCCGCCGGTGTTCGCCGCCCTCGGTGGCATTGCGCTCGCGGCCACTGCCGGGCTGGCCTTCAGCCCGGTCGCAGCGCGGGTTCGCGGCCTCTACCTGGGCGTCGCCTCGCTTGGTCTCGTGTTCATCGGGCAGCACCTCTTGAAGAACCTCGGTGAGATCACAGGCGGCGTGAACGGCCGCGGGGTGCCCCCGTTCTCGGTCCTCGGCTTCGAGCTCACCGGCAACCAGCCCGCGCTCAGCGTTCTGGGCGTCGCCTTCGGCGCTCAGGAGCGCATATGGTACCTCGCACTGTTCTCGTTACTGGTGGCCATCTATCTTTCGCGAGGGATCATCAACCGCCGACCTGGGCGGGCGTTCACGATGGTGCGCGACAACCAGGCCGCCGCATCCGCCCTCGGCATCGACGTGCAGCGGTACAAGGCGTCGGCATTCGTCATCTCGTCTGCGTTCGCGGGCGGAGCGGGCGTGCTCACCGGGCTGGCCTACGCGTACCTCACGCCCCAGAACTTCGGGCTGCCGCTCTCGATCAACTTCCTCGTCATGGTGCTCATCGGCGGGCTCGGCTCGGTCGGCGGTGCGGTGGTCGGCGCAATCATCGTGACCGCGACCCCCTTGCTCCTCGCGAACCTCGCCGCGAACACGGGCATTCTCGCCGCGGGCGGATCCGGTGGGTACGACGCGGGAACGGTCTCGTCGATCGTGTTCGGCGTGCTCGTGGTCGCGCTCATCATTCTCGAGCCGGGTGGCCTCGCACGCCTCGGCTCCCGCCTCTGGAGCGGCATCAGTGCCCGCCTCGGCGCCACGACTCGCAAGACCTCACGAAAGGAAACCCTATGAACACCATTCGGAAGACCACGGCCGCCGGCCTCAGCATGCTGGCGATCACGGCCCTGCTCGTCGGTTGCTCATCGAAGAGCGGCGAATCCGGCGACGGCGAAGCGGGAGACGTCAAGACCGACGTCGGCGTCAGCGGCGATACGCTGACCGTCGCGGCTCTCACGGACCAGACAGGACCGTATGCGGCTCTCGGGAGTACACTCGCGCAGGGCAACCAGCTCTACTTCGACAAGCGCAACGCCGATGGCGGCATCTGCGGCTACGACGTCGACGTCGAGGTGCGTGACCACGGGAACGACGTGCAGTCGGCCGTCTCGGCGTTCTCAGAGCTCGAGCCCAACGTGCTCGCGTTCACGCAGTTGCTCGGCTCGCCGCAGGTCAACGCGCTGAAGGCCGACATCGAGTCGAAGTCGATCCCAACGTTCGTCGCCTCGTGGTCGAGCGACTTCCTCGGTAGTGACCCGATCGCGCTCACGGGCACGATCTACCCCTACGACATCATCAACGGCCTGACCGCGCTCGAAGAGGAGGGCGTGATCTCGAAGGGCAGCAAGATCGGCCACGTGCACCTCCCCGGCGACTTCGGTGAGAACGCGCTCAAGGGCTCGCAGTTCTTCGCGAAGCAGAAGGGCCTCGAGGTCGTCGACATCATGGTCGAGCCGACCGCGACCGACTACAGCGCGCAGGTGCAGCAGCTGGTCGACGCCAAGGTCGATGCGATCGTGGTCTCGGGCACTCCGCCGCAGCTCGCCGGCATCGTCGGCGGCACGTCTGCGCTCGGTCTCGACGTGCCGGTGCTGACCCAGGGCCCGTCGTTCGGGCCGGCCCTGCTCGAAACCGGAGCGGGCAAGGCGATCGCTGAACGCGTGCGCGTCGTACTTTCTTATCTCCCCGTCGATGCCGAGGGGTCGGACGATGCCGCCGAGATCGCCTCTGCGTTCAGTGAGACCTTCCCGAAGGACGATCCGACGATCTACGTGAACTACGGCTACGCGACCGCTAGCGTGCTCGGTGCCGCGCTCGACGCCGCGTGCGAGGCGGGCGACCTCACTCGTCAGGGCGTCGTCAGTGCGCTGCGCGAGCTGCCCGAGCTCGACGGCGGCATCTTCGCCCCGCAGAACTTCCAGGATGCGGGCCGCTCGGCGTCAACGCAGAGCGTGCTGCTCGCGGTAAACGGGGATCTGCCCGGCGGACTCGAGGTCGAGCGCGACTTCTTCGAGTCGGAGCTCGTGGCGGAGTACCAGGAGTAAGCGACGGCTCCTTGCCTCACGTGATGGGCGGGTGCGGAACATTGAGTTTCGTGCCCGCCCATTGTCGTCCTCTGCAGGACTGAGCGCAGTCGGATCGCTCTCCCACTTGCGTGCTCGCGTGCGCCCCCCTGCTGCCTCAGGTCGCGCCGAGACGCATGATCAGCGCCGGGTCGACCAGAGGGCGAGCGCGATCAGCACGGGCTGGAAGAACAACCGCCCGAGGCGCTTCTCGTCGGTGTCGAGGCCGAAGGCGCTGCGGCGGTGCTGGTACTGCGCAATGTTGCCCGGGAAGACTGCTGCGAAGAACGCCGCGGCGATCCTCCCCACGGCGCGTGCCCGCTTGCCTTGAGCGACCGTGAGAGCGGTCCCGAGCGTGATCTCCGCAATGCCCGAAGCCACCACGGTGGTGTCAGGCTCGAGGGGAACGAAGTCGGGCACCTGCGCCTGGAAATCCTTGCGGGCGAAGGTGAGGTGCGAGATGCCGGCGAACACGAGCGCGGCGCCGAGCAGCGTCTTCGTGAGCCGCCGTGTGCGGGAGGGCTGAGCAGTCATGGGGCCATTATCGAGGATCGCGCTCGGCCAGCGCCGCCCCTTGCGTTCCGGCTGAGATGTGGAGCTCGATCCGCCGCCGCCCTGCACCCTCGTCAGCAAATCCTCCGCCAGCCGAAGCTGCTGGGACGACGCCGCACTGATGACGCCGGAAAGGGTGTTGAACGTTGAACCGCAACGTACCGGCGTTGGACTCACGAATCGCGCGCTCGAGCCACTGCCGCGGCAAACAAAAGAACCCCCGCGTGTAGAAGCCACGCGAGGGTTCAGTGGCTCCGACCGGCATCGATCCGGTGACCTTTCGATTAAGAATTCTCCATAATCAAGGGTTTATGCGGGCTTCGCTTTTATTCGCAAAAGCCAGGTCAGAGTATCCATCCGCTTATCTCAGCTTCGATCTGTCGTTCACGAATGTGCGGGATAGATGCGGGATTCGGACCAGTCAGACTACGGCCTCACATTGACACGAGCGGCTTCGAGAATCGCGTCGATCTCGTCGCGCTTATACAGAGGCTTCCGCGAACCTTCGATGCGATAGAACGGGAACCGACGCCGATCGGATCGAAGGTTCGCGAGGGATTTGAGGTCGAGGCCCGTGAGCTTCGCGAGATCGTCGGGTGTCATCCATTCGGTCATCGGTCCAGTATCGATGGCATGGAAGACATCTTCACTGCTGAGATACGCAGGATCGTCCGCGAGGAGCTCGCGACTGTACTCGAGTGCCGGAAGCCTCTGCCGCGGGAGCCCGTCTTGCGAGCGCCACATGAGCGAATCGAGTCACCAATTGTGGAGCGACCGTTGAGGCCCGGAGAAGTCGAGCGGCACTACCCGGTTGTCGAGGTCGCGCGTCTGCTTGGGATGTCTCGTGACTGGGTGTACGACCGCATCGAAGACGGCACCTTCACGATCGCGAACTTCGGTGAAGGAAAGTCGAAGAGGCGGATTCCGGCATCTTCTATCAACGCGTACATCGAGTCGCATACCTACTCATGGCCGATGACCTGATCCCGCCGAATGCTCCCTCGTGCCCGTTCTGCGAAAGTCCACGGTTTCGAGGTTGCGGATAGGGGCGATGAGCATACTGGCGGGCTACCCTCGCTCAGTCCTCGTCGGTGTACGTGCGGTAGCGCGACATACCTGAGGTTGGTTCGGTCCACCCGAAACAGTACGGGCGATACAGCACACCATTTTCGTACCCGTGTTCAACTTCGCCCGCGAACTTCAATGCTTCCTCCTGGGTGCGGAACACACCAATAAGCTCCTCAACTTCATCGTCATCCTGGAACGCAAGCCACACGACAGCTCGACGCGGCCGAAAGAGTGATGCAAGGAAACTCATGGGGCTAGGTTACTCAGCAAGCACACTGTAGATACATGACCGGCGATGACTGGACCCCACCGGACACTCCCTCGTGTCCGTTCTGCGATTTCCCGACGATGATCCCGTGGCGGACCTGGTCGGAGTGCCCGGGATCTGGACGGACCATAATTGCGACAACGATGCTGACATAGCGCGCCGAAAAGCGGCCTGGGTTGTAACGGATATTATCTGTTACATGACACCCCTGGACTTCTCCACCTACTCTGACGAGCAGTTGAGAACACTCGCTGCGGCGATACGATCTGAACTCCGCGAACGTCGCCAAGCCTCGAGATCGTGCATTTACTGTCACGAGACATTCGCCGGACGAGCAGGAGCACAGTTCTGCTCAACGCGGTGCAGGACATCCGCACATCGCCTCAAGGCCAACCTTCACAATCAGCCAAACAGCATCCTCGGCTTCGGCTACGAAGGGAAAAGTGTCGACGACCTCATCGCCTCCCTCCATCATGCAGGCGTAAAAACTCTCGTCGATGTACGGATGAACGCGATCTCCCGCAAGAAGGGCTTCTCTAAGTCAGCGCTCCGCGACGCTCTTATTTCGAATGGCATCGGCTATGAGCACTTCCGGGCACTGGGAAATCACCGCGATAACCGGGAAGGCTACGCGGAGGTGGGCACTGCGGCTGCTGACGCGGCTCGAGACAGGTTCCGGGAAGTCCTGAAGACCGAGACCGCGGCTTCCGCGCTCCTGGAGGTGCGGAAGCTGTCGAAGGGTGAGCAGATCGCACTCTTTTGCTACGAACACAACTCCGCGCATTGCCACCGCGAACAGGTCATGGAAGCACTCACGGCCTAGAACAGGCCGGGGTTCGCTTTCGACTGCTCGACTGTCGCGGCCGGCGGGTAGTAGGTGCCCAGGACACTAAACGAATGCCGCTTTCGAGGGTCAGACATGTTGCCGACGTAAAAGGCTGTCCATTTGGCCGGAGGCTCCATTCTTCGCCAGAAGTTGTTCTCGATTGCCGCTCGGAGATCTGCATCTGAACGACGCTGATTGTGCCACTGCATGGCGTTGAGCTCCCAATCGAGCATCAGGCCATTGTGCCCATCGCAACCTGAAGCGGTGCAACGGTAGCTGTACGTTGCTCGGAAACGTGGCGCAAGGAGTTGTGCTGGGACATTCCCCTCGAGCGGGATCAGCGCGTTTGCTTCCGCTAAGCTCCGGGCGTTGAGCCGCTTCAACTGCTCCGGGGTCCACGGATCTTGCTTCTCCAACTTGAGGTTAGAAATGTCTTGGACGGGAACAAGGCCCAACGAGGGAGCTTTCCCGTCAGCTCGAGCCGCGGCAGACATCTCACACGTAGTATTCAAAGGCATCTGCCCAATAATCTCGTGGCGTTCCCGCCATCCGTGATCGGTCGAGATATTCCGAACTAAGTCCCATTCCCCGCGCGTCGGACGATAGCTCTCTACCCGGTTGTCATTTGAAGCTTTGGAGATGCTCACTTCAAGCACGTCGTACTTAGCGAATTGCTTGTCGGTGTGCAGCCACCGATAGTCCACGGGATAGAGGCGAATCCACTCGGGGCGGCCCCGGTCTAGCCGAATTCCGGCCACGCACACAGTGTCGCCATATTTGGTAGATGGCTGAGGTGCCGCCTTAACGGTAATGAGAACTTCAGCCCGCTCCGCACCGATACGCATAGCCCGAGCATAGGACATGATTTCACCGCATTGTGACACGTTGTAACCTGTTCGAACATACTTTCGAATAGGAGTAGTGGTGGATCGGTCGAACCTGATTCAGGTGGCGTTCGATGAGTGGATCGTGATGCGTGAGTTCGCCGCTTACCCGAAAGCCGTGATCCGTGGGGTGAGGGATCGGGGTGGTGAGGCGAGGTTCCTGCTGTTCACGTGGGATGCGGTCAGGCACAAGCAGCGCATGGTTGGGCTGCACTCGACCCTGCAGGAGGCTGAGCGGGCTGTGCCTTGGCCCCCAAGGAACGCACCCGTACCGCCGCTCCCCCAACCCGGACGACTCAGAGACTCCCACGCAGACGGCAACGGATACCCACCCGGTTCCCCAGATCGTGCCCGCGTAAACACGAAAAGCAGCCGAACTAGCGGGGAACATAGAAAAGCCCCCTCTCCCGAGCCGTGAGGCTCAGGAGAGGGGGCGCTATCTTGTGTCAGCGGACGTCGGGGTCAGACCGCGGAACTACTGAACCTATGACTTCTACCGTTGCCGCGGTATGCTCACCCAATGAACAACGGTCCTGACGACGCCGCGGAAAAACACCAGCTTTTAGCTAGCGTTGCCCTCGATCTAAAGCACGCTGCGCGCGATCGAGCGCGAACAGTAACTAATAAAGCGTCATTTCTTGCGGTAAGCGCTGGCGTTCTGATTACCGCGGCGTTGACCTACGCTTGGACTCTAAAGGATTGGTCGACCGCGCTACCGTTGATTGCGGCAGTCATTTCACTAGGGTTCGCCTCATATGCGATGCGCCCAGAGCCCGCAGAGGAAACCAGCCTTGAGGAACTGACCGATCTCTTCTTTGAGTCGAAGGCGAAGACTGTCGATCTCCAGGATCATCTTCTGAAGTCCTACAAAGCAGTAATCAGGTCCAGGGAAGACGCGACTCGGAAAAACTCCAAAGCAGTCAGAGCTGGATATATTTTGCTGCTCGTTGCTGGGCTTTCACTCACCATACTTTTCATCGTCGACCAAGCATTGAAAGGCTGAAACGCAATGACTGAGTACGAACGCCGAGAGCCGCAGAATCAGAGATACTCTGAAATCAAGCACTCTGAAGATTCGGCACGTGAGCAGCGGGCAAATGAGCAGCGCGCTCGCGAGGCCGCTCGCAGGGAACAGCAGCCCCGCGGGAATGACGGCAAATCGGACGGCTAGCCTCGAGCCCCCAGAAAGACGAATAGTGCCCCTCCCTAGCCGTAGCCAGAGAGGGGCACTTGTCGTTAGAGCTTCGACCGTCGAGCGGCCTGCGCCTGGTCTTCAACGAGGGCATTGATCTTCTTGTCTGCAACGACATTCATCGTCCCGATGAGCCGGCGGTCCGCGTCAACGACCGTCACGCTCGTCGGGACGTACACCGTATTCTCACCACCAGTGCTCATCCCAAGTCGGCGGCCGGTCTCGACCCAGATCTGACGGTTACGCTCCCGCTGGTCGGGCTTCCCCGAGATGAATGATTCCCAGCCGGTCTCCTCCTCAGCGAACTTGATGATCGGCTTACCGCCCGAGTAGATGCCCGTGTCGACGCCACCGCCAGCAGCGAAGGCATGCATCGCACGCACGTTCTCGTTGATGCCACCATCCGCGTAGGCGACTATCGCGCCGTTTGCATGCCCCGGAATGCTCGGATCTCCCGGGTCCTGGTAGAGAAGGTTACGGCGCACCTGCTCCTCGATTTTCAGGACCTTCGGCGCGAACTGGAACTCCTCAATCTGAGACAGCACATTCATTGCCTCGTACGCCTGCTTGAGCACGATCTCCGTGACCTTCTCTGGGGAGATCAGGTTCAACTGGTCGACGTACGCTGCCGCGGCATCCCGAGAACCGTACGTGGGAGCGAGAATGTCGATCAGCTTCTGCTTACCTTCCGCGAGCTTTGCGTTCGCCTCCTCCTGCGATCCTGTCTGTAGATATGCGGCAGCAGCAGCCTCGTTCGTGGCCTGAGCGACGGCATCCAGTGCGGCCTCGTTCTCGCGGCCAGCCTCCGTCGTGATGTCGAAATTGTTGCCGTTCTCCGCCAGCTTCTCCCCGAGCGTCGCCAGAGACTCCTCAAGTTCCCGATTCGCCGCCCGCGTATCGAACGTGGTTTCGCCAAAGTTGCGGATCTCGTCAGCGAGGGTCTCGACCTGTTCCTGCGCGTCCTCCGCGCTCTGCTGCAGACCACCCAGCGCCTCAGCTTGCGTGCCCGTGCTCGCAGCGCTCTCATCCGTCGTCGGCGGAAGATCCCCAAGAGCAAGATCCAGGAGCGTCGCCTCACTTGCGGACTTCCCGAGCTCAGTCGCCTGCTCCGTCAGGTGGTTCTTAAAGTCCGGCATCATGTCGATCATCTGCGTCAACTGCTCATCGGTGAGTTTGTACTCATCCCGCAGCAGTTGCATCGACGCCGACGCATCCTCAGCATTCATCCCCGCCAGGGACTCACCGAGCTTCTCGAACCGGTCACGCGCCTTATCCGCCGCAGGGTCAAGGGCGAGCAGATACGTGCCGACCGATCCCATCCACCGCATATCGGGTGCGTCACTGGTCTCCTCGATGAACTCCCCAAAGGAGTCCTTCGCTTTCTGCGTGTTGATGTCGAACCCGTCAAGGATGCTCGCGGACTCCTTGAACGCTTCCGCCACGACATCCTTTGCGGTGCCAGCTGTCCCGAGCGCGTTCCCGAGGCTCTCCGCCGAGACCGTCGCATCGTCAACGCTGCGCCGCATAATGTCGAGAGCGCCCGACACAGCACCGACAGCGGCGATCGCTCCGAGCCCCTTCCCCACAAATCACAGCGTCCGATCGCCTTGGTCTGAGGTGCGAGAGGAAAAGCGACTCGAACTTAAGCAGATGGGTGAGCTCGATCGAAAGTGGGTCATCAACAGTCCGATGAATGAAGTTCGACGTGCCTAGGCCGCGCAACCCGATCGGCTCGCACGGTGCCATCAAGGTTGACGAGATAGTTCCGAAGGTCAAGTATCGGGCGCGGACCCGTTACAGATTCAGCGACGGGAAAGCTCGCCAGGTCGAACGATTCGACACGACCGGACCGAAAGCAGAGAACAAGCTCAAGAAGGCGCTCCTCACGATAGAGGCAGACCGAGGCGGGGAGCTCAAACCCTCCACGACGCTGCGCGCGCTCGGGCAACAGTTCCTCGCATCCAAGCGCGATCTCGGACGCTCGGAAGGCACCTTGGAGACGTACGGCTACGCGGTGTCCGCGCACATCACGCCAAAGATCGGCGACATGAGCGTTGCCGAAGCGAAACCAGAGCGCCTACAGCGCTTCCTGACATCGGTGGAGAAAGAGAGCGGGGCGGGTGCAGCGAAGAACTGCCGTTCCACGCTCTCAGGGATGCTCGGTATCGCGGTCCGCAACGGCGCGATCTCACACAATCCCGTGCGGGAGCTCGAGCGGATCTCGCAGCGTAGGAAGAAGGGTTCCGCAGCGATCTCCCTCGATCAGCTTCCGGCATTCCTCGAGGCGATCCGTGCCGATGAGAAGCTCGCCGAGTGGGACACGGTCGAACTGATCGAGTTCATGCTGTCGTCGGGGTGGCGCGTCGCCGAGGTCTGCGCTCTCGACGCTTCTTCCATCGATTGGGAGGCCGGCACGGCGACCGTTGAGGCGATCAACGTGCGCGTGAAGGGCAAGGGCATCGTTCGCCAGGAGTTCCCCAAGACAGAGAAGTCGGGCCGCACCACTCCCCTCCCGAAGGCCACAATGGCGCTTCTCCGGCGTCGGCACGATCGACTCAAGGAGTTCACCACCTTGTTGTTCCCGACGCCTCTCATGCGCCCTCGCGATCCGTCGAACACGCAGCGAGAGATCCGGGACCGCCGTGCGTTGCTCGGCTACCCAGACCTCTCGACTCACTCATTCCGCAAGACGGCCGCGACGATCCTCGACAAGGCCGGCCTCTCGGCTACGGAGATCGCGGACTACCTCGGGCATGAGAACCCGTCCATGACGCAGGACGTGTACATGAACACGATCAAGGGCGCAACCAAGGCGCGTGACGTCATGCAGAGTCAGCTCGGCAAGTTGATTTGAAAGTGCGGGGTATTTGCGGGGCGCTTGACTGAAAGATTTTGAGCCCGCGTTTCAAACGCGACGTGGCCTACGCAGAAATCCCAGGTCAGGAAAACAAAAGAACCCCCGCGTGTAGAAGCCACGCGAGGGTTCAGTGGCTCCGACCGGCATCGATCCGGTGACCTTTCGATTTTCAGTCGAACGCTCTACCAACTGAGCTACAGAGCCAGGCACTCACCATACGGCGACCGCCGGAGATGAAGAAGCCCTTCCGAAGAAGGGCCTCTCACCTTGGCGACCCTGACGGGACTTGAACCCGCGACCTCCGCCGTGACAGGGCGGCGCGCTAACCAACTGCGCTACAGGGCCATACTGTGTTGCTATTCAATTGTATTCGGTGCGAGTGACCCCAACGGGATTCGAACCCGTGCTGCCGCCGTGAAAGGGCGGTGTCCTAGGCCGCTAAACGATGGGGCCGAAGCGATTTCTCGCTTGCTACCGAGATGAAATCTTACGGGGGTTCTGCATGCGCGCGCAAATCGGGGCGCCCGCGGCGGTTTCCCTGGCGTGTCGCGTTGTTCGCGACCGCTCTCCTCAAGCACAGAGCCTGCTCTCCTCCAGCGCAGAGCCCGCTCTCCCCCAGACGCCGATCCCGCTCCCTCGAAGCACCGAGCCCCTCCCGAGCGCCCCAAGAAGGAGGCGCAGAGAGGGGCTCGAGCACGAACCGAAGCCTGCTACCAGGAGCGACCACTGCTCGAGGTAGCACCGGTGTCACCAACGAGCGCAGCAGCGCCCACACCCGAATCAACACCCCCGCGGCGGTAGTCCGGCCAGGGGAGGTCGATCGGCGGCTCAAAGTCGGCGGGGAGCAGCGCCGGCACGGGCGAAGCCGCCACGCGCTCCGCAAACTCCCGCTTCGCCTCGGCGAGCACCTCGGGCCGCGTGAGCAGATCGAGGAAGGTGCCGGCGACCGTCTTCCCGGCCGTCACGATCGTCGGCGCGATCGTCTCGGGAATCCCGCCGAGCGCGTTCATCACCCACGCGGGATACGGACCAGCGCCAGGCACGGGCTGCAGCGCCGGCCGAGACACGTAAAACCGCACGAGCGGCGCGTAGTGGCTCATCTCGACGTAGTCGTCGCTCGTCCAGTTCCGCTGCCAGGCGGGCATGTGCTCGCGCAGCTCCCGCTCCGCGTCTTGCGGCGTGATGAGCTGCTCCGTCTCGGCGAGGAACGGCTGCTCACTCGGCTCAAGCCCCAGCGAGCGCTGCACCTCCTGCGCGACGGCGACCGCCTCCGGCCCGTAGCTCGGCGCCCCGACCTCCGACAGGTTCTCGAACAGCACGGTCGCCATCGTATGGTTCGTGCGGCCCGGTCGGCTGCGCGCGATCCACCGCTCTTCAAGATCGCAGTGCCCCATCGAGGCCGCGGCCGCCGCGTTGCGATCGAGCACCTGCAGAATGTGCTCCGCCATCTCGATATCGGGGGTGCGCCACGAGAACTGAATGCGCGCAACCCGCTGCGGCAGGTTATCCGCGGTCGCTTGACCATCGGTGAGGATCGCGTCGGAGAAGCTCCACCCACCCGTCGCGGGCAGCATCGCGTCGAGCATGCTGCGGGATGCCGAGTACATCTGCACGAGCGAGAGGTTCGCCCCCGGGGCCCGCGCCGCCGAGTGCGACGCCGGGATGGGCGAGTTCGGGTCAGCGCTCGACAGCTGCCATTCCTCGGGCCGATCGCAGACGAAGCTGTACACCTTGCTGTAGTACGCGCCGCACTGCGTATCCCAGCGGGCGGTGTTGCAGAGCGGCAGCATGTAGAAGGGGTGGAACGACACGATCGCGTCGGCGTCGTCGTAGTAGCCGCGGAGGCCGTGCACAACCTTCGAGCCGTGCATCTTCTCCGCCGGCTCCCCCGTGTAGTGGAGCCTGCCAGTGATTCCGTGCTGCTCCATCGCGTGCTTCGTCGCGAGCACGCCCGCGAGCGTGGAGATGCCGAGTACCGAGTGGGGGTCGGTGTGCCCCGGAGCGAAGCGTGAGAGCCCCTCTCGCGGCGCTTCAGACGTCGTCGCGGCCTGGCTGTTGCCCGGCACTGCGTCGTACTCGGCATAGGTCAGTAGCGTCGGCCCGTCACCGTTCGACCAGTGCGCACTGAACGCGGTCGGCATGCCCGCCGAGCCGTCCTCCACCTCGAAGCCTTCGGCGCGCAGCCGATCCACGTACCACTGCTGCGAGCGATACTCGCGCCACGCCGGCTCGGCGAGCTCCCAGATGTGCGTGTGCCATTCGGTGAGCTGCGTCAGGTGCTCGTCGATCCACGTCTGCGCGGTGCGCTTCGCTTCGGCGGTGAGTTCGGTCACGGTGCGGTGTCCTCTCGTTTCGGGGGGGGGGTTGAGTGATAGGGAGCGGTGCGCGGTCGCGAGCGGCGCTCGTGGGGTCCAGAACGGGGGCGGATCAGCCGATCCGGTTCACCGGCGAATCCGGCGCGCCGGCGTCCGCGTAGCTCGCGGCGTTCTGCGCCTGAATGCGCACATACTCGGTTTCAGTGCGTGCCGAGAAGTACGCGATGTGCGGCGTCAGTACGACGTCGGGGCGCCCGACGAGTGGGTGAGATGCACTCGGCGGCTCTTCGGCGAGCACATCGAGCGCGGCAGCCGAGAGGTGCCCCGCGTCGAGTGCGTCAGCGAGGGCCTGCTCATCGATGAGAGCGCCGCGCGAGACGTTGACGAGCACCGATCCTGTCGGCATCTCGGCGAGGAACGCCGCGTCGATCATCCGCTCCGTCTCGGAGGTGAGCGGCAGGTGCAGCGACAGCACGTTCGCTTCCCGGCGCACGTCCGCGAGACCGGCGCGAGTCACGCCGAGGCGGTCGAGTTCGGCGCGCACTTCCGGGGTATCGGGTAGCAGCGGATCGTACCCGACGACGCGTCCGAACAGCGGGCCCGCAAGGCGAGCCAGCTCGCGTCCGATCTTTCCGAGCCCGACGATCCCGAGCGTCGTCTCGCTCAGGCGCGGCGGCGCGGTCTCGGCTCGTGAATTCCACTCCCCCGGCGTCGCGGAGGCGAGGTAGAACGGCAGCTGCCGCACCGCATGGAGCAGGATCGCGAGCGCGTGGGTCGCTACCTCCTCAGTCGCGGCACCGGGCACGTTCGTGACCCACACTCCGCGCTCAGTCGCGGCGTCGACGTCGACGTAGTCGAAGCCCATGGACATGAGCGCAATGAGCTTGAGATCGGGCAACGCCTCGATGATCTCGCGCGTCACAGAAGCGTAGCCGGGCAGCAGCACTTCCGCGTCGCGCGCGCCCTCGATGATCTCGGCAGCGTCGCGCGAGCCGAGCACCCGCACGGTGTATCCGGCGGCTTCGAGCAAGCGCACGCCGCTCGATACGTCGGTGTCGTCGGTGTCCGTGTAGACCGCGATGCGGGTCCCTCGATCAGTCGTCATGTCGTCCTCGCTTCCGCGCGGGCGGCGCCCACGTCTGGGTCTGGGGTGCGGTGCTTGCGGTGCCGGAGCGGGAATGCGCCCCGGCACCAGGATCAGAGGGCGAACGCCGCCTGATCGATGTGGATGAGCTGCAGTCCGCCCTCCGCAGTGGCGGCCTGCACGGCCTCGCGCAGTTCGGCGGGGTTCGCAGCCCGGCGTCCCGTGCCCCCGAAGGCCGTCGCGACCGCCGGCCAGTTCGGTTGCGCGAGGTCCACGCCGACCGGAGCGATTCCGGCATCGGCCTCGTTCTGCTTGATCTCGGCGTAGCCGCCGTTGTCGACCACGATCACCGTAACGTCGAGTCGCTGCTCGATCACGGTGATGAACTCCTGCATCGAGAACATCAGCGCACCGTCGCCGGTGACGACGAACGTCGGGCGTTCCGGTTCTGCGATGCGCGACCCGATCGCCGCGGGCAGGCCGTAGCCGAGCGTCGCGTACGTCGCCATGTAGGGCGTCGAGTTCGGCTTGGAGACGCGCAGCGTGTTGAGCAGCCCCCAGTACGCGATCTGCGAGGAATCGGTCGTGACGATCGCGTCCTTCGGCAGTGACTCCGCGATGCGCTCGGCAAGCACTGTGTTCGCTTCCGAAAGCTCCACCGACTCCGCCCGTACCGCGGCCACCGTCTCCGCGACCGATGCCTCGGCCTTCGCGCGGCTGGCGAGGCGCGACGCGCCACCGCTCGAGACCCGATCGAGCTCTGAGACCAGCGCGTCGAGCGTGGCGGCGGCATCGCCCACGAGGCCGATCTCGACGGCCTGGTTCTTCTGCAGCTGCGACTCGAGCAGATCGATGCGGATCACCCGCCCCCGAGCTTCGAGACGCGACACCCAGAGTTCCGCCTCCCCCAACTTCGAGCCGACGACGAGCAGCACGTCCGCCTCCTGGGCTCGGGTTCGCGCTGCCGCCAGACGGAGGCTCGAGCCGATCGCGAGCGGGTGCTGCTCATCGAGCACGCCCTTCGCGTTCAGCGTCGTGACGACGGGCGCTCCGAGGCGCTCGGCGAGCTCTCGGAGCGGCTCGCCCGCGCCGCGCGATCCGCCACCCGCGAGGATCACGGGGTCGCATGCGCTCGCGAGCAGCTGCGCCGCTTCAGCGACCCGTGCAGCGGCGGCCGCCTGCGCCACCGCACGCTCTCGCGGCTGCAGCGCGTCCGCGTCAAGATCGGTCTCCTCCTCGAGGAGGTCGAGCGGGATCTCGATGTAGACCGGGCGCGGCCGAGTGGTGGTGAAGAGCTCGAACGCGTCGTGCACTGCTGCAACCGCCTCGTCAGCGGACTGAACGCGGCGGCCCCACTCGACGATGGCGGATGCGGCGGCGAGCTGATCCTTCGTCTCATGGAGCGTGCCCAGATCTGCGAACTCGGCTCCGCGGGCCGGCCCGGGCGACAGAATGATCATCGGCCGGGACTCGCAGTAGGCGGTGCCCGCGGCGGAGAGGGCGTTCAGCAGACCGGGTCCGCTCGTCGTGATAACGACTCCCGGAAGCCCGGTCTGCAGCGACCATCCATCAGCGGCATACCCCGCGCCCTGCTCGTGGCGCGTGGTGACCGGGCGGATCCCGAGCGCTCCGAGGGGGCGGTAGAGCTCGAGGTTGTGGGTGCCCGGGATACCGAACACGGTATCGACGCCATAGCCGCGGAGGGCTTCCATGACGACCCAGCCGGTCGTGCGCTTCGCGGTCGTCTCGCTGAGCGTGGTCATGCTGGTTACTCGCTCTCGCTGAAGCGGCGGCTGCCGTCGACCCAGGTCTCGCGGACGGGGATCTGCGAGATGTCGGCTCCATCGACCTCGAGCGGGTTCGCACCGAGCACGACGAAGTCGGCGCGCTTGCCCGGCGTGATCGAGCCGAGCTCGCTCTCGCGGCCGAGGGTGATCGCGCCCTCGAGCGTGTGGCCGCGCAGGGCCGCCTCGGGGCTGATGCGGAGCGAATCTGGGCCGAGCTGGGCGCCGCGGCGGGTGATGCGGGTCACGGCTGCCTGGATCGCCTCGAGCGGGCGGGGCTCGGCGACCGGAGCATCGGAGGAGATCGTGACGGGCACGCCTGCCTCGACGAACTCGCCGAGCGGGTTGAAGCGCTCGCCGGGGGTGCCGATGGCCTGCTCGACGCCCTCGCCCCAGTTGTAGTAGTGCTGCGTCTGGTTCACCGGGCGAATGCCGAGCTTCGCCATGCGCGTGATCTCCTCGGGCGTCGGGAGACCGCAGTGCTCGATGCGGTGGCGAGCGTCTGCGTCGGGGCGCTCGGTCAGCGCCTGCTCGATCGCATCGACGACCAGCTTGATCGCGGTCGGCGACTGCGCGTGCGTCGCGGTCTGGAGACCCGCAGCGTGCGCCTTGCTGACGAGCTCGGTGTACTCGCGGGGTTCGTGGTAGAGCTGCCCGGTGCGGCAGGGATCGCCGACGTACCCCTCGGGGAAGTACGCGGTCCAGCCGCCGAGCGTGCCGTCGGCGTACAGCTTGATGCCGGTCGCCGAGAGGAAGGCGTTGCCGAAGGGGCCCGTGAGGCCGATGTCGAGCACCTGATCGAGCAGATGCGAGAGGAAGTACATCGAGACGCGCATGTTGAGCGCGCCGCGATCCGCCGCCTCGAGGTACGCCGCGAGCTCGCGCTTCGACACCTGCGCGTCGCCGATCGCCGTGACGCCGCCGCGCAGGAACTCGCGCTGCACGAGGTCTAGCTGGCGCTGGTGCTCGGCCGGCTCGTCGCCGAGGTGGAAGTTCGGGCCGTGGTGGCCGATCTTCACGCCGTGCAGGCCGGTGAGCACGTTGCATGCCGCGTCCGAGAGCTCGCCAGTTAGCTCGCCGTCGGCGTCGCGGAAAAATTCGCCGCCCTCGGGGTTCGGGGTGTCGCGGGTGATCCCGAACTTCTCGAACGTGAACGTGTTGACGACGCCGCCGTGGCCGGAGGCGTTCATGATGTAGACCTCGCGGTCCGTGGCGATGGCGTCGAGCTCCTGGCGAGTCGGGTGGCGACGCTCCTCGAGGTTGCGCTGCTCGTAGCCGTACCCGCGGATCGGTGCGCCCGCGGGCAGCTTCGCCGCGCCCTCGCGCATGAGCCCGATGATCTCGGGGATCGACCCCGCCTTCGCCGGCGAGATATCGATCCACGTGAGCATCTGCCCGTACATCAGCGGGTGCGCGTGCGGGTCGATGAACCCGGGAACGATCACCGCGTCGGGGTAGTCCGCGCGCTCCGCGTCGAGGCCGGCCGCGACAGCCGCCGCCTCGACCTCCGCGACCGAACCCACGGCGAGAATGCGCCCGCCGGCGGTGAGGAACGCCTCAGCCTCCGGTCGGTCGGCATCGACCGTGAGCACGCGCTGAGCGGTCACAATCGTGGGGATCGAGTCGCGGTTGTCGTAGGTGGCGAGCTGTCGCACGGGCTACTCCTTCGAGTGGTGGTGGTTGGTTCGAACAGCCGCTTCAGCGGCGGTTGGTCTTGACGGCCGTCGTGTCGAGACGGGCGTTCAGTGATCCGGTCGCGGGTGCCGCGTCGGAATGCTGCGGCGCGAGCGCCGTGCCGACGATCGCGAGCACGGCGAGCAGGCCGAAGAAGGCGATGACGGTCCAGAAGTTCCCCGTCGTGGCGAGCAACGCCGAGGCGATCGCGGGCGACAGGCCGCCCCAAACCGCCGCGCCGATCCCGTACGAGAGCGACATCGAGGTGTACCGCGCCTGGGGGCGGAACATCTGCGCCATGATCGTCGACAGCGGGGCCCACGCGCCGCTCAGGGTGAGTCGCAGCACCGACACGAAGATGTAGATCATCGCGACGTTGTGGTTGTCGATGAAGAGCACGAGCGGGATCACCGCGAGGAGCGAGAGGCCGGATCCGAGAATCATGACTGTCTTCGGGCCGATCTTGTCGCCGAGCCACGCGAGCGGAAGCGTGACGATCGCTTCGAGCAACGACGCGATGGTCATTGCGCCAAGAATGACGCTCGCAGCGAGGCCGATCTCCGGGGTCGTGGCGTAGTTCTGCACGAACGTCGTAGCGAGCACGTAGCCACCCGACGACATCGCGATGATGCCGAAGCCGAGCAGCATGGGCCACCAGTTGTTCTTCAGTGCGAAGAGGATCGGGGTCGACTGCTGGTGGCCGCCGATCTTCTCCTCGAAGACCGGGGTCTCCTCGACGCGGAAGCGCACCCAGAAGCCGACGCCAATGAGCACGATGCTGAAGAGGAACGGCACGCGCCAGCCCCAGCTGAGCAGCACGTCGTCGCCCATGGCGGAGAGCAGCCAGAAGGCACCGGACGCCATCAGCGCGCCGAGCGGGTTGCCGAGCTGCGTGAAGCCGCCGTAGAAGGTCTTGAACTTCGTCGGAGCGCTCTCGACCGACATGAGGCTCGCACCACCCCACTCGCCACCGACGGCGAGGCCCTGAGCAATGCGGAGAACGATGAGCAGGATCGGCCCGACAATGCCGGCGGTCGCGTACCCGGGCAGCACACCGACGAGCGTCGTCGCGATGCCCATGACGAGCAGCGTGATGGTGAGCGCCGGCTTACGACCGAGCTTGTCGCCGACGTGGCCGAAGATGATGCCGCCGAGCGGGCGAGCGAAGAACGCGACGGCGTAGGTGCCGAACGATGCGAGCGTGCCGAGGCCCCGATCGAGCTCGGGGAAGAAGACGCTCGGGAACACGATCGCCGCGGCGGTGGCGTAGACGTAGAAGTCGTACCACTCGATGGTGGTGCCGACGGCGGCAGCGAAACCGGACTTCAACGCCCGTCGATGGGACGTCACCGGTGCGGTGGCAGTGGACATGTGAGGAAGCTCCCTTGCTTAGAAACAGCAGTGTTGCGCGCGCAACTGCATCGACTGTAAGTCAGCGGCGGCCCGGCCGCGAGCACTTCTCGTTCGCGGGACGCTCGTTTGACCGTCGAAATAAGGGCAGTGTTGTCGATCTCGTCGGAAATGATGCCCTGGTGATCGATGCCGGCGAACGTTTTGCGGCACGGACGCCGCAGAATCGCGTAGTTTGGTGGATGCCCGACGCACCCGCGTTCAGCAGAAAGCCGCCATGACCTCACGCACCCCGCAGACCGAACCGCCCCGTGGCGCCCGGCGCAAGAACGAGCTCGACACCTTCGACGCAGCGCTGATCCGCGAACTTCAAAACGACGGGCGGGCGAGCACGCAGACGCTCGCGACCCGGCTCGGAGCGACGCGCGACGTCGTTGCGGCGCGCCTCAAGACGCTCACGGAGCGCGGCGGACTCCGCATTGTGGCCGCCCTTGACCCGGGCTTTGTGGGCCACCGCCTGCTAGTGCATGCGAAGGCTGAGGTTGACGGCCCGCTCGCCCCGATTGCGCGCGAGATCGCCGAGCTACCCGACGCAGTTTTCGTCTCAATGGCGAGCGGCCCGTTCCCACTCGTGTTCGAGACGCGGCACGGCGACATCCACGAACTGCATGAGACGCTCGAGTACGCGCGCCAACTCCCCGGGGTGCGCCGCATCATCGTTTCGACGTATGTCGAGGTACTCAAGGGGTTCTTCGTGTCCCACCAGAAGAGCTCGGTGACACTCGATCGCATCGATTACGAACTGGTGGCCGCGCTGCAGCAGGATGGCCGGGCGAGCTATCGCAATCTTGCGGACACGGTCCACCTCTCCCCCTCGGCCGCGCGCGCCCGAGTGCATCGGCTCATCGACGCGGGTGTGATTCGCATCTCCACCATCAAGTCCGGCGGCATCCTCCGCAGCCGACTCGCCATCGGCGTGGGCATCACCGTGAACGGCGACGCGGCTCCGGTGAGGCAGTACATCGTCGACTCACCCGACATCGACTTTGCGGCTCGCGCGCACGGGAGTTTCGACTTCGTCGCGACCATGGTCGGTTCGTCGCCCGAGCATCTCGTAGGAGTCATGGACGAGCTGCGTGCGCTCCCGGGCGTCAGCGCGCTCGACTCGTGGACGCACTACGACGTCATCAAGGAGGACTACGCTCGCACGCTCGGTCGCGTACTCGTCAAGCAGTGATTGCTTAGTAGCCGCCGAGCGCGCGCTGCACACGGCTCAGCGAGATATTCTCGAGCAGCAGCACACCTGAGCTGGTGCGCTGCTCGAAGTGGTACCCCATCTTGCCCTGTCGCAGCATTCCGATGAACATGGGCTCGTCGGCGTTCCACATGATCCACGTCGGGAGCCCGTCGGCATTCTTCCCGAGATATGTGATCTCGATCTGGCGAGTGCCGATGCGCTGCACGTCGGGCATCAGCTGGTTCCGTGACAGGGCGACGCTCCCGTTCTCCGTCTGCTGCAACTCGCTCATGGCACGATCCTAGCGAATCACTGGCGGTTCGGGCACTAAAACGGCAGATCACGCCGCGAGACCGGAGGGGGTTGCGCCGCCGCGCCGCCGCTGACATTGCGCGGCGACTGGGCGTGCGCCGCGTGTCACGCTCGCTCGAAGAACGCGCTCGCGACGCGGGCGAGGCCGTAGAGATCGTCGACATGGGCGAGTTCGCGCGCGGAATGCATCGACAGCAGCGGCACACCGACGTCGACGGTGCGGATGCCGAGCCGCGTCGCGGTGAGCGGCCCGATGGTGGAACCGCAGGGCACGGTGTTGTTCGACACGAACTCCTGCGTGGGAACGCCAGCCGTCTCGCCGAGGCGCGCCCAGAGCGCGGCTCCCTGGGCGTCGCTCGCGTACCGCTGATTGGCATTTCGCTTCAGCATGGGGCCGGCACCGGCAATCGGGTGCACGCGAGGATCGTGCTTCTCTGCGTAGTTCGGGTGCACCGAGTGGCCTGCATCGGCCGACAGGCACCACGAGGCCGCGAGTGCCCGGGCCGTGTCTTCAGCCGAGGCATCAAGTCCGAATCGCAAGCGCTCGAGCACGTCCGCAAGAAACGGTCCCGCCGCTCCCGAACGCGTATTGGAGCCGACCTCTTCGTGGTCGAAGGCCGCGAACATCGCGATGGTGCCGGGCTCGGGTTCGGTCTCGAGGAGTGCGGCGAGAGCGGCATACGTCGAGCTCAAATTGTCGAGACGCGCCGACGCGAAGAGTTCGGCGTTCGCTCCGATTCGCTGCGGCTCCTGGGTGTCGTACAATCGGAGGTCGAGCCCGACGAGATCTTCGGCGGTGAGCGACGCTCGGGCGGCGGATCGAGCAGCTGCGCGCCCGCGGCCGGAGCCCTTGCGCCCACCTCCGAGCGCTCGAATGAGCAGCGCGCTGAGCGAGAGTTCCTCATCCGCAAGGCCAATGATCGGCTGCGTATGACGCTGCTTGTCGAGCGTCAGCTCGGAGTTCTGCGAGCGATCGAGGTGTATCGCAAGCTGCGGGATGCGCGCCACGGGGCCGGTGCGCACGAGATGCTCAGCACCGTCGCGCGTCACCACCCGACCCGCGAACCCGAGATCTCGATCCAGCCACGAGGTGAGGAGCGGCCCGCCGTAGACCTCGACGCCGACCTGAGCCCACCCTTCGGTGGTGAAGTCCGGCTGCGGCTTCACGATGAATCCCGGGGAATCGGTGTGGGTGCCGAGTACGCGAACCGGGCTCGTCGCGTCGATGTCGGAACCGGCACGCCAGGCGATGATCGCGCCATCACGTCGCACGAAGCCCCGCCCACCCGCTTCCAGAGCGGACCATGCGGCAAGCTCATCGAGATCAGCGAATCCAGCCTTCGTGAGGCTCTCGGCGATTGCTCCCGCCGCATGATACGAGCTCGGTGACGCCGACACGAAGTCGGCGAAGACGGCGCTGTAGGCGTCGCGATCCTGCAATACGGAACGGGGCATCGCGTTATTCCTCCGTGCGGGCGCCCGCGGAGGGCGCGAAGTTGGTCGCGTATTCGGCGAGCAGGCGCGCGCCGAAGCCGGTCGAGCCGACCGAACGCCAGAGATCGTCGCTCTCGGCCTGCATCGTTCCGGCAATGTCGAGGTGACCCCACGGCGTGCCGTCGACGAACTCGTTCAGGAAGAGGGCGGCGAGGATCACGCCGGCGTACTGACCGCCGATGTTCGAGAGGTCCGCGACGTTCGACTTCAGCTGCTCGCGGTACCGGTGGTCGAGCGGGAATCGCCAGATGTTCTCGTCGGTCGCGTCAGCAGCGACCTGCAACTGCGCCGCAACCTCGTCGTCATTCGCGAGCATCGCAGCCGTGCGCGTGCCGAGTGCTGCCATCGCCGCGCCGGTGAGCGTCGCGATGTCGACGATCGCGTCGGGTCGGCGCTCGCCGATGGTGAGATCCTCCGTCGCGAGCACGAGCCCGTCCGCCATCACGAGGCGTCCCTCGGCATCGGTGTTCTTCACCTCGACGGTCTTGCCTCCGCGGATGGTGAGCACGTCGCCGAGCTTCGTCGCGCTGCCCGAGGGCATGTTGTCCGTGCACATCAGCCAACCCGTGACCGCCGTCTTCGCCCCGAGGTCACGCAGTGCGGTCATGGACGAGAACACGGAACCCGCGCCCATCATGTCGAACTTCATCGCCGCATGCATTGCGTTCGAGGGCTTCAGGCTGATGCCGCCCGAGTCGTACATGATGCCCTTACCGATGAGCGCAAGGTGGCCCTCAGGGTCGGCCGGGCGGTATGAGATCTTAATCATTCGGGGCTCTTCAACGCTGCCGGCGTTCACGCCCAGCAGTCCGCCCGCGCCGAGCTCGATGAGCTGTTGCCGGTCGAACACCTCAACCTCAAGCCCGAACTGCGGGGCCAGCCCCTCGATGACCGTTGCGAACTTCTCTGCGCTCAGGTGACGAGGAGGCGTGTTCGCGAGATCTCGCGCGATGCTCGCGGACCGGGCCAGGATCAGGCCACGTTCGACGCCCTCGTGCGCGGAGTCAACGTCGGACTCGGGCACTCCGAGCGTCAGCGACCGCAGCGCGACGGTATGCGGGTCACCCTTGAGCGCGTCGTACCGGTACCGAGCGAGCACCGCACCCTCCGTCGCCGCAAGCGCCGCATCGAACGGCTCAAGCCCGGCCGAACCTGCGCCGCCGGAAACGACTCCGCTCAGGTCGATCACCAACTGGGCAGCCTCACGAGCCGCACGCGTGAAGGCCGCAACCGCGTCGCGCAGGTGTGCCGCTGTCGCAATGCCTGAGCCGATGCCGACCAACACCTGCAGCCGCTCGCCCGGCAGCACCAGAGTCTGCCCTCGCCCACCCGTGAACCCCGCTGCGGCGAGCGCCTCACGCGTGACCCCGCCGAGTTCCGACGGGAGCTCGCCTTCCTCCGTCGCCAGACGCGCAATTGCGAGCGCGTCGGCACCGGCACCGACCCCCTCGAGCCCGGGGCTCGCGACCACTTGCACCTCAGTGTTGTGGGCCAGGGACGGGACGGGATCGAATGCAGGATCAATCACAACGCTCATGGTCTCCACATTACTCACCACCTCCGACATCTTTCTGGTTCGGAGATACGCCGCTCGCGAAGCGCCGCGCGTTCAGTGGCGCCGGCTGAAGAAAACAGTGACCGGCTCTCGGCGATGCGTCGGAACGGCCGATCGCGATCCCGAACTATATGCGCGGGAATATATTCAGCAGGGAACGGTTGCAGCAACCATGCAATCATTCGGATTCCTCTCTTTCGGCCATTACGGCCCGGTGCCCGGCTCCCGCGTGCGGACGGCCGGAGACATGCTGCGACAGACCGTTGAGCTCGCGAAAGCGGCTGATGAGATCGGCGTGAATGGCGCGTACGTGCGGGTGCATCACTTCGCGCGGCAGGCCGCGTCGCCGATCCCTCTGCTCACCGCCATGGCCGCCCGCACGAAGCACATCGAGGTCGGCACCGGCGTCATCGACATGCGGTACGAGAACCCGCTCTACCTCGCGGAGGAGCTCGCGGCGCTCGACCTGCTTGCCGACCAGCGCATCGCGATCGGCGTCAGTCGTGGATCACCCGAAACGGCACTGCGCGGCTACGAAGCGTTCGGGTACCTCGGTGCGGAAGACCCCCGTGGGGCGGATCTCGCGCGAGCCAAGTTCGACCTGTTCTTGCGCGCGATCGACGGTGAACCGCTCGTCGATAGCGACCCGCAGATGGCTCCCCCTGGCCGGCTCGCGCTCGAGCCACGGTCGCCCGGCCTCCGCGACCGCATTTGGTGGGGTGCAGGATCGCGCGATTCCGCCGAAGAGGTCGGCCGTCAAGGCTTGAACCTCATGAGCTCTACGCTGCTCACCGAGGCGACCGGGCAGCCGTTCCACGTGCTGCAGCGCGAGCAGATCGACCGCTTCCGGGAGGCGTACCGCGCCGCGGGGCACTCTGGCACGCCGCGCGTCTCGGTGAGCCGGAGCGTGTTCCCGATCGTCACCGCGGAGGACGAGGCCTACTTCGGGCTGCGCTCGCGGGAGAACATGGACCAGGTCGGGATCATCGACGGTTTCCGCTCGACCTTCGGCAAGACCTACGCCGATGAGCCCGACCGGCTCATCGCGCAGTTGCAGGCGGACGAGGCCGTGGTGGCGGCGGACACGCTGATGCTGACGATCCCGAATCAGTTGGGGCCGGAGTACAACGCCCACATCCTGGACTCCTTCGCGAAACACGTCGCCCCCGCGCTGGGATGGCAACCGAATACCGAAGAATCAGTTGACAGTCGCTCGCCGTTCTGAGGACATTTGGGAAGCTATTCCGCCTGCGACAAAACCATAGGAAGCTGCGACACGGATGACGCGCTCTTAAAGAGCTACCTACGCAACTTTCACAATGGAAACCAATTCGAACCCTTCGACTGGCGCACAACAATTCGATAGGTTGGGAGAAATCGTGTGCCGCTCGCCCGGCTCCCGACCGCAATTCGCAATGCCGATCGAAGGAGACCACCGTGCACCAGCTCACGAGGAAGAAACTCGAGAAGTTCGTAAGGGAACTTGAGCTGGTAGGCACACAAGCCCAGCAGTTTGAGCGATACGTGGCGGCTAACTACCTCTACCAATACCTGCGTGACGATACAGAGATGTTGGAGAAGACGATACTTGGCAGTGGATCAGACGAGGGAATTGACATCGCCGTAGTAGTCGTAAATGGTGTTCCCGTATTCGAGCCCGCCGAGATAGAGGAACTGATAGCAGGAAGCAGCGCCAACACGGCAAAAGTGGTGTTCATGCAGGCCAAGACGAGTGAGAGTTACGATACAAAGCTGATCGCAAAATTCCTGCATGGCGTGGAATCGGTCACAAAATACGCTATGGATGCCACGAGCATCTCACTACCTGCCCGACTCGTAGATGCGGCGCTGTTGATCGATAAGATCGCCGAGAATCTGGATCAGTTTCGAGAGAACCACATACCTTGTGAGATTTATTTCGTAACTACAAGCTCAAACGACACCTCGAGCGCGCGAGGAGAGCTCCAAGTTTCCGAGGCGATCAAGCGGATTCAGAACCACGGGGTGTATCAGGCCAGTTTGGACGTTCAGCTCCACGGACATCCGGAACTCGCTCTAAAACAGAAAGAACGCTTCGGGCCACAAAATGTGAAGTTCAATTTCTCAAAGCGTCAGGCAATTCCTGAGACTGGCAACGTGACTGAAGCCTTCATTGGACTGCTACAGGCTGATGAGCTAATGAAGCTGCTGTTGGACGAGACCGGGGAGCTTCGCCCTGGGATCTTTGACGACAACGTACGACTGGACCTCGGAGCTGAAAATGAAGTGAACGCGAGGATAAGCGAAACCCTTATTTCCGCTGAGCGCACGTACTTCCCTTTTCTCAATAACGGGCTGACGATCGTCGCAAACACGATGTCTAACCTGAGCGATCGCTTCACCCTCAGCAGCTACCAAATTGTGAACGGAGGGCAAACTAGCAACCAGCTAGTTCGCTGGGCACGTTCCAAGCAAATCCAGAGTTCGCCCGACCACCTTCAGGAAGTTTGGGTGCCAGTAAAGATCGTCAGCTCAGACGACTCAGAAGTTCGCAGCAGTATCGCCGTCGCCACGAACCTTCAATCCCCAATCGCGGCGTCCGACATCCAGGCAAGCACTAAAATAGCGCAGGACGTTGAGGACTACTTCGCACACACTGGAACCAGCGGCTTACGGTATGAACGACAAGACCGAGGTATTCCTATCGAGTTTCCTCGCACCCGTGTTGTGACCACCCCGGACATGAATAGGGCGGTTGCATCAGCTCTGTTCGGCGAGTCTGCACGTGCAATCAGCTCACCCAAGGATCTCGAGAGCAGAGACGCATTTGTATGGGGAGAGTACCCTCTCGAAGCCTTCTACTACGCGGCACGTATCCTCTACCGCATCGATCGCCACTTTGGGAGAGTCACGGACGATACCCCACTCCGGGCAGCAAAGTATCACCTCGCGATGATGACATCGGTCGTTCTTAATCCCGCCTTCGCGGACGGATTCGGTCGAGAAAGCACTCGGAGAACACGAGAGCAGCTTGAGCGCGGAAAAAGTCTTAAATTCGATGCAAGGGACGCGGAGATCGATGCGGTGATTCCTAGAGTTACTCCACTTGCGCGCGACGAATTCGCCACGGCTCTTGCTGAGGGAAGGAGCCTTCGGAGAGACGATGTAAGAAACCGACGCAGCCAAGAGAGCCTTTTGCGGGCCACTCTCGACCTTGAGAACTGATCACTACGCATTTGTCCGCACCGCGGGATTTAGTGACGCTATTTTCACCGGGAGGCGAGTTCAGCCTCTCGGCGTGAAAGCGGCGTCGAGATCTACTCCTCTGAGACTTAACCGTGAGCGTCAAGCAGCCCTCGCGCCTTCAGTGAGATACAAACTCCTGGGCGTAAATTCTGCTCGTCAAGCAGTTTGCAGCCTGCGCGCTTATTTTCCGCGTCACCGGAATTTCTATTGTCTCCGCGCCTACCATCAGTTCGATGACGGAGACATCTGTTCGGCTGCGCTTCGTGATATCTGATTAGAGGCAAACGCCATCGTTCCGAACCCGCTCTAGCCCGACTGCAACGCCCACGTTCTCGACTCCTCCTCGAAGCACGTCGCCGCCACGCTGGGATTGCAAGCGAACACCGAGAACGCGTAGCGTTCGAAAATTCGGCTGCCGCCCGCATTCACGCGTCGATGTGACGCTGCGCTGACGGGGGCAGGCCGCGGGTGTTACAATGTCGCACAGGAGGCGCGCTATGACGACGACACTGACCCTGAGGCTCGAGGATTCCGAGAAGCAACTTCTTGCAGATTATGCACGCGCCTTCAACATGTCGGTGTCGGAGTTCGTGCGCCGATCCGCACTCGACCGCATTGAAGATGAGCTCGACCTGCAGGCGTGGGATCGCGCGAAGGACGAGCACGAGGCCGACCCAGCGACTCTCTCAGCGAGCGAGATTGCGGCGAAGTACTTGTAAATGTGGGAGCTATTGTTCTCCCGGAGAGCCGACAAGCAGCTGTCTAAGCTCGACCCGGGCGTTCGTCGGGTCATTGTCGCTTGGCTGCTGAAGAACATCAACGGGTGCGCAGATCCGCGAGCGCACGGCAAGGGCCTCACCGGGAATCTCTCTCACAAGTGGCGGTATCGCGTCGGCGACTATCGAATTCTGTGCGAAATCCGCGACGAAGAGCTCGTCGTCCTCGCGATTGAGATCGGCCATCGGAGCGATATCTATCGGTGAGTCAACGCCCGCGACCCGCATTCACCCGTCCATGAGACGCGAGTGGCCCCTTCCGGGCCGTAATGCGGCCATTCGCGTCGCATCGGCGCAACGACCGTTCGCGGGTCAGCCGCGCATCGCCTGGTACGCGTCGCGGAGCGCCGGGTAGTACTGGTCGAATCCGGGGCGCTCCGTGTCCTCCGTCGCGGCAACGAGCAGGTCGAGGTAGTACTCCCACCCGGGCCCGATCTCGCCGACGCCACCCAGGTCGTCGCTTCCGAGATGGTGAATGAGCGTCACCAGGGCGTCATCTTCCCCGTCCTCCTCGACGAGGATCTCGAGCTTCCAGCCGCCGACCTCTTGGTCGGCCTCGATGATGAGCCGATGCGGCGCCTCGCACGCGTGAATGCGAAGCGTGATAGACGGCTCGTGATCCTCGAAGCGCATGCGCAGCCGCACCGCGCCACCGGGTCGCGCATCGCCTTCCCACGGCCCGAACCACCGCTCGGTGTGCTCGGATTCGGTAACGAAGGCCCACGCCTCTTCGGCGGCGAGCGCGAGCGAGCGCACCAGCACGAGATCGGCTCCGCGCGACGTCGCTACGAGACGACCGCTTGCTTCTGGCCCCATGAGCACTCCCCGTTCCACCGCGTTCTCGAAACACCGTGCGGCGCCCAGCCTACGCGGGTCCCCCGACGCCCGCCGGTTCCGGTCTCAAGCAACGCGACCATTCCCGGCGACAACCCCACGCAGCACGAAGCGTCGCAGCCCACCCCGCGCCCGTGCCCCACGCCCCGTACCCCACGCCAACAGTCCACCGAGCGGCACGGAAGACTTGTGCGCGCCGTGAGCCGCGAGTACAGTCGACCGCGTGAAGAGCTAACGACGTTCCCGTTCTGCGCTGAGGCGCCGGGATCGCGCGTATGCCATCACTCGCTCGCGGGCTCACCCGCCACCCTTGTCCGTTCTCTCGTCGCTCGCACCGCGGCATTCGAGAACCGAGCATCAGGGATTCGAGCCACCATTCGGCACCACCGCGCTCCTCACGGCACTGCCCCGCGGAACCCCATTTCGTTCCGAAAGGCTTCCCATGCCCGCGACATCACCGGTATCCCCAGCTAACGCTTCAGCCGCCGCACGCCGCCCATCTACCGACACTTCACGCGCCGCAGTCCGAGCCGCGACGCACGCCGACGCCGCGCCGAGCGGCCGCCCGACACACCTCTCCGTCGACGATGTCTCGCACGCCTTCCGCGACCGTCGAGTGCTCACTGGCATCTCCTTCACCGCTCGCCCCGGCGATCGACTCGGGCTGATCGGTGAGAACGGCACGGGAAAATCCACGCTCCTGCGCCTTATCGCGGGTGAGCTCGCGGCGGATCGCGGCAGCATCTCCGTGCCCGGCTCGGTGGGCCTGCTCGCGCAGGAGCTCCCCTACCCCGACTCGACCCCTGTGGCGCGCGTGCTCGACGACGCGCAATCAGCGGCTGTCGCCGCCCTCGCGGCTCTCGAGGAGTGGGGCGCGCGAATGGCGGAGCAGCCCGACGATCCCGGTGTGGCGGCAGCGTTCGCGGACGCGCTCGAACGGGCCGAGCACGACGACGCGTGGGCCGCTGAGGCGCGTCGCGGCGACACCCTGTCGGGCCTGGGCCTCGGACGCATCGAACTCGATCGACCGATCGGCCAGCTCTCGGGCGGTCAGCGCCTGCGCCTCGCCCTCGCGGCGCTCCTGCTGAGCGCCCCGCACACGATCCTGCTCGACGAGCCGTCAAACCACCTCGACGACGAGTCCGCGGCCTACCTCGAACGCGTGCTCACGAATTGGCCGGGCATCGTCATCGTCGCGAGCCACGACCGCGCGCTGCTCGATGCGATCACGACGCGCATTCTCGACCTCGACCCCCTCCCCGTTGGCGCGACAGAACTCGCCGACGCAGAGACCGGCTCCGCGAGCACCGGCGTCGAGCGCCACATGAGTGCGCCCACTGCAGCAACCGAGACGACCGCGGACACCGGTTCTGGCTTCGGTGCCAGGCTCTGGGGCGTCGGCTACTCGGAGGCGCGAGCGGCGAAGCGTCGCGAGATCGACCGCTGGCGCGAACGTTATGCGCAAGAAAGCGAGGAACGCCGTGACCTGCTGCACGAGATCGAGGTCGGATCGCGGGAGGTGAACCGCAAGCATGAGTCGAAGTCGGAATCTCGAATCACCCGCAAGTTCTACGCCGACAAAGACGCGCGCGTCACCGCCAGACGAGCTCGCAACGCGCGGGTGCGCCTCGACGCGCTCGAGCGAGATCGCGTGCGGCGGCCGCCGGAGCCCCTCACATTCTCGGGTTTCGCGACGGACCTCGACCGAAGCGGAACAGTACCCCCCGCCACGAAAGACGGGTCGCGTGTCTCCGTCGCGACACATCCCGATTCCCCGGTTCTCATCGCGAACAACGTGTCGCTCGCAGGGCGGCTACGGCCGACCTCGCTCACCCTCGCTTCTCGCGGCAGGATCCTGCTCACGGGGCCGAACGGTGCGGGAAAGTCGACGCTTCTCGCGATCCTCTCAGTTGCGCTCGAGCCGAGCCAGGATCCGGGAGCAAGCGCTGCAGATGCGGCGGATCAGACCCAGCTCGTGCGGCTCGGGCGCATTGGCTATCTCCCCCAGGAAAGCCACTTCGAGAGACCGGATCGCACCGCGGCCGACCACTACCGCGAGATCGTCGGCCACGACCGCGCCGAGTTGCACCCACTCGCTCAGACGGGCCTTCTCGCCGCGCGCGACCTCGACCGCCCAGTGGCCTCGCTGAGCGTGGGGCAGCGTCGCCGGCTGGTGCTCGCGACCCTCGTCGCGGATCCGCCCGACGCCCTGCTGCTCGACGAGCCCACGAACCATCTGTCGCTCACCCTGGTCGAGGAGCTCGAGGAGGCGCTTCAGGACTTCGCGGGCGCGCTGATCGTCGCCTCGCACGACCGCTGGCTGCGATCGAGATGGCAGGGGGAGGTCATGGAGCTGCAGCCCGCCCGGTGAGGCGTGGGCGCGCCCACGACGTGCGATCCGCCGCCGCTCTATCAGGGCCGAAAGTTCGCCTCGTCGAACTCTCGACACACCCCGCGCCGAGGTCTCCGCTCGGCTTCTGCCTTCCGCCGCAAGCTTGCTACGGTTGCTCACCGTGCGCCACCGCGCACCGCACGACCCGGGGAGCACACATGACTGGCATCAACCTTGCCAATCCGCACGAATACGATCATCGGCACGCGAACGTCAGCTCCGGCTGGTTGCGCGCGAGCGTCTTCGGAGCCATGGACGGCCTCGTCTCGAACCTCGGGCTCGTCGCGGGTATCGCGGCGGCGGGTGCGGCCCCGCACTTCGTGGCGATCACGGGAATCTCGGGCCTCATCGCGGGCGCTATCTCGATGGCGCTCGGCGAGTTCACCTCCGTGCGCGCGGCGAACGAGCAGTTGGCGGCTGAGGTGCGAATCGAGCGGGAAGCGCACCTGCGCAACCCGGAGGGCGAGAAGGCCGAGCTGACCGCACTCCTCGAGAACCTCGGTGTGGAATCCCAGATCGCGAAGCTGGCTGCCGAGCAGGTGCATGAGAATGCGGATCAGGCCGTACGCGTGCACCTGCTCTCCGAGCTGGGCATGAGCCCCGAAGACCAGCCCTCGCCGTGGGTCGCCGCGATCTCATCGTTCCTGTCGTTCGCGGTGGGTGCGCTGATCCCGATCATTCCGTTCTTCTTCGGGTTCGGCACCCTCGGCCTCGGCCTCGCGTTCGGCGGTGTGGGCCTGCTCATCGCGGGCGGACTCGCGGCGCGGTTCACAAGGCGCAACTGGCTCGCGGGTGCGGCGCGACAGCTCCTGTTCGGAGGCATTGCGGTAGCGGCGACCTACTCGATCGGCACGCTGTTCGGGGTGGCGACGGCGTAGGCGCGCCCGGCGCCGCGCGGTGGCAGTCGAAGACAGCGGCCGCCGCGGTTTCAGTGTCGGCGGCGACGCGTAGTCTTATCGCATGCCGTCCGCCGAATTCGTCGAAGCCGTGCTCGGCGTCGTCGAACGCATCCCCGGGGGGCGCGTGATGACGTACGGCGACGTCGGAATCGCGATCGGTTCCGAGGCGCCGCGAGCCGTCGGTCGTGTACTCGCCCTCTATGGGCACTCGGTGGCGTGGTGGCGCGTGGTGCCCGCGAGCGGCAACCCGCCTCAGGGTCACGCAACGCTTGCGCTCCCCCACTACCTCGCCGAGGGAACGCCGATCAGAGCGACGGGCGCCCCTCGCGCGGGCACTGCGGCGGCCGCCGCCAGCCACGAGACCGTGGCGCGCTCGCTGCAAGCCGGCGAGTACCGCCTTGTGCTGTCGGCCGCGCGCCTTCCCTACACCCACGAGATCTACGGAGAGGTGGCGCTGTGAGCGACACGACAAGCGACGCGATGAGCAGCGAAGCGAGCGGCAGCGCGAGCGGCGCGGCAGCGGGTGCGACGGGCGCAGGATCGAGCGTCGCGCCGATCCGCCTGGGGTTCGCCCGCGGTGTCGCGCCGAGCAAGTGGGCCCGCCGCTGGAAGACCGCGACGCCGGGCCGCAAGCTCGAGCTCGTTCCCCTTCCGGTCGCCTTCGGGTCAGCACTCGACGCGGGGAATCCCGAGACTGCCGCGGCCGCCGCCGACTGCGACGTGCTCATCGAGCGCACTGCTCCCGACGGGCGCCCCGCGGGTTCGGTAGCCACCGCAGAGGTGCTGAAGACTCGCCACGCGATCCGTCTGTACGCCGAGACCGTCGCGCTCGTTGTGCCCGTCGACCACGAGCTTGCCGAGCAAGAATCGGTGAGTCTCGCGGAGCTGCAGTTCGTGAAGTTGCTCGACCACCCGGACCACTTCTCGGGCTGGCCCGATCCGCAGCCTTGGGATGACCCGTCATGGATGCCGAGGCACCCCCGTGCCGCCCTTGAGCTCGTGGCAACCGGGGCGGGCGCGATCCTGCTCCCCGTGCCGCTCGCTCGCCACCTCGTGAATAAGCGTGAGCACGCCGTGCTTCCCGTGCGGCCCGAGGAGGATGAAGCGCCGCTCGATGGCCCGGTCATCTGGGCGGTTTGGGCGCAGGAGCGTGACGACGCAACGGTGCAGCACCTCGCTGGCATCCTCCGCGGCCGCACCGCGAACAGCTCCCGGGAGTCCGCGACCGAGGAGGCCCGGCAGACGCAGCGCGCTCCGAAGCAGCAGACGCAGGCACGCAAGCAGGCCCCGAAACTCAAGCCAAACTCGCGCGGAGCTCAGCTTCAGGCCGCAAAAGACAAGGCAGAGCGGAAGAAGGCGGAAGCGCGGCAGGCCAAGCGTCGCAAGCGTCGCTGACATCGGGCTGCGCCGCCTCGGCAGCTAGAGCTGCGAGGCCGGAACGTCGAACGTGCCGCAGCCGGTCGGGCCCTCCTCGTACCCGGTCATGAACCAGCGCTGGCGCTGTTCCGAGATGCCGTGCGAGAAGCGCTCGGGATTCACTTCGACTCCGGCCGACTGCATGATGTGGTCGTCTCCGACGGCGGCGGCCGCGCTCATCGCGTCTGCAATTTGCTGCTCGGTAACGGGCTTCAAGTAGGGCACGCCGGTCTCGTCCGTCACGTTCGAAGCGTTCTGCACCCAGGCTCCCGCAAAGCAGTCGGCCTGCAGCTCGAGTCGCACTGACCCCGAAGTCGGCCCGGTCTCCTGCCCGGCCCCGGAAAGGGTGCCGATGAGGTTCGAGATGTGGTGACCCCACTCGTGGGCGAGCACGTACATCTGCGAGAGCGATCCGCCGGAGGCACCGTAGTCCTCGGTGAGCGTGTCGAAGAACGCGACGTCGACGTAGATCGTCTCGTCGGGCGGGCAATAGAAGGGACCGGTCGATGAGGACGCCGTGCCGCAGCCTGACTGCGTCTGGCCGTTGAACAGCACCACGGGCGCAGGCGCCCGGTAGTTGCCCACCTGCGTCGACCAGTACCGGTCGAGCGAATCAGCCGTCGCAGCCATCCGGCACTCGACATTCGAGTTCGCATCGGCACCGCTCGCACATGAATCGAGCACCTCATCGGCCTGTTCCGACGTCGCTCCTCCGCCCGCGATCTGCTGCACCGCGGGCGCGAACGGGGTCAGATCGAAGCCGAGCAACTGCGACCCGATGACGAGCAGCAGGGCAATTCCCGCGCCGCCACCCGCAATGACCCCGCCTTTCCCACCTTTGCGTTTGCGCGCTTTCGAGCTGTCGATGCGCACGTTGTCGTTGAACGTCACGGCGATTCCTCACATCCGGGGCGGGCCCGATGGCGCAAGCGTCATCGGGCTATTCGCTCCAGATCCTAGTGAGCACGCGAACTGCTTGGCACGGGCCTTGCGTTCGAACCGGCCTTTCAGATTCGCGTTAGCTCACGTTTGTCGCGCGCGGCACAGCCGGAAGCTTCGCGGCGTCCCGCTGGCGCTTCCGCAGCTCCTTCTCGTGCACCGGCCAGGTACCCGCCGCGCGCTGCGCCTCGACATAGGCGTGCGCCTCCTCCTGGCGCTCCGCCTCGATGCCAGTAGCAATCTCGGCACGAAGCAGCTCGGGGCTGAGACCGAACGGCTCGATCAGGTCGAGCGCGTGCGGACGCAGGCGACGAAGCAAACGGTCGATATACGCCGTCACCGATTCGGCTCGCTGGCCGGAGATCCGCCCCGTCGCGAGGTACCACGCGGCGTTCCGCTCGATGAGCCCGAGGCCGAACAGGTCTCGCAGCCAGGTCATCACCTGGCGCGTCTCCGCGTCGCCGATCTTCTCGACCGCCTCAGTGAATGCCTCCCACTGCAGCAGCTCGCCGTGCGCGCGAGCGGCCTCGATGAGCTTGTGCTGCTGGGCGTTGAACGCGTCCTCGTTCGCGATCGCGCGCGCCTGAGCGTCGCTCTTCGGGATTCCCTTGGTTGCCTCACGCAACGCGAGCGCGATCTCGGAGACCATGGTCTGCACGCGGTCCGCGAGCAACTGCCGCTGCGCAGCGGAGCTCCGCATGCTCTCCACCGATCGTCCGACCTGACCGAAGTCAGCGATCGTCTGCCCGACCTGACGCAGCCCGAAACGGCTCACCCGGTTGCCGATCTGGCTCGCGGCTGCGCGGGCCAGCGTCGCGCGATCCGCATTCTTGAATTGCGCTGCGTAGTCAGTCAGCAGACGCTTGCCCACAAGCTGGAGCAGCACGTTGTTGTCGCCCTCGAACGTCGCGTAGATGTCGAGGTCGGCGCGCAACCCGACGATGCGGTTCTTCGCCATGAACCCCGCGCCGCCGCACGCTTCGCGCGCCTCCTGGAGGGTGTCGAGCGCCGCCCAGGTCGAGAGGGGCTTCAAGGCCGCCGCCAGGGTTTCGAGATCCTCGCGGTTCTCATCGGTGTCCTTCGCGCCCGAGAACACCTCGTCGAACACGGTGAGTAACCGCTCGTCCGCGAACGCCATCGCGTACGTCTGGGCGAGGCGCGGCAGCAGGCGCCGCTGGTGCTGGCCGTAGTCGAGCAGCACGCTCTCGCGGCCGGTCGCGCCCGGGAACTGCCGGCGCTCGCTGCCATAGCGGATCGCAATCGCGAGCGCTGCCTGCATCGCGCGCACGGCCGATCCGTCGAGCGAGACGCGCCCCTGCACGAGCGTGCCGATCATCGTGAAGAAACGCCGGCCCGGACTCTCGATGGCCGAGGAGTACGTGCCATCCGGCGCGACGTCGCCGTAGCGGTTCAGCAGGTTCTCGCGCGGCACACGCACATGGGTGAAGTGGAGACGGCCATTGTCGATGCCGTTGAGCCCGCCCTTCACCCCGTCATCCTCGCTCCCCACACCCGGCAGCATCTCGCCCTCGGCGGTGCGAATCGGCACGAAGAACGCGTGCACTCCGTGGTTCACGCCCTGGGAGATGAGCTGAGCGAACACGACCGCCGCTCGCCCGTGCAATGCGGCGTTACCGAGGTAGTCCTTCCACGCGCCGCGGATCGGCGTGTGGATCTCGAACTCTTCGGTCTCGGGATCGTAGGTCGCCGTCGTGCCGATCGATGCGACGTCAGATCCGTGTCCGATCTCGGTCATCGCGAACGCGCCGGGAAGCTTCAGGCTGATGACGTCGGGGAGCCAGCGCTCGTGGTGCTTCGCGGTACCCAGATGCAGGATCGCCGCACCGAACAAACCCCACTGCACGCCGCTCTTGATCTGCAGCGACGGGTCGGCGAGCACGAGCTCTTGGAATGCCGCAATGTTACCGCCATGGTTATCCGCGCCTCCCAGCGCGGTCGGGAACGCGCGCTGAATCGCACCGTTCTCGACGAGAATATGCAGCTGCTGCAGGGCACGCTCTCGGTGCTCCTCCATAGACTGCCCGGGGATCGTATGGAGACGCGGATCAGCGGCGAGTCGGCGCGATTCGAGACGTTCAGCCTTCCACGCCCCGAGCAGTGCATCGCTCACGACTGAAACGTTGATTCGGGGCTGCAGCGAGGGGGTGCTCTCGGCCATCAGTTCTCCTTCGAGATGACATGCGGGGACGGCCCTACTCGCCATCCACCCAACTGCTGTCAGCGTAGGGAGCACCACCGACACCGGCAAGCGCTCATCTGCCCCTACACAACGAACCGTTGCCACGGGTCACCAGAGACTTGTATCCATCCTCTAAATTTGCGGCGCGCGAGATGGTTACATTCGCCATAGAGCGGTCGCGTGCACCGAGACCCGGGGCACCGCGGCGCCCCGCTACCGGAGCACGCGTGAGCCGGGCTCGGCCACGCCGAAGTAGCTCGCCTCCACACCCGCCTCGCGCAGGATCTCGCGCATGCGCTCCTGCCGAGCCTGCGGAATCAACGTGACCACTCGCCCGGCCTTCCCCGCGCGACCGGTGCGGCCCGAACGGTGCAGATACGCCTTGAAATCGTGCGGCGGATCGGCCTGCACCACGAGATCGACATCGTCAATATGGAGCCCACGCGCCGCAACGTCGGTCGCGACGAGCACGGTCGCTCTGCCCAACGAGAAAGCCGCGAGGTTCCGCTCGCGCCGCGATTGGCTCAGATCGCCGTGCAGGGCGGTGACTCCGACGCCCCGCTCCTCGAGCTGCGTCGCGATCTGCTCGGCGTACGCGCGCGTGCGGCAGAATACGATCGTGCGCCCGCGCGCAGACGCCAGCTTGGCGAGCACGTCGTCCTTGTGCTCGCGCCGCACCATGACCACCCGGTGATCGACGGGCATCGCGGCGGCTTCCTCCGCTTCGTGCACCGCGGGATCCTCGAGGAACTCGGCGACGAGCGCACTCACCGAGGCATCAAGCGTCGCGGAGAACAGCAGGTGCTGCCCGCCCTTCGCGGTCTGACGCAGGATGTCTTGCACGGGCTCGAGGAACCCGAGATCGCACATGTGGTCGGCCTCGTCGAGCACGGAGACGAGCACCTCGCGGAGATCCAGACGCCGCCGGTCGACGAGGTCCTGCACGCGGCCCGGGGTGCCGATCACAATGTCGATACCGCGCTCGAGCGCGTGCAGCTGCGGATCGAGTGGCGTCCCGCCAACGAGCTGCGCCGTGTAGAAACCGACGGAGCGCGCGAGCGGCTGCACCGTCCGGTCAATCTGGAGCGCGAGCTCGCGGGTGGGGGCGAGGATCAGCGCCTTCGGTTTACGCGTCGGCCGCTTTGGGGCGCGCACCCCCCGTGCCGGCTGGCGTTTCGAGGGCGCGGGATCCGAAGCGAACGCTCCGTCCGCCTTCAAACGCAGCAACCGCTCGACGAGCGCCGCGCCGAACGCGATCGTCTTACCCGAGCCGGTTCGCGCGCGCCCGAGCACATCGCGCCCCGCGATCGTGTCCGGGATCGTCGCGGCCTGAATCGGGAACGGGCGCTCCGCCCCCATCTCGCCGAGCACGCGCAGCAGGTTTCCGCCGAGCCCGAGATCACGGAAAGTCAGCTGCGCCGCATCGTCGGATGTCGTGAGCTTGGCGGTCAGACGAGCGGGAGCAGGAACGGCAGGCCGATCCGCCGCCTTTCGCCGCGACCGGGCGTCAGCGGCAGCTCTCGTCTCACGATCCGGTTCAGCTTGCTGCGCCGGTCGAGCGCCGCGCTTTCCAGCGGCAGCGGCACGCTTCTTCCCGCGGTTGGGGTCGTAGTTGGCCGGCGGCTTGAAACCTCCGCGCTTCTTCTGCGCCATGATCAGCGGCTCTCACGCGGGCGCTCGGGATCCGCCCCGTCGTCGTTCCGCTGCCGCGCTGCCGCTTCTGCCTGCTCGGCTTCCTCAACCTCTTGCGTCGCCTCCCACAGCAGCTGCTCCCATCCGAGCTCCACGTCGTTACGCGGGGCAGGCTCTGGCGCTACTGACTCCTCGGACGGGCCTTGAGGGGGCTCAACCACTTCAGGCGCCGCTTCCTCCGGAGCCTCTGGAGCCTCTGGAGTCGCCTTATCCCTGTCGGAGGGCTCCGTCAGCACAAGCGGCTTTGTTGCCGGCCCCGACGAACTTTCGGGTTCCGCAGCGCGCACCGCTTCTGCTGGGTCCTCCGCGGCGTCCGACCAGGCCGCGCTCTCGTGAGGTTCACTGCCCTGTTCGCCAAAGTCATCGTTATCGGCAGACAATTCGTCAGCAGGTCCGGGCTCCGCGTTGGGCTCGGGTGTCACGGACACCGCAGGAACCGGCGCAGCGGGCACCGCCGCAACCGGGGATGGCGCAGGAGAGGCCGCCGACGCCGAGACCGGAACCGCGGGCACCGCCGATGCCTGCGCTGGCGCAGCTACAGCTTCTTCCGTCCGTCTCGCCGGAACAAACGGTTCGGCTGACGGCGTCGCCACAGGCGCCGCCGCCACCGTGCCCCCGCGACGACGCGCAGGCCCGCCGCTCATTCCCGGAACGACCAGGCTCCCAGCGCTCGTGTCACGATGACGCTTCGGCCCCTCGCTGCGGCGTCGCTCAACGAGGTAGTAGAGCGTCGGCAGCACGATCAACGTGAGCACCGTCGACGAGAGCAGACCGCCGATGACCACGACGGCGAGCGGCTGCGAGATGAAACCACCCTTCCCGGTGATCCCGAGGGCCATGGGGGTGAGCGCCAGAATCGTGGCGAGCGCCGTCATGACGATCGGGCGCAGACGCTGCAGTGACCCGTGCAGCACGGCGTCTCGAAGCGCGTCGCCCCGATTGCGGTACTGGTTCACGAGGTCAATGAGCACGATCGCGTTCGTGACAACGATTCCCACGAGCATGAGCACACCGATGAGCGAGGCCACGCCGAGTGGGATACCGCTGATCACCAGGAGCAGAATGGCTCCGGTCGCTGCGAAGGGCACGGAGATCAGGAGGAGGAGCGGCTGCAACAGGCTCCGGAACGTCGCGACCATGACCACATAGACGATCAGGATCGCGGCGAGCAGGGCGATCCCGAGCTGTTGGAAGGCCTCCGACTGCTGCGACAGCACCCCGCCGACCTCGGCCTGCGCACCCTGCGGCAGGTCCACCTCCTCGAGGGCGGCACTCACCTGCGCACCCGCGGTGCCCAGGTCGTCGGCACCCGGGAGTGCCGACACCGTCACCGAGCGCGCGCCATCCTGCGTGCGCACCGTCACAGGGCCGTCGGCAACCTCCACAAGAGCGAGCGCGCTGAGCGGCTGCGGGCCGGTGGCCGTCTGGATCGTAAGCGCCGCGACGCCCGCGACGTCGGTGGGAGCTTCGCCGTTCGCGAGGTACACAGATACCGAGTCCGCGTCGATCGTGATCTGCCCGATCTGTGCGGGCTGCATCAACTGCGCCACCTGCCCCGCAACACCGGCCTCAGTCATACCCGCCTGAGCCGCGAGCGTCCGATCCACGGAGATCTCCAGGAACTCGCGCGACACCCCCAGGTCGCTCTCCACCTGGTCCAGACTCGGTTCGTCCTTCAGCGCTGCGACCACGGCGTCGCTCGCCTTGGCGAGGGTCTTCTGGTCCGGAGCCGTCACCTCGACCTCGATCGCGTTCGAGCCGGTGACGCCGCCGCCGCTCTGGCTCATCGAGAATTCGCCGGCGTCCTTCAGCGAGTCGACCGCTGCACGAATGTCGTCTTGCACTCGCGCCTGGTCCGCGTCCGGGTCCGTCGTGATCGAGTAGTTGACCGCGCCGTCTCCTCCGCCGCCGAACAGGGCCGCAGCGCCCCCCGCGCTTCCGATGGAGACCTGCACGCTGTCGATCTCCGCCACGTCGTCGAGCGCCTTCTCCACGCGCTCCGCCTGCTTCAACTGCGCCTCGAGGCTCGTGCCCGGTTCGAGGTTTTGCACGAGACCGACCGAGTTCTGCTCGTCGGCACCGATGAAGTTCGTCTTCAGCAGCGGAGTGGCTGCGAGGCTCACCGTTCCCAGGAACACGACGAGTGCAATGGCGAGCGTTCGCACGGGCCGGAGCAGCGTCCATTCGATCACCGGCCGGTACCAGCGTTGCAGACGCGTCGGGTGCTCGTCGATCTCCGAACCGGCCTGCCGCTGAGCCTCCTCGCTCCCCTGAGCCGGAACGTACCCTGTGCGGCGTCGCGCCGGGCCGGTGCGAAGGAACCAGTACGCGAGCACCGGCACGATCGTGAGCGACACGAAGAGCGACGCGACCAGAGCGATCGTCACCGTGAACGCGAACGGGCGGAAGAGCTCACCCACCATGCCCGCGACGAACGCCATCGGCAGGAACACCGCGACGGTCGTGATGGTCGAAGCGGTGATCGCGCCGGCGACCTCGCGCACGGCGCTGATGATGACGGCAGAGCGATCTCCGGAATCAGAGAGGTGCCGCTTGATGTTCTCGATCACCACGATCGAGTCGTCGACCACGCGTCCGATCGAGATCGTGAGCGCGCCGAGCGTCAGCAAGTTCAGGGTGTAGTCGGCGAAGTTGAGGCCCACGAAGGTGAGGAGCACCGACGTCGGGATCGAGATGGCGGTCACGAGCGTCGCTCGGATCGACATGAGGAATACGAGGATCACGAGCACCGCGAAGACGAGGCCGAGGAGGCCCTCAGTCGTCAGCGTCTCGATCGACTGCTCCACGTATGGAGCCTGGTCGAAGATGACGGTGAGTTCGGCGCCCCCGAGCTGATCTTCGAGCTCACCGAGCTGATCCTGCACCGCGTGCGACACCTCGACCGTGTTAGCCGCCGACGTCTTCGTGACCGCGATCGTGAGTGCCGGCTCCCCGTTGACGCGGGAGATGCTGCGCTCCGGACCGGGTTCGAGCTTCACCGTCGCCACGGAGCCGATAGTCACGGGAGCCGGCGGGCCGGCCTCTTCTTGCGGAACGAGCGTCGGAGCGCTCGCCGAGAGCGGCAGTGCCGCGATGTCGTCGGCTGAGGTGAGTTCCGATCCCGCCTGCACCGCGAGCGTGCGGTCCCCGTCGGTGACTGATCCTGCCGCGACGAGCACCCCGCTCTGCTGCAGAGTGTCCGTGATCGATTGCGGAGTGAGCCCCTGCGCCGCGAGCGCAGCGACATCCGGGGTGATGGTGACCTGCTCCGCGCGAGCGCCCGTGATCTGCGCGTCGCGAACGCCGTCGATGTCCGTGAGATCAGGGATCGCCGTCCGCTCAGCGAGCGCCGCCGTCGACTCCGGCGTCTCGCCTTCGGCCGGTGTGACCGCGATCTGAATAATGGGGAAATCGTCGATGCTTCCGGACACGACCTGCGTGTCCGCGGCCTCGGGAAGCGCCTGCGAGATCCGGCTGATCGCCCGCTCGACCTTCTGCTCGGTCGCGGCGAGATCCACTCCGTACGTGAATTCGGCGAGCACGGTCGACGACCCGGTGCTCGAAGTCGCTGACGAGCTCTCGAGCTGCGGCACGCCGCGCAGCGCCGTCTCGATCGGCACCGATACGTCCTTATTGACGACCTCGGGCGAGGCCCCCGGGTAGCTCGTCAGCACGGCGATCGTCGGGAACTGCACGGAGGGCATGAGTTCCTGCTTGAGGGACCCGACGCCGATCACCCCGAATACCGCGGCGACGATAGTGACGAGCGCGATCAGCGCGCGGTTTTTCAGGCTGAGCGCCGTGAGCAGGTGCATGGGCTCGATTATTCCATGCAGGCGGCGGGCGAATCTGGGGTGCGGAACGCGACCAGCGATTCAGAGAGGGATAATTGATGAATGCCGCAGCCTTCCACTCGTCGCACCCTGGGAGCCGTCACGGAAGCCGACTTCCAGCGACTCGCGGAACTTCGACGCATGCAGGCGATCGCGATCGCGCTGCTCGTCGCGATGGCAGTCGTGTTCGTCGTATCGTTCGTTCTGCAGTCCCGGTACCCGGGCTGGGGATTCGTGCGGGCCGCGAGCGAGGGCGGCATGGTCGGTGCGCTCGCGGACTGGTTCGCGGTGACCGCACTCTTCCGCCATCCGCTCGGCTTGAAGATTCCTCACACGAATCTCATCTCCCAGAAGAAGGACGAGATCGGAGCCGGACTCGGAGGCTTCGTCGAAGAGAACTTCCTCGCGGATGATGTGGTGCATGACAAGCTCTCCGAAATCAGCGGGGCCCGGCGCGCGGGCGAGTGGTTGGCGGATCGCGCGAACGCCGAACGAGTCGGGCAGATGGCGGCGAGTGCTGGTCTCGGTACCCTCGCGGTACTCGACGACGGCGATGTGCAGGAGCTCATCGAGGTACTCGTCCGCCGTCATGTCGTCGATCCCGCGTGGGCGCCGATGCTCGGCCGGTCCGCGGAGACGTTCGTAGCGGGCCGCCACCACGAGGCGCTGCTCGATATCGCAGCGGACCGGCTCGGCGAGTGGTTGATCTCCCACCCCGAAGCCTTCGACCGAGTGATCTCGTCACGGCTCCCCTCCTGGATGCCCAGCGTGGTCGATCGCTTCCTCGATCAACGGCTGCACTCGGAGGCAGTGAAGTTCACGCAGAACGTCGCGGCTGATCCCGAGCACCCATTTCGGATCGCGGTCGGGCGCTTTCTTTCAGACCTCGCGCGCGATCTCGGTGAGCAGGATCGGCTGCAGCAGCAGGTCGAATCGTTCAAGCACGAGGTCTTCGACAGTCCCCGCATCCGCGCGCTCGCGACGAGCACGTGGCAGACCGCCCGCGCCGCGATCGTTGAGATGCTCGAGGACCCGAGCAGCGACCTGCGAATGCGCATGGTGAGTGCCGCGCAAGATTTCGGTCACAAGCTCCAGGACGATGCGACCCTGCAGTACAAGATCGACGTCTGGGTGATGGAGGTGGTCGAGCATCTCGTGCGAACCTACCGGCACGATCTCGCGAACGTCATCACGGAGACCGTGCAGCGTTGGGACGCCCGAGAGGCTGCGGAGAAGATCGAGTTGCAAGTCGGAAAGGACCTGCAATTCATCCGCCTCAACGGGACGATTGTCGGTTCCCTCGCAGGGCTCGCTATTTACACCATCGCCACCCTGGTGATCGCGCCTCTCGCAGGAATGTGAGTAGCCTCCGCGGCCTCAGCGTGCAGGGCCATCATGCTAGAATCTGCCTCATACGTCTATAGAACTGGCATCTGCCTCGGGGAGCATCCCGCGGGGCCCGACTGTGTAAGGGGGTCACGCATGGGGCGCGGCCGTCAGAAGGCAAAGCACACCAAGGTCGCACGGGAGCTGAAGTACTTCAGCCCTGATACGAACCTTTCGGCGCTCGAGCGCGAGCTCGCCGCCGCCGAAGCTGCGCGGGTCCGGGAGGAAGATCCCTGGGCGGAGTACGCGAGCAAGTACAACACGGAAGACGACGACGAGAACTAGAACGTCGTTCGGCTGACGCCGTGCTGAGACCGATTTCGATCCGCGCATAGCTTCCGGTAGACATGAGTGAGGGCCCCTCCATCAGGAGAGGCCCTCACTCATGTCTGCGGCGATTCGGCGCTCAGGCACCCTTTCCCTGTGCGGCGACTGCTGCAGCACCGGCGGCCGCAGCTTCGGGATCGAGGTAGCGACCCGGCCCGGTCGGCTTGCCCGACTCATCGATCTCGTAGACCAGCGGCATTCCGGTGGGGATGTTCACTCCCGCGATGTCGGTGTCCGAGATCCCGTCGAGGTGCTTCACGAGCGCGCGCAGCGAATTGCCGTGCGCGGTCACAAGCACGGTGCGGCCGGCGTTCAGGTCGGTGAGGATGTCGCTCGTCCAATACGGAAGCATGCGCCCGATCACGTCGGCGAGGCACTCGGTGCGGGGGCGCTCCCCGTCGATGTCCGCATAGCGCGGGTCATTCGCCTGCGACCACTCGCTCGAGTCGTCGAGCGCCGGCGGCGGCGTGTCGAAGGAGCGCCGCCACTCCATGAACTGGTCCTCGCCGTACTTCTCCAGAGTTTCTGCCTTGTCGAGCCCCTGCAGAGCGCCGTAGTGACGCTCGTTAAGGCGCCATGACCGGCGAACGGGCACCCAGAGCCGGTCCGCGCTCTCAAGCGCGATATGGGCGGTCTGGATCGCGCGGCTCAGCACCGAGGTGTGCAGCACATCGGGAAGCATCCCGGCTTCGGCGAGCAGCTCACCGGCTCGAGCCGCTTCAGCGCGGCCCTGCTCGGTGAGTCGCACATCCACCCAACCGGTGAACAGGTTCTTCTGGTTCCACTCGCTTTGGCCGTGGCGCAGCAGGATCAGCGTATTCGTCATGCTCTTCAGTCTATTGGGACGCAGACCGGGGTCGGGGCACGCTCGTCATTGCAGCGGTAATCGCGTGCGCAGCGCGATCGCTCTGAAGCCTCAGAGTCGCTGCAGTCTCGGAATGTCGCGCGTGGCGCCCGCATCCGGCGGCACAATGATCTCCTGCGTCGCGGCGATGATCTCCGCCGGCGCGGCCGCAGGGTCGGCCCCGTTCGGTCCCCCGCGCACCTCGAGCTGCGCGTCTTCGGAGACCGAGCGCTTCAACAGCGCGAGCGCGACGCCGCCCCATTCGTGGTGCAGCGCTGCGCGAGTGAGGCGCCCGACCGGCCGAGCCCCGGAATCGCTCGCCGATCCCTCGCCAGCAAAGACGAGGGCACCGTCAACGGGGAGCTCTCCGCCGGAGCCGTCGAGCAAGAGGAGCGCGAGTCGCCTGGGCGGGTGACCCAGATTGTGCACCTTCGCCACGGTCTCCTGACCTCGGTAGCAGCCCTTCGTCAGGTGCACCGCGGTGCGCAGCCAGTCGAATTCGTGCGGGATCGCCCGCTCGTCGACATCGCGAGCGCGCGAGGGCCGCCACGCGCGAATCTCAAGGGCGTCGAGCGCGAGCAGGCCCGCTGCTCGAACGCTCCCCGTGCGCATGAGGCCCACGATCTCGTCCAGACGCGCGCGAGGAAACACGAACTGCGTCGCACTCCAGTCGGAGCCGGCGTGAGGCACGTCGGCTCGGGCGTACTGCACTCCGCCGCGGCTCACCGACGCCCAGGGATCCTGCCACTCCACCTCGGGAAGCAGCGTGCGCAGCGCGTCCGCGGCGTCGCCGCCCGCGAACGCGAGCACCGCGGCATGCGAGTCACTTCGCTCCTCGACCTCCACGCGCAACGCGAATCGCATGCGCTGCAGGTGGGTCGCGAGTGGCTCTGCCGACCCCTCGTCGACCAGCAGCCACGTCGTCTCGCCGTCGTCGACGACTCGTGCGGCGCGCTCGATACGTCCGTTCGCGTCGAGCAGCAGCGTCTCCGTGCTCTCTCCCGCGCGAAGCCCGCTGAGCTGCTGGCTCGTCATCGAGTTCAACCAGCTCAGGCGATCGGGGCCCGAGACCGTGACGATGCCGTGGTGCGAAAGATCGACAATCGCGTTGCCGGCTTCGAGCGCGCGCTGCTCTTGCAGCGGCTCACCGAAGTGCAAGGCGACGCCTCGTTCAGCGTCGAGCACGGCTCCTGGTATCGCGGAGAACGCGTTCATCGATCCTCCCAGCGCCGATGTATCTCGCAGAGGTTAGCGCTGCCCCTTGAAGAGCTTATAGATGACCGTGCCCGAGACCCAGGCGATCGCCAGCGAGGCGAGACCCAGCAGACCAAGGTAGAAGAGTTCGAGAGCAAGAAGCATGCGGCAAGTCTACACCGAGCGCCGAGACGCGTGCGGTGGCAGCGGCGCCGCAGCAGTGGGAGCGCGAAGCTCGCGCAAAGCTCAGTGGGGCAGCAGCAACGCGACGATGTCGATGCAGGCGATGATCACGACCGAGCCCGCGACGCTAAAAGAGACTCGAGTGATGAACCCCTCGCGCTGCGCGGTTCCGAGCTGGAGCGCGAACGTGACGAGCGTCGATACTCCGACGGCGAGCGCGAGCCACGAAAAGCGCTGATCGCCGGAGACGAAGACCGTCACGAGGACGCCGATGACCGCCGCAACGGCCCAGGCGATGATGAGGCGCGGCACATGCCAGGAATGCGCATCCGGCATTTCTGAGGTCTGCGGCGGCGTCTCGGTCATGCGGCCATTCTTCCACACCGCGATTCGCCGGGCCCGGGCCGAAACGGTTCTGAAACCCACGCGAAACAGCCCGCTGAGTACGATGTGGAGCAGGCTGTCGCAGGCGGAAGGGGGCAAGACGTGCAACTGCTCTGCCTCACCGACCGCGATCCCGCTGAATCGCTGCCCGCGCTCGACCTCCTGCCGCACGATGTGCGGACGTCCCCGCTCTCCATGCGGGTGCCCGAAACGATGGCGGATCGCTTCGACGCGATCCTGGTCGACGGCACGCTCGATGCACGCCGGGCCCGCACCGCCTGCCGCAGCCTCGTCGAGATCACCGAGACGCCGCGCGTCGTGCTCCTCCCGGAGATCGCGCTCACGGCGCTCACCCCTGAGTGGGGGGTGCAGGAACTGCTGCTGCCGACCGCGAGTCCGGTCGAGATCGAGCTGAGGCTTCGGCTCCTCGAACGCCCGATCACGGCGGCTGAACCGGCGACCGTCAATGCGGCGGGCGTCGTCATCGATGACTCGAACTTCACGGCACGCTTGTTCGGGCGCCCGCTCGACCTCACCTATAAGGAGTTCGAGCTCCTGCACTTCCTCGCCGCGCACCCCGGGCGCGTGTTCACCCGTGAGCAATTGTTGAGCGATGTCTGGGGCACGGACTACTTCGGTGGCACACGCACGGTCGACGTGCACGTGCGTCGCCTCCGTGCGAAGCTGGGCGAACACGAGGGTCTCATCAGTACGGTGCGCGGAGTCGGCTACGGCTTCGCCCGGGCCCGCGACGAGCAGGAGAACTTCGAGTGATGCGTCTTGATACCCGCGCGGGCAGCAGCGAGTCCGACCTCGCCGAGGCTCGCATTATTGCGGCGGCAGCGGAAGAGCACGACGGCGCCTCACCGGTATCGGACCAGGCTCTGCTCGCGGCCGCGCAGCACGAGCGCCGTTTACTGCTCTTCACCGAGCAGGGGGCGCAGGATCCCGCGGCGTTCGGCATCGTCGGCCAGGGAGAGGTCGATCTCGTCGTACGCCCCGACGCCCGAGGGCGAGGGATCGGCAGCGCCGCTCTCGCCGCTCTCCTCGACGACGCACCGCGCGACACGGAGCTCCTCTCTTGGGCTCACGGCGTCAACTCCGCCGCCGAGGCGCTCCTCTCGCGACACGGCTTCCAGCCCGTTCGCACGCTCCTCCGGATGGCCCTCGATCCCGCCGAGCTGCCGCGCGGAGGCGATCCGCTCGCGATCGCGACGCCCGATGGGCTCACGCTTCATGCATTCGATCCCGACCGACCCGAAGACGCCGGCGTGTGGGTGCGAGCGAACGCAGCTGCATTCGCGACTCACCCCGAGCAGGGGCGCATCACCGAGGCCGACTTCGCGCTGATCCGCGAAGAGACTTGGTTCGACCCCGCCGACCTCATCCTCCTGGTCGCCACGGAGGGCCCGAGCGCCGGGGAGGCAGCGGGGTCGACGTGGATCAAGACGGTGCGCGACGGAGAGGTCGAGACCGAGCTGTACGCGGTCGGCGTGCGACCCGAGTACGCGGGCGCGGGCCTGGGGCGCTTGCTCCTCGACGTCACGCTCGCGCGCATGGCCCAGCATGAGCCGTCGCGCGTGACGCTCTACGTTGACGGTGAGAACGAGCGCGCTGTGCGCATGTACGAGCGCGCGGGCTTCACCGTTGATTCACGAAGCCGCCAGTGGCGTCGGGCCCCAATGTCGGAGCCTGGTGCCACAATGGACGCATGAACGACGACGCACGCGACTCCACAGATGCCGCGGTCGCTCTGCCCGCGGACCGATACATCGACCGCGAACTGAGCTGGCTCGCGTTCAATCAGCGCGTGCTCGAGCTCGCGGAGGATCCCGCGACGCCGCTGCTGGAACGCGCGAACTTCCTCGCGATCTTCGCCGCCAACCTCGATGAGTTCTTCATGGTGCGCGTAGCGGGCCTCAAGCGTCGCATCGTCACGGGCCTCGCGGTGCCGACCAACGTCGGGCGAGCACCGACCGAGGTGCTGGCGAGCATCAATCGGAGAGCCTACGAGCTGCAGTTGCGTCACGCTGAGTGCTTCCGCTCGGAGGTGCAGCCAGCGCTCGCGGATGCCGGGATCAAGATCGTCGAGTGGGAAGAGCTCGATGACGCGGATCGCGTGATCCTGAACGAGTACTACGAGCAGCGCATCTACCCCGTGCTCATGCCGCTCGCCGTCGACCCGGCGCACCCGTTCCCTTATATCTCGGGTCGCGCGCTCAACATCTCGATTCGCGTGCACAACCCGAACACGGACAAAATCGAGTTCGCGCGCCTGAAGGTGCCGCAGATGATCCCGAGGTACGTCCGCGTCGACGCCCGCGAAAGTGTCGACGACGTCCGGTTCATCGCGCTCGAGGAGCTGATCGCGAACCGGCTCGAGGGGCTTTTCCCCGGCATGGAAGTCATCGATCACCACGTCTTCCGCGTGACCCGCAACGAGGACGTGGAGATCGAGGAAGACGAGACCGAGAACCTCATTCAGGCGCTCGAGAAGGAGCTGCTGAGGCGCAGGTTCGGTCCTCCCATCCGGCTCGAGATCTCGGACGACATGGACGAGGCGACGCTCGAGCTGCTCGTTCGTGAATTCGACATCGACGAGCAGCAGGTCTACACGCTGCCCGCGCCGCTCGATCTCAGCGGGCTGTTCGCGCTCACGCGCATCGCGCGGCCGGACCTGAAGTTCAGGCCCCATATTCCGGTGACGCACCCGCAGTTCCGCCCGAACTCGCCGAACGAGAAGCCCGACACGTTCGCAGCCATCGCGCGGCGCGAGGTGCTTGTGCACCACCCTTACGAATCGTTCTCGACCAGCGTGCAGGCCTTCGTCGAACAGGCGGCGACGGACCCGAACGTGCTCGCGATCAAGCAGACGTTGTACCGCACCTCCGGTGACAGCCCCATCGTCGCCTCGCTCATCAAGGCTGCCGAGGCCGGCAAGCAGGTGCTCGCGCTCGTCGAGGTGAAGGCGCGCTTCGACGAGGAGGCCAACATCACGTGGGCCCGCAAGCTCGAACAGGCTGGCGTGCACGTCGTCTACGGGCTCGTCGGTTTGAAGACCCACTGCAAGCTCGTGCAGGTCATCCGCGAGGAGGGCGGGCGTCTCGCTCACTACTGCCACATCGGCACGGGCAACTACAACCCGAAGACGAGCCGCATCTACGAAGACTTCGGCCTGTTCACCGCTTCGCCCGAGGTGGGTCGCGACGTCACGAAGCTCTTCAACGTGCTCTCCGGCTACGCGATCGAGACCGATTACGACCGATTGCTCGTTGCTCCGCTCCAACTCCGCAGCGGGCTCCTCGAGCGCATCGAGCGCGAGGCGGAGCACGCGCGAGCGGGGCGGCCGAGCGGCATCAGGCTCAAGGGCAATTCCATGGTCGACGAGGCGATCATCGACGCCCTCTATCTGGCGAGCCAGGCGGGGGTGCCGATCGACGTGTGGGTGCGCGGTATCTGCTCGATCCGCGCCGAGGTGCCCGGTCTCTCCGAGACGATCCGCGTGCGATCCGTGCTCGGCCGCTATCTCGAGCATTCCCGCATCTACGGTTTCGAGAACGGCGGCGAGCGCGAGGTGTTCATCGGCAGCGCAGATCTCATGCACCGCAACCTCGATCGCCGCATCGAGGTGCTCGTGCGTCTCGAAGATCGGGAGCACCTCGCCCGCATCGACCGATTCTTCGACTTCGCCTTCAGCGACGACGTCTCGTCGTGGCGCATGCTGCCCGATGGCAGCTGGCACCGCTCGGTCGTGAACGAGTCCGGCGAGCCCCTCCCCGATCTGCAGGACCTCGTGATGAACGACCGCACCGAGGCGCGGCGCTCGCGTCGGGCACGGTGACCCTCAGGTGGCGGAGGAGATTTTCGCGGCCGGTACCGTGTGCTGGCGACGGGAGGTGGCCGACGACGGGCGGGAACGCACGCTGGTTCTGCTGATCCACCGCCCCAAGCGACGGGACTACTCGTTTCCCAAAGGCAAACTCGACGCGGGTGAGAGTCTCCCCCAGGCCGCGGTGCGCGAGACGCGGGAAGAGACCGGCCTCAAGGTGCGCCTCGGGGTACACCTCGGCACGATCCATTACGAGGTGAGCAAGAGCCGTCGGAAGACAGTGCAGTACTGGGCCGCTGAGGTCTCGGAGAAGGCCGCCCACGCGATGAAGTTTCGCGCGAACAGCGAGGTGGACGCGATCGAGTGGGTGCCCGCCTCGGAGGCGCGAGAGCGTCTCACGTACCCCGCGGACCAGGAACTCTTCGACGTGTTCCTCGACCTCGAAGCGCGCGACCTGCTCGAGACCTTCTCCATGACGGTGCTGCGACACGCGAAGGCGTTGCCGCGCCGCGAAAGCTCGATGGCGGATCATCTGCGCCCGCTGACCAGCTTCGGAGAAGAGCAGGCGGAAACGCTCGTACCCACGTTGGACGCGTTCGGCCCCCGCAAGATCTACTCGTCGACCGCGGTCCGGTGCCGTTCCACGGTCGCACCGCTCGCGCACTACCGAGACAAGCGCGTGCGCGAGACCGACGCGATCAGTCAAGATGCCTGGGACGCGGGCGAGCTCGACCGCATGCGTCGCCTGGTCGAGAAGGTCGTGAACCGGCGGAAGAACGCGGTCATCTGCAGCCACCGTCCCGTCATTCCCGACATCGCCCGCGCACTGGCCGACGCCACCGAAAGCCCGAGGGGCGAGTACCTCTCAGAAGCCACGTCGCTCCCTCCCGGCGGCTTCTCGGTCTTCCACATCTCGAAGCGCCACCCGGAACGCGGCATCATCGTCGTCGAAACGTATCCGCTCAAGCACTGAGTGTTCACGCATGCGGCTTCGTGGTGTTCACCCGCTGTTCACCCCGTGGCAGAGTGCCCGTCACGGAGCGTGCTTAGCGTGGAGTTGTGGCCGCTCGCGGCCATCACCACACACTCGTTTCCAGATTGGATCCATCCCAGTGAAGCTTTCTGCATTCGCCAAGATCGCCGCTATCGGCGGCATCGCCGCACTCACGCTGACCTCCTGCGCCGCAAACGAGGGCGGGAGTAACGCGGGAGAGGATGCCGCCGCTGCCTCCGAGCTTTCGGGCGAGCTGGTCGGCGCCGGAGCCTCGTCGCAGGGCTCCGCCCAGGAGGCCTGGGTCGCAGGCTTCCAGACCGCCAACGCCGACGTCACGGTGAACTACGAGCCCTCCGGCTCGGGCGCAGGTCGCGAGACGTTCCAGCAGGGCGCGAGCGCCTTCGCGGGGTCGGATCGCGCGTTCACCGCCGATGAGGTCGCCGCGGGCCCGTTCGACGGCTGCGCTACCGATGAGATCGTCGAGTTCCCCGCGTACATCTCCCCCATCGCAATCATCTTCAACGTCGAGGGCGTCGACTCGCTCAACCTCGATGCGGCGACCGTCGCGCAAATCTTCTCGGGCAAGATCACCCAGTGGAACGATCCCGCCATTGCGGATCAGAACCCTGACGCCGACCTTCCCGAGGCGAACATCACCGCGGTGCACCGCTCGGACGATTCGGGAACCACCGGCAACTTCACCGAGTACCTGGCTGCGGCCGCCCCCGATGACTGGACCCCGGGGTCCATCGAGACCTGGCCGACCGAGTTCGGTGGCGAGGGCGCGCAGGGCACCTCCGGCGTCGTCTCCGCGGTCAAGAACGGCACCGGCACCATCGGTTACGCTGATGCGTCGCAGGCCGGCGATCTCGGCACCGTCATGATCAAGGTCGGCGACGAGTACGTCGCGTACTCGCCCGAAGCAGCAGCCGCAATCGTGGACGCTTCGCCGCTCGAGGAGGACCGCGGTGAGCACGATCTCGCGATCTCGCTCGACCGCACCTCATCCGAGGACGGCGTCTACCCGATTGTGCTCGTGAGCTACCTCGTCGGGTGCCACGAGTACACGGATGCGGCAAGCGCTGAGCTCGTGAAGTCCTACTTCAGCTACATCGTCAGCGAGGAGGGCCAGTCGGTCGCCGCTGAGGCTGCCGGCAGCGCCCCGATCTCGGAGGACCTCCGCGGTCAGGTGCAGACGGCGATCGACTCGATCAGCTAGCACCTGCTTGAGCGGTGAGCGCGACCCGTTTCGCGCTCACCGCTCTTACGCAGTTCGCAGGCAAGTCCGAGCACTCCCGCTCGTACACAACACCCCGGAGACACAGTGACCGTCACAACCGCCCCCGCCAAGCCGGTGCTCAGCCTCGGCGACCGCGTGTTCTCTCGATCCGCGGTGTTCGCGGGCAGCATGATCCTGGTGACGCTCGCGGCCGTCGCGATCTTCCTCATCGCGCGGAGCCTGCCCGCCTTCGTCGCGACCGATGAGAGTGCGTCACTCCTCACGAGCAACTTCTGGTCGTATGTGGGGCCGCTCGTCTTCGGCACGGTCTGGGCCGCCGCACTCGCGCTCGTCATCGCGCTCCCGCTGGCAATCGGGATCGCGCTCTTCATCTCGCACTACGCACCGCGCCGCCTCTCGCAGGTGCTCGGTTACGTCGTCGATCTCCTCGCCGCGGTTCCGAGCGTCGTGTTCGGACTCTGGGGCATCGGGGTGCTCGCCCCCGCGGCGCGACCCATCTTCGAATGGCTGAACACGTACCTGGGCTGGATCCCGCTCTTCAGCGGGACTGTCAGCGGCACCGGCCGCACGATTTTGACCGCAGCGCTCGTGCTCGCGGTGATGATCCTTCCGATCATGACCGCGATCTGCCGCGAGATCTTTCTGCAGGCGCCGGTGCTCCACGAGGAAGCCGCGCTCGCGCTGGGTGCAACGCGCTGGGAGATGATCCGCCTCGCCGTGCTACCGTTCGGCCGTCCCGGCATCGTTTCCGCGGCCATGCTCGGCCTCGGGCGCGCGCTCGGCGAAACGATGGCCGTAGCGATGGTGCTTTCGGCCACCGGTCTCGTCAGCTTCAGGCTCCTTACCTCCGAGAACCCGTCGACGATCGCCGCGAACATCGCGCTCTCCTTCCCGGAGGCCTACGGCGAGAACATCAACGTGCTCATCGCGACCGGCCTGATCCTCTTCGTCGTGACGTTCCTCGTGAACGCGCTGGCCCGGTGGATCGTGAGCCGCCGATCCGAGTTCTCGGCGGCGAACTGATGCTCCAGACCTCCACTCCGACAGCAGAGGGGAACACCTCCGTGTCCATCACCGTCCGCCCCGTTCGCGCGGGGTCATCGCTCGCCGGCAACCGCCTGTCGCGAGCCACGCCGTGGATCGTGCTCGGCGCGAGCATCGTCGCGTCGTTCGCACTTTTCGGCCTGCTCGCGGCCGCGGGCGACGGGGACTTCTCCCTCGTCGGCGCGATTCTCGTCGGCGCGATCGCGTACGTCGTCGTCATCACGATCATGTCCGCCGCGGTCGAGGGATCGCGGCAGGCCATGGACCGCTTCATCACGGCAGTGGTGACCGGCGCGTTCCTGCTCGCGATGGTGCCGCTCTTCTCGGTTGCGATCACGGTGGTCTCGAACGGCGTCGCGCGCCTCGACGGTGAGTTCTTCAACTCGTCGATGCGCAATATCACGGGCGAGGGCGGCGGCGCCCTGCATGCAATGGTCGGCACGCTCCTCATCACGCTGGCCGCGACCATCATCTCTGTGCCGCTCGGACTCCTGACCTCGATCTACCTCGTCGAGTACGGCCGGGGGCGGCTGGCCAAGACCATCACCTTCCTCGTCGACGTGATGACCGGCATCCCGTCCATCGTGGCCGGCCTCTTCGCCTACGCGCTGTTTGCGCTCTTCCTCGGGCCCGGAGTGCGCATGGGCATCGTGGGCGCCGTGGCGCTGTCCGTGCTGATGATCCCCGTCGTGGTTCGATCGAGCGAGGAGATGCTGCGCCTCGTACCGAATGAGCTGCGCGAGGCTTCTTACGCGCTCGGCGTGCCGAAGTGGCGAACCATCGTGAAGGTCGTGCTCCCCACCTCGATCGCCGGCATCACCACGGGAATCATGCTCTCGATCGCGCGAGTTATCGGTGAGACGGCGCCGCTCCTCATCACCGCCGGCTTCACCGCGTCGATGAACTACAACCTCTTCTCCGATCGCATGCAGTCGCTTCCCGTGTACGTGTACACGCAGTTCATGAACCAGGGCAACCCGGCGGAGGCCTTCATCGAGCGCGCGTGGGCCGCGGCGCTCGTGCTGATCCTCATCGTCATGGCCCTGAATCTGCTCGGACGACTTATCGCGCGCTGGTTCGCTCCGCGCACTGGGCGCTAGGCGCGATCCGCCACTCCCTCACACTTCTCACTCCCCCGAATCTGCACGAAAGAGATCCCATGTCGAAGCGCATCGAGGTCAGCGACCTCAACGTCTACTACTCGAAGTTCCTGGCGGTCGAGGACGTGACGATCAACATCGAACCCCGCAGCGTCACAGCGTTCATCGGGCCGTCGGGCTGCGGCAAGTCGACGTTCCTGCGCACGCTCAACCGGATGCACGAGGTGATCCCCGGCGCTCGCGTCGAGGGGCAGGTGCTGCTCGACGGCGAGGATCTCTATGGCCCCGGAGTCGACCCGGTGCTCGTGCGGCGCCAGGTCGGCATGGTATTTCAGCGGCCCAACCCGTTCCCCACGATGTCGATCCGCGACAACGTGCTCGCGGGCGTGCGGCTGAACGACCGGCGCATCTCGAAGAGCGACGCCGAGGCACTCGTCGAGCAGTCGCTCACCGGCGCGAACCTCTGGAAAGAGGTGAAGGATCGCCTCGACAAGCCGGGCTCGAGCCTCTCGGGCGGTCAGCAGCAGCGCCTCTGCATCGCCCGCGCCATCGCGGTCTCGCCCGAGGTGCTCCTCATGGACGAGCCGTGCTCCGCGCTCGACCCGATCTCGACCCTCGCGATCGAAGATCTCATCGACGAGCTCAAGCAGCAGTACACGATCGTGATCGTGACGCACAACATGCAGCAGGCGTCGCGCGTCTCCGATCGCACCGCGTTCTTCAACATCGCCGGCACGGGCAAGCCGGGCAAGCTCATCGAGTACGACGCCACGTCGAAGATCTTCTCGACGCCATCGGTCCAGGCGACCGAGGACTACGTCTCGGGCCGCTTCGGGTAGAAGGCGGCTGCCCGCGGTGCTACGCATTCCGGGCACAAAAAGACCGAGCCGCAGAAACGCCTCTCGGCGGAAGGCCGCTCGAAGCGGCAAAAATTGGAGCCCGGGGTTACTGCGGCCCGGCGATTCGAGTCTACCGCAGGGCGCGCATCGCGTCCCACGCCGACCGTCCTCCCGCTTGCCCCTTGCGACGTGTCGGCGCTGACGTTTACCCTCCGCTCCTGCGCCCCTTCCAGCCTCAGAACTGCGGTCGTGAGCTGCCTTCGACCTCCAGCAGCGGATCCGCCACAATCAGAAGCAACCGCGCTGGTTTCGTGCTGTTCGCGGCGAAAAGGGTGATGGGGGCGGATCACGCCGCACCTGCGAATTGACCAATCCCGGAGTGGGTAATGGCTCGAAGCCACGAGGGAGCGCTCGGTGTCGCGTGTCTCCCTCTGGGCAGGTCAGTAGTTGCGGTTATCCGTCGACTAAGCCGCAACAAGTGACCGATCCGGGTGTGGTGCGGCAGGAGGTCGCGAGCGCGTCAGCGAGCCTCTGAGGCATGCAAAAAACGGGGCTGACCAGCTGTTTCCAACCGGTCAACCCCGCCTTACTGTGGTGGATCTGAGGGGAATCGAACCCCTGACCTTCTCATTGCGAACGAGACGCGCTACCAACTGCGCCACAGACCCTGACAGCGCACCACTCTAGCAGCCCCGCGGGCGCAACACGAAATCGCGTGGCAGGCGCATCTACACTGTGTGAGTGGCTCCCGCGATCTGGTTCTCCCTCCTCACCACGTCGGTGGTCATCAGCTTCACCCCGGGAGCGGGTGCGATCAACACCATGACGAACTCGATGACGTTCGGGTGGCGGCGATCCATCTGGGGCGTCCTCGGCCAGCAGCTGGCCCTCCTCGTCCACCTCGCGATCGTCGCCGCCGGGCTCGGTGTCATCGTCACCAGCAGCCCCCTGCTCTTCAACACCATTCGCTACGCGGGCGCGCTCTACCTCGTGTACCTCGGGTTGCGGCTCATCTTCGCGAAGGCCGAGAACGGCGGGGCGGATCCCTCGCCAGCCACACCCGCTCCTTCTTCCGCCGGTGCCGGCAGCGTAGCCATGCTTCGCCGTGGGTTCTGGGTCAACCTGCTCAATCCGAAGGCGATCGTCTTCTTCCTCGCGTTCATTCCGCAGTTCATCCGCTCGGACTCGCCGCTCGCGCCTCAATATCTCGTGCTGACCGCGACGGTCGTAGCGGTCGACATGCTCGTCATGTGGGGATTCTTCGCCGTCGCCGCCCGGCCGTTCCGGCGATTCTCGGAGTCCGCGAGAGGGCAGCGCGTGCTCAATACCGTCTTCGGCGTGCTCTTCATCGCCGTTGCGGCGCTCCTCGCGTTCGCGCACTGAGCACCTGGACTTGCATGGTGCAGCGCGGTTCCGATTCCGGTCTCGATACCGGCGACACTTTTGTGCAATATCCGCGCTTCTCCCGCAATGAACCGCCACCGGAGCGGGCAAGGGCCGATCCCTGTGATCCGGTAAGCTACTCGGGTTGGCCCCTATAGCTCAGCGGTAGAGCTACGGACTTTTAATCCGCAGGTCGTAGGTTCGATCCCTACTGGGGGCACTGCATGAGGCAAAACGCATCGCGTTTTTCGTGACGTGCCACGTGCCGGCCCCAGCGGCAGCTTATCGGCGCGAAGCGCCCGGTCGCGCACGACGTAGTGTTGGTAACACGACAGCACTATGTAAGCATTGAAAACTTGCGCGCGATGAGCGGCAGCGGATCGGGGGAAGCGGATGGGCTCCGGACACGGCCACGGTTCCACCGCTGATGCTGCTGGGCTCCCCCGTGACTACCGAAAAAGACTGTGGGTCACCTTCGGCATCACGGCAGCGATCGTCGCCGCACAAGCGATCGGCTCAGTGGTCACGGGCAGCCTCGCACTTCTCACGGACACCGCGCACGCGATTACGGATGCCGCCGGACTGCTCGTCGCGTTGATCGCGGCGACCCTGATGATGCGTCCAGCGACGTCGAGGCGCACGTGGGGATTCCGGCGCATTGAAGTGATTGCCGCGCTCGCTCAGGCGGCCCTCCTGCTCGTCGTCGGCTTCTACACTGCTATCGAAGGCATTCGCCGCCTGTTCGAGCCGCCAGAGGTCCCCGCGACCGAGTTACTCATCTTCGGCGTCATCGGCCTCGCTGCGAACCTCATCGCGATCAGCATTCTCCTGTCCAGTCGGGGCGCGAACTTCAATATGCGCGCGGCGTTCCTCGAGGTGCTCAATGACGCGTTCGGATCGCTCGGTGTCATCGTTGCCGCAATCATCATTGCTACGACCGGCTTCCAACAGGCCGACGCACTCGCTGGTCTCCTTATCGCTGCCCTCATCGTTCCTCGCGCGTTCACACTGATGCGTGAGACCGGCGCCGTTCTCATGGAGTTCACGCCCCGAGGGCTCGACCTCGATAGTGTTCGGCAGCACATCCTCGAGCTCGAGCACGTGATAGACGTCCACGACCTGCACGCGTCGACGGTCGCGACTGGGTTGCCCACCCTCACCGCGCACGTCGTCATCGAGGACGCATGCTTCACCGACGGACACGCGGCCCAGGTACTCACCCAGGTGCAGGCCTGCGTTGCGGAGCATTTCGAAGTTGCCGTGCACCACTCGACTTTTCAGATCGAAACTCGGCAGATCAGCGAACACGAATCAGCGGCAGTTACACACCCTTGACCCGGGCCACGGTGGATTCGTCATCGTCCCGCCATGAATGTCGAAGGCTGGGCGTATCGTCCCTGGCATGCGCACGACCGGTTTTCACACACGAAAACGGCCCCACCCCCGAAACGGGAGCGAGGCCGAGATCTTTCCGGTGTTAGCGGTCGAAGACGTCCTTTGCGGAGTCCTTCGCCTTTTCACCGGCGCTCTTGAGATCGCCCTTGGCCTGATCCATCTTGCCCTCAGCGACCTGCTCTTCATCGCCGGTCGCGCGACCGACGCCTTCCTTCACGTTGCCCTTCAGCTTGTCGCCGGCGGCAGAAATCTTGTCGGATGCACTCATATGATCCTCCTTCGGTGTTGGAAATTCCCGTTTCCGAGAACACCTCTACGTTGCCATCCGACGCTTCACAGCCCCAGGGGGTTGCAGATCCCGCTCTGAATATGAATGATTACGCGGCATATCTGAGCCTCAACTTTGAGAGGCAGCGGAGGAGTGCGCGGAGCGGCTCATTGCGGCGTAGACTCACGGGGTCCGCGATCCGCACCACAGCAACCACCCCGAACCCTCACCGAAAAGAGGCAGATGTCACGCGACTACCCGCGCCCCGTGATGCAACCGAGCTACATGTTCGATTGGATGATCGGCTCCGACGAGCCGGGCGCAGCTCAGCGGCTCGCTCAGGAGACCTCATGGGCGCTGCTCGACCGGGTGCGAAGCGTCGCTGACCCTGATGTCGTGGAGCGCGTGGTGGGCCTCGCCGGGGGTCCTGGCCTGGGCGACATCGCAGAGCTCTGGGCGAAGGAGAGCGCACACTCGCTCGCGGGCCTGCTGTGGCGGCTCTACGTGCTGCGTCGCGTGGTCGACTCGGACCCGGAGGGATCGGCCGACCTCTTCCGCCGCGGAGCCGAGGTTGCCGTAACGATCGACCCCGTCGTCGCGGGTGCGGCCGAGCCGGTGACGCCCGATTCGATCGCCGAGCTCTGCGACACCATCCTTCGCGGGGTCTTCGCGGGCGACCTCGGAGGGGCGCTGGATCGCGCAGCGAGCTACTGCCGCCTCATGTCCCTGGGCGCAGCCGATCTTGCCGATTCCCGCGACCCGCACGACGACGCGCATGCGGAGCACTTGACCCGGCGAGCCCTCCGCTATTCGAAGCTCGCCCACGATCTGCACGGCGGCGCTCGTCGCTGGCGCGACGGCACCCTGAGCTAGGCGGATCGCGGGTCAGCGTGCCCCGCGGGCGCCGTGGCGCTGTTAGTGCTCAATACACTTTCTGGCGTCAGCAACCCCGAATGCGCGAAGCACGTTCTGTTGACGGCTGATCCGCTGCTGGCGCGAACAGATCAGCTCGCGTTGCGGCGACGACGCAGGGCGGCGTCGAGATCGGGCATGCCGGTCGCCGTGTCGCCCACGATTCCCATGCTTCGCAACCGCTCGCTCGCCGCGTCGCGGGCCGCCTGCTGCTCGCGGGCGCGCTTCGCCTCCCGCTGGGCTGCTTCTTCGCGCGCTCGCTCATGCTGTCGGCGCTGCTCCTCCGCAGCGGCGGCGGCCGCGGCCTGCGCGGGAGAAACCTCGGCTGCACCGTTCTCGAGCTGTCGACGCACCTCGCGCAGCAGCATCGAATCGGTCTGGTTCTCCCGAGGCGCCGGTCGTTCCGCTCGTGCCCGGGCCAAAGCGCGGGCCCGCTCGATGCGCTCCGCGGCAGCGCGCTGCGCGTCTGCGTGTGCGGTCGCGGTGGCGGCCGGGGTCTCCTCCGGCTTCGGCTGCGGCGCGGCCTCGACAACGGCCTCCGCGATCGCCGCGGTCTCCTGCTCTGCGGGGATCGCGTGCACACGATGGCGGCCCGGAGCGAGCAGCACAAGCGCACCGCTCGAGGCCGCAAAAAGCGCCGCCGAACCGAGCAGCGCTGCGGCGCCGTTACCGCCCAGCGCGAGACCGACACCGACGCACATGCCGATGACGCCGAGGAGCGCGCCGAGCGCCGAGATCGCCCGAGCGCGCCGGGCTACGGGCTTCCGGAGGCGCGCTGACCGCTGGGCGGCAGCCTGCTTCCGTCGCATCTGCTGGGCTCGAATCTCAGCTCGCACTTGTTCCGCCTCCGCTTCCGCGAGCGCCGCCGCACGCTCGGCTTCCTGACGTTTCTGCGCACTTCGCAGCAGCTTCTCGTGAGCCAGCGCCTCGCGCGCGTTCGCCTCGAGACGCACCTCCTGCGGCACCTCCGAGGTTTCAGCGAGTACTCGTAACGTGCGCTGCAAGCGCAGGGCGTTCTTCTCCGCTGCACGAAACTCGCGGCGTCTCATCCAGGACGGCACGAGCACGGCACCCCAGAGAAGGGCGGCAACAACGAAGATTACGCCTCCACCCAATACGCCACCCGTCATGGGGATCACTGTACGGTCTTACTCAGTGGGCCAGTTCCCGGCGCGCCGCGATCCGCGTCGAAATGAACGCGGCTGAGGTTGTCGCGGAACGCGCGCGGTGCGAACGCGCGACGACCCAGAGCGCTAGTCTGCCCGCAACCGCGCGACGTAACCCGCGCCGGCTTCCTCACGCAGCGCAACGAAGCACTCGTGGTCGCGCCACGCTCCGTCGATGTGTATGTAGGACGGCCGACGACCCTCGTGCCGGAACCCGAGCTTCTCGACGACCCTGAGAGAGGGCCCGTTCTCCGGGCGGATGCAGATCTCCACTCGGTGCAGCCCGAGCGACGCGAACAGAAAGTCGATGACGAGCGCCACCGCGGTGGTCGTCACGCCCTGGCCAGCGGCGTGCTGCGAGACCCAGTAACCGATCTGGCAAGACTGCAGAGCGCCGCCGCTGATCTCCGAGACGCTCAGCTGCCCCACAAGCTCACCGTCGAGCAGTACGACGAACGGCATCCCGCTCCCCGCTCGAAGCTGTCGGCGCAGCACGCGAACGGTCGGCCGCATGGATACCGATCCCGGCACCACGCTCCGGCCTGACGGATGGGTCGCCTCCCACCGCTCGAGCCATGAACGGTTGTCGGCGAGCAACTGCCTCAGTCGATCGGCGTCGCTCCAGCGGATGATACGCACGCCGACGCGACCCTCGGTGAGAAGCCCCGGGTCATCGATCGCTCGCCCGAGCGGCATGTGGGGTCAGCTCTCGGTGCGCTGAGCGCGAAGCTGATCCGCGAAACCGAGCACCCACTCGGAGATCTCGTCACCGAGCTCCTCGTGGTCGACGCCGAGCAGCACGTTCGCCTTGATCCAATCGGCACGGTCGCCGGTGTCGTAGCGGCGACCGCGGAAGATCACGCCGTAGACCGGCCCCTCGCCCTTGCCCTCCGCGAGGTAGTTCAGCGCGTCCGTGAGCTGAATCTCTCCGCCACGGCCGGGAGGCAGCTCGTCGATGATGTCGAACAGCTCCGGGCGCAGCACGTAGCGTCCGATGACCGCGAGGTTCGACGGCGCCTCTTCCGCAGCCGGCTTCTCGATGAGCCCGGTGACTCGCACGACGTCGGGGTCATTGGTCTCTTCGACGGCCGCGCATCCATAGAGGTGCACGGACTCGGCGGGGACCTCCATCAGAGCGATGACGGTCGCCCCACGAGAGTCATGCTCGTCGATCATGCGCGTGAGCAGCGGATCGCGCGGATCGATGAGGTCGTCGCCGAGCAGCACCGCGAACGACTCGTGCCCGACGTGGCTCCGCGCCCGCCCGACCGCGTGGCCGAGCCCGAGCGGCTGCCCCTGGCGGAGGAAGTGCACGTCAGCGACCTCGCTCGACTCGTGCACCTTGTCGAGCTTGCCCTCGTCACCCTTGCGCTCGAGCGTGTACTCCAGCTCAGGGACGCTATCGAAGTGGTTGAGGAGGTTGTCCTTGTTGCGCCCCGTGATGATCAGGACGTCGCCTAGACCCGCCGCAGCCGCCTCTTCGACCACGTACTGAATCGCCGGCTTGTCGACGATCGGAAGCATCTCCTTCGGCATCGCCTTTGTGGCCGGGAGGAAGCGGGTGCCGAGGCCTGCGGCCGGCACGACCGCTTTCGTCACAGTGCTGCGCTTCGTCACGTTCGTGTCGCTCATGAGCGTCAGCCTATCCGTCGCGCGTGCGCGCACAAAGTCGCGGGTCCGCCCCCTCGCATGAACCCTATGCTGAATGCTATGTCGAGCGACGCGCGGGTAGCCAAGATCGAGACGCGCTCGGAGGTACGCGCGCGCCGGGCGGCCGTCGAGCCTCAGGAACGTACACGGAGGCGCGGGCTGCTCACTGCGCAGCTCGTCGAACTGGTGGAGCAAACGGGCGCTCGTACCCTGACGGCATACGCATCGCTGGGAAGCGAGCCGGATACCTCTGAGTTCCTTGCGTGGGCGCGCGAGGCGAACGTCCGCGTACTCCTTCCGGTCGCGCTGCCGGGGCACCGGCTGGCGTGGGCTTGGGACGATGGCAGCCGCGTCGAGGGTCTTCACGGCATCTCGGAGCCGGGAGGCGCGCGTCTTGATGCTTCGGAGATCGGAGACGTCGACCTCATGCTCGTTCCCGCGTGCGCCGTCGACGAGCGCGGTACGCGACTCGGCTGGGGGCTCGGCTACTTCGACCGCGCCCTCGGTGAGCTCCGAGGGCACCCCCCAGTGTTCGCCGTCGTCGACGACGAAGACGTGTATTCGTGGTTGCCGCGCGATCCGCACGACGTTCCGGTCACGGGCGCTGTCACGCCGACCAGACTCCTGCGCTTCAACGCATAGCGGCGACGCGCGGGCCTCACTACCGCGTCAGACGCGCGCGATAGAATGTGGGATTGTGCCTACGTACGCCTATCGCTGCACCGAGTGCGGCCACGCCTTTGACGCTTACCAGTCGTTCTCCGACACCTCGCTCACCGAGTGCCCCGAGTGCGGCGGCAAGCTGCGCAAGGTGTTCGGCTCGCTCGGCGTGACCTTCAACGGCTCGGGTTTCTACCGCACCGACTCGCGCGCGGGTTCAGGGAAATCCGGCTCCGGCAGTAGCGGCGGCTCGGGCTCGAGCGGTTCTTCGAACGCGGGTTCGGGAGCAAGCTCCTCGTCCAGCTCCTCATCGAAGAGCTCTTCGTCAAGCTCATCCAGCTCCAGCTCCAGCTCCAGCAGCTGATCGCGGCGCGTCCGCGATACAACGCGGTGGCCGATCTGGTCTAACCCCAGTGCGGCTCTAACCCCAGTGCGGCGGGCGGTCTCGCTTGAGCGCCTCATCGTGCGCACTCGGCTGAGGAGCGCGTACTTCGGCGCCCGCGCAACCTGGTGCGCCCGGGTTCGCTGAAGCGGGGCGCGCCCCCGAGCTACCATCCCCCCAGGCTTCGGGGCGATCCTCGCTGGCTCGCGCATCGAGCGGGTGCTCAGAGGGTCGCGGATCCACGCCCGGCGGGGCCGGGCGTGTAGCGCGGCGCGGTGCCCGTCGGCGCGAAGGCGCGCCCTCGCTCGGGTCGGCACTCGCTCCGCGATCCGCCCCGCTCACTCGCGTGCAGCCTCGGCCGCACCCTCGGATGCACTCCCAGCAGCGCCGTCACCAGCCTCGTATCCCACAATGCGGGCGATGCGAAGCGCGACCTCGTCGGGGTCGGCGAACAGGTCGAAGCTCTGCACCCGGTGGTAGTGCCAACCGAGCCGGCGCAGCACCGCGGGGCGCAGTCGCAGGGTGTCTCGGAGGCTGTCGCCGCGGTATTCCCCCGCCGCTCCGAGGTCGAGATCGACGGCGATTGCACGCTCGCCGAGCGCCGCCGCGAGCGGAATCGCGCCGCGGTAGTCGAGGGCGACGGTGAGTCCGAGCGCTTCGAGACGGTCCGCGAGCTCGCCGAGCATCGGGTCGCGCTCAGACGGCAGCGCCGGCGGTTCGGGCTCCGGGTGTTCGAACGCGAGCAGCTCAGCGAGTTCGACGACGCCGTGCTTCAGGCGGTTTCGATCGAGGTCTTCGGGCTTGAAGCAGCTCACGATCGTCATGGCGCGACGGGCGCGGGTCATGGCGACCGCGAGGAGCCGCTCCCCGCCCGGCCGTGCCAGGCCGCCGAAGTTCGACAGTACGCGTCCGTGCGGCGTGCGGCCGTAGCCGATCGAGAAGATCACGCGATCGCGGCTCTGGGCCGTCGCCTGTTCGAGCGTCAGCACCGCGAACGGCTCAGCCCGTTCCCCGAGCAGGAACTCGCGATACTGCGGGAACTTCGAGAACGCCTGCAGCACCGACTGGTACACGCGCACCGCGTGACGCTCGCTCGCGGTGATGACCATGAGCGACTCCGCGGCGCGGTCGCTCGCGTGCTCGAGCACCAGCTGCACGACGCGCTCGACCTCTGCGTCGGTGCTCTCGACCGCCCCCGTCTGCTGATCGGGCAGACCCTGCCCGCCCTTCACGAACTCGTACGTCAGGCTCGAGTGGCCGAGGAAGCTGCCCGCCCACGGGAGCGACTGGATCGCCCCGCCGTAGAAGCGCGTATTCACCAGGTTTGTGAGATCTTCGCCGCCCGCGCGGTAGCTGCGCGTCAGCGTGAGGGTCGGCAGCACGGAGCCGAGCTGGGCGAAGGCGGAGCGGCCGTGGAGGTCATCGGCGTCGCCGGCCGAGCGATCCTCATCGCTCCCCCCGCCGACCGAGATCTCGAAGCGCGATGGCGACTGAGTCATCGTGTCGCCGAACGCGACCACCTGCCCAGCGCGGCGGATCGCCCCGAGATTCTCCGCCAGCGTCGTCGCGCCGGCATCAACGATCAGCGCGGCGTCGAAGCGCATGGAGTCGGGCAGCATCGCGACCTCGTACGGCGACATCGTCCACACCGGCGCGAGCACCGCGAGCAGGTTCGGAGCACGCTGCGCGAGAGAGGCGGGCGACACATAGCCGCTGCGCAGCGCCTCGCGCATGGCGAGCGCCTCCTGCTTGAAGTCGAGCACGGCGACGCGCCACGAATCCGAGAGCGACGCCGCGAGCAGCGCTCCGTTCGCCCCCGAGTGCGCATCGTCGACGAGGCGGAAGTCGGCCTCGAGCCGCTCGATGACGCTCGTGTTCGCGCTGAGCAGCGCCGGGTTCGTCTGCAGCATTCGCTCGAGCGCGGACTGCCACCACGCGAGCTCGAGTTCGGCTGCCACGTGCTCCGCCGGGACATGCCGGGCGGAGAGGTCGTCGAGCAGCGGTTCGAGGTGCGCGGCGCGCATGCGCTCCACGATGGTGGTGCGCTCCTGGATGTTCTGCAGCACCTCCGATTCGCGGGCGAGGTCGGAAATGCGGCTCGCGAGCCGCGCCAGCGACTGGTTCTTCAGGCGGTCGCCGTCTGACGTCGCCCCGAGCACCCGGTCGAGGGCGTCGAGATCCTGATACGCCGACTGGAAGGCCGTGACGACGTCGGAGATACCGACGGGCACCTCGGGCCGCGCGCCCACGACGGTCGTGTAACGCTGCCACAGCACCCGCTGCTGCTGAATCTGCACGAGCCGCGAGTACATGTCGGAGATGTGCACGCCCGGCCGCACGTACTCGCGGGCGAGCTTGCGCAGTCGCCGCTTGTTCGCGGCCGTCATCTCGTCGCCGCGTGGGGCGTGCGCCGCGATGACCTCGGTGAGCGAGCGGTCGTACACCTGGGGCGTGAATCGGTCGAGCGTCTCCTGAATGCCCATGAGCAGGCGCAGGTACACGCCGAGCTCGGCGACCGTCTCGTAGGGACGCATCGAGGTCTGCCCGATGAGTTCGTTGGCCATGGAGATCAGCCGCGGCAGCTGCGATTCCGCGAGGTCGACTGCGGTGCTGTAGGCGGTGCGCGCGTCCTCGGTCGTCGCGAAGCTCACCCCGTACCAGGGAGAGTCTTCGGGCCCGTACTGGAACTGGCCCAGGCGTGCCACCTCGGTGAGCGCCTCCGCGACGGCGGAGCGATCGAGCGTCAACTGCCCGAGTGCCTGATCGTCGAGTCGCACGGTCGTGGCGGGCGGCTGCTCAGCGAGCGAGAGCGCGGTGAGCCTACGCAACGCCTCGAGTGGCGAGACGCCGAAGCGCTCGTCGGTCTCGGAAAGCGCGTGCTGGTAGTCGAGCAGCACGCCGCGCAAGCGCGTCAGTGCGTCGTCGACGTCGCGCAGCTGCTCGCCTCTCGCGTTCTCGTTGCGGCTGATGGACTCGACAAGGTTGCGACGGAGCCGGCGGGGGCTCACGGAGAGACCCGCGAGACCGACGCGGGCGAGGCGGTGGGAGATGCCATCGAGCGTCGCGCGGCGGGGCGAGACCACGAGCACGCGCTTACCCGAGCGCACCAGGTTGCCGATCGCATTGACGACGGTCTGCGTGCCGCCGGTGCCCGGGAGCGTGTGCACGACGAGCGACTGCCCCGCGTCGATCTGCGCGAGCACATCGTCCTGCTCCGCGTCGGCGTCATACAGTGCACGGTCGGTGTCGGGCGAGCGCTCGTCCGGCGGAGTCGCTGACACCGGTCGGTACGCAGCTTCGAGCTGACGTCGCGCCGGCTCGTTGCCGCACACAGCAGCGAGCACCGGGGAATCCAGGTCCGTCGCGTCAGCTACGAGCGACTGCGCGACATTGTGGAACGACGACACGACGAGGCGCGGCTGCACCACGAATCCCGGCACTCCCGCCGCCATCTGCCGGAGGCGGTCGATGACGGGCTGCGGCTTGAATACGCCCTCCGACTGCGACAACTCGATGAGCGTACGGGCATCGACGTTGATGCCGAACTGCTGACGCATGACGCGGATGAGCTCGGAATTGACGACCGGGAACTGCTTGAGCTTGAGCTCGAAGTCACGCCCGTAGCGGCGGATCGCGAGTGGCCGCAGCAGGATCGGCGCGCAGAACTCCTCGCCCTCGAACTCCCACTTCGCGATGCCGATGCCGAGGTTGGTCGTCTCGAGCCCGCGCACCGTGCGCATCTCGATCGCCTTATCCGTGACGCGACCGGCGGCGACGCGGGCGTGGCGCAGCGCGAGATCATCGCGGATCAGGGCGGAGAGCAAGATCTTGTTCCCCGTGATGAACTGCGGGAGTCCGCCGGGGTGCGTGGTCGACAGCTCGATGCGGTTCGCCGGGCGGTCGTCGAAGTGCAGCAGCGGGTTGCGCCCGCCGATCTCGGCAAGCTCCCGCCGCCAATTGGCGTGGTCGTCAGCGTAGGAATCGACGAGGCTCACCGGGCCCGCGATATCGGCAGAAAGGTCGACCTGCTCGTCGGGGTTGTGCGCCGTGGCGAGCGCACCCTCACTGCGCGGCTGCGCGGCTGCGGATCCTGCCGATCGCGCGCCTCGGTTCCCCGCTCCCGCGGTTCGGGATCCCGGCGCGGCGGCGCCGGCCTCGGCGCCCGAAGCCTGCGCGACCCGTGCGGCAGCGGTCTCGGTCGTGTTCGGTGCCCCAGCCGCATCGCCCTGGGCGCGGGCGGTGGCATCGGCCGCGCGATCCGCCACCGATGTCTCGGAAGACGTGGACCCGCTCGCCTGCTCGTCATCTTCGGGGCGTGCGGAAGCAGAACGGGCGCTCTCAGCGCCACTTCCCTTATCGGGTCGCCGTAACCGATCTACACTCCACACACCGCCACCCTAAGCGGATCTCCGCAAAATCCCCGCTGACGCGCCGGAGTTTCGCGCCCGGTCACGGAGCTTCTGAGCGGGCGCTCAGTCGCGTGATTCGCTCGTGACGACCGGGTCAGCGACCTGGACATGCCCGCCACGCATCTTCGCGAGCCCTCGCATCACGTGATAGATGACCACCGCGGCGATCGTGCCGAGCGCGATCCCGTTGAAGATCACGTTGCCGATCTGCAGGGAGAAGTCGGCGATGCCGACGATCAACGGTACTGCCGCCGAGAACTGGTTGATCGGCTTCGAAAAGTCGACCTTGTTGTCGATCCAGATCTTCACGCCGATGAGGCCGATGAGTCCGTACAGCGCCACGGTCACGCCTCCGAGGACCCCCGGCGGCACCGAGAAGATGACCGCGCCGACCTTCGGCGAGAAGCTGAGCAGCACGGCGATCACGCCGGCGACCCAGTAGGCCGCCGTCGAGTAGACGCGCGTTGCCGCCATCACGCCGATGTTCTCGCCGTAGGTCGTGGTGCCCGATCCGCCACCGAAGCCCGCGAGGATCGTCGAGACGCCGTCCGCGAGAAGTGCCCGGCCCGTGAGCGCGTCCATGTCGCGGTCGATCATCAGGCCGACGCTCTTCACGTGCCCCACGTTCTCGGCGATGAGCACGAGCACGACAGGCAGGAACGCGGGCAGCAGCCCCCAGAGGGACGGGTCGGCGAACGGGTTGCCGACCGCGTGGAACTCGGGCAGGCCGAACCAGGCGGCCTGCCTCACGCCGGAGAAGTCGACGAGGCCAGTGATTGCCGCGACGATGTAGCCGACCACGAGGCCCAGCACGATCGAGAGGCGGCCGATGAGACCGCGGAACAGCACGGTGATGAGCAGGATCGCGGCAATCGTCACGAGGGCGACCGTCGACGACAGGCCCTGGTCGACATCCGGGTGGTTGGCGGGGTCGCCGATCCAGTTGTTCTTGACCGCGGGTGCCAGGTTGAAGCCGATTAGCGCGACCACCCCGCCCATAACGACGGGCGGCATGAGGGCGTTGATCCATCCGGATCCGTAGACGTTCACGATGACGCCGACGATCGCCATGAGCACACCGATCGCGAGGATCCCGAACGAGGCGCGTCCGAGATCCGGGTTCGCGGGGTCACCGCTCGCGAGCGCCGCCATGATGGGCGCGATGAACGCGAAGGAGGAACCGAGGTAGCTGGGGAGGCGGTTGCCGGTGATCAGCAGGAACAGGAGCGTGCCGAGACCCGAGAAGAAGAGCGTCGCGGTCGGGCTGAAGCCGGTGATCAGCGGCACGAGGAAGGTTGCGCCGAACATGGCGATGACGTGCTGCGCGCCGAAGCCGATCGTGCGTCCCCAGCCGAGTCGCTCCTCCGGGAGCACGATCGCCTCGGGGGCGACGTGCGTTCCGTCGCCGTGCTGCTTCCAGGTCATCGCCATCGAGGCTCCTTCGGGGGTGACGGATCGCGAGGAGCCGCGCGGCCACCCCTCTGAGCGCACAGCCAATCTCACATCCTAGTGCGGGTCTGCCCGGATGGATGCTCGGGGCGGCGCACCATGTTGCGCACGTAGCCCCGTAGCGATCACGCCTCCGAAATGTAGACCTTTCGAATGTGGTCCTGCACCGTCCAACGGGTACGCGTGCCCGCGACAAGCCGCATGACGTCGCCCGCAGTAACCTCGACGACCTCGCCGCTCGCCTCGGGCTCCCCCGGCACCTCGAGAAACTCAATGGTCGCCCCGCCGCTCAGCACGACGAACAACTCGTCAACTTCCGTATCCGTCGCGACGCCGCCGCGCAGCTCCCAGATGCCGACCTCGGCCTCGCCGATCTTGCCAAGTTCGACGAAGCCCTGAGCGGGCGAGCCCGACACGACATCCGCGACGTCGACGGGCTCCAGCTTGACCGGGATCGAGCCCCCGCGCACCGCCTCGTTTCGCCCCTCGGGCAGCAGCGCGCTCACGAGTCGAACCCGAAGCCGACGGCGTCCATGATCTTCAGGAAGACGTTGCGCTTGCCACCGTTGTGGTCGGCGCGGTCGAACGACCAGCGGAACATGTTCACGCCGATGGAAGCGGCGGGCTCGGGCGGGAACGGCAGCGGCATCTGCTTCACCATCTCGAGCTCCGTCCGCTCCGTGACGCGCCCCTCGAAGCGGTCGGCGATGACATCAGCCGCGAAGTGCGTCGCGCCGACGCCGAGACCCGTGAAGCCCGACACATACTGCACTCGGCCGCCGTAGGCCTCACCGAAGAACGCGCAGAAGCGAGTGCTCGAATCGATGGCGCCCGCCCAGCGGTGCGAGAACTTGACGCCCTCGAGCTGCGGGAACGTCGTGAAGAAGTGGCTCGCGAGTTTGCGGTGGCTTTCCATGCGGTCTTCGTACTCGCGCTTGATCCGCCCGCCCGCGTGGTACACGGCGTCGTAACCGCCCCAGAGGATTCGGTTGTCCTTCGTGAGGCGCGAGTAATGGAACTGGTTCGCGAGATCCGACAGCCCCTCGCGGCCCTCCCACCCGATCGAGGCGAGCTGCTCGTCGGTCAGCGGCTCGGTGACGAGCACGTAGTCGTAGACGGGGATCGTGTGGAAGCGGTAGCGCTTGAGGAGGGAGGGGAAGACGTTCGTGCAGAGCGCCACGCGCTCTGCGGTGACGGCGCTGCCGTTCTTGATCGAGAGGCGGATCGGGGTCTCCGCCGATCCCGAAATGTCCGTCACCGGGGAACCCTCGTAGAGCTCGACGCCGATATCAGCCGCGTGCCGGGCAAGCTCGAGCGCGAGCTTCGCGGGGTGCACGTTCGCGTTCTCGGTCGGCGAGAACTCGCCACCGAGGAACGTGGGCGACTTGATGCGTGCCTGCGTCTCGTCGCGATCGAGCGTGACAACGTGCGGATCATCGCTCTCGCCGAGCCAGTCGACCTGATAGGCCTCGTTCGCGACCGACAGGGCGCCGTTGCGCTCGAAGTCGACGTCGAGCTCGTGCTCGGCGATGAAGCGCTCGATCGCGTCGAGGTTCTCGTAGCCGAGGCGGCGCAGTGTGCCTGTCTCGTTGGGCCACCGTGACTCGGCGTTCGGCTCGCCGTGGGTGATGCTCGCCTCGCAGAATCCGCCGTTGCGGCCGGACGCGGCCCAACCGACGCGAACGGCCTCGATCAGCACGACGCGGCGCTCGGGGTGCTCCGTCTTCAGCTTGATCGCGGTCCAGAGGCCGGCGAAGCCGCCGCCGACGATCGCGTCATCGACCTGCTGCTCGCCGTTCAGCTCGGGGTGCCGCGGAGCCCGATCGGCGACATCATCAAGCCAGAAGCAGGAAAGCTTCGTGTCGGCGAGTGCCTGATCGAGAGTCTGCTCGGTCGGGCGGTGCGTTTCAAAGATGGTGGGGTGCATGGGGTCCTCGTCGTCGATGTCCGCTTCGATCCTCGCATAAGTCGGCGAGGGTGTACATGGCCGTTACGGCGCGTATGCTCCGAAATCGCGTTCGAAGCGGGCGATCGACGGTCGATTTCCCCCGAGAAGCGCGCCCGACGCTATCGAATCAGCACCGGGTGCCCGTCCGCCCCGGCGTGCTGCTTACCTCTCGTCAGTGGGAGGCTTCATGATCGCGCCGGTTGCGAGGCCCATCGCGAGACCGGCGGGTAGCCACAGCCAGAACTCGGTGAGCGCGCTCAAGACGACACCGATGATCGCGCCCATCACGAGGCCAACGATGATCTGCTTGCGTCGCGCTCGCGGTGATGGCGGCTCGTCGCCCGATCCTCGTTCCGGTGCCGCTCCACCCGCAGATCCGCGCTTCATCGTTCTCCTCTATTCACCGATTCGCCAGCGATTACTCCCGCTTCGACGGCCGCCGCCCGATCCGAGCGATCGAGTGCTTCGAGCGCCGCGATCCGCTCGGGTTCCGCGCCCCGCGCTCGCGCGAGCGTCACCAGGTTGCCGGTCGCACGCGCGATCTTCGCGAGGCTGAGCGACTGCGCCGCGCCCGCGCTCAGCAGCAACGGTTCCACGTCGTCGAGCGCCTCGGGCAGGGCACCGGGCAGCAGCTCGGCCTCCCACTCGCGCCACACTCGCGCGACCCCGGCACTTCGGTCGAACGCCGTCACGCGATCATCTGCGATTTCCACGAGTTCGGCTCCCGCGGCGTCGCTCAGCGTCACGACCGTGCGCTCGGTTTCGAGCTCCGCGATCGGCGCGACGTCACCGGCCGCCCCACCGATGCGGTCCCGGAGTTCCGCCCTCGCGCCCTCTGGCATCTCGGCACTGGGCGGCCAGAAGAACTCCCGCACGCCCTCTTCACCGCGCACCTTGATGTGCCATCCCGCGTCTTTGCCGCCGTGACGCACGCGTAACGCGAGGCCGCGCCGAGCAAGGTCGCCGCGGGCGGTGTCGAAGTACACGGCGGAGAGTTCGTACGTCACCGGCGACGATGCGGCGTAACCCGCGCGCTCGAATGTCGCGGCAGAGGGCAGCGGCACATCAGGGGCGACCTCGTACTTGCGCTCGATCTCGAGCGACTCCTCCCCCGCTTGCTGGCTCATGGTTTCAGTGTACGGCCGGAGGCTGTGCTGCTGGCCGGGTCACGAGCACTGTGAGCACGGTGGGTCCCCTCGACGCTCGGCCACACAGCGGGCGCGCGCCCGCGGTTACACTGGGCCGGTGGACGATGACAGCGAGATTCGGAACGCGATCGTCCGCGCCCGTGAGGCAAGTGCGCGCGAGGCCGAGCGCCTCGAGGCTGCTGGCGTCGAGCGCGAGGCACTGGCCGAATTCGTCCCTGCGCGGCGAGGCTTCCTCCGCCGAAAGCCGGCCGTGATGCGCCCCGTCGGTGAGGCGTGGCGCGTGGCCTCCATTCTGTTGGCGCCCGACGGCACGATGTACGCGTTGGGGCACGCGACCCGCTCGGCTGAACGCGGTCGACCCGGGTACCAATCGGTGTCGCGCGAGGAGCGTCGCGAGATCGCGGCGGCGGCGCTGCGCGGCGGGTACCCGGTCGGAACGCCGGTCAACTACGACGCGGCACCGCTCCCCCTCGACCCCGATGACGTTGAGGCGCTGCGGTCGGCGCCTCAGAGCCTGCCGGTCGGGTTCGCGGAGGGCGAGGTGCGGGTGAGGTGGCGGATCGGCGCACCGCTCTCAGGCGCACCAGCCCTGAGCGACTTCCTCCGCGAGCGCGTCGACCTGCTCATCGACCCGCCCTTCGCGCGCGACTGACCGCGGCCCGCCCTGGCCTGCCCGACGCCCTCGTGCCCGTCCGCGAGACCGAGTGCCCCTCGTTTGGATCGGCCACTTGTTGTGGCTATACGTCGGCTTATCCACAACGACTGACCGATCGAGGTTCGAGCGTGATGCGTCGGGCGGGTGCGGGTGCGGGGTGCGGCTCAGCGCAATAGGTAATGCCCCGGGGCTCTCCTTGCGTGTCGAGAGCCCCAGGGCACCATATTCCGGGAACGCGATGGTTCCCCTGCCTCGGGGCCCTCCTAGCGTGTCGAGACCCCCGAGGAACCTACCGCCGGGGACTACCCGGCGCGCTTGGTGAGGCGGCGTGCGACCACGAGGAGCACCACCACGGCTCCACCACCGAGCACGAGCAGGCGCATCAGGCCGTCTGTTCCCGTGAACGGGAGGTGCGGGGTGACCGCGAGCGGGTTCCACACACAGAACACGCCGTCCTCTTCGCAGTCGGGAGTGATGTCGGGGGATGCGAGGAGCATATTCACGAGATCACGATCCCCCTCATGATCCTCTTCCGACATGACGGTCGCCGTGTACGTGATCGTGGCCGTGTTCCCCGCAGGGACGGTACCCTTCAAGATGAGTTTTCCGGTCTGCCCGGTGATGTCGGGGGTGACGGTGATGGTGCCGTCCTTCACGACCCAGTCGTGGTTCACGACCGCATCATCCAAGAGGCCGTCGAGGATATCGATCGTGTCGACCTTCGCTGCGGCCTTCCCCGGGTTGTGGAACGTCAGCGTGTACGTCAACTCCTCCCCGTACGTCACCAACATTTCAGGCTCCGGATCCACGGTCTTCGACATCGCGAGACCCGCACGCGTGATATCCACCGACGAGCACCGGTCCGCGTCTTTCGCGAGCACGATGTTATTCGCGAGACAGGCCGTGTTGTTCAGCTCGTAATCCTCGACCTTGTTCTTCACGACCTTCGCCTGATAGCTCAGGGTGCGGGTCTCCCCGACCGCGAGTGTGCCGTGCCAGTAGAGCTTGTGGTTGTCCTCGTAGAACCGATTCGTCGGGACCGTTCCCCCGATGTCAGTCCACACGAGTTGGGCGTCATCGGTGACCTTCGAAAGATCGTCCGTCATGACCGGGTTGACGCCGTTCGTTCCGCCGAAGTTGAAGCCGTTCAGCACACCCGGACCGTGGTTGGTGACCTTCACCTTGTAGGTGGCGACGTCGTTCAGGCCGTACAGCCCGGTCTTGTCGGCGGACTTCTCGATCGACAACACCGGAACCAGGTCCGTGGTCCAGGAACACTTCGACCACTCCGACGAGGAGCCCACCATCAGGATGAGCTTGCCGTCATCATCGGTGCACCCAAACGTGTCGTCATCGTAGGTGCCGGCTTCGGCGTAGTTCAGCAGGGTCGCGTCCCCGGCCTGGTCGGGCTTCACCGTCACCGAATACTTCACCGTCGCAGTCTCACCGGGTCCGAACGAGGCTCCCTTGTCGAGGAACACTTTCACATAGCCGGTCGCCGGATCGTAGGACCCCTTCACGTCAGGGTTCGCGGACGTCACGGCGAGATCGTTATTGAACACCGCATCGTCGAGAACACCCTTGGTCTGATCCCGCGCGAGGAGACCGATACCCGCGACCGTGTCCTCATCGAAGTACCCGAGGCCGTCGTTGCGGACGTTCACGGTGTACGTCACCTTGCCAGTGACTTGGTCATACGAAGATTGCTTCTGCACCTGGATTTCGGGCGGAAGCATCAGTGGCTTTACTTTCGCGGACGCGTTCAGCGGTTCATAAGCCCAGTTGTCGATGTAACGGTTCTCGCCCCAAGACATCGCCCAGTCGTTGATCGTCGTCGTCCATCCGTGCACTCCGCCCGGCACGTCGCTATTCACTCCCATAGATCCATCGAGCGGCGCCGGGACGACCGCTCCCGCGGGCAAAGGAGTGAGTTCCGAGTCGTTCCAAAAAAGCATCGAGTCGGGATCGTTTCCGTTCAGACGAGTGATCGTTATCCCTTCCATGACCTCGCCGTCGTCAATCGTAAAATGAACTTCTCCAAGAGTCGCGAAATGGAGTCGCGCGGTCACGTCAGCTTTGGCGGGTATCGACTTCCCGAGAGCGTCTTTCCCGTCGAACGCAAATTCGACGTCGCTTGAGCCAAAATTTGCACTAAAGGGAAGCGACACATCGACCGAATCCCCGTACGAACCGTTACCGTTTGCATCTACTTGCAGCAGGTACGTACCCAAATAGGACTCCGGAAGTTTCCAGTTCAAGTTCCCTCGGAAAGGCAAGTTCGCGGTGCTCTCGGGTTCCCATTGAACTGGCACATTCTCCAACTCTGCGCGCATTAGTGTCGGAGGAAGAAGCCGCACCTTTGCCCCATCGAGAGTCGCGGTTGCTGCCATGGTGCTGTCCGGCCGCTCATAAAACTGAAGATACGGCGTGCCACATGGCTTGTATGGGGACTCATAGTCTTCCCACCAGTGGTAGACGCTCCGATACTTTGAGATGCATCGATCTTCGATATCGGGATCCCGAACGCCACTGCTCGTTGTATCAATCGTGGCGAAACCGCCCATCCAGTTGCGTGCGAGCACCTCGTAAATATGCCCTGACTGCAGCAGAGGCCAGAACCTCACGTCCCTGCCGTCCTCGTGATTCTGATTGATGTTCGTCTGGGGCGTGGCGACACGTCCTTGAATGCGACCGTCATACAAATCGGTTGCGTCTGCGTACGAGTACTGCCCGACCATTGTGGGAAGACTGTTCGGGATTACCGCGGTAAAGGGCAAGTACCAGAAATTCTGCCCTGAACGGCCCGCCATTCCTGAATCAAAGTTGATTTGGACGATTCCGTCCGTCTCTCCCGACGCGAACTTTGGGCTGACCGTCATTGTCGCGACTTTATAGTCCGTCCAGTTGATCCCTCCAACACCCTGTTGCTTGGGGAACTGATAGGACTCGCGTTCACCTGATGGGTGAATAATTTCCCAGTCGAGGGTGGTGATGGCCCTCTTCTTTACGACAAGCAATAGAGTTTCACCGGCCCGAAGGTACGCCAGGTTCGTATTGCGATTGACCGACGGAATATTTAACAGAGAATCTGCGGCGAGACTACTAAAAGGCACCACCGTCGCCATAGCGCCTTGCAGCGGCTGCACGATCGTGGGTGCGTCCGCCTTGAGGGCATCAAAAAGCGGGCCGCGATTCTTCAGCGGATTGAGTTTTTGTTTCGGGACGGCCTCGTCCTTCGGCTTCGTTGCCGAGTCTTCCGAGGGGCCGTCTGTTACTTCAGGTGAGTCTTCAGAGCCCCCCCCCCCCCCCGCGGAGGTGGGGTCGGTGGCGCCCGGGTGATCCGCACCCTGGGCAGCAGCGTTCGAGTCGGGCTCCTCGCCCGCATCGATCTTTTCGGCGTCGTTCTGCACTTCGCCATTGTCACCAGCGGCAGCAGCGTCGCTCGCAGGCTGGAGACTTTGCTCGCTGCTCTTCAGCTCGACGGAGGTGCCCGGAGTCGCCGGGTCATCCACCGTCGCCGACGCGGCGCTACCTACCGGCAGCGACGCCGGCACCACCAGTGCCGCGGCCAGCAGCATCGCCGCCGAAATACTCAGTGCACGCTTCGACCAGACACGATTGGTCAACGCCATGACTCACCCCTTGAAGACTCGCTACACACGGTGCGTCCTCGAGAAGGACGGCACTCTTTCCGCTATATAGAGTCAGAGATCACGACCTGGACTCAGCGCTCCACGCCCTGCCTTAGGCCCTCCGCAAGAAAAAGTGCAGCACGTCCACGACGCAATTGAGTAGTGCGCTTCCGCCGCACGCACGCGCCGCCATGCAAGGCGGAGAACTCATGCTGTCGAAGACTTCGTGGAAGGGCGCCGGTGAGCGTGCGTTGAGGGCCGCCGCACTGACTACATCGGCTTTATCGGTACCGAATCGGCGTCATCGAAGAGGCTTGACAGAACGTACTGCCCCTGTCCGGTGTCACCGCCCTCGTGTCAGTGCTCACGTCGATCGCTTCCCCGCCTGCAGATGACTCGGAACGCGGTCGCTTGTGCAGAGCGGTCGCCACGCCGCCTGACGCCCGACACAAATCGCCCCCGCGACGCGTGGCAGCGTCGGGAGAGGGCGATTTCTTTATGGGCAGCCACGCTTCAAAGACACAAGGGGTACTTGCGTCGAAGGTTGACCAGGATCCATCTTTACTCCTGCTCGACGCCGTTCGCAAAACGAGTTTTGCGACAGGCCGACGACTTTGTGCGTAAAGCTGCGCATTTCGGGCGACCGTGACACCCTCAGCAAATGGGGTACTTAATGCACGGAACTCACGAGTACGAGTTCGAAGACCGATTACTCACGCACTTGAAAATGGTGATCGCGCAAAAGCTGATGAAGCAGGAAGGCTTTCTGCTGAGCTGGACGAAAACGGCGGAGGCCGGGAGCGGTCGAGTATCGCTCTGGCTCTCTCCATTCGTGCAGCTCGGGTTCCGGTTTTCCGGTGGCCGTCCTCCCGAGCTCAATAGGACGTGGCTCCGAGTGCTCAACTCGTTGTCGAACACGTCTCGTGGACTCGTCGTGATGTCGGAAGATGACGCCGTGAAGTACGCGAAGCAGAACCCAGACCTCCTCTGACCACATCGGAAATGCCCCCTCTCCTGAGCCAACGGCCCGGGAGAGGGGGCGTTTTTTGTATCTGGGGGTCCACCAGATTTGACCTTGCCCCGGGGGGCCAGGTTTAAAGTGAGCCGGAAGGAGGAAGCGTTATGCGAATTGGAGAGCTCGTCGCGCTCACCGGTGCTTCAGTGAAGGCCATCCGCTACTACGAACAACTCGGACTGATCGCGCCCGCCCGTAAAGACAACGGATACCGCTCGTTCGACGACCATGACGCGCGTGCGGTCAGCGAGATCCGAGAGCTCGCGAGCCTCGGCGTTTCACCGCAGCAAGCGGCGCCCTTCCTCGAATGTCTGGGCCTGGGCCACGACCGAGGAGACGACTGCGTCAGTTCGCTCAGCGTCTACCGAGACACGATCGCCAACCTCGACCGCATGATCGGCTCTTTATCCGAACGCCGCATCGAATTGCAACGCCGTCTGAACGAGAGCGCCGAACGTACCTTCACACAAAGGAGCAATATGACCGACTTCACTCTCCTGCCCGAAGGCTTGCCCGTTCCCGACGACGACGGCGCCGCTGGTCACCTCCCGGGCATGCACCTGCCGAATCTCGTCCTCCCAACGAGTGATGGGCGCCGTGTCTCGTTCGACGCTCTAGGGCCAGGGCGTACCGTGGTGTACTTGTACCCCCTCACGGGCAAGCCAGGCGTTGACCTCCCGGAGGGCTGGGACGCGATTCCCGGTGCGCGGGGTTGCTCTACGGAGGCCTGTGATTTCAGCAATCACTTTGATCAGCTTCGGCAGGCCGGAGCGCAGCGCGTGTACGGGATGTCGAGTCAGAGCCCCGAGTATCAAGACGAAGTAGTTCAGCGGCTGCAGCTGCCATTCACGATGATTTCGGACGAGAGCCTCGCCGTCGCAGACGCACTCAAACTGCCCACCTTCGCCGCGCCAGGCCACGAGCGGCTCTACTCGCGCCTCACCCTCATTGTGCGCGACGGAGAGATCGAGCATGCCTTCTACCCGATCTTCCCACCCAACACGCACGCGCAGCAGGTACTCGCGTGGCTCGAGCAACACCCTGCATGAACGGCACATCTTTGACGCAGAAGCCTCAGTACAGCTCCACATTCATCTTCGAGACCGCGAACCTCACCGAGGAATTCCACCGGATCGACAGCGAGATCGCGACCCGCGCTCGCGAGATTCCTGGTTTTCTCGGTGAGGAAGCGTGGCATAACGAGGCAACGGGGCTGCATGCGGAGGTCTATTACTGGACCGACATGGATGCTCTCAAGCAGCTCATAACGATGGACACCCACCAGCTCGCGAAGTCACGGTACGACGAATGGCTCGGCGAGTACCGTGTCGTGATCTCGGAGGTGCAAGCCGTGTACGGCAACCCGGCTATTGGCCTCGAACATCAGCCAAAGGGGAACCAGGGCAGCGGAAGTTGAGGCGTACATAACGACGAAGGCCCTGCGGCTGAGGTCGCGACCCGGTTCGGCATGAGGTGCTCGTTGAGATCGATCTCGCTCGTCTGGTAGTCCTGCGCGGGCGACGGGAACCCGCACGCCGCCTCGACGCTCGCGAGCGGGATGAGCGCTGGCGGCGCATCGGGCAGTAAAACCCGAATCTCATCCACTCGCATCGCTCACCTCCCTCGTTCGAAACTATGTTCGAACGGAAATGCTACGCGCGGGCTTCGACATTCGCGAATTAGTCATGGACGGCGCGCCTACTCACTCGCAGCACGCACGACTGCAGTGGCCGGTGCCTGTCATCTCAGGTACGTGACCTGTTCGACCAGGATGCCGCCACCGATGAGCAGCATGATGACGCCCGCGACGCGGGTCACGGTCACGCTCACCCGCGGCCTCGACTGCAGTAGCCGTGTCGCAGCGAGAGCTACAGCGAAGTAGGCAATCGCGCGGTTCGCCACATGCAGCGCGCCGAGCACGAACATCTGAACCGAGGAGGACCAACCGTCGACCGTCGTGAACTGTGGCAGCAACGCAAGCAGCAAAAGAATCCCTTTGGGATTGATGCCCGAGACTCCCACTCCACGAACGAACTGTGTCGCCGGTCGATCATCGGCGGGGGCGTCCGACACGTGAATCGGCGCAACTTTGCAGGGGGAACATCGAATGAGGCGCGACAATCCCGCAGGCGAGCACACTACTGCCAGGCCTTCAGGCTCTTGCCAATGGTGGTAAGGGTGCCCCGGATAGGAATCGAACCTACGACACCTTCTTTAGGAGAGAAGTGCTCTATCCACTGAGCTACCGGGGCGGGTCTGAGCCGCGGACGGCCCCTGCGAGTCTAGCGCAAGCCCATGCGTCGTAAGGCTCCGGCGTCGCGACGACCGCATGTCTCCGTGCAGTGATACGCCAACGGGCGGGGTCGAAACCCCGCCCGCGACTGCGCCTATCTCGACGCGAAAGAATACTCGGACTTAGCTGAGGCGCACCACGGTCGGCGACGCGTTCGGTGATGCGTAGGTGCTCACGACCGTCTGGTTGCCGCCCCAGCCACCGTGCACGGCCTGGCCGTTGCCGATGTAGATCGCCACGTGGGGGGCGCCCGGCCACATCAGGATGTCACCCGGTGCGTAGTTGCCGTCGGTAACAGGCGTGCCGTAGCGCGCGAAGTCCTGCACGCCGTGGTCGTAGCCGCCCTGGTCGCGACGCGTGGTCAGCCCGATGGCCGCGAGCGAGTTCTGCACGAGGTCGGTGCAATCCTGGTTCACGCCGACCTGAGCGATAGCGGCGTTCACGAGCCCCGAAGCGCCCTCGCCAGCCGGCACATCGCTTCCCGAACGGGAGCTGCTCACCGGGGTCGCGGTGGTAGCCGCTTCTGCAGCGGCCTTCTCTGCTGCTTCAGCCGCCTTCTTCGCCTCGGCTTCGCGCTTCTTCTCTTCAACAGCTGCCTGATCGGCGGCGATGAACTCTGCGCCTTCGACCGAGTCGACCGAGGAATCGAGCACCGTCGCCTCAGCTTCGGCCGCCGTCAGCGACTGCTGCAGAGCGGGATTCGCGTCAGGCGCGCCCTCTGCATTCGGTGAGGCTGCGTACGCAGGGATCGAGAACGTTCCGACCATGCCGAGGCTGAGCGCTGCTGCACCCGCCATCTGCACGAACCGCTTCGCTCGCGTCGGGGTCCGCTGGCCGAGGTCATTCGGGAGCACGACGTCCGCGCTGGAGTGCTGAGTCACGTGGGATTTCTGCCTTACTGTTGCCTACAAGAGTCTGCGTCAGGTGCGGCCCTGGGGCCGCGACCGTTCAAGGCTAACCGAACATCACAGATATGTCACGCTCAGGTCACGAAACCCTGAACCTCTACTGAAAGCCTCAAGAACCGCGCGGTTCTCGAGCATGAATCGCTGAGTCATCACGCCGCTCAGCACTCCCGGTGAGAGCGGCCATGCACCCTCGCACGACCGCTCCCCTCCCGAATGATCCCTCGCAACGCAGCGGCGTCACACCGCGGCCTAGATCACTCCCTGAGCGAGCATGGCTTGCGCCACGGTGACGAACGCCGCCGAGTTCGCACCGAGCACGTAGTCGCCCGGTCGTCCGTAACGCTCCGACGCCTCGTACGTCGAATTGTGCACATCGCGCATGATGTCGTGCAGGCGCGATTCGCTCGTATCGCGATCCCAGCGAGAGCGCGCGGCATTCTGACGCATTTCGAGCGCCGACGTCGCGACGCCGCCAGCGTTCGCGGCCTTACCTGGCGCGAACAGCACGCCCGCCTGCTGGAAGATCTCGACGGCCTCCGGAGTCGTCGGCATGTTCGCCCCCTCCGCGACGGCCCGCAACCCTCCCGCGACGAGCGATCGGGCGTGGTTCGCGTCGAGCTCGTTCTGCGTGGCGCACGGGAACGCGAGCTCACCGGTGACCTCCCACACGGAACCGCCGGAGACGAAGCGTGCGCTCGGCCGCCGATCCGCATATACAGAGATCCGCGCCCGCTCGACCTCCTTCACCTGCTTCAAGAGGTCAACATCGATACCGGCCTCGTCCACGATGTAACCGCTCGAGTCCGACGCGGTGATCGGGGTTCCGCCGAGCTGCTGAATCTTCTCGATCGCGTAGGTCGCGACGTTGCCGGAGCCGGAGACGATCGCCCGACGGCCCGCGATCCCCTCCCCCGCCCGAGCGAGCATCTCCTCTGCGAAGAAGACCGCGCCATAGCCAGTCGCCTCGGTCCGCACCTCGGCGCCGCCCCAGCCGACACCCTTACCCGTGAGCACGCCAGACTCGTAGCGCTGGGTGATCCGCCGATACTGCCCGAAGAGATACCCGATCTCGCGCGCCCCGACACCAATGTCGCCGGCCGGAATGTCGGTGTCCTCACCGATGTGGTGCACGAGCTCCATCATGAAGCTCTGGCAGAAACGCATGACCTCGGCGTCGCTCTTGCCGCTCGGGTCGAAGTCCGAGCCGCCCTTGCCGCCACCGATGCGCTGCGAAGTGAGCGCATTCTTGAAGATCTGCTCGAAGCCGAGAAACTTCACGACCGACAGGTTCACCGAGGGGTGGAACCGGAGTCCTCCCTTATAGGGGCCGAGCGCGGAGTTGAACTGCACGCGGTACCCGCGGTTCACCCGCACCTGACCCGAGTCGTCCGTCCACGGCACTCGGAAGATCAGCTGGCGCTCCGGTTCGACCAGTCGGTCGAGCACCCCCGCTTCCATGAACTCCGGGTGCTCCGCGAGCACCGGATGCAGCGTTTCGAGCACCTCGTTGACGGCTTGGAGAAATTCGGGCTCGGCGGCACTTCGCGAAGCCACGGTCTCGGCCACCGTACGCAGGTGGAATTCAGGGGTGGGTGTGGTCACAGGGACTCCTCGGGTATATCAACTCCATTAGGACAGCCCATGCAACGGGCAGATCCGGGTACGTATACGCACACTGCTTCCGCCGTTTCGTGACGGCGGAAGTGCTGCGTTGTCTCTACTGCGAGACGAAAATGTGAGCGGCGACCTCGGATGGAAGGTCAATCGCTTCACTTGAACCTTCGACCTCGACGTGGACGATGTCCGCGTTCCGAGTGAAGGAAGCTGTACGGCCCGGCAGAACCCCCGCCGCCGCGAGCTGCTCGAGCAGCTCGGGGTCGACTTGGAGCGGCTCTGCGAGACGCTTGATGCGCGCGACAACCGGCAGCCCGGGCTCAAGGAGCAGCTCCCCGATCCCCGTGACGCCCGTTTGGAACGAACCGGCGCGAATGGCTCCGAGCTCTTCGAGACCAGGAATCGGGTTGCCGTACGGCGATTCCGTGGGGTTGCCGAGGATGCCGAGCAGCTTGCGTTCCACCTGCTCGCTCATCACGTGCTCCCAGCGGCAAGCTTCTTCATGCACGTACGCCCATTCAAGGCCGATGACGTCCGCGAGCAGGCGCTCGGCGAGGCGATGCTTGCGCATGACATGCGTGGCCTTGCTGCGCCCAGGACCAGTCAATTCAAGCCGACGGTCACCGGTCACGATCACCAGTCCATCGCGCTCCATTCGCCCGACGGTCTGAGATACGGTCGGACCCGAGTGACCGAGACGCTCAGAGATGCGCGCGCGCAGCGGGACGATGCCCTCCTCCTCCAGCTCCAAGATGGTTCGGAGATACATCTCTGTGGTGTCGATCAGATCTGCCATCGCGTCCTTTCGGGTCCGTCCTCCAGCTTATGCCATTGCACGCTGATTGAGGTCGTGCTGTGCCATTGCTCGCGTCGCGCCATCGCTAGAATTGCCCGCATGGCTGACATTACGATCCCCGCTGAGTTGCTGCCCGCCGACGGACGTTTCGGCTGCGGGCCCTCGAAGGTCCGCGACGAACAGCTCTCGTTCCTCGGATCCCTGCAGCCGGGCGTGCTCGGCACCTCGCATCGCCAGGCACCGGTGAAGAACCTCGTCGGGAGCGTGCGGGCGGGTCTCGCCGAGCTCTTCCGTGCACCGGAGGGCTACGAGATCCTGCTCGCGAACGGAGGAGCGACGACGTTCTGGGACTCCGCCGTCCACTCGCTCATCGAGCGTCGCAGCCAGCACCTCACCTTCGGCGAGTTCGGGGCGAAGTTCGCGAAGGCGGCGAGCGCGGCTCCCTTCCTCGAGGAGCCCGATGTGCGGGCGGCGGATCCCGGCTCCCGTTCAGCGACCGAGGCCGTGGCCGGTGTCGACGTCTACGCATACCCGCACAACGAGACCTCGACCGGCGTGATGGCTCCGGTGCAGCGCGTCGAGGGCGACGCCGGTGCGCTGACGGTCGTCGACGCGACGAGCGGGGCCGGCGGGATCGACTTCGACGCTTCCGAGGTCGACGTCTACTATTTCTCGCCGCAGAAGAACTTCGCATCGGACGGCGGGCTCTGGTTCGCGCTCGTCTCCCCCGCTGCGATCGAACGCATCGAGCGCGTGACGGCATCGGGTCGTTACATTCCGGAGACGCTCAACCTCGCGGGCGCAATCGAGAACTCGCGCAAGAACCAGACGCTGAACACCCCGGCTCTCGCAACGCTCGGCCTCATGGACGAGCAGGTGCGCTGGATGAACGAACAGGGCGGTCTCTCCTGGGCGGCAGCCCGCACCGCTGAATCCTCCGGGGTACTGTACGAGTGGGCGGAACGCACCCCGGTCGCACGGCCTTTCGTGGCGAACTCCGAGGATCGCTCGCAGGTTGTCGTGACGATCGATTTCGATGACGCGGTGGATGCGGCGGCCATCTCCTCGGCGCTGCGTGCGAATGGCGTCGTCGATACCGAGCCCTACCGCAAGCTGGGGCGCAACCAGCTGCGCATCGCAACGTTCACCGCGATCGAGCCTGATGACGTGCGCGCGCTCACCGCGTCGATCGACTTCGTGCTCGAGCGCCTCGGCTAAGGCCGGGCGCGGCCGTCGGACCCGGAGCGAAGGGGGGACTCGCCGGGCCCGACGGTGAAGCGGGAGGTCGCGGATCGCCGTGAAACGGCGATGGATACGCGCCCGTGTGATCCGCTTCTATTTCGGGGCGTTGTCGCGGCCCATCGCCGCGGGCGCCCCGGTCTCTGATATCAACATCGTGTCGGCGGATCGCATTCCCGCATTCGCGGTCGGCGTTCCGAGCCCGTCGCGCCGAGGGCGGCCAGCCCAGCCGACGTACGCCGTGAGCAGCACCACTGCCGCCCCGAGGCCGACCGCCCACCAGGGGAAACCGGGGATCTCGGGGGGAGTTCCCGCGTCATCGAGCACCGCTTCCGGGGTTGGCGTGACACGTTCTCCGGTCACGAGGATGCGGTGCGAGTTGATACCGAGCGGCGTGCAGGTGACGAGCGTGACGAGATCTTTCCCAAACGTCGGATAGAGCGCCTCTCCTTCGTCAGGCCGCACTACCTGGGTGCCGCTCACACGGTACGCGAGCACCTCGCCGAACACTTCGATGCTGAACAGGTCACCTGGCCGCACCTCGTCGAGGCGCGTGAACAGTTCAGCTGTCGCGAGACCGCGGTGCGCGGTGAGCACAGAGTGCTGGGACGCTCCCCCGACGGGTAACGAGGTGCCCTCGAGGTGCCCGACTCCATGCTCGAGCGTGGCATCGTCTGTGCCGTGGTAGATGGGAAGGTCAAGGTCGATCGCGGGGAGGCGGAGTCGACCCATCGCCCCGTCGGAGCTCGCGTTCAGCAAGTCCTCGTACACGTCGACCCCGCTTGCGACTCCCGTACTCTCGGGCAGACGGCCTTGCTCGGGGAGGAGTGCTCCGCTGCTCAGCGCCTCGTTGTAGGCTCGCGCCCGGTCGAGTTCGCTCGAGAGGCTGCTGGAGGGCTCGGCCGCGACTTCTCCCTCGACTGAGCGCACCACCTGCGACTGAGCGGCTTGGGAGAACCAGGCGGCGACTCCGGGGTAAAGTGCGACGCCGACGCCCGTGAGCGCGAGGAGCGCCGCAGTGAGCGCGAACTTGGGAATTCGCCAGCGGCCCTGAGCGACCTCGTCCTCTCTGGCCCCGCGATCCGCCTGCACCGTGCTCATGGGACGCCCCTCTCGTCTCAGTTCCTCCAGTCGAAGGAGGTCATTCATCGCCCCGAACCGCGGAAGGGTGGCCCAGCATCCACCGGACCACCCTCTCCGGCACTACTTCACCGAACCCCGCTTGCGGCGCGAGGCTGCGAGCGCGGCGCCTCCGGCGATCGCGACGAGTGCCATGCCGCCAGCCATGAACGCGGTGGTTCCCGCCGCACCGGTGAGCGGGAGCATCGGCCCGTCGTACTGCGTGTTGGCGATGGACTTCACGACCACGCTGGCTGCCGGCCCCGCAGAAACGACCACCTCGGTCCACGCTCCGTCACCCGTGGGGAGAACGTACCCGGCCGGAGCCTTCGTCTCTTGCACCCAGTAGGACTTCGTGAGCGTTGCTCCGTTGCCGACCCAGAGCCCATCAACGACGATCACTCCGGCAGCGTTGCTCGTGAGCGTGCCAACGCCATCGACCTCGGGGCCGCCCTTCGTCTCATGCAGCGTGAACTCGGCCCCCTGCAGCCCCTGCGACTTCGCGGTCGCCGAGACCTTCATGATCTTCAGCGGACCCCAGTTGGTCTGCGCGGGGTCGGTCTCGCGAACCGAGTCGTTTACGTTCACCGCGGCCGTGTTCGAGATTTTGCCGCCGGTGTTCCCCTCGCCGAGTGACGTCACTGTCGTGGTCAACTTGACGACAACGTTGCTCTTGTCCATGAGCTGCGCCCGCCCTGCTGCGGTCAGCGTGACGGCTACGTTCGCTCCCTCCGCGGGCAGGGTGTCCGGCGACAGGGTGTAGTCGGTCCCGGGATCGAGCTCCACGCCGTCGAGGCTGACGATCGCACCCGTGAGCGTCAGTCGCGGGTCCAACTGATCGGTGATCACGAACTTCCGGTAGGTATCTCCCGCTCCGAGTTCGGGGATCGGCGCGGTCACGGTCCACTCCACGGTCGAACCGAGCACGAGTCCGCCGGGCTCCGCGACGGTCTTCTCGGGGTTCGTCTCGTTGAGCTTGTTCTTCGGGTACACGTGCACCTCATAGAGCCAGGTGCTATTCGTCTCGTCCTGGTACGGCACCGAAACCAGCATCGGCTCGACCGGAGAGACGATCGGGTTCGATCCTGGGCTCGTCTCAGAGATGAGGTAGAGACCGTATGGGAGTTCGTCTACCGTGGCGAGGCCTCCGCCCTCCGTGGTCACCGTCTCCACGTCCGTCAAGCTGTACGGTGCGGTGCTCGCGTTATCGACGGTGACGTCCTCCGCGTAGTCCCAGCCCTCGGCCGTCTTCAGATCGATCGGTACGCCCAGATGCGAGACGCGCTGCACGCTGAATTCCACACCGTCGAGACCCTGGCCGAGCTCGGTGACCTTCGTGGGATCCGTGATCACCTTGCCGTCACCGGCTGCCCCGGGATCGCCCGCGTGCTTGTGGATCACGATACTTCCGGTGGTGCCGGTGATGTTCGCCGGGCTCGGTGGCGGCGGATCCGTGGCCTGCGCTGCCGAGGATCCGATGGCGGTGCCCAGGAGCGCCAGTGCTGCGGCCCCGGCTGCTGCGAGCGCGCGCCGCGCGAGCGGTCGCCGTGCTGATCGAGTCATGGTGGTGTTCCTCTCTACTGAGCGCTTCGTTGCGCCCGGGTCATGGGTTGGTGGTGATTGAGGTGGAGATACGGCGGCGGAGGGAGCGGACTCGGTGCGCGACGATCGCGGTGAGGATCGCGAGTACTCCCAGACACAGACCGCCGAGAGCGAAGAGATGCGCTCCGATGCCGCCGGTGAGCGGAATCGGCACGGGCGTCTGTTGCTCATTGACGATCGCGCCCTGGTCGATGACCGAGCCGGCGTTCTCGGCGGTGACCGAGAAGGTGAACTCGGCGCCGCCCGTGTAGCCCGGAGGTGCCTTCGTCTCACGGACGGTGTAGTCGCCCCAGCTCAAGTCTTCGAGCTCGAACTCACCCGCCGCTGGATTCACGTCTGGCCCCGAGCACGGCACAGCCGTGCAGTCGGGAATCGTCGTGCCTGAGGCGCCCATACCGGGCCCGGTGATGTTCCACTCGGCTCCCTCGAGGAGTTCCTCGTCGTGCTTCGAGACTTTCGTCCAGGCGACGGCGCCGGGAAGATCGCTGTTGGCGATGGTGCAGGTCACCGCGGCACCGTCGCTCAGGTCAACGACGTGACCTTCCGCGACCTCGAGCTCGGTCTTACCGTCGAGGCACGTCCATGCGCTTGCGCGGTATCCCGCGGGGCCCGACTCGTCGAGCGCGTACTCGCCTGGAGTGACCGTTGCCTTCGTCACCGAGTCATCTCCGGTCTTGCCCGAGATGTTCGTGCCGCCGGTGGCGCTGAGCGTCCAGTCGCTCACCTTGCTGGTGCCGCCATGCGCGTTCACGACCTTCTTCACGAGCGTGAGTTCGGCCTCAGGCCGCACTTCGCGGTTGACGACCGTGCACTTCGTGATCAAGGCGTTCCGCACAGGAACTGTGAAGCCGTTCTGGCCTGGAACCACCGCGCCCGCGGCGTCCGTACAAGTAGCCCCGACGAACGTGTAACCCGGCTTCGGCGTCTCCTGAACGGTGAATTGGAGCGTGCCCGCTTCGGGGAAGACGATGGGAAAGTTGGTGCCGGAATCCGTGGTCGTCTGCACCGCGGGAACGCTGCCCGGAGCGCTGCTCTGTCCTGTGAACTCCCACCCCGCTGCGTTCGCGATCTTCACATTGCCATCGGCGTCCTGCACTTGCTTCACCACAGTGAGGGTGCTCGCGCAATTCTTGGTGGCGATTTCCTGCAGGGTTTCCTGCAGTTCGTCGAAGTCCGACGCGAGGAAGTAGTCATTCCCGGGCGTCGGTCCGCTGATCGCGCGGAGATTGAGGTCGGAATTCGTGCTCAGGCCGACACCGACACCCACGATCTTCGTCTTGGACCCGCTCGGGCCCGTGGTCGCCTTGATGGCGTTCGCCGACATCACGGCTTGCTCCACCATGCGGAACTGCACGTTGGTGCTCGTGGTCGATCCGTTGCCGAAGGTGGTCGGGTCCCCGTCGGTCAGCATGAGCACCATGTCGTACTTGCCCCATGCGTTGACGTTCTGCAGCGCCGCGTCCCAGTTGGTGTAGCCGTTGCCCTGCGAGGGGAGGCCGTTGTCGATCATGCGGGCGGCACCGAGATAGCCGGAGTTCCCTCCCGCCGATCCGGGAACCGCGAGATCGTAGGCGGTACCGCCGTTGAGCGTGCCCGCGGTTGTATTGAAGTCGAACATCGAAACTCGCGACGGAGTGCCACCCAGGCCATTCGCCCCCACGAACTGCTTCGCGGCGGTCTTGAACTGCGTCATCTCCCCGCTATTGATCGAAGTCGAGGTGTCGAACACCATCGCGATCGATATTCCGCACACCTGAGGGAACGGCGGATTCACGCGCTCATTTACCCAGGCTCCGCTGACGGTGTTCGAAGCGGGAGAGTTGCTATCGGCCGTCACATTCCGGACGACGTTCTGCGATCCGGTTCCGACCGCGACTCGGAAACGATACGGAGTCTCCGTCTTCGTCGACTCATAGTCGCCCGTTCCCAGGGTGTCGATCGCTCGCCATCCCGCGGGGGTGCTCTTCTCCACGACCCACGCACCGGACTGATTCGCGTTCGACACCGGTATCGTGCACGTTCCATCAGCTCCGGTCGTGCAGGATCCGAGGGGAGCCCCGGTCGGCTGGCCTGGTGAGCCGCTGGTCGAAGCGAAGGCCTCGTACGTCGCACCGGCGACCGGCAGCCCGTTGGTCATCCCGCTGCCCTTGCGATCTCCGATCTTCGTGATCTTCAGGGTGGTCGTGCCGCAGCTCGACGGCGGATCAACAGCGACCGGCGCAGCCCACGCCTGAATGTTCCGATTGCCCGTCCAGGACCTGATGTATCCGGTCGACCCCAGTTGGGAAGGGCAACCCGATGAGCCCGTGAGACTCGTTGGAAGCTGCCAATCGAGCACCATCGTGAACCCACCATCCGGCGATGAGAGCACGCCACTTAAGGGACTCGAGCACGAACCGGGATAGCTATTGCCGCTCGTGTAGGTGCAGTAGCGCGTCGTGTAAGTCTGGCTACTGCCGGTGCTGTTCTCGATCAGGAGCACGATGCCGCCCTGCGATCGATCTGGCTGCGGCACTGGCTCGGCGCCTCGCCCGGTTCCCCAAGACTCCGGAGCGACCGTGTACTCAATCGACCATCCCTTGGTGCCGGTCGCAGCGGGTCGCGTCCACGTCGCGCCGAGTCTCCACGTGTTTTCTGAAGTCCGCGTATAGCTTGATGTGAAGGAGTTGAGCTCCGTTGCCTGCGCCGGATCGCCGGACGAGTACCACCGTGATGGATTCGAGGCGTCGTCAGAGGGCTGGTAGGTGCCCTTCGGCTGAGCACCGGGCGGGGCGGCGAGTGCGATTACTCCCGCGGCCTTCTTCTTCGTTGTGCTCTCGCTCACCGACTGCTTCTGAGCGGAGTCGTCCGCCACTCCACTCTGAGTCGGTGACTGCGGCTCGATTTCCTCTGATGGGGCGCTGGTCCCGGGCGTCCCGGCGTCGGGGTTCTCGGCGGGGTTCTGCGGGTCCGTCACCTCCGCTGTCGGCGCCTCCGGTGACGGAGAGATCGGAGGCGGGACTTCGGCGTTCGTGTTCTCGGGCGGGTCGTCACCGGGAACGACTCCAGCCGGATCCTCCACGCCGTCAATCGCTGCGCCAGCACCGCCCGCATCGCCCTCGACAGTGCTCGGAGTTTCCGTGGGCATTTCGTCCGCGGATTGCATCACGCGAGAGGAGCCAGTTGTCGCCTCGACGTTCGGGTCTGCCGCCGAATCCTCGGCGAAGGCCGGCATGGACCAGCCGCCTGCGAGCGCTGCAGCCAGCAAACCGACCGTGAGGCTTCGCACCAGCCCGGTCCGTCCTGCGCGGTCGCCGGAACTCCGGCGCTCACTCCCCCACCACGTTGATCCCGATTTCGTGCGCAATCCTCGTTGATGCATGACATCCCCGTCTCCACAGCTCCGGGGACGGCTCCGTCATCGTTGACGTCGCCCGTTACAGCCCCCCATTGCCGAGTCACCCTACGAACGGGAGGGCGGGTTCTGGATCCGGGAAAACTACGTATCTTCTTCGCGGAAGAGCACGGCCAGGAGGGCGCACGCATGAAAGCGCCCCCGGTCTCGAGGGACCGGGGGCGCTCATTTCACTGCTTCGGATTACTCCTCTTCGGAGGGGTGTGCATTCCTCGATCGAGGATCGCCAGCCGAGTTGTCTGCTGAGCCCTCGGCGGCGGAGTCGCTGTCGTCGGAATCGACGTCATCCGTGTCGATGTCGTCGGAGTCATCATCGAAAAGCTCAGTGTCGTCGGCGTCGTCCCCGAGTCCTTCGTCGTCGTCCTCGTCGTCGGCGTCGAGTTCGTCATCGTCGTCCCCGACGCCCATCGATTCTTCATCGAGCTCCACGCCGTCGATATCGTCATCGTGGTCGTCGTCGAAATCCTCGTCCCCGCTGAACTCGACATCAGCGTCAGCGTCGTCGTCGCCGTCGTCGCCATTCTCGCCGTCTGGCGACTCCGAGGCCTGCTTCGCTTGAGCGTCGCGGTACTGCGCGAGACGCTCCGACCACGGCACCCATTCCGGCGCCACCACCGCGCCCGCACCCGGGAGCAGCTCGACCTCGAGCACGGTCACCGGCGCGTTCTCGTCGGTGCGCGCAAGCGTCGCGGCCCACCGCCACCCCGGGTACCCGGGCAGCCGGCACTCGAAGAACAGCGTGAGCACGTGCTCCTCGTTGACCTCGAAGCCGTCCGGACTCCCGATCGAAGCCGCGGAAGTGATCTCGAGAAGCGCGTCTCGCGCTTGGTCGCGCGACTCGAGCAGCACGCTATCCGGCGCGAGAGACATGGAATTCTCGACCGTCGTGGGCTCCTCCGGCTCAGACATCGAAGTCATCCGCGACTCGACGCAGCATGGTTGCGATCTTGCGCGACTGCGAGCGCTCCGGGTATTGCCCGTGCTTGAGTCGTTCCCCGAGGCCATCGAGCAACTTCACGAGGTCCTCAATAATCACGGCCATCTCGTCGGCAGACTTGCGATTCCGCTTGGCGAGTCGAGGGGTGTCGAGCACACGCACCGACAGAGCTTGCGGGCCGCGACGACCGTCAGCAACGCTGTACTCCAGCCGAGTTCCCGCCTGAACCTCGAGGTCCGCGGGCAGCACGGAAGCGTGAAGATACACCTGCGCTCCGTCGTCCCCCTGGATAAAGCCGAAGCCCTTCTCCTCGTCGTAGAACCTGACCTTGCCGTTCGGCATGCCTCGTCCTTTCCGTTCTTGGGGCTCTGCCGCGTTCCGCTCACGTCCGTTCGCGAGCGCGGCTGCCCGCATATCCCGCCAATTGTAGCGGGGGATACTGCCGACGCACTGAGGCCCCGAGCGGATAGCATGGAGCGGATGCCCACCGAATCCTCCCCCGCAGAATCCAGCTCGCCGTCGCTCGTCGAGCGAGTGCTCGCGTACGCCTCGCTCGCAATCATCGCTGTTGCGCTGATTTCGTTCTTCGGCACACTGATCGTCGGCCTAAACGACCGTGAAGCGTTGGCGCAGGGCTTCTGGCCGGTCGTCTACGCCATCTCGATGATCGGCCTTCCGATCGGCTTCGCGCTGCTGATCCTCCTTCTGATCCTGAGTCAGCGCCGCCGCCGCGCAGACGCCCGGAGGCTCTCCGGTCGCTAGACCGGGGTGCACTGCATGAGCGGCACTCTCGCGCTCGCCTCCGCGCTCGCGGAGATGGAACGCGACGAACTCGCGGCGTTGGTACGCGCGCGACCACCCCACTCCCCTGGTGCGATCGCAGATCCGATCGGGCTGGCTTCGGAGCTCTTGAAAACCGAGTCGATCACTCGCGCAATCGCGACGCTGGATCGCGAGCACCTTGCGGTGCTCGCCGCCGATGACGCATATGCGCCCGAGTTTTCGGATCAGATCGCTGAGGAACTCCTCGAACTCGGCCTGCTGGGGAGAGATCGCGGCGCTGTGGTGCGTCTTCCCGAGGTCACCGCAGCACTGAGCGATGCCCTCGCAGCCCGCGGCGGCGCGCTTGAAGACATGCGAACGGATCCCGTCGAGAGCGAAGAGCTCCCGGAGATCGATCTCAGCGTCTGGTTCACCGCGGCACTGACCGCGGTCGGTCAGGCTGCGGAGTGTCTGCGTTCGCTTCGCGACCGGCCGGGCAAGCTCAACCGCTCGGGCAGCATCGCGGTCGCCACTCTGAAACAGCTCTCCGAAGCCACCAGCATCGAGATCGATGACGTGGCACTCGTGCTCGCCGCTCTGCGGCGCGCCGAGCTCGTCATCCCGCTCACGCACGATCACCTCCTGGTGGCCTCGGCGCGGGCCCGCCAGTGGCTCGGGCTCACCCATACGGCTCGGTGGATCCGCCTCGCCCGCGCAGCGCACCAGACGATGCCGACTGAGCTGCGCACGGAGTGGGCGCGCGCCGCGGCGGATCGCGAAGACGCGCAACCGCACAGCCTCAGTGTGCTCGCATCGTCGATACCCCACCGCTACCCACTGCTCCCCTCCGCGGAGTTCGAGAACATCGAGGAGTTCGTGCGACTGAGCGAGTACCTCGGGCTGACACACGAGGGAAGACTGACTCCGATCGCGAGCACTCTCCTGGCAACCGGGGCAATCGATGAGGCAGTGGTCGCGCGCGCGATGCCGGACGCGGCGCCGGGGGTCTACGTGCAGCCCGACCTCAGCGTTGTGGTGCCCGGGCCCCTCGATCCGGAGAACGAGGCGAGCTTGGCAGTCCTCGCCCGAGCCGAGCACATCGGCGTGGCTTCGACCCGCAGGATCAGCGAATCGTCGATCACGGAAGCGTACGAGCGCGGACTCACCCCGGCCGCCGCCCGCAAAGCATTCGAAGGAGTCTCGCTCACCGGCATCCCGCAGCCGCTCGAGTATCTGCTCGAATCCATCGGCAATCGCGTCGGTGGAATCGTCGTCGGTGAGGTCGACAGCGACCTGGGGCGCACGCGCATCACCATTGCTCGCGACGATACCGCGCACGCGCTGCTCGTCGATCGCTCGTTGCATCACCTGCAGCTGCAGCGGTCGGGTGAGTCCGAGACGGAACTGTTCTCCCGGCTCAGCGTTGATCACGTGCTCGCCGCGCTCACCGATGCTCGCTATCACGCGTCGTTGCAGGACGCGGCGCCTCGAGCGGAGGCGCTCGAGGGCGCCGTCGACGATGAGGCAGCAGCGGATCGTAGGTCAGCGCGGTCGCCCGCCACTCGAGTCTCAGCGGAAGACGGCCCCGCGATCCCGAACCCGCTCACGGAACTCGCCGAACGGGTTTACGCTACAGCCCGCGCCGTGCCCGGCACGGGAGATTACACACGACGCCTCGAGCTCGCGATCCGTGACCGAAGCCTGGTTCTCGTCACCGCGGAGGCTCGCGGGGAGGAGCGCACATTCACGCTGCTGCCCGTTGCCCTGAGCGCGGGGCGGCTGCGCGCCGCCGATCAGGCCGCCGGGGTCGAGCGCACCATTCCCGTGAGCATGATCACCGGGGTCGAACCGGCGTAGACGCGGTGCGCCGCGGCCACGTCTGGTCATCGAACTCGTCGCACGCCTCCTCTCCGCACAGCGCAGCGCGGTAGACTTGCACGTTATGACTCTGGGCCCCCTCATCGTGCAGAGCGACCACACCGTTCTCCTCGAGGTCGCGCATCCCGACGCGGAGGACGCGCGCCACGAACTCGCGGTGTTCGCGGAGCTCGAACGCGCGCCCGAGCACATACACACGTACCGCGTGACGCGGCTCGGCCTCTGGAACGCACGCGCCGCCGGGCACACTGCGGAGGAGATTCTCGACACCCTGAACCGTTACGCGAAGTTCCCGGTGCCGAGCGGGGTTGCGAGCGAGATCCAGGACACCATGCGCCGCTACGGGCGGCTGACGATCGAGCGCGCTCCGGTCGCGGGCTCCGAGAGCGGCTCCGATGCTGATGACGAAACGCAGCTCGTGCTGCGGTCGGAGGACCCAATGGTGCTGCGCGAGGTGGCGAGCGCGAAGAAGATCGCGTCGCTCCTCGGAAATCGCATCGACGAGCACACGTTCCCCGTCGAGCCTTGGGCGCGCGGTGAGCTAAAGCAGCAGCTCGTCGCGCGCGGCTGGCCCGCGGAGGACCTCGCGGGGTACACGCCGGGCGAGCCCTACGACATCGCGCTCGTGGAGGACGGCTGGACGCTCCGCGATTACCAAGCGAAGGCGGTCGACGCGTTTGAGCGGGGCGGTTCCGGTGTCGTGGTGCTTCCCTGCGGCGCGGGCAAGACCATCGTCGGCGCCGCATCGATGGCGGCGGTCGGAGCGAAGACCCTGATCCTCGTGACCAACGCCGTCTCGGCGCGCCAGTGGCGAGATGAGCTACTCCGTCGAACTAGCCTCACCGAAGACGAGATCGGCGAGTATTCGGGACAGGTCAAGGAGATCAAGCCGGTCACGATAGCGACGTACCAGATCTTGACGAGCCGCCGGAAGGGCGAATACCAGCACCTCTCGCTGCTCGACGCCGAGGACTGGGGCGTGATCGTATACGACGAGGTGCATCTCCTTCCGGCACCTGTATTCAAACTCACCGCCGACCTGCAGGCACGCCGTCGACTCGGGCTCACCGCGACGCTCGTGCGCGAGGACGGCCGGGAGAGCGACGTCTTCAGCCTCATCGGCCCGAAGCGCTACGACGCCGCGTGGAAGGACATCGAGGCTCAGGGCTTCATCGCACCCGCCGAATGCTTCGAGGTGCGCGTGGACTTCGGCGAGGGCGAACGCTTGGACTACGCGGTTGCCGAGGACCAGGAACGGTATCGCATCGCGTCGAGCGCGCTCATCAAGCAGCCGATCGCCCAGCGCATCATCGATCGGCATCCGGGCGAAAGCGTGCTCGTGATCGGCCAGTACATCGATCAGCTCGAGTCGATGGCCGAGGCGCTGCAGGCTCCGCTCATCACCGGCCAGACTCCGGTCGACGAGCGCGAGCGCCTCTTCCAGGCGTTCCGCTCGGGCGAAGAGCGGATCCTCGTCGTCTCGAAGGTCGCAAACTTCTCCGTAGACCTTCCGGACGCCTCGGTCGCGATTCAGATCTCGGGCTCCTTCGGCTCCCGCCAGGAGGAGGCGCAGCGACTTGGACGCCTCCTTCGCCCGAAGTCGAACGGCGCGACCGCCTCGTTCTACACCCTCATCACGCGAGATACGGTGGATCAGGACTTCGCGCAGAACCGACAGCGGTTCCTCGCCGAGCAGGGGTACGCCTACACGATTCTCGACGCCGAAGACCTGTAGATCGGGCCGTCGGTTTGCGGGCTGTTCGCGAGCCGTTCGCGGGCGTTTCGCGATGATCCGGGCGCTGCCAGACCGAAATGACCGCGCCCTGCTGCTCCATCTGGTCGATAATGTGAACGTGCACATTCGAAACGCAGCGCGGAGGACCTAATGTCCGGGAACGGGGAAACGAAGCCTCGGCCGGCGAGCATTCGCGATGTCGCACGCCTCGCCTCGGTGTCGCACCAGACGGTCTCCCGGGTGCTCAATGATCATCCGAGCATTCGCGAAGAGACGCGTCAGCGGGTGCTCGACGCGATCCGGACCCTCGATTACCGCCCGAACCTCGCGGCTCGGGCCCTCGCCTCCTCCCGCACGAACCTCCTCGGCATCCTTTCGGCCACGGTGGGCGAGTACGGCACCACCTCGGCCATTGTCGCGATCGAGCAGGCCGCGCGCGAGCACGGGTACTCGATCAGCACGCTCAACCTTGCCGACTCGACCCCCGAGGCCATCGGTGAAGCGGTGCGGCTCCTCCAGCACGAGCAGGTCGACGGGATCATCGTGCTCGCCCCGCAACTGCGCGTGTACAACGTCATCGGCGGGCTGGGTCTCTCGATTCCGGTCGTCAGCCTGCAGACGTCGGCGGGCGGCAGCGCTGAACGTGTCGCGGAGGACCAGGTGGACGGCGCACGCCTCGCGGTCGAGCACCTGCTCGCACTCGGGCATACGGACGTGCTCCACCTAGCGGGCCCCCAGGACTGGATCGAGGCGGAATCGCGGATGCGCGGTTACCTCGACGCGATGTCTGCTGCGGACCTCAGCGCGATCCCGCCGATTCGAGGGGATTGGACGGCCGACTTCGGATACTTTGCGGGGCGGGAGCTCGCGGCCAGACGCGACTTCACCGCCGTCTTCGCGGCGAACGACCTGATGGCTATCGGGCTGATGCACGGATTCCGCGACGCGGGCGTGGCCGTGCCCGCGGAGATGAGCGTCATCGGCTTCGACGATGTGCCGGTGGCACGGCACGTATGGCCCACCCTCTCGACGGTGCGCATCGACTTCACCGAGCTTGGGCGACGCGCCGTAACGCATCTCCTCGCAGCGATCGACGGCTCCGCTCCTCCGGCCTTCGGACTGCTGCACCCCGAACTCATCGCACGAGACTCGACAAGAAGGTACGCAACGCATCGGTAACGTTTTTGTTACCTGCCGACAACGTATTGACACGGGGCGTAACATCATTGACGATGTGAACGGTCACAAAAGGGGTCGGGATGAACGACAGCGAGGTCACACGAGTGGAAGCCCAGTCAAATTCGCAGCACGGGGCGCCCGCGCTCCAGATGCGGGACATCACCAAGGTCTTTCCCGGCGTGAAGGCCCTCTCGAACGTTTCGCTCACCGTTCGACCGGCGACGATCCACGCGATCTGCGGTGAGAACGGCGCCGGCAAGTCGACGCTCATGAAGGTGCTCTCCGGCGTCTACCCGCACGGCACCTATGAGGGCGAGATCATCGTCGAGGGCCAGCCCATGCAGTTCCGCGACATCCGCGCGAGCGAAGAAGCCGGCATCGTCATCATCCACCAGGAGCTCGCCCTCATCCCCGAGCTCTCGATCACCGAGAACATCTTCCTCGGCAACGAGATGCGGCGGGGCTTCGCGATCGATTGGCAGGCGGCCCGCACGCGCACCGCCGAACTGCTCGAGCGAGTCGGCCTCCGCGAGGATCCGGACACCCCGATCAAGACGCTCGGTGTGGGCAAGCAGCAGCTGATCGAGATCGCGAAGGCCCTCAACAAGAACGTGCGCCTCCTCATCCTCGATGAGCCCACAGCGGCACTCAATGACACCGACTCGGAGCACCTGCTCGGTCTGATCCGCGACCTGCGTGAGCGGGGCATCGCCTCCATCATCATCAGCCACAAGCTCAACGAGATCGAGCAGATCGCCGACGACATCACGATCATCCGTGACGGGCGCGTCGTCGAGACGCTCGACGTGAAGCAGGGCGCGATCAACGAGGACCGCATCATTCACGGCATGGTCGGCCGTTCCCTCGAGAACCGCTACCCCGACCGCACACCGAACCCGGGCGAGGTCTTCTTCGAGGTCAAGGACTGGGTCGTGCAGCACCCGACCGTCCCGGAGCGCTACGTCGTGAAGGGCTCGAGCTTCAACGTGCGTCGCGGCGAGGTCGTCGGCATCGCGGGCCTCATGGGCGCTGGTCGAACCGAGCTCGCAATGAGCGTCTTCGGCCGCTCGTACGGTCGCTTCATCTCCGGAACCATCACGAAGGACGGCGCTGAAATCTCGTTGCCGGATGTGCCTGCCGCGATCCGCCACGGAATCGCGTACGTGAGTGAGGATCGCAAGACCCTCGGGCTCAATTTGCTCGACTCCATCAAGCGCTCGGTCGTCGCGGCGAAACTCTCCAAGATCACGCATCGCGGCATGGTGGACGCGCGCGAGGAGCGCATCGTCGCCGAGGAATACCGGAAGTCACTGCGCATCAAGACTCCCGACGTCAACAATGGGGTCGCGAGCCTCTCGGGCGGCAACCAGCAGAAGGTGGTGCTCGCGAAGTGGATGTTCACGGACCCCGACCTGCTGATCCTCGACGAGCCGACCCGCGGCATCGACGTCGGCGCGAAGTACGAGATCTACTCGATCATCAATGAGCTCGCGAACGCTGGAAAAGGCGTCGTCGTGATCTCGAGCGAGCTCCCCGAGCTGCTCGGCATCTGCGACCGCATCTACACAGTGTTCGAGGGCCGCATCACCGACTGCATCCCCGCCGAAACGGCGACTCCCGAGACGCTCATGCGCAGCATGACGTCGCTGAACGAAAAGGCACACGCATGACGAAGACCGACACGACGACCGAGCATCGCGGCTTCCGGTTCTCCGACATCAGGAAGATGTTCGGCGGAGGGCAGTCCACACTGCGTCAGTTCGGCATCCTGGGCAGCCTCATCGCCATCATCCTGATCTTCCAGATCTTCTCGAACGGCCTGACGCTCTCCCCCGGCAACGTCATCAACGTGATGCAGCAGTACTCGTACATCCTGATCCTCGCGATCGGCATGGTGATGGTCATCATCATGGGTCACATCGATCTGTCGGTCGGCTCCGTGGCGGCCTTCGTCGGCATCGTGGTCGCGAAGTCGATGGCCGAGTGGAACTTCCCGTGGTGGGCCGCGATCCTCCTCGGCCTCGCCCTTGGCGCGCTCGTCGGAGCGTGGCAGGGCCTCTGGGTGGCGTACGTCGGCGTGCCGGCGTTCATCGTGACCCTCGCGGGCATGCTGTTCTTCCGCGGCGCCAACCAGTGGATCGGCGATTCGATCTCGGTGCCGGTGCCTCGCGAGTTCGTCATCATCGGCGCCGGCTACCTGCCGGAGATCGCGATCCCGATCCCGTACAACGTGCCGACGCTCATCCTCGGTCTGCTCGCGGCTGCGTGGCTCGTCTTCTTCGAGTGGCGCACGCGTCGCCAGCAGAAGAAGATGGGTGCGGATCGCGCGCCGCTCTGGGTCAGCGTCGTCAAGGTCGTGCTGCTCTGCGCCGTCATCATCGGCGCTGCCTTCCTCTTCGCGAGCGGCCGCCCCGGCACGAGCTTCCCGATCTCGGGCCTGATTCTCCTCGCGCTCGTCATCCTCTACTCCTTCGTGACGAACCACACCGTGTTCGGTCGGCACATCTACGCCGTCGGCGGCAACCGGCAGGCCGCGAAGCTCTCGGGCGTCAAGGATCGCCGCGTCGACTTCTTCGTCATGATGAACATGTCGGTGCTCGCGGCGGTTGCGGGCATGATCTTCGTGGCGCGCTCGCAGGCGTCCGGCCCTCAGGACGGCAACGGCTGGGAACTCGACGCCATCGCGGCCGTCTTCATCGGCGGCGCAGCGGTCTCCGGCGGCATCGGCACCGTAATCGGCTCGATCATCGGTGGTCTCGTGATGGCGTTCCTGAACAACGGCATGCAGCTGCTCAGCTTCGGCGCCGACACCGTGCAGATGGTGAAGGGTGCGGTGCTGCTCGTCGCGGTCGGCATCGACGCCTACAACAAGCAGCAGGGCCGGCCCTCGGTGCTCGGGTTCCTCACGAAGCGCCGCAAGCCCGCCGGCGAGTTCGGCGCGATCGACACGACTCCCATCGGGGCGCGCGCGATGCAGGCCGAAAACGGGAGCGCGACCTCGGCCACCCCGGGCGGCTCAGGTGATGACGCGCCGACCCCCGCAGGGTCACGGGCGGCGGATCCCGGTAGCCCGACCCCGCCCGCGGTCTGAGGCAGCTCCACCGCCCCGACCTTTCCCGCCGCTCGCGCGGCATCCACCCAACTTCTCCCGAGGGCGACAGCCCGAAGAGAGAATCCGGCTCCCGACGACGAGGGCCATCCACACAGAAAGTGAACGGAACCAATGAACAAGAGAATCCTCCTCTCGGCGGGCGCCCTGCTCGCCACGGCAGCACTGGCGCTCACCGGCTGCTCCTCGGAGCGCGGTGGCAGCGATGCAGGCGGCTCCTCCGACTCGGCTGAGGCGACGACCGGCTTCGAGGCCGGCTCGACCATCGGCGTCGCGCTCCCCGACAAGACCAGCGAGAACTGGGTGCTCGCGGGCAAGCTCTTCACCGACGGTCTCGAAGAGGCCGGCTACAAGGCTGACGTGCAGTACGCTCCCGCGTCGAACACCGTCGCCGAGCAGCAGAACCAGATCCAGGCAATGGTCACCGGCGGCGCCAAGGTGATCATCGTCGGCGCGAAGGACGGCAAGCAGCTCGGCACGCAGGTGCAGGCCGCGAAGGACGCCGGCGCGACCGTCATCGCGTACGACCGCCTCATCGAGAACACCGAGGCAGTCGACTACTACGTCGCGTTCGACAACTTCAAGGTCGGTCAGCTGCAGGGCCAGGCTCTGCTCGACGGGCTCGAAGAGCGCGCCGATCACGATGCTCCCTACAACATCGAGCTCTTCTCCGGCTCGACCGACGACGCGAACTCGGCCGTGTTCTTCAACGGCGCGATGGACGTGCTGCAGCCCAAGATCGACGACGGCACGCTCGTCGTGGGATCGGGTCAGACCGAGATCCAGCAGACCGCGACCGCCGGCTGGAAGGCCGAGAACGCGCAGAGCCGCATGGACACCATCCTGACCTCCGCTTACAGCAGCGAGGACCTCGACGGCGTGCTCTCCCCCAACGACACGCTCGCCCGCGCCGTGCTCACTTCAGTGGAGCAGGCCGGCAAGCCGCTTCCCGTCGTGACCGGTCAGGACTCCGAGGTCGAGTCGGTGCGCTCCATCATGGAGGGCAAGCAGTACTCGACCATCAACAAGGACACCGCCCTGCTCGTCGAGCAGACCATCAAGATGGTCGGCCAGCTGCAGGAAGGCTCCGACGTCGACGTCAACGACACCGACCAGTACGACAACGGCTCGAAGGTCGTTCCCGCGTACCTGCTCGACCCGGTGATCGTCACGAAGGACAACGCCGCTGACGCCTACAAGAACGTTCCGAGCCTGCTCGAGATCGTGAAGGAATACAACTAGGTCGAATCGACCACGTGAGCTGCGCCGAGGTATGGCAGGATCGATCTGCCGTGCCTCGGCGCAGCGCTGTGTGAAAGGTTGCGCATGCATCTCCCGGAAACCACCGACGCCGAAGACTTCGCCATCGACAGCGACGCGCACCGACGATGGCTCGAAGCAGAGGCGAAGCTCCTGCTCGAGTTCGCAGAACCCGCTCTCGATGCTCGCGGCGGTTTCGTCTGGCTTGATGACGCGGGATCGCCCGTGCCGGCCGAGGGTTCGCAGCTCTGGCTGGTGGGCCGCTACACGTACTGCGCCGTGCTCGGCCACCTGCTCGGTGTTCCCGGTCAGGCAGAGCGCGTCGAACACGGTCTCGCCCACCTCCGCGAGGGAGCGCTGCGCGATCGCGAGAACGGCGGGTGGTTCACGACCGTCGGGGCAGCGGATCCGGAGACGAACTCCGACGCGAAGGAGAGCTACGGACACGCGTTCGTGCTGCTGGCAGCCGCATCGGCGAAGCTCGCCGGTTTTGACGCCGACGACCTCTACGCCGACGTGCTGCGCGAGCTCGACCGCTGGTGGGAAGTCGACGCCGGAATGTACGCGGACACCTGGAACCGCGACTTCACGGTGCTCGACCCGTACCGCGGCGCAAATCCGAACATGCACCTCGTCGAGGCGAGCCTCCTCGCCTTCGAGGCGGACGGCAACATCCGCCACATCGAGCGCGCCAGCTCGATCGCGCGCCGCGTCATCGCCGACGTCACCGCGCAGAACGACTGGCGCCTCCCCGAGCATTACCTCGAGGACTGGACGCCCGACCCCGAATACGGAGCCGACTCCCCAGACAGCCACTTCCGCCCGTATGGGGCGACCGTGGGGCACTGGCTCGAGTGGGCGCGTCTCCTTATCGCGCTCGAGGCGGCCCAGCGCGAGGTGTTCGGCGTCTCTGACTCGTGGATGATCCCCGCCTCGCAGCACCTCTTCGCTCGCGCCGTGCAGGACGCGTGGGACGAGGAACGCGGCGGCTTCGCCTTCAGCACGGACTGGGAGGGCAACGTACTGAACGACCACCGCTTCCACTGGGTGATCGCCGAGGCGATCGGCACCTCTGCCGCGCTCTACCGCGTGACGGGCAACGAGGCCTACGCGCAGTGGTACGCCCGCAGCTGGGCCTACGCGGCCGAGCACCACATCGAGTCGGATGGGAGCTGGATTCACGAGCTTGACGCCGACGGTGAGCGCGCGAGTGGTACGTGGAGCGGCAAGCCCGACCTCTACCACGCGCTGCAGGCCACACTGTTCGCGCGGCTCCCGGTCACGCAGAGCGTGACGCACGGCCTGCGTTCGGGCGCGCTGGCGTGAGCGCCCGCTCCGCCGCTGTCACCGGCTCGGCCTCTGCCGGGGGCTCGGCCGCTGCCGCGGGCTCTGACCACGGTGCAGCGCCGCGCGCGCTGGTGTTCGGGGAGGCGCTCGTCGACGTGATCAACGGGGTCGCGCTCCCCGGCGGCTCACCCCTCAACGTGGCGGTCGGGCTCAGCCGCCTCGGCGTGCGCACGCGCCTCGCCGCGCGACTCGGCGCCGACGCGCACGGGTCGCTGATCGTCGAGCACCTCGAGGAGTCACACGTCGAGTTCGCGCCTCCCGTCGCCGGCGCAGAGACCTCCCGGGCCGAAGTGACGCTCGACGAGGCAGGCCACGCGACTTACCGCTTCGTGCTCGACTCAGCTCTGCCGGATACCCCGCTCGCGGGGGTCGAGCTCGTGCACACCGGGTCGCTCGGGGCCGTGCTCGATCCGGGTGCCTCGACGGTGCTGCAGGCGTTCAGCGCCGCCGGCCCGCAGCTGCGCAGCTACGACCCGAATATCCGGCCACAGCTCATGACGGATCGAGACGCGACCATTGCGCAGGTCGAACGTCTGGCTTCGCTGAGCCACATCGTGAAGCTCAGCGACGAAGACGCGCAGTGGCTGTACCCCGACCGCGCGCCCGAGGAGGCACTCGATCGGTTCCTCGCTCTGGGCACCCGGCTTGCCGTGCTCACCCGCGGCGCCGAAGGGTGCGTCGCCCGAACAGCGGAGCACACCCTGCGCGCTGCCTCGGAGCGCATCGTGGTCGCGGACACCGTCGGCGCGGGCGACTCGTTCATGGCGGCCCTGCTCACCGCGGTGCTCGACGGGCCCCTCGCCGGGGCGCTGCGGGCAGGCTCCGCCCCGGATCCTGCCCCCGTCGAAGCCGCCTTGCGTTTCGCGTCGCGCGTCGCCGCCATCACCGCGTCTCGCGTCGGCGCGAACCCGCCCTGGGTGCGCGAGCTGGAGTGACACGCCGGCACGAACTTCCAGGCACTTCATAGCAAACAGTCAGAGACTGGGAATATGAACACTCAGCACAAGGGACCCCGGATTCTTATCGTCGATGACGAGCCCAGCATCCGCGAGCTGCTCAGCACGAGCTTGCGCTTCGCCGGGTTCGGAGTGCGCGCAGTGGGCAACGGCGCGCAGACCATCTCGGCCGTGCTCGAGGAGGAACCCGACCTCATCGTGCTCGACGTGATGCTGCCCGACATGAACGGGTTCAGCGTGACGAAGCGTCTGCGCTCCGCGGGCTACACCGCGCCAATCATCTTCCTCACCGCGAAGGACGACACCGAGGACAAGGTCGAGGGACTCACCGTCGGCGGCGACGATTATGTGACGAAGCCGTTCAGCCTCGACGAGATCATCGCGCGCATCAAGGCCGTGCTGCGCCGCACCATCCAGGAAGATGAGGACTCGGTGCTGAGCGTCGGGCCCATCACGATGGATCAGGACACGCACGAGGTGACGGTCCAGGGCGCGTCGGTCGAGCTCTCCCCCACCGAGTTCAAACTGCTGCGCTACCTCATGCAGAACGCGAACCGCGTGCTGTCGAAGGCGCAGATTCTCGATCACGTGTGGGAGTACGACTTCAACGGCGACGCCGGCATCGTCGAGTCGTACATCTCGTACCTGCGCCGCAAGCTCGACCCGCTCACCGACGAATCGCTGATCCAGACGAAGCGCGGCTTCGGCTACATGCTCAAGACCGAAGTGAAGTAGCGTGGCGCGGCCCAACTGGACCGAGCGTTGGGCCGATGTCTCGCTTCGCGCGAAGATCACCGGCGTCACCGTCTTCATCCTTTTCCTCGGGCTCATCGTCGCCGGCGTGGGCACCCTCGCGGTGCTGCAGCCGATGCTGAACTCGAATCAGACGCAGGCGCTGGAGCGATTGCGGAACGACCCCACCAACGCGCTCCGACCCTTTGCGAACGTCAACGGGCTGGAGCCCGAAGATATCACTCAGGCGCCGCAGGGATACTACGTCGCGCAACTCGACGAAAACGGCGACATCGTGCGAGACAATACGCGCGATCTCGATAGCCGGGCTCTTCCCACAGTGCCCGACGGCCTGCTCACGATCGATGCGGTCGTGCAGCGGTACGCGAGTGCTCTCGTACCGCTGCACTCCGGCGACGGCACCAAGTGGAACGCTGTGGTGAAACCGATCAGCGTAGACGGACAGGTGAGGGGCACGCTGCTCATCGCGTCGTCCACGGCCCCCGTGACGCAGACGGTCGCGCAATACATCATCATCTTCACGGGGTTCGGGATCGCGGTGATCCTCCTGGGTGCAGCGCTCACGCGCCTCCTCGTGACCGCCACCTTCCTTCCCCTCGCCGAGGTCGAGCGTACGGCGCTCGAGATCGCGCGTGGTGACTACTCGAAGCGCATCATGATTTCGAGCCCGCACACCGAGGTCGGGCACCTCGGCCAGTCGCTCAACATCATGCTCGACCGGCTCGACGGTTCGCTCGAGGATCGCTCCCGCACCATCGAGCGGATGCGGCGATTCATCGGCGACGCCAGCCACGAGCTGCGCACGCCCCTCGTGTCCGTGCGCGGCTACGCGGAGCTCTACCGCATGGGCGCGCTGCAGGAGGAGGAAAACGTCGCTCAGGCGATGGAGCGCATCGAGAAGGAGGCGATCCGGATGACCTCCCTCGTGGAGGATCTGCTCGCTCTTGCGCGCCTCGACGAGCGGCGTGCCCTCGAAATCGCACCGCTCCCCCTCAATCAGCTTGCCACTGACGCGGCGCTCGATGCTCGCGCTCAGGCGCCGGACCGCGAGGTGACCGTGATCACCGACCCCACGGAGCCCGCGGTGATCGGCGACGAACACAAGGTGCGGCAGCTCATGACCAACCTGCTGGGCAACGCGATGCGTCACACGCCGAGCGGGAGTCCGATCGAGCTCGTGGTGTCGAGCCCGGTGTCCGGGGGCGATGCGGCGGAGGCCACGAGTGCGTCAGGCACGTCTGCGGCGGCGACGCCGGCCGTAGCGGCGCCCTTCGCGCGCTTCGAGATCGTCGACCACGGTGAGGGCGTGCCCGAGCAGATCCGCGACAAGATCTTCGGGCGCTTCTGGCGCGCCGATACGTCTCGCAATCGCGAGACCGGCGGCTCGGGGCTCGGGCTCGCGATCGTGAAGTCGATCGTCGATGCGCACGGGGGCTCGGTGAGCGTTCACGAGACGGCGGGCGGCGGGGCGACCTTCCGCGTCGATCTGCCGAGTGCGCCGCCCTCGGACGACACCGTGCCGATCCGCCGTCTGCCCGCCTAGCCGCTGCCGATCTCGCCCCGCCTGCCGCCTAGCCCCGCCCCCACAAACGACAGTAGGGGCCGCACCCGAAGGTGCGACCCCTACCGCAACTGACTGAGTCAGCGAGGACTTAGAAGTCCATGCCACCCGTCGGGTCAGCGGGAGCGGCGGATGCCGGCTCCGGCTTGTCGGCCACGACGGCCTCGGTGGTGAGGAACAGGCCGGCGATCGACGCAGCGTTCTGCAGCGCTGAGCGGGTGACCTTCGCCGGGTCCAGGATGCCCTGGGCCACGAGGTCGCCGTACTCGCCCGTCGCCGCGTTCAGGCCGTGACCGATCGGCAGGTTCGCGACGCGATCCGCGACGACGCCCGGCTCGAGGCCAGCGTTCTGAGCGATCTGGCGCAGCGGAGCCTCGATAGCGGTCTGCACGATCTTCGCGCCTACAGCCTCGTCGCCCGAGAGCTCGAGGCCCTCGAACACGTCCTTGCCGGCCTGGATCAGCGCGACGCCGCCGCCGGGGAGCACGCCCTCGTCGACCGCAGCCTTCGCGTTGCGGACAGCATCCTCGATGCGGTGCTTGCGCTCCTTGAGCTCGACCTCGGTCGCAGCGCCAGCCTTGATGACGGCCACGCCACCGGCGAGCTTCGCGAGGCGCTCCTGCAGCTTCTCGCGATCGTAGTCGCTGTCGGTGTTGTCGATCTCGCGGCGAATCTGGGTTACGCGGCCCTGAATCGCCTCTTCGTCGCCGCCACCCTGCACGATGGTGGTCTCATCCTTGGTGATGATGACCTTGCGCGCGGTGCCGAGCATGTCGAGGGTGGTGTTCTCGAGCTTGAGGCCGACCTCCTCGGAGATGACCTGACCACCGGTGAGGATCGCGATGTCCTGCAGCATCGCCTTACGACGATCGCCGAAGCCCGGAGCCTTGACGGCTGCCGACTTGAAAATGCCGCGGATCTTGTTGAGCACGAGGGTAGCGAGCGCTTCGCCCTCGACATCCTCGGCGAGGATGAGGAGCTGCTTGCCCGACTGGATCACGGGATCGACGACGGGGAGCAGGTCCTTGATGTTCGAGACCTTGCTGTTGACGATGAGGATGTAGGGATCCTCGAAGACCGCCTCCTGGCGATCAGCGTCGGTGACGAAGTACGCCGACAGGTAGCCCTTGTCGAAGCGCATGCCCTCGGTCAGCTCGAGCTCGGTGCCGAAGGTGTTCGACTCCTCGACGGTGACGACGCCTTCCTTGCCGACCTTGTCGATCGCCTCAGCGATGAGCTGGCCGATCTGCTCATCAGCTGCCGAGATCGAAGCGGTAGCCGCGATCTGATCGGTGGTCTCGATCTCCTGAGCGTTCTCGAGGAGCTTCGCCGAAACTGCCGCAACGGCCTTCTCGATGCCCTTCTTGATCGCGATGGGGTCGCTACCAGCGGAGACGTTGCGCAGTCCCTCGCGCACGAGCGCCTGAGCCAGCACGGTTGCGGTGGTGGTGCCGTCGCCCGCGACGTCGTCGGTCTTCTTCGCGACCTCCTTGACGAGCTCAGCACCGATCTTCTCGTAGGGATCGTCGAGCTCGATCTCCTTGGCGATGGAGACACCGTCGTTGGTGATCGTGGGGGCGCCCCACTTCTTCTCCAGGACGACGTTGCGGCCACGCGGGCCCAGCGTCACCTTCACAGCGTCAGCAAGGGTGTTCAGACCCCGCTCGAGTCCACGACGCGCTTCCTCATCAAACGCAATGATCTTTGCCATGTATTCGCCCCTCCCGGACGTTCTCGGTGTGGTGAGCACCGTGCCGACGCGGAACGCCTGCGCACGGGTGTTTAGCACTCAGTCAGATCGACTGCTAACACCAATCTTGGCACTCCCACACTGCGAGTGCAAGCGCCGCCGCTCGCGCACAGCGAACACTCCGTGAACGGGGCGCGCGCAGGAGTTCCGCCCTACTGGGTGGCGGGAAGGCCGGTCGCAGGATCGGTCGGAAGACCGGTCGCGGGATCGATGGGGAAGCCCGTCACCGGATCCGTCGGCATGCCGGTCGCCGGATCGATCGGGTACCCGGTCGCGGCATCCACGTCCCAGCCGGTGTCCGGGTCGATGTCACGCCCGGTGTCCGGGTTGATCTCGCGACCGGTGTCGGGGTTCACCTCGCGCTGAGCCTCCCCCGACGCGTCCGCGTCAGCCTCGGCCTGAGCGCTCTCATCGCTCGCGCTGTCGCCCTCTTCGGCTGCGAGCTTCGCCGCTTCATCCAGCCCCGGGCCGGTGTAGTCAGCCCCGAGCAGCACCACGAGTTGCACGTCGTACTGCTCGTAATCGGCAGAGGTGTATGTGGAAACACCGCCCAGTTTCTCGGCAAGGCCGGCCGCTGCCGCCGCATCGTCCTCATCGTTGTAGAACACGGCTGAAATCGCGACGTCGCTCGACTCCGCGCTTCCCGAGAACCCGATCGTTCCCCACTCTTCTTTGGTGATGATCGAGTCCACGGCGGCAGCGAGATACTTCGTAGTCGTGCCATTCAGCACCGCGACCGTCGCATCGGGATCCAGCTTCGCCTCTGCCTCTGCGGGCTTCGACGGCTCGCTTCCCGCCGATGGAGACAGGCGCGAGTCGCCCGTGCTGCCGATGCTCTGTACCGCGAATATGCCGAGGGTGGTGAGCAAGGCGAACGCGACAAGACCCGCGACCAGGTACTGCCAGATATACCGTGGACGAGCCGTCACTCGGTGCGCGCCCACCCTGCCGGTGTGCTGCACCCGGTCGAAGCGGTCTTCCGGGTACAACTGACGCGTGCTCGGACGTGTACTTCCCTCGTCCCGTTGCGCCACTCGTCACCCTCCGCTGTCGACCACCCTTGAGCTCGCGTCTCCGCGAGATGTCACCACACTACCGGGACTGGGCTGCCAGGACGGTGACAGGCGGCGAAGCGATTCCAGGTTCCCGCGTAGACTGGCGGCGCCCAGTTGAGACTTCGGAGGTGGCGATGACGAAGGCCGCGCCCAGCTCGCACTCGCGAGATCGCGTTCGTCCCACCCCGCAACTGACGACGAACAAGGAACTGGAGATCGAACAGTGACAGGCATGCCGCGCCCTGTTTTTGATGCCATCCGTAAGCGTCGGTCTCATTCGAAGGTCACGGAGGAGGCGCCCAGTTCTGACGAACTGAGGGAGCTGCTTTCGGTGCTCTCGAGCGTCGCGGACCACTCCGGGCTTCGCCCCTGGCGGATCATCGAACTCCGCGGGGACGATCGTGCGCGGCTCGGTGAGGGCCTCGCCGCGGCGGCCGACGAGGACCCAGCCAAGTACATCGCGAAGGCGAAGCGAGCGCCGCTGGTGCTCGCCGTCGTAGTCTGCCCGCGCGAGGGCAAGATTCCGGTCTGGGAACAGGAGGCGGTCGCGAGCGGCGTCGCTCACTACCTAGGTCTTCTCCTGCAGGAGGCCGGCTGGGGATCGATCTGGCGCACCGGATCGCTGACGCGTAAGAAGGCCGTGCGCCGAGCACTCGGCGTGAAGAAGCCCGATTATCTCCTCGGCTGGTTGTACGTCGGCGGGATCCCTCAGCGCGATCACAAGTCGAAACCCCGGAAGCCGCTCGACGTGAGCAAGCATCTCAGTTCACTCGCGCCCTCGTCCCCCGAGAGCTCCGAATAGCGCGGGAGCCGATCCGCTATCGAGTGGCGCGCGAGCGCCGCTGCTTTGAGGGGAGCGCCGCAACAGCGACCGCGAGGAGCGCCAGCGCCGATCCGGCGATCATTCCGCGCGTGAGTCCGCCGCCGAGCGGGAGGCCCGCCTCGAATGCGACGGCGGCAACGAGCTGCCCCGCCACGTTCGACATGCTCAGCAGCAATACCCCTGCGGTCCTCACGAGCATAGCCGCCGCCGCGATGAAGAGCGTGCCGATGCAGCCGCCGAGATACAAGTACGGTTCGGTTGGCCAGTGCGCCGGGAGACCGTGCAGCGCGACCGAAATCACGGCCATGATCACCAGGATCGTCGTGCCGGCCACGAAGTTGACGAAGGTCGACGTGACCGCGCTCTGAGCTGCGGCACGCACGACACCGTTCACCATCGACTGCGCCGCGACGCAAACGCCGACGATGAATGGAAAGAAAACGAGCCACACGCCGGGGGCGCCTCCGAACCCGACTGAAAGCGCGACCGCTGCGACCGCGAGCACCGTGCCGGTGATGCGGGTCGGCGACGGATCGATGCGACCGCCCGGCCCGAGACCCGCCCGGTCGAAGATCAAGCCGCCGAGCACCTGGCCGGCGACGATTCCGACGGTGAAGAGCGCGAGCCCGGTGATCGGAGCCACGAGCCCCTGCCCCAGCACGAACAGCGCGCCGCCGAGGCCACCGAGAAGCGTCCACACGGGAAGCGCGCCGCTGCGCACCTCAGCGCGGACGCGTTGGATCCCCCGCCGTGCGCGTGGAGTGGCGAGCAGCACTATGGTCAGCACGACGAGCCCCGAACCGAAGGAGACGGCGGCCGCCACGTATCCGTCTCCGAGCTCTGCGCTCAGCCCGCCGTTGATACGCGATTGCACTGCGACGAGCACACCGGCGAGCCCGGACGCGAGGAGCGCCGCCCAGATGGGGAACTTGGAGTGCGGCATTCCGCCCACTCTACTCCGGCTCGGTTCGCAGGCCTTTCGGACTTGCTCGCCGCGCTTGAAGCAACGCGACGCGTTGCGCGCGGCGAGCCGACGAAGCTGCGCTTCGTCGGTATCGGTTCGCAGGCCGATAGGCGGCGACGCAAAAGGCCCCGCGCATGCGGGGCCTTTTCGCGGAGCCCACCCCGCGCTGCGCTCCGTGGGCTGCCGCTGTAGCGGCACCGGCTCCGCGTCGAAACGCTTCGCGTTTCTCCTTGAGCCCACCCCGCGCTACGCTCCATGGGCTGCCGCTGTAGCGGCACCGGCTCCGCGTCGAAACGCTACGCGTTTCTCCTTGAGCCGCCTATCGGACTTGCTCGCCGCGCTTGAAGCAACGTGACGCGTTGCGCGCGGCGAGCCGACGAAGCTGCGCTTCGTCGGTATCGGTTCGCAGGCCGATAGGCGGCGACGCAAAAGGCCCCGCGACTGCGGGGCCTTTTCGCGGAGCCGCCTATCGGACTCGAACCGATCACCTGCGCTTTACAAGGGCGCTGCTCTACCAGATGAGCTAAGGCGGCATGAGGGCGGTCGCGGAACGACCGCCCTGTATATTCTACTTCTCGTCGGCGGCCTTATCCGACGACTCGTCGCTCTTCTGCTCGAGTTCGCTCTTCACCTTGAGCAGGTACGATTCGAGGTCGCCGTCGCGGTTCGGGCTCCACTGCTGCCCGTTGACGATGACGGTGGGCGTGCTGATGAGGCGCTGCGGCTCGTCGGCGTCCTGCAGCGTCTGGTTGTCGGGTCCGAGCAGCTGGGCACCCTTGGCGAGGCCGAGAATGCCCTCCTCGCTCACCTGCTTGTAGTTCGCGGAGATGAAGTTCGCGAAGCGACGATCCTTGACGCACTGTTTCAGCTCGGTGTTCACCTCGGCGCCCACGGCTTCCGCCTGCTCGAGGAGTTCCGCATCAGTGAGACCGGCGGTGTTCTCCGCGGGCTGCACGTCGGCGCTCAGCAGCGCGTTGTGCAGCTTGAAGGCGACGTCGGGCTGCTGGTCGACGACGCAGCTGAAGAGGTTCGCTGCTCGCGTCGAGTACTTCGTGCCGAGCGAGCTATTGTCGAGGAAGTTGAGCGGGTACAGTTCGAGCTGCACGTCTCCGGCGCCGACATAGTTCTCGAGCATCGTGCCGTACTGCTGCTCGAACTGGCCGCAGAAGGGGCACATGTAGTCGGCGTACACCGCTACCTCGACTGGGAGGGTGTCGAAGTCAGCCTCGGGCGCGACGCGGTCCTCACCGGGCTCCAGCGCCGGCCCCTCGATCACCTTCAGATCCTTGGTGAACACCGCGCCACCCGACGCCATATTGGCGGGCCCGGGACCTGCCGGCTTCACGGACTGAGTCAGCACGAGTGCGACGATCGCGAGAATGGCGATCACGCCGACCGCGATACCGCCCTGCAGGTAGAGGCGATTGCGCTTCTCCCGCTTCTTCTCCTGCTCGCGTGCCGCAGCGGCCTGCGCGCGGGCTTCAGCGCGTCGTTCGTTCTTGGTCGGACGCGGGTTCGTCTCGTTCGCCATAGATGTTCTCTCGCTCGGTCCGCCGGAGCGGATCACGGGTGGTTGCAGCGCGAAAGCGCCTTACTTCTTCTTCTCGGAGCGCCGCTCGGCGCGGTTCTTCGCGCCGTTGCCGCTTGCCTGACCGAAGGCGCCGCGCGGCTCCTCCGCGGGGGCCGCCGCGCCGCCCCTTCCGGGCGTGGCTCGCGACGCCGCGGACATGCGCGCGGACTTCGCACCCGACGGGCTCTTCGCGCCGCTCACCTCGGGTTCGCCATCTTCGCTCGGCGCGCTGTAGCTCAGCTTCGACTGGTCGGCGCTCTGCTCCGCTTCGAGGCCGCCGCCCTCGAGGTGCACGTGATCCTGCGGCCCCGCGGCCGGACGCACCTGGACCTCGAGGTTGTAGAGCAGCCCCAGCGACTCCTCCTTGATCTGCCCCATCATGCCCTCGAACATGTTGAAGCCCTCGCGCTGGTATTCGACGAGCGGATCGCGCTGCGCCATCGCGCGGAGCCCGATGCCCTCCTTGAGGTACTCCATCTCGTAGAGGTGATCGCGCCAGCGGCGGTCAATGGTCGCGAGCACAACACGGCGCTCGAGCTCCCGCATCGCCTCGGCCCCGAGGGTCTCCTCGCGCTTCTCATATGCAACTTCGGCGTCCGAGAGAATCTCGCGACGCAGGAAGGCACGGTCGACGCGGCGGGATCCACCGGCCTCCGCCAGCAGCTCGTCGACGGTGAGCCCGACCGGGTACACCTGACGCAGGTCGTTGAAGAGCGCGTCGAAGTCCCAGTCGCCGTCGTGCCCGTGCGAGTCGAGAATCGCGTCGATCGTCTGCTCACGGAACGTGTCGATGCGCGACTCTATCTCTTCGCCGTCGAGGATCTGCTGACGGTCGTGGTAGATCGCCTTACGCTGACGATCAAGGACGTCGTCGTACTTGAGGACGTTCTTGCGGATCTCAGCGTTGCGCTGCTCGACCTGGCTCTGCGCACTCTGGATCGCGCGCGTCACCACCTTCGACTCGATCGCGAGATCGTCGGGGAAGCTGTCTCGGTTCATCAGCGCAGCCGCAGCGCCCGAGTTGAAGAGGCGCATGAGGTCGTCGCCGAGCGACAGGTAGAAGCGGCTCTCGCCGGGGTCGCCCTGTCGACCCGAGCGGCCGCGCAGCTGGTTGTCGATGCGGCGCGACTCGTGCCGCTCGGTGCCGAGCACGTAGAGACCACCGACCTCGATGACCTTGTCGGCCTCGACGGCGACGGCTTCTTTCACGGAGGCGAACACGTCGTCCCAGGCGGCCTCGTAGGCGTCCGGGTCGTCCTCGGTCGACAACCCCCGCGACGTCATCTCCTGCACCGCGAGGAACTCGGCGTTGCCGCCGAGCATGATGTCGGTGCCACGACCGGCCATGTTCGTAGCGACGGTCACCGCTCCGAGGCGACCGGCCTGGGCGATGATCGCGGCCTCACGCGCGTGGTTCTTCGCGTTGAGCACCTCGTGGCGCACACCGGCCTTCGCGAGCAGACGAGAGAGGTACTCGCTCTTCTCGACGCTCGTCGTGCCGACGAGCACCGGCTGCCCCTTCTCGTAACGCTCAGCGATGTCCACGACGACCTGCGCGAACTTCGCTTCTTCGTTCTTGTAAACGAGGTCCGGCTGATCCTTGCGCTGCATCGTGCGGTTCGTCGGGATCGGAACCACGCCGAGCTTGTACGTCGACATGAACTCGCTCGCCTCGGTTTCGGCGGTGCCGGTCATGCCGGAGAGCTTCTCGTACAGGCGGAAGTAGTTCTGCAGGGTGACGGTCGCGAGCATTTGGTTCTCGGCCTTGACCTGCACCCCTTCCTTGGCCTCGATCGCCTGGTGCATGCCCTCGTTGTAGCGACGACCCGCCAGAATACGGCCGGTGTGCTCGTCGACGATGAGCACCTCGCCGTTCAGCACGACGTAGTCCTTGTCGCGCGTGAACAGCGCGTTCGCCTTGATCGAGTTGTTCAGGAACGAGATCAGCGGGGTATTGACCGACTCGTACAGGTTCGTGATGCCGAGGTAGTCCTCGACCTTCTCGATGCCCGGCTCGAGCACGCCGACGGTGCGCTTCTTCTCGTCGACCTCGTAGTCGACCCCTGCCTCGAGCTTGCGCGCGATTCGCGCGAACTCGTTGAACCAACGGTTCGCGTCGCCGGACGACGGTCCCGAGATGATGAGAGGCGTACGAGCCTCGTCGATGAGGATCGAGTCGACCTCGTCGATGATCGCGAAGAAGTGACCGCGCTGCACGCGCTCGGCCGCCGTGGAGGCCATGTTGTCGCGCAGGTAATCGAAGCCGAACTCATTGTTCGTGCCGTACGTGATGTCAGCGTTGTACTGCTCGCGGCGCGTTGCGGGATCCTGCCCCGACACGATGCAGCCCGTGGACATTCCGAGCGCGCGGAACACGCGGCCCATCAGGTCGCTCTGATAGCTCGCGAGGTAGTCGTTCACAGTGACGATGTGGACGCCCTTGCCCGCGAGTGCGTTCAGGTATGCCGGCATCGTCGCCACGAGCGTCTTGCCTTCACCGGTCTTCATCTCGGAGATGTTTCCCTGGTGCAGGTTCGCGCCACCCATGATCTGCACGGGGAAAGGGTTGAGGCCGATGGTGCGCTTCGCGGCCTCACGCACGGCGGCGAACGCCTCAGGGAGCAAGTCGTCGAGCGATTCGCCCTTTTCAAGGCGCTCGCGGAACTCCGTGGTCTCCTCGCGCAGCTCCTCGTCGCTCAGTTCGGAGAAGGTGCCCTCGAGGTCCGCCACGAGCTTCGCCTGGCGCTCGAGCTTCTTCAAGATGCGACCTTCGCCGACGCGAAGAAGCTTTTCGAGAACTGTGGCCACGTTGTCTCTCCTGTACGTTCTGCACGGTGAGGCACCTCGGCTGAGGGCCGCCGTTGTTGTCAAATTGTGACAACGCCCCAGCTTAGCAATGGCTATCTGTCGTGCGGCTGGGGAGATGCCAATATAGGTGTTCGGAGCGGCGGGGCAGTGTCTGACCTCTCTGACGCTCCCGAAGAGAGGATCTCGTGCCGCATTCACGACCGGAAATTCTCGTCGTGCTCCCGACGTATAACGAGCTCGCGACGATCGGGTCGACGGTCGCCTCGGTGCGGCAGCACATTCCGGACGCGCACATCCTCATTATTGACGACGCGAGCCCTGACGGCACCGGCGCGGCGGCGGATCGCATTGCCGAGACCCTCCCTCACGTGCGCGTGCACCATCGTGCCGCGAAGCTGGGCCTCGGCACCGCCTATACCCACGGCTTCCGAATCGCGCTGTCCGAGGGCTACCGGCGGATCGTCACCATGGACTCGGACGGCTCCCACCTTTCCAGCGACCTCCCGCGGCTGCTCGCCGAAGCGAATGCCGGAGCGGGACTCGTGATCGGCGCCCGTTGGGTTCCCGGGGGCCGCATCGTCAACTGGCCGCTCTACCGTCGGTGGATCTCGCGCGCGGGCACCGGCTTCGCGAGAGTCGTGCTCCGCTCGCGCCTGCGGGATCTCACCAGCGGCTTTCGCGTGTACGACGCCGAGTGGCTGAGCGTCGTCTCCCTCGACCAGCTCGACTCCGAGGGTTACGCGTTTCAGGTCGAGACGGCTTGGACTCTCGAACGCCTGGCCTGCCCGATCTCCGAGATTCCCATCACGTTCGTCGAGCGAACCGACGGGCATTCGAAGATGACGCTCGGCATCGTCGCCGAGGCGTTCGCGAATGTGCTGCGCTGGGGATGGCGTCTGCGTCGGGACCAGCTGTAGCGCCTGACAACATGAATCGTGTCGGGCTTGATGGAGGGTAACAACACCCGGAGGGACCCGCCATCATGGCAGCACCCGGTGAGTACCCCTCCGAGCTCAAAGAACGAGCAACGCGCATGGCGATCGGCGCGCGGAAAACCCCGAGACCCGCACCGGCGCTTACAAGCGCATTGGTGAGCAGCCCGGTGTCCGTCCCGAAGCACTGCGCACCTGGGTGCGAGAAGGTCGCCGAGTCCACGGTCCGTCGCCTCATGCGGGGCGCGGGGTTGCAGGGGATCTCACGGGCGAAAGGCCCGCGGACAACGAAACCGGCACCGGAGACAGGCAGGCCGCTGGTAAGTCCGGATGTTCAAGGGTGGCGCCCGAAGGCTACGTCCGCGGCTTCCACCTGACCGATGACCCGAGTGAGATTCACGCTCTCTTGCACGAGAAGGGCGACGCCGACCTGCGCACACTGGCATCCGCGCGAGTCAACGATATCGATCCTCTCGCCACCATCGCGCGGCTTGCACTGCGAGCGCCCGGAGGCCTTCATGCCGCCGGGCGCTCGCTGATCACCCTACGAGCTCCTGCGGAACGACGGCCTTCGCTCGCTGCGCATTGTTCCGCGCGTTAAACAGCTCGGTGGCTTTACTGGTGCGCCAGAAAAGCCACCGGAGTCGGTGCCCTTCTTCAAACAGTTCGAAGACGGTCGGGGGACATCCGCGACACCGTGTGGAAGTGACTCCAAGCCGCAAGTGGCTCGCGGCTACTCCTTGATAAAGGCGGCCGTTCCACCGCCTGCGTCGAAAAAGGTGAGACGAGGCCCATCGAGCTCAAACGAAGTGATCGTCATGCGGTCGAAAATGAAACTCTCAGGGCAACCCCCGATGCCCAACATTGAGTCCATCCACGCGGAGTACCCCGTGCTTGTCTCCTTCCAGAGCCCCGAAACCTGACAGGGCCCGGCGAAGGAAAATTCGCCGCTTTCGTCAATCTCAGCGGTCAGGCCGGATATGTCCTCGGAAGCCCATGTTCCTACTGGCGTCGGAGGTGCGGTGGGCACCGCTGTCTGAGGTGTGGCTCTCACGGGTTCCGCCGAAGCGCACCCTGCGAGAGCCGCCGATATAAGGAGGCCGACGCCAGCGATAGGCAGAAGTAGACGCTGGCGCGATCTCATAGCAGCGACCGCAGCACTACTGCGTGTAAATGGTGGCTTTGACTGCAGCGCTGAACGTGTTGATGTCGATGTAGGAAGCGTATGAGCCGACACCGGGAATGGTGGCATAACCGAAATGGGATCCATGTGCATACGCTCGATTCTTTGAGTCGGAAGTGATCCAGCCGCCACCAGAATCGCCACTGTTCGCAGTTCGAGACCACGTACCATACAGCGGCGAGACCACAATTGAACTGCCATTGATAGTGGTGTATGACGCTTGTAGCCCTTTGGCAGCGACGGATGATACGTGGCTTCCAGAAGACGCGCCAGTGAGCGCGATCGGGGAGCCGATTGGCAACACTGCCGCGCCGACCAACGGGTAGATTGTCGACGAGTTGCTCGCGCCGACGTACACATTCGGCGCAACAGAGTTGCCACCATAAAGCGTCATCAGGACGGCATCCTTACTGAAGTTCTGATGGGACGCATTACGAGTTCCTACGATGTTTCCGTTGTTGAAGAATTGATCAGCGCCGGAGTAGCCGTAGCAATGAGCGGCCGTCGAGCCCATGAGCTTGTTGTCAGACCATCGTCTCCACCCGAAGCCGTTCGTGCAGACAAAACTTCCGTTGTACTTGTTTAGCCGGGCGCCAGGACTGTACGGGGAGTAATCAACGATTCTTGATTGCGGCTCAACGAGTGGGGAGTCCGATGATGTGAACACGACGGAGACCCCGTCGATTTCCGACTTTTGCCAGGATGCGTCGAGTTTTCCCTCGACTCCGTCAAGTGCGACGCCGACACGGACGACGCCGTCTCCAAGCGGGTCAGGAGCGCCTACGATGTTTCCGTCCCCGAGGCGTTCGGCCCAAACGCCTTCACGAGCGACGATTTCAGACAGTACGGCTTCATTGCGCGAGTAGAGGTAGTCAACTGGCTCTATTTTCGCGCCGAAGCCGGTCGCTTTCACTATCTTTCGTATAGCTCGCTTGTATTCTTCGATGCGGTTCGGCTCCGCTCCGGAGTAGTACTTCAACCAGTAAGTCGAGTCCTCAGTGCTCACCTCAAATCGCGAATGAACGTCCGAGTACTGAGCAAAAATGGCTTCGAGATCGTCGCTGGATGAGCGCACACTGTCCATGAACAGAGTTGCGGTAGGTGCCATCAGCACGTCAGCTTCGGAGCGCTCTTCCTCAGAGCTCTGCTGCTCCTTGAGTGTGATTTGCCGTTCTTCAGGAAGCGCGCGCCATTCGCTCTCAGTCATTCCATTCGGACTTGCTCAACGGGCGAGCCTGGGATCACCACAGCCGGATCCTCAGACTCCGGGGCAGCCTGAGCGATAGCGGGCGTCGAAGCCAGGAGGAGTGGGAGGGATAAGAGAGCGGCGAGCTTCAATGATTTCTGTTTCACAACACGTCCTTGGGTCGAGAAGTAGTAAGCCGCACGTTACGGTGCGCCGTGAACGAATCCGAGGATTCACCGCCGCATAGGTACTGCCCAGGTTCCATTTAGGTCCACTGCTCACGCTTTCAAGGCCTTGGCTCGAGCACAGCATTCCGTCTTCGGAGAAGAGCTCATGCGGTCTGCGCACCGATTCATCGCTGAGGCTCAACTCGCGCGTGGAATATAGTCGACCTTCGCGCCGAGCGTCGACGTAATACGGCACGCAACGTGCATGAATCGTGTCGGGTTTGATGGAGGGTAACGGCACCCGGAGGGACCCGCCATCATGGCAGCACCCGGTAAGTACCTCACCAAGCTCAAAGAACGAGCAACGCGCATGGCGATCGACGCGCGGAAAATCCCGAGACCCGCACCGGCGCCTACAAGCGCATTGGTGAGCAGCCCGGTGCCCGTCCCGAAGCACTGCGCACCTGGGTGCGAGAAGGTCGCCGAGTCCACGGTCCGTCGCCTCATGCGGGGCGCGGCATCAACGATGTCAAGATCGGCCACGTCCCGCCCGACGAGCTCGAAGCGGCCTGTCGCGCTACGACGCGCGAGCTTTCGCTGACCGAATCCAACTAAATCAGCCTCTACCAAAACCGACACTTCACAGTCTGCCGGGCGACCCGCGGGCCGCCCGGCAGGAACCGCACTTCCCTACTCTCCGTCAGTGAGGGAAATCACTCCGTAGTTCCAGCCCTTGCGACGGTAGACAACGCTCGGGCGCCCGGTCTCCTCCGCGATGAACAGGAAGAAGTCGTGACCGACGAGCTCCATTCGGTCCACGGCATCTTCGGTGGTCATCCGCTCCGCCGGGAACTCCTTGGTGCGGATCACCACGGGCGAGTAATCCTGCTCCTCATCCTGAACGACAGGCACCTCCCCCGTGGCAACGGCCTCCAGCACCTCGAGCGGCGCCGGCGTCACGTCGATCGTTTCGAAGTCTGATGCTGCCGCATCGGCGAGCGAGATCCGCCCGCGCCCGCGCCGATCCTGTCGCTTGTCCTTCATGCGTCGAATGCGCTCGAGCACGCGACCGTACGCGATGTCGAACGCTGAGTACTTATCTCCACCCGCGGATTCCGCGCGGATCACCGGCCCCGGACCGATGAGCGTAATCTCAACATGATCGCCGTTCTGAGGACTTCGATCACTTTGCCTCGACACTCTCACTTCGAACGCCTGTGCTCGAGGGAGCAGCCCCTCGACCTTCTCCGTTTTCGACTCGACATAGTTCTCGAACCGATCGGTAATACCGACGTTCTTGCCGCGGATGTTCACGTCCATGGTGACCTCCCTGGAGACTCAGGCGGGTGTGCCATCTGACGCACCGTTACGCCTTTCCGGGAACTCTACTCCACCCTTCGGCGGCGATTCCACCTCCTCGTCCGGTCTGGATCGAGTTCGCAGATTCTCCTGGTGAGTCGCGTCTTTCAGCGGCACTCAGAGCCGCAATTGCAACCACCTTGCCCCCTGCAGTTTCGAGTGAAAGTATCGCTCGGCGCACGCTTGCGCCGGTTGTCACAATGTCGTCGACGAGCACGATCCCGCGTCCGCGCACCGAGCGACGGAAACGACGACTGACCGCGATCCTGCCCGCGTTGCGCTCGCGCTCGGACGAGCTCAACCCCACCTGCCCCACCCTTCCGCGCGTCGTGCGGAGCGCGCGCACGACCCGCGGCCGAGGCATGCCTCGCGGAAGCGCCTTCGCAATGAGCACCTCCAGATGTCGGTATCCGCGCTTTCTCACGCTGCTGGGTCTCGAAGGCATCGCGACGAGCAGCGGAGGCTCCGAGCGCGAGCTCACTGCGGCGAGCGCGAGAGCGTCGAGCAGCGGAGATCTGAGTGCGTCGCCGAGCACTCCACGAAAGCCGAATCTTCCTTCGTGCTTGAACGCGACGAGCAGTGCCCGAAGCGGGCCGGCGTAGGTGCCGCGCACGAAACAGGGGACGCCAGCGACTACCAACGTCTTCCCTTCAGGAAGCGTGCGAAGCCGAGCGAAGCAATCCGCGCAGCAGTCGCGGTCGGGTGCGCCACACGCAACGCAGGCCGTCGGCCAGATGAGCGCAGCGAGATCGCGCATGAGTTCCCGAAGCGGTGCTGAGTTCATGCGACCAGCGTCCACGATTCGAGCGCGCACCAGCCCGCTGCGTCTCCACTCCCGCGGAACTTCTGGAGAAACTTCCTCCGCACCGCGACTGTGAACACGTGATACTGCGCGCTACCCTCGCTTCGCGAGCACCCGCACGTCGGTTGCGGCTCGCTGCCAACCGTTCGCCTGCGAGGCATACAGCTCGCGCCCCGCGCCCAGCACGCGCAATTGCGTGCGCGCCGACCCGCCTGCAAGGTGCACACCTCCCTCGACCGAACCCAGATCGATCGGCAGCAGTCCGACTCCGCCAAGGGTCACACGACTCGTCGAATCCGTCTTCGTGAGCACTGCGAAGCGGTTCTGACCCACCCAATCGAGATCGACGGGATCGCCCGAAGCCCACAGCTGCACATCTGCCTCGGTGGTGACGCTCTCGGGGCGCCCGGAATTATCGCGCACGACTCCGGCAACGAGCACCTGGCTGCCGTGCTCGTCAGCGACGAGCACGGCGATCCTGCTCCCGTCCGGGGATAGCCTCACGGCCACTGCTTTCCTACCTTCGAGCCACGGTGCTGGAACCTGCACTGACGAGCTCTCTTTCGGGGTCGCCAGCATGGTCTGCGGCTGAGATACCTGGAGCGACCACACGTATCCGAAACGGTCGAACATGGGAGGGAGGAGCCCGCGGCGTTCGTCAACCGCGACCACGCCTGCCGCGTCGATCCGGCTGATACCGGCCGGAGAAAGGATCGCCACGGCATCTCCGGACGGGTTCACCGTGATCGCCGACGGATCGTAGTCGCTGAGCGTCGCAGCGAACCCCTCGGCGACCTCGAATTCGCCCGAAACGAAGCTCCCGAATTCGGAGCCCACGAGCGCCGATGCGTCCCACATATCGTTGACCGGTTGCGGCTCGCTCGCGTCGTCCGCGGCATCGAAGCGCACCGCTGTCCCCTCCGCGGAAAGGTCAACGCCGTTCACGTTCTGCACCGTCTGCAGGCTCAAACGCAGCTGCTGCCGGATCTCGGCCAGCGCCTCGGGCGTTGCCTCGAGCACGGTTCCCGTGAGGTCGACTCTCGCTCGGCCGTCCACGACCGGCACCGAATTCGAGGCGAGCTTGGTTCCCGCCGGGAAGCCGCTGTGCACGACCTCGGCTAGGCGCTCACCCGGCCCCGCGAGGAGCGCGCCCACGATCTCCGTGGGCAGGGCCGCCCGCGTAAGGAACCAGCGGGTCTCGGGCACGAGCGTCCCAGCGGGTCCGACGAAGTACAGCTGATGCTGCGACCAGAGGGTGGTGAACGTCGTGGCGTCGAGGATGATGCCGTTCGGTGCAGACGAGATGCGCCACTCGCCGCCCACCTGTTGGAGCTCGAACCTCAGATCGGTGCTCTCCCCCGGCTCGATCGGCAGCATGAATCCGTCTGCGTCGAGCTTCGCCGTCGCGGACACAGACAGCGTGCCCGAGCCGTCATCGTTCTGCTGGAACGGACGCCCGCCGTCATCGATGAGCACATCGGAATCGGGGCTCCACTGCTCCGCGTAGTCAGGAGTCAGAAACTCGCGCGCGACGGCGAAATCATCCTCGCTCGACACTGCAGCGAGCACGAACCCGCGCACGACATCTTCCTGCGACGACCCCGCCGCCGGCCCGCCCGGATTGAACTGCACTTGCTGCTCGGCCTGCTCGAGGTTTTCGAGACCGGCCTGAACCGGGCCCGATCCTGGAATGGCGTTACAGCCAGTGAGGAGCAGCACGACCGCGGCGACCGCGACCGCACCCCGAATCCGCGTGCGTGATCCTGCGCCTCCGCGGACGCGCCGGGAGGACTGCATCGAAGCCGCCGCTCGCGACTGACGTCTCATCGCCTGCCCTCCTTCCGAATGCGACGCAACGGACGTCTGAGCCAGCCTCCGGTCGCTTGCGGATCGCCCTCTGCCTCGACATCATCCGGCACCAGAGGCAGTGGTGACATGAAGCTCGTCGCGTCACCCCGCGGCAGCGTCAGGCGGAAGTTCGTGCCTTGCCCCGGCTTCGACCACGCTTCGATGATGCCGCCGTGCACCGCAGCATCCTCCTGAGCGATCGCCAAACCGAGGCCGGTCCCGCCGAGTGTGCGCTTGCGCGACGGGTCCGCACGCCAGAATCGATCGAACACGTGATCAAGGTCATCCGCACGCATTCCGATGCCCCAGTCGCGTACCGCGAGGGACACCGCCGACGCGTTGGAATCGATCGTCACCACGATCTCTCGCCCTTCCCCGTGTTCGATGGCGTTCCCCACCAGGTTCGACACGATCCGACGAATGCGGCGGGCATCAACATCGACTCGCCCGTACCCGCCGAGGGCCCGTACCTCAATGATGCCCGGCGACAGCGGCTGCAGACTGTCGACCACCTCAGTAGCGAGCTTCACCAGGTTCGTGGGCTCGGTTTCGAGCGTGACTCGGCCCGCGTCGTATCGCGAGATCTCAAGCAGATCCTCGAGCAAGGACTCGAAACGGTCGATCTGCGCATTCAGCACCTCGACCGCTCGCTGCTGCCCAGCTTCAAGCCCCTCGGCGTTGCTCTGCAGCACCTGGCTCGCGAGCCGCACCGTCGTAAGCGGGGTGCGCAGCTCGTGCGAGACGTCCGACACGAAGCGCTGCTGCATCTCGGAGAGCTGATCGAGCTCCTGGATACGCATCTGGAGGGTCTCCGCCATCTCGTTGAAGCCCTCGGACAGCACGTCGAAGTGCTCGTCATTCTGCAGCGGCATGCGTGCATCGCTTTCGCCTGCAGCGAGGCGACGACTGGTCGCGGCGGCAGCGCGGATCGGCCGGAAGACAATGCGTGACATGATCCACACCAGCACGCCGATAAAGGCCATCATGGCCGCGGCAGTGATCAGGAGGGTGCGCTGCACGAAGGCGAGCGTGTCCTGCGTATCCGCGAGGTCGTAACCAATGTATAGGTCGTAGACGCCCGCGCCCGACGGGAATGTGAGGCTCGAAGCGACGATGATTCCCGAAGAGAGCGTTCCATCCTCAGCAGTGAACGTCACCGGCTGCCACAGTTGCGCTTCCTCACCGGACTGCACGGCGTTCGCGAGTTCAGAGGTCACCGCCTCAGGAAGCATCTCGCTCGTGTATGAGGGCGGAGGCGCGTCCGGGTAACTTCCCTGGCCCGCTTGTCGCCGCATGTAGACCATCTGACTCGATGACGTGTCCTGCACAGTTCGGCGCACGGAGGCCGCGAGCGCGGAGAGCCCGCCGCGGTCCGTCGCGTCTGAGGCGTCGATCTGACGCTGTGCAGCGAGCGTCGCACGGGCTGAGTCCGAGAGTGCCTGTTCCTTGCGCGAGGAATATAGGTCGTCGGCGACGCTGCCCAAGATGAACAGTCCGGCGATGAGCACGATCAGTCCGGTGACGAGACCCGTGGTCGTCATGGTTCGTACCATGAGCGACCGCCGCCAGCGCGCACGGAAGGGTCCCAAGATGGGATCCGTGGCGCGCAGCCACTTGACTCGGACGCGGCGCAGCACCGTGCTGAGTCTCGTGCGTCGGGCGCGCGACATGGGGCTTACTCAGACGGCGTGCCGGCGCGGTACCCGACACCGCGCACCGTGGTGACGATGGTCGGGTGATCCGGATCCTGCTCGATCTTGGCGCGCAACCGCTGCACGTGCACGTTCACCAGGCGCGTGTCGGCCTTGTACTGATACCCCCACACCTTCTCGAGAAGCACCTCGCGAGTGAAGACCTGCTGAGGCTTCCGCGCGAGGATCGCGAGCAGATCGAACTCGAGCGGGGTCAGCGAGATGGGCTGCGAACCGCGACGCACCTCGTGCGCGGAGACATCGATCGTGAGGTCGCCGATGCGCAGCGTCTCGCTCGACTCCTGCTGCGGTTCACGCAGACGCGCACGAATGCGCGCAATGAGCTCAGCGGGGTTGAACGGCTTCACCACATAATCGTCGGCACCAGCTTCGAGTCCGCGCACCACGTCCCGAGTATCAGTGCGAGCGGTCAGCATGATGATCGGTGTGCCCGACTCAGCCCGAATCTTTTCGGCAACCTCGATACCGTCGAGCCCCGGCAGCATGACATCGAGCAGCACCAGGTCGGGTCGCATCTCGCGAAACTTTTCGACCGCCTCGGTGCCGTCAGCAGAATGCTCGGTAGTGAAGCCCTCGCCCTGCAGCACCATGCCCAGCATCTCCGCCAGAGCCCTGTCGTCGTCAACCACCAAGATGCGCGCGCTCATGGTTCCCATTATGTCTGCAAAGCGTCGGCGGAGCTGGTAGCCCGCACACTGCGGCTCTGCGACGAACTCGGGCGCTCTGCGGCGAGATCAGTAATGATCAAACCGGCCCGGGATCAGATCCCAGGGATCGGCGCCGAGGTACTCGCACACCGCGCGATAGGTGCAGTGCTCCACGAAGTACCGCCGGTGCTCCGCGTCGTCGACGTGGAGCCCGGTCGCCCGCTGTATCGGCATCCTGTACAGCACGATGCTCCGCGCCGCCCGGTCGACCGAGTAGAGCAGCGGGGCCTGGCTCTCTCCGGCTTCGACGGTCGGCACCGTCTGAAAACCGAAGCGAACGCCCTGCAGCTCAGCCGGAAGATAGCCCTGGAGCACCTCGACCGCGGCGCGGGCGTCCGCCTCGAAACGACGTACCCGGCTTTCGGGGTCCGGCAACGTGGGCCCCGAAAGGGACGAGCGGATCGGTCGGCGACCGTGCCGCGAGGCCCGAGTCCGTGACGGCATGTGCGTCTGCCGTTCCGCTGCGGACTTTCGACGACCGAACATGGTCTCAGTCTACGTGGCTACCGCGTGTAGACCGTGAGCGATGCGTCGCGAGGATCCGGCGCCACGATCGGGAATCCAGCGATCGTGCTTCCCGAGAACATTCGGACCGCGGCGCTGACGGGCTGGGAACTCGTGAGTATCGACGGACTCGATACGGTGATCACCCGAGTCGCCCCGGGCTTCACCGACACGCGCGTCGCCTTCCCCTTGCCATCAGCCCGCTGCAGCTCGACATCCGCCCCGGAGTCGCCGGAATTCGCGAGGACGAGCCGACCGCCAGAGGCAACCGGGACTGCAACGCGGTCTTTCGCTGCGAGCTGGGGAGCCGGAGCAAACCACTCGAAGTCGTGGTTCTCCTCGTCTCCCGCCGAGCCCATCGCCGTCGCAATCACCGGCACATCGGCATCGAGCACCAACGCGTTCGTTCCCCTGGGGATCTCAGTGACCGAGAGCTCTCCGACAGCCCGCGGCACGAGCGTCAGGGTGCCGAGATCCGTCGCACGACCATCGTCATCGATCGCGCGCACGCTCACGTTGCCCTCCTCGTCACCCGGAGCCAACGCCCGCACCAGCATCGGGAACGCGTCGCCCTCCCCCGAGTCGCTCGGACCCTGGTCGTCTCCCCGCGCGTTCGCGATGCCCGGAATGACCACCTCGGTCTGCGGCTCGCGCTGAGACGTCACACCTGATATCCCGAAGGGGTCGATGCCCGAGCTTTGCGCAACACCCAAGTGCGCGACGACGGGAGCACCCGTGCTCACGACCCGCACAGCGAGCCGCTCGCGATCAGGCGCATAACCGTTGAGCGATACGCTCTGCTGAGTTCCCGGGGCCACCAGCACGCCAGCCGTCTGCACGGCGTCCACTTCGCCGCTTTCGTCGAACACCGTTACGGAGACTGTTGCAGGCACCGTGCCAGGGTTGCCCAGGCTCAACGTCGTTGCGACTCCCAGCGACGATCCGCCGCCGATGAGCCACTGCTCGTTGAGGGGTTCCGTGCAACTACTCGCCGCGGCCCCGCGCAGGTTGACCGTGTCGAGGCTCTGCGTCTGCGCTGCGGCGAGCGGCTCGGATTCAGGCGCCGTGATCACGGCCGGAAGCCCCCCGTTCCCCTCCGTTCGCGCGAGGGCAGCGGTGCCCGAAGGGTCTCCCGCGGTACTGACGGCAGGTTCGCCGCCGGGGATCGCGACGCCGGGTCGCGCGGTGTCCGCCCCGAGTTCCGCGAACGCTCCTGCGCACACGAGCGAGCGCGTCGTCTGCTGCGTCGTGTCGACGGTCACCGCGACGGGCTCGCGCTCGACCGACGGGAGTTCCAGCGTGCTGACGAGGAGGAGCGCCGCGGCTCCGGCCGCGATGACGACGAGGCCGGTCACCGCCCGCGCCCCGCCGCGGAGGAATCGAGCTCGTTCAATCATCGCTTCGCCTCCTCACGCTGCGGCGTGCGCCGCGGCGGCCGCTTGCGCTTCTGCGGGCGCCACGTCAGCTCGGCCGTAGGAAGCGCGAGCAGCACGACCCCGAACAGCACCGCCAACTGAATCGCCCAGATCGTCGAGCCGCTCAAAGAGGTGCCGCCCACGCGGGTGGTGACATCTCCCGCTTCAGCGTCGGTGGCGTCTGATTGCTGCACGCGCCACAGAAGCCCCTGCTGCGTGAGGCCCGCACTCGCGAGCGCCTGGTGCTGGTCGAAGACCCGCTGCAGTTCGGCGCGCTCGAATTCGTCCCCCTCAGTCGGAAGCAGCACGAACGCGATGCCCGCCTCGCGAAGGGCGTCGCCGACCTCTGGCCCACCCACGCTCGCAAGACCGCCGACGATCTCGGCGAGCTGCCGATCCGCCTCCTCTTCGCCGGGGGTAGAACGGGACGTGCGAATCTCATCGAGTCGGAGGCCGCCACCCGAGACCAGCTGGGCTCGCACCTCGTGCGCGTCCTGCGCGGTGACGACCAGCGTGCGCACGTGCGGGTCGATCTCACCCGCGGCCTGCACCAGAGCCGGCATCTGCTCGCTCGCGGGACGCAGGGGCACGCGGTCGAGCGTGAGCTGTACGCCCACGGGCGCAACGGCGACGGCGGCCGCGACCAGCGCCACAGCTATGACGGGAGCTGCGGCCCTGCGCAACGCCTGCGCGCCGACCGCCGCGAGGCCGAGCAACGCGATCCAGTACAGCGCGAGCCCGGAGCCCGTCCACACCGCAATGACCTCGTCGCCCATCGTGCTGAGTCGCAGCAGCGGAGCGGCGAGCGCGGTCGCGAGTCCCAGTGCGCCGAGCACCGCGTGGAGCAGCGTCACCGCGACGCGCTCGGTGAACAGGCCGAGCAGTGCGAGCAGCGCGAGCGGAGCCATGAGCACCCCGACGAGGAGCGTCGCTGGCGGGCCACCGAGACCCACGCCGTCGAGGATGCGCGCCCACCCGTCGAGCCCGAACTCCGGGAAGCCGAGCAGCAGATGCCACACGGTGCCGGGCTCGAACGGAGCCACGATGCCCGGGTCAACGAGGATGTCGAGCGGTCGCCCATCCACAATGCTCGTCACGATCTTGGGGGCGAAGAGGATCGCCGGCACGAGCGCCGTCGTCAGCACGCGCGCCAAACCGCGGAGGGTCGTGAACAGGCCCACGACGAGCATCACGAACCCGGCGGGAATGAGGATCGGAGCCGCAGCGAGTGCCGCGGCAGCGAGCAGAGACGCGGTGCCAGCCCAGCTCCAGGACTCGCGGCAGCGAGACGCCGCGAGGAGCAGCCACGGCAGCACGACGGAGAGCACGAGCGTCTGAAGACGGCCGCCCTCGAGCGAGCCGAGCAGTACGGGGCTGAACGCGAAACCGAGGGCCAGCAGCGCGCGCCCCGCCTTCGACGCCGTGAGCTGCGCCGCCCAGATCCACGCTCCGAGCGCCGCGAGCGGAATTGCGACGACGATGAGAAGCACGATGGCGTGCGAGGGGTTCCAGAAAGTCAGCGTGCCGATCAGCGCGAGCACCCAGGTGAACGGATCCGCGGGATTGCCGTCGATCGGACGCGTGTTCACCCAGAGCTGGTCGAGCGAGCTGAGGGGCGCGAGGCCGCCTCCGAACAGGCTCGTCTGCGGCAGCGCCCACCAGGTGAGCACTATCGAAATCGCGGCGGCGACGATGAGCACGGAGAGGCCGCCGGAGGAGATGAAGTGCATCTCGCGACGCCGCCGCCCGAGAGAGGCAAGGATAGCCTCGCGGTCGATCATCCGCGCAGTTCGCACCGTCTTCGGGTCGACGCGCAGCTGCCTCACCGCGGGCCACCCGGCTGTCGAGTGCGCTCGAATGCGGCGACGGGCCGCAATGATCGCATGCGGCTTGAAGAATACGGCGAATGCCGCGACGAACTCGCCGAGCATATTTCCCGGTTGTTCGCGGATCAGAGCCCACAGCACACGGAGCACCGCGTAGATGGGCAGCCCGAGCCACTCGAAGAAGGCGAGGGGTGCAGGCGCGTAGGCGATCCTGCGATGCAGTTGCGAGGTGCGGGCTTGACGATGCGCCTGTCGCAGCACCGACCTGCGGCGATCGATGCGCGGGCCCGCTACACCGCTCTGCGCGAATCGCACCCGCGATGCCGGAGCCACCTCCACGCGATGACCGGCGAGGCGTGCGCGCACGCTGAAATCGAGACCGTCGTCGTAGACGGGAAGCGCGGGATCGAAGCCGCCGAGCTCATCCCACACGTCGCGCCGCACGAGCATGCCCACCGGTCCGACGCCGAGTACGTCCTGCATATGGTCATACTGCTGCTGGTCGAGTTCCTGACGGCGAAGCGTCCATCGCGATCCATAGCGCGTGAGGCTCTGGCCGAGTTCGATGATGCGATTCGGGTAATCCCAGTCGACGAGTTTCGGTCCCGCGATGACGACCGAGGGTGCCCGCTGCACGCTCCCCCAGATGCGCTCGAGCGCCTCGGGTTCCGGGCAAGAATCTTCGCTCAACAGCCAGATCCAGTCCGAGACCTCTTCATCGCTTTCGTCAGCGGCGATCGCGTCGACTCCGCGCTGCACGGCCTGGCCGAACAAAACCCTCGAAGGAATGCCGACAACGCGCTCCGCGCCGGACGCAAGGAGTTGCTCGCGCAGCGATTCGGGGCCGCCGTTATTCACGGCGATGATGCTGGTGGGAGCGAAGCTCTGAGCCGTGATCCCGGCGATTGTCTGGTCGAGCCACTCGCCGCCCCGCTGGGCGACCAGGATGGCGGTTACTCGCGTGCGCATCACCCGGTCAGTCTAGGTGCGGAAGATGTGCGGGCCGTGGAGCCATGCCGCGTGCGAATCAGATCGCCTCGCGCCGCATGCGTCGGCGCTCGCGTTCCGAGAGACCGCCCCAGATGCCGAAACGCTCATCATTCTCGAGCGCGTACTCGAGGCACTCGGAGCGCACCTCGCAGCCCTCGCAGATTCGCTTGGCTTCGCGCGTCGATCCGCCCTTTTCGGGGAAGAATGCTTCGGGATCGGTCTGAGCGCAGAGCGCGTCCTTGCGCCACTCGAGCCCGTCCTCGTCGCTTCGGCGGATGCCGGGAGTGCCGAGGTGTACCGGATCGACGAACCAGTCACCGGGAACCGGCGTGTGCGACGTTTCGCTCATCGAACAGTCCTCTCCTCGACTTCTGCGACGCGGACTCGCGATCGCACTCACATAATTACACCGTTGTGATTCGCACAAGTCAAGCTGAGGAGTTTAAAGCCTCAAGCACGTCTTGAGGGTGGAGGACACGCCAGCGTGTCGGAACTGTTCTTTCAAAATGCTTTTGGAAACCCCGGGTCAACCCCAGATGACGAGCATCCGGTACGTCATCACGGCTACAGAAAGATGCACGACGGCGAGCACGAGGTTCGCCCACCGGGTGCGATCCACGAGCGCCCAGAATCCGGCGCCCAGCGGCAGGAGCAGGGCGACGATGAGATACATCCAGAACTCCAGCGGATCGCCGAGCGGTGCGTTGCCCGCGAAGGGAGCCGCGATCGCGATCACCACCTGGGCGATGAGGAGGAGCGCCACCACCAGCGTCGCGCCCATCGTGTAGTCATTGGGAGCGCGCTTGCGGAGCGCCTCGACCGCGCACAGGCCTGCAGCGAGGATCGCCAGCGCGATCAGCACCACGGCGAACCAGAGGATCACGCTGCGCCCCCCGCCTCGACCGGGAAGTTCGTAACGGCGCGAAGCCGCCCGCGCCGCACTTCGACGAGACCCACGAGCCGACCATCGGGCGCGACGGCGGCCGCGAGCTTCGCGTTCATGGCTGCGCCGTCGCCGTCGCCGTCGCTGCCGACGTCGCTGTCGCCGTTGCTGCCGACGTCGCTTTCGCCGTTGCTGCCGACCTTGCTGTCGCTGTCGCCGGTGTCGCCCGCCTCGAGTTCTACTCGCTTCCCGTTTCCGAGATCCACCGCCTGCTCATGAGTCAGGTCGACTCGAGGGAAGAGCTGCGTCGCGACCTCCGTGGGTGCGCGGAGCGGGAGCGGGGTTCGCTGTTCAGCGCTCGCTGCAAGGGACTCGGTCGGAGCGGCGTCCGCAACATCGAAGGGGCCGACGTGGGTGCGACGCAGGGCCGTGAGGTGGCCGCCGACGCCGAGAGCCTCGCCCAGGTCTCGCGCGAGGGCACGAATGTAGGTGCCCGAGGAGCACCGCACCGTCGCCTCGAGGTCGATCACCGGAGCGCCCGTTTCGTCCTGACCACGACGCGGCACTCCCAGGCGGAATTCGTAGACCGTCACGGGTCGCTTCGGAAGCTCCACCGCTTCGCCTGAGCGCACGCGATCATACGCGCGACGCCCGTCCACCTTGATCGCGCTCACGGCGCTCGGCGCCTGCTCGATGTCGCCGGTGAGTGTCGCTGCCGCCTGCGTAATCTGCGCCGCATCCAGCGCCTCGATCGCCTCCGGCGCCGCGGTGCTGATGCGATCACCCTCGCGGTCATCGGTGACGGTCGCAGAACCGAGTCTGATCGTCGCGACATACGTCTTGTCGAGACCGACTAGGTGCGTCAGCAAGCGGGTCGACGGGCCGGCCCCGAGCACGAGCAGTCCCGTGGCCATCGGGTCGAGCGTGCCCGCATGCCCCACTTTCCGGGTGCCGAGAGCACGGCGCGACTTCGCCACGACGTCGTGACTCGTCCACCCCTCCGCTTTGTCGATGAGCAGGATCGCGCCCTGGGCGGGCAGCACAGCGGGGTCTTTCGTCACGGACTCAGCCTACGCGGTCGTCCGGGCTCGAACCTTCTGCCCGGCCACCTACACTGGAGCGGATGGACGAGGAGCGCGCGGTGGCTGAAGCTGAGGTCGCAGCTGACGCCGGGGCGATCGCAGAAGCTCTGAACGCTTGGTATCGCACCGCAGCGCGCCCACTCCCCTGGCGCGATCCCGAAGTCACTCCGTGGGCGATCCTCGTCTCCGAATTCATGCTGCAGCAAACGCAGGTCGACCGCGTGCTGCCCCGCTGGATCGCGTGGATGGAGCGATGGCCGACGCCCGCCGCACTCGCGACTGAGGAGCCCGGCGAAGCCGTGCGCGCCTGGGACCGGCTGGGGTATCCGCGGCGTGCCCTGTGGCTGCACCGCGCTGCCGTCGAGATCACCGAGCAGCACGGCGGTCGGGTCCCGGAGGACGTCGATGCCCTGCTCGCGCTCACCGGTATCGGCCCGTACACCGCGCGAGCCGTCGCGGCGTTCGCCTACGGCGCCCGACATCCCGTCGTCGATACGAACACCCGCAGAGTGATCGCGCGGCTCGTGCACGGCCATGCGGCCGCGGGGATGCCGGCGCCGCAGGACCTCGTCGACATGGAGCGGTTACTGCCGGAAAGCGACGACGCCGCGGCGCTGTTCAATGCGGCGGCAATGGAACTCGGAGCAGTCGTGTGCACCGCGCGTGTGCCTCGCTGCGCCGAGTGCCCGGTCGCCGCGTGGTGCGAATGGCGCGGCGCCGGGTACCCCGACAACGCGCCGGAGAAACGCCCCAAGCAAGCGAAGTTCGCGGGAAGCGACCGTCAGGTGCGGGGGCGGATCATGGCGCAGCTGCGGAGCTCCGCCGAGCCCATCACGCGCGAGGCGACCCTGAACGCGGCGGCCGAAGGGGGCACCCGCGATCCCGAGCAGGCCCTTAGAGCCTACGACTCGCTCATCGCCGATGGTCTCGTCGTCGAATTCGAGGGGCGGGTGCGGCTGCCGTAGTGACCGTGTGCCGGTTACCGGTTACTGGTTACCGGTTACTCGTCCTCGTCTGCTTCCCGCGGCTTCTGGTACGGGTCGGCCTCGCCCGCGTACTGAGCGCCGGCCGCGAGTGCCGCGGCCTCCTCGTCACGACGCTTCGCCTCAGCGAGCAGATCGTTCAGGTGCTGGGCGCTCTCAGGGAGCTCATCGTGGATGAATTCCAGCGTGGGCGTGAGGCGCGTCCCGAGCTGCTTGCCCACCTCGGTGCGCAGCATGCCGGTCGCGGCCTTCAGCGCAGCGGCGGTGTCGACCTGCTCCTGCTCCTCGCCGTACACCGTGTAGAAGATGCTCGCGTGCTGCAGGTCGCCCGTCACTCGCACATCGGTGATCGTGACGAAGCCGAGCCGCGGATCGCGCAGCCCCTTCTCGAGGCGCCGCGCGATGATCTGCTGGATGCGCTCGGCGACTTTTCCCGCCCGTGGATTGCTCATGCGGACAGCCTACCGCCGCCGTTTCCCCCTCGCGGACGCCTCCGCTCCCCACCGCCTGCAGCACTGCTGCGCTCGGCCTCCGCCACTCGCTAGGGCGAGGCACCATGGACGGCTCACCCGGGACGCAACGACTGCGAGACCTCGAACGACTCCGGCGGGTGCGCGATCGCATCGACCGTGAATACGCGCGGCCCCTCGACGTCGAGACGCTCGCGCGCGGCATCGGATACTCGGCGGGGCACCTCAGCCGCGAGTTCCGCGCCGCCTACGGCGAGTCACCTTACAGCTACCTCATGACGCGCCGCATCGAGCGTGCCATGACGCTGCTGCGCCGCGGAGATCAGAGCGTGACGGAGGTCTGTTACGCGGTCGGCTACAACTCACTCGGAACGTTCACCACGCGGTTCACCGAGCTCGTGGGAGTGTCACCCGGGCGGTACCGTCGCGAAAGCGGCGGACCGCTGACGGGTCTTCCGGGCTTCATTACGATGCGCGTGACGAAACCGGTCAGGAACGGAGAAGTTTAGGTCGCGGGACGCGAATATCGTTACCCGCATGAAGATCAACATTCTCAACACATTCCTTCCCCACACCGACCCCGAAGCCTCGCTCGCGTTCTATCGCGACGTGCTCGGATTCGAGGTCCGAAACGACGTCGGCTACGAGCAGATGCGCTGGATCACGGTTGGCCCGGTGGATCAGCCCGGCACCTCGATCGTGCTCACGCCCCCAGCGGTCGACCCCGGCTTGACGGACGACGAGCGCCGCGTGATCAATGAACTCATCGCCAAGGGTGCGTACGCCTCCATCATTCTCGCGACCGACGACCTGGACGCGCTCTTCGAAAAGGTCGAAGCGTCGAACGCGGACGTCATCCAGGAGCCGATGGCCCAGGACTGGGGCACGCGCGACTTCGCCTTCCGCGATCCTGCGGGGAATACGGTGCGTGTGCAGCAGCTCGCAGCCTGAGCGCCTGCCAGCTCACGTCCTCGCCCATCAGACAGGAGAAAGCCCGTGAGGCGGATCACTCCTTGGAGTTTCGATCCGCCTCACGGGCTTTTCACTGCACGAAGGGCGGGCAGGATCGCGTGATGCCGATCCTGCCCGCCCTCAGTGAGCAGAGTGCGCGCTAGTCGCGCGTCTTCTCCACCATCTCCGTCGTTTCGATCTCGTCGCCGATCTGGATGTCGTTGTACTTACCCAGACCGATACCGGCCTCGAAGTCCGTCTTCACCTCGGTGACGTCGTCCTTGAAGCGGCGCAGCGACTCGATGGCGAGACCATCGGCGATGACGACGCCCTCGCGGATGACGCGCGCCTTCGCGTTGCGCGTGATCGTACCGCTGCGCACGATGACGCCCGCGATGTTGCCGAACTTCGAGGAGCGGAACACCTCGCGGATCTCGGCGACGCCCGACTGGACCTCTTCGTACTCCGGCTTGAGCATGCCCTTGAGCGAGTTCTCGATGTCATCAAGCGCGTTGTAGATGACGTTGTAGAACCGGATGTCGATGCCCTCGCGCGCAGCGCGCTCGCGAGCCTTGACGTCGGGGCGCACGTTGAAGCCGATGACGATCGCGTTGTCGATCGTCGCGAGATCGACGTCCGACTCTGTAATCGCGCCGACACCGCGGTGCAGAATGCGCAGCTGCACGGAATCGTCGACCTCGATCTTCATGAGCGACTCCTCGAGCGCCTCCACGGCACCCGACACGTCACCCTTGATGATGAGGTTGAGCGACTCGACCTTGCCATCCTCGAGCGCCTTCGTGAACTCTTCCAGGCTGATGCGCTTGCGAGCCTTCGCGAGCTGAGCGTTGCGCTCGGCGGCCTCACGCTTCTCAGCGATCTGGCGAGCGGTGCGATCTTCGGAGGTGACGATGAAGTTGTCACCCGCGCGCGGAACGCTCGAGAGACCCTGCACCTGCACCGGGCGCGACGGAACGGCCTCGAGCACGGCCTCGCCGTTCTCGTCGTGCATCGCACGCACGCGGCCGTACGCGGTGCCCGCGACGATTGCGTCACCGACTCGCAGCGTGCCCGACTGGATGAGCACGGTCGCGACCGCGCCACGGCCCTTATCGAGCTTCGCCTCGATGGCGACACCGCGCGCGTCCTTGTTCGGGTTCGCGCGCAGGTCGAGACCGGCGTCCGCCGTGAGCAGCACGGCGTCGAGCAGGTCGTTGATACCCACGTCGTTCTTCGCCGACACGTCGACGAACATCACGTCGCCGCCCCACTCCTCGGAGACCAGACCGAACTCGGTGAGCTGCTGGCGCACCTTCTCGGGGTTCGCGCCCTCCTTGTCGATCTTGTTGACCGCGACCACGATCGGCACGTTCGCCGACTGCGCGTGGTTCAGGGCCTCAATCGTCTGCGGCATGATGCCGTCATCCGCGGCGACCACGAGGATCGCGATGTCGGTGACCTGCGCACCACGAGCACGCATGGCGGTGAACGCCTCGTGACCCGGGGTATCGATGAAGGTCAACGCGCGCTCGACGCCGTCGTGCTCGGTGTGCACCTGGTACGCACCAATGTGCTGCGTGATGCCGCCGGCCTCGCCGCCGCCCACGTTCGCCTTGCGGATCGCGTCGAGCAGTCGGGTCTTACCGTGATCGACGTGGCCCATGACGGTGACCACCGGAGGACGCGGCAGCAGAACGTCGTCGCCCTCCTCTTCGAGCTCGGCCTCGATATCGATGTCGAAGCCCTCGAGGAGCTCGCGATCCTCGTCCTCGGGAGAAACGACCTGGATCTTGTAACCCAGCTCGTCACCGAGGATCTCGAACGTCGCCTCATCGAGCGACTCCGTCGCCGTCGCCATCTCGCCCAGGTGGAAGAGGATGGTGATCAGGTTCGAAGCGCTGGTGTTGATCTTGTCGGCGAAGTCCGACAGCGATGCGCCGCGACGCAGACGGATCGGGGTCGACCCGTCGCCACGGGGAACGCTCACGCCGCCGAGCGACGGGGCCTCCCGCATTTCGAACTCTTGCCGCTTCGCCCGCTTCGACTTGCGAGCCTTGCTCTTGGAGCCACCGCGACCGAACGCACCAGCGGTGCCGGCACCACGACCACCGCGACCACGGCCAGCGAAACCGCCGCCCGGACGCGGCGCGCCGAAGCCGCCTGCACCGGGAGCGCCGCCACCGCCGCCGGGACGGTTGAAGCCGCCACCGCCACCGGGACGACCACCGCCGGGGCGACCGCCACCCGGACGACCCGCACCCGCAGCGCCACCCTGGGGGCGAGGAGCCGGACGAGGAATGTTGCCCGGGTTCGGACGACCTGCGCCGCCACCCGGACGACCCATGCCCTGGCTCGGCGCGAAGGGGTTATTGCCCGGACGCGGAGGACGCGGGATACCCATGCCCTGGCTCGAAGCGAACGGGTTGTTGCCGGGCCGCGGGCCCGCAGGCTTCGGAGCGCCGGGCTTGCTACCGGGCTTTGCGGCGCTGCCGGGCTTCGCCGCAGCGGGCTTGGCCCCGGCAGGCTTGGCCGCGCCGGGGGTCGGGGCGTCAGACTTCTTCTCGGCAGGTGCCGCAGCCTCGGGGGCCGGAGCTTCCGGCGCCTTCGGTTCGGCCTTCGGAGCCGGCTTGGGGCCGGGCTTCGGGGCGGATCCCGGCTTCTTCGCAGCCGGCTTCGCGGGCGCGTCGCCCTCGCCCTGCGGCTTCGCAACGCCTTCTGCCGCGAGGGCAGCCTTCACCTTGCGCGCCACCGGCGGCGCAATGCTTGACGAGGACGCCTTAACGAACTCGCCCATATCTTTGAGCTTGGCCAGAACGACCTTGCTATCGACACCGATCTCCGCAGCGATCTCGTGTACGCGTGGGTTTGCCACTTTTCTCCTGTCTGGGTTCACGCCAGACAGGCGAGAACCATTGATTAGCGGACGGGCTTCATCGTGAGCCGCTCATTAGTTGTCCATGAGTGTTTTCAGCCTGTTCTCTAAAGGGCTAGTGTCGGGCTTCCCCGACACCCGCAATGCTCGAGGGAACATCCCTCGTGTCACTGCACGGTCCAGACACTCTCGCGTGGGATGCACCCACGCACCGCGCCCAGGAAGCACCCCGCGATCGTCGACTTCAAGCCGACCTTCGCGCAGCACCACCCGCAGCAACTCTGTGCGCGGGGCACGCAAGCGACACGCGACACAGGTCCGAACCGCAACTATCTTACCAGCTTCCACGTTTTCCCTCCGCCTCGGCGATTCGGGTTCTCAGGTAGGGGCAGTGATGGGTTGTCGGGGCCGATCGGGGCGGCATGCCCGACCCTGGGATGTCGCTGCCTTCGGCGGGAGCAAGTTTCCCGCCCGGTGGACGTCGGTACCTTTAAAAGGACGTCCACCGGGCGGGGCCTCTTGACCTTGACAGCGCTCTCGCCCCTTGGATGTCACTGCCTCCGGCAGGACGTCTACCGGGCAGGGCGCACTCGATTTCGACAGAGCTCTCGCCCCTTGCATGTCGCTGCCTCCGGCAGGTCATCCAATCCCCACGGCCCAGAGAATCGCTCAGCGTGAACCGTCGGGCTGGATAACTGTACCTATTTGCTCGCTATCGCTCGCTACCGAAGCGCGGAAACGCAACGCGTTTCCTTTGAGCGCTTCGGCGCAAAAATCGAAATATCCAGCCTCCGGCCACAGTAGGTTAATCGTTCATGATCGAGTCAGGCTGGATGGCTGTGCTCATGAGCTCGCTATCGCTCGCTACCGAAGCGCGGAAACGCAACGCGTTTCCTTTGAGCGCTTCGGCGCAAAAATCGAAATATCCAGCCTCCGGCCACAGTACGTTAATCGTTCATGATCGAGTCAGGCTGGATATCGATTTTTGCGCCCGTTAGTTTGGCGGCGAGGCGGGCGTTCTGGCCTTCCTTGCCGATCGCAAGGGAGAGCTGGAAGTCGGGAACTAGTGCGCGAACCTGCTTCAGCGACTCGTTCAGCATGAACACGTCGGTCACCTTCGCCGGCGACAGGGCGTTCGCCACGAACGCGGGCAGCGCCGGCGAGTAATCGACAATGTCGATCTTCTCCTCACCAAGCTCCCCCATCACGGCGCGCACGCGGCTTCCCATCTCCCCGATGCAGGTGCCCTTCGCGTTGATTCCGGCCTGCTTCGCGCGCACAGCGACCTTCGTGCGATGGCCGGCCTCACGAGCGAGCGACACGATCTCCACGAGCCCTTCCGCGAGCTCCGGCACTTCCCGCTCGAACAGCTTGCGCACAAGACCCGGGTGCGTCCGAGACACGATGACCTGCGGGCCCTTCGTTCCCTTCGACACACTCGTCACGTACACGCGCAGTCGCGTGCCATGCGCGTAGCTTTCGCCCGGAACCTGCTCCTCCGGAGGGAGAATTGCCTCGAGCTCGCCGAGGTCGATGTGAACCATGCGCGGATTGGGGCCCTGCTGCACCACACCCGAGACGATCTGGCCCTCCTTGTCTTTGAAGGAGCCAAGAACGGCATCGTCGCTGAGGTCGCGGAGTCGCTGGTTGATCACCTGCTTCGCGGCGCTCGAAGCGACGCGACCGAATTCGTCCATCGTCACGTACGCCTCGCCGATGACCTCGCCGTTTTCGTCGAGTTCGGGAATCAGCACCGAGATCTCACCGCTCTTACGATCGAGCGTCACTCGCACATCGCTCTCGCGCGGTACCGGAAGCTTCTGGTTTTCAGCGTGGCGCAAGTAGGCCGACTGAATCGCCTGTTCGATGATCTGCACCAGCTCGTCAAAGGGAATTTCCTTCTCGCGCTCGATCTGACGCAGCGTGACGAGTTCGATCTTCACGGGGGCCTCCTGGGTATTGAAATGTCTATTCAGCTATAGCCCGCACTCGCAGGCGAACCCCTAGGGTAACGCACCGACCCCTGTTCCGTCCCCGCAGACGTCGACGCCGATCCCGCTATTCGAGCACCGCCTCCTTGCGTGCATCGGCGCCGAGATCATCGCTTGCGTCCTCATCTGGCAGAGGCGCGGAGCTGTTCGGTGACGACGGATCCGAGGCATCCGACTCTTCACCTGCTGCCTTCGGTTTCTTCGTTGATTCCGGCTTTGGGCGATGGCTCCGCCAATCCGAAACCGTCGCGTGAACCGAGCACGGTGTCACGACTTCGATTGACATTTGCCCGGGATAGGCGGTTAGTCCGAGCAACGCGCCGTCATCTCGGTCAGCGCGGAACCGCATCTCGTCTGGTCCGGGATTGGACATGACGTCACTCACAATCCAGCCCTCAGCTTCCCAGTGCTCGCGGACATGCGTTGCCGCGGTAAAGGAATCCTCAACGGAGTAATTGATCAGCCACTCATCGAGCTGGCCGCCGACTTCTGCGCAGGTCTGCGGCAACCAGACATTGATCATGCTCAGATGGTCATCGGTGCGCTCCAACCGCCACTCGAAATCTTCCTCGAACATGTCCATCCAGCCGCGTTCGACTCCGCTTGCTCGAAGTACCTGATCGAACTGATCGGCTACCCAGAGCTGCAACTCCTCGAGTGTCATGTGCGACGTGATCCCTCCCGACCTTGTAACTGGGACTTCCGTCGCGCAACCCGCGAGCGGAACCGTGAGCGCGATCGCCGCGGCCGCAACACCCAGACGCGCGCGCCTCATCTCGCCACCTCGCAATCCACGCGGCGCGGCGCCATAGTGCTCAAGGGCGCCTTGATCCCGACAACGCACTCCGCCGATGACCGTTCGAGCGAGCTCTGAAGGTCAGCGCTGATCTTCCCTGTAGACAGCTCGGCGACGCTCATGAGCGATTCCGTCTGTCGATCCAAATACCCGTGCCCCTCTGAGGCCGAAATACCGATGATGCCGGGCCTCTTTCCTTCGCCGATCACGCCGTGGCCGTCCGTCCGTTTCAGATCCCGCTCAGGGTCCCCCTCGGACGAGAACGACAGCGCGCCGCCATATACGGGACTCGCGTCGTGCGCGGGAAACCAGAAGGGGGCCCGGGCGTCTGCGTTCGGCTGCCCACGGCGTGCCAGCCCTGCCCCGAGCGGGGCGAGGCGGTCGGCTGACGCATGCGTCGTATAGATCGCCGCCTGCCCGTTTGAAACCTCACGCACCCCGAGTTCGTTCAGCGAGGGCACGATATGGGTGTCGAGCCCTGCAGAACCCAGCATGATGAAACTGTTCACCGGATGCTCGACCCGAGCCAGCGCGTTCGCAGCGACAGTCGTGCCGTAGGAGTGGCCGAGCACGGAGACCGCAAGCGAAGCCTCGCTCCCACTCGCCGCACGCGCTTCGTGCAGCCCGTCGAGTTCGACGGCGAGGCGCTCTGAACCTCTCCTCGCCGAGTGGGGGCCGAGCACCTCGAGCATCTCGCCACCGTCAGGAGTGTCGTAACCGAGCCAAGCGACGACGGACCGATCTTGCGACGCACCTTGCACGTTTCCCTGCTCGAAGTACACGTTGCGACTGGCAACGTTCCAGCTTTCAAGCACGCAGTGCGCGTCGCTGTTCATGCCCGCGACCTCCCATGTCGCCACGTCGGCTGCGTCGAGGTTGCCGTAGCCAACTGCCGCCCGTGGCGTTGCACCCGAGGTGTCGAGCGCGACCAGCTGCACCGGAGGGCGCGCCGCACCTCGAAGCGCCACCTCCTCCGCCTCCGCCTCGAGTAATAGGCTGACCTCGGCCATGAGTTGGAGCTGGTCCGGTGTGAGCGAGGCCGAGTATGCGCGATAGAAGTCGAGCAGCGCACGATTCGCGCGATCTCGGTCAGCGTACGGGAGCCCGGGGAGATTACCGATGACCCACGGCACTTCTGCGATGAGCCGTTTCTGCTCAGCGGACGATAGTCGATTCCACCGTGCTGCAGTTTCAGCGGGATGTGGGGGCGACTCCCATGCTGCGGCACCAGAAACTCGACCGATCAACCGTTCAAGCCCTGGGTGAGAAGTCCGCAGCCGCGGTGTTGCGGCCGGTACGCCAGCAAGCTCTCCCGAAATGACCGACGAGACCGCCGCAACGCGGGCGGCGCGCCCGTCACCCGCGAGACTGAGCAACTGCCCTACCGTGGTAGCGCGCAGCTCTCGCAGGATCGAGGATTCGACCGACCGTCGCTCGTCGATCAAACCTCGCCAGGTGCGGCGAGCGGCGCGCACGCGTTCGATCGCAGCGTGCCAGCGCGCAGACGCAGCGAGCCACGGTTGTTCCGAAAGCGCCCGGAGATGTTGCACTGCTGCACTGCAAGCACCTGGACTCAACGGGTCCAAGGCAGCTCCCAATCGCGGCTCCGGAAGTGCGCCGGGCGCGCCCTCGTCCCACCGGTACTCGACTTGAGCACCGATTTGAGCGGCGAGTTCCGAGATCTCCTCTGCCGACCGGCGGATCGTTTCGAGCGCCTCTTCGACGTCGCTTCGCACTCGCGCCGCACTGCTGTGCAGAGACTCAACCGCGGACGCGTAACTGAAGAGCGCTCGGCTCCCCTGCGCCGCGCTCGCCTGCCCTTGAGTCGCGCCGGGCTCGACGACGTCGCGGAGACGGCTCACGACCGCCGTTATCGCCGCACCCCGCTCGAGACCGAGCGAGGTCGCCGCGTTGCTCACGGCAAGACACACGCGGTTCAGGTCGTCCTCGATGAGTCGGGCGAATCGCGCTGCCGTGGCAATCTCGTCGCTCGTGCCCCGAACCGGGCTCCCGATCAGAACCTCCTCCGGACTAGCAGGGACGAACATCGTCATCGCCCGACCCTGTCGCCGCTCGGGTGCGCGTTCACGGCGCCCGCGAGTTGCGAATCGATGGCCGCTGCTTCCTCACGTAATGCACTCAGCGCTTGGTCCGCGGTGTGCGCCGCGTCCGAGAGCGCATCGGCGCTGGTGTGCAGCCCCTCGAGAAACGCGGAGATCGTCTCGCCGATCCCTGTGATGCTCGGGAAGTGGCCACGCGGCCGGCTGTTCAGATGTTGCCGCGCGTCACGCCTCGCGGCGACCAGAAAGGCGCTCGCGTCGCTCAGCGCTTGGTCGGAAATTCGTACGTCGCTCACTGCGGCTCCTCTCACCCGTGCGACTCGCGCCGCGCGGACCGCGCGGACGACGCTCAAACGAATGATCAGCGGATTCTCGCGGCAATCTGCGCGTCCATCTCGCGCATGGCGTTCGCCGTCTGGGTGAGGAAGTTCTGGATCTCGGTGAGTTTCTCGATCACCGTGTTCGCACCCGCCGTGTATTCGGTGTACGCAGACATGAACTTGCCCGAAGCCTGATCCGTCACGAAGCCCGACGACGCGAGCGAGGTGATGCGGGATTGCATCGTGCGGAGCCGCGCGCTGATCTCGTCGCGGCCGCTCGCCAGCTGCGACGCGGCCTGCTCGATTTCGGCGTAGGAGACAGTGATGTTCGCCATCGGAGGGGTCCCTTCAGTAGCGCGATCCCCCCGGCTCGCTCGTGTGTCTGAGCGTCAGTAGTCGCTTCCCGATGGGTGCGCTGCCGACGACTGCCACACTATGCGGCGCGATACAGCAGCAGAGGCGAGTTGTCGCTTCTGTGGATAACTCCATGCACAGAGCGACAACTCGGACACTGTGAAGAGGGGATGACTCGCTCGGTGGACCTCCGGCCCCGTGGCTCGCGGCGTCAGACGCCGAAAAGCGCTGGCACGTCGGAGATCGCGACGCGATCCTTCGTCCCCTGCGCGCGATCCCACACTTCCGCGAAGCCTTCTGCAGCGTCGCGGCCCACGACCAGCACGCGCGGAACACCGAGCAGCTCCGCGTCGCCGAACTTCACACCGGGCGAGACCTTCGGCCGGTCGTCGAAGATGACCTCGACCCCGTTGGAATCGAGCGTCGCGACGAGCGACTCCGCAATTTCGAGGATCGCGGGATCCTTCCCCGTCGCCACGACGTGCACGTCGAACGGAGCGATCGCCTCGGGCCACACCAGACCCCGGTCGTCGTGATGCAGCTCGGCGAGAATCGCCATGATGCGGGTCACACCGATGCCGTACGAGCCCATCGTGACGGTGACCAGCTTGCCGTTCTCGTCGAGCACCTTGAGCCCGAGAGCCTCCGCGTACTTTCGTCCGAGCTGGAAGATGTGCCCGATCTCCATGCCGCGAGCGGTCTCGATCGGCCCCGAACCGTCAGGCGCGGGATCCCCGTCGCGCACGTTGGCGATATCTGCCACGCCATCGGCCTGGAAGTCTCGCCCGAACACCAGGTGCGCGACGTGCTGCTCGTCCCGGTTCGCACCCGTCACCCACTCGGTGCCCTCGACCACTCGAGGATCAACGAGGAATCGGATGCCCGATTCGGCCTCGGAACCGAGGAACGCCGTCGTCTCGCCGTCCGATGACACCAGGGCAGGCCCGATGTAGCCCTTCGCCAGTGCAGGGTGTCGTGCGAGATCGGCGGCAGTCGCCGGTTCAACCTCTGCGCCCGCGAAGGCGACCTCGGCCCGCTTCATATCCGCGTCGCGGTCGCCCGGTACGGCGACGACGACGATCTCCCGCTCGCCACCGATCGGGGTGACCGCGAGCACGAGGCACTTCAGCGTGTCCGAGGCAGCCCAGCCGCGACCATCATCGCGCGGCAACGCCGAGTTCGTGTGGGCGACGAGCGTTTCGATCGTCGGGGTGTCCGGGGAATCGAAGACGAGCGCGCGAGGCTGGTCGGCGATCGGCAGTGCGTCCGGAACCGGAGTGCTGTAGGCCTCCACGTTCGCCGCATAGCCGCCCTCCGAGCGCACGAACGTGTCCTCGCCGATCGTCGTCGGAAGCAGGAACTCCTCGCTGCGGGAACCTCCCATGGCGCCGGCATCGGCTGAAACGATGACGTACTCGAGACCGAGTCGCGTGAAGATCCGCTCGTAGGCGGCGCGCTGCCGCTCATAGCTCGCGTCGAGCCCCGCGTCGGTGGCGTCGAACGAGTAGGCATCCTTCATGGTGAACTCGCGGCCGCGCAGGAGGCCCGCGCGCGGGCGCGCTTCATCGCGGTACTTGTCCTGGATCTGGAAAATCGTGAGCGGCAGATCCTTGTACGAGGAAACGATGTCCTTCACGAGGTTCGTGAAGACCTCCTCGTGCGTGGGGGCGAGCAGGTAGTCGGCGCCGTGCCGATCCTGCAATCTGAAGAGCGCCTCCCCGTACTCGTCCCAACGTCCGCTCGCCTCATAGGGCTCGCGCGGCAGCAGCGCGGGGAAATGCACCTCGTGCGCGCCCGACGCGAGCATCTCCTCGCGCACGATCGTCTCGAGCTTGCCCTTCACGCGCAGCCCCAGCGGCATCCACGCGAAGACGCCCGGGGCCTGGCGGCGGATGTACCCGGCGCGAACCAGCAGCTTATGGCTGGCGACTTCGGCGTCTGCGGGGTCTTCACGGAGGGTCTTCAGAAAGTAGGAGCTGAGCCGCGTAATCACCCCACCATCGTAGCCCTCGCGGTCAATGTCGGTGGGCCGCCGTAGTCTGACACCGTGATGCGAACGCGCTGGCTCCGAGGGCTGGCACCGGTCCTGGTGCTGGCGGTCGCGGCTGTCCTCCGCTTCTGGGCGCTCGACCGGCCGTCGACGCTGGTGTTCGACGAGCTGTACTACGTTCGTGACGCGATCAGCCAGCTCGCCCACGGCTTCCCCACCACCTGGCCCGACGACGATCCCGATATGTCCGGCGCTCGAGCGACGGCCTTCAGCGATGATCCTTCGAACGCGGTGCATCCTCCGCTCGGCAAGTGGTTGATCGGTCTCGGCATTCTCGCGTTCGGTCCGGGCAATGGCTGGGGCTGGCGGAGTGCCGTCGCTCTCGCGGGCGTGCTCACGGTCGCGGTCACGATGCGCCTGACCTGGCGCATGTCCCGAAACCTTCTGGTCGCGTGCACCGCGGGGCTGCTGCTGGCAATCGACGGTGTGCATGTCACGCTCACGCGCGTCGGGCTCCTCGACGGGTTTCTCACTCTCGCCGTCACAGTCGGCGCATTGTTCGTGTGGCGTGACATCGAGCAGACGGCGGATCGCGCGAGTGCTCAGACGAGTGACCCATATGCGCTGCCCTCGCCGCTCACGGAGGTGCCAGGTCAGGCGCTCGCCCCGCGCATCGAGTGGCGCCGCCCGTGGTTACTCGCCGCGGCAGTCGCGTTCGGTGCGGCGGCCGCCATCAAGTGGTCCGGGCTCTATCCGCTCGCCGCGTTCCTCCTGTTCATCACGGTGCGGGATCTCGTGCTGCGCCTGCGCGCTTCGCCGGCGCGAGGGATCGCGGAGCCTCGCCCCGGGTCCGAGCTCAGGGCGGTGTGGCGGGCGACTGGGCGCGCCATGGTGCAAGGGCTCGTCACGGCCGCTATTGCGCTTCCGGTCGCCTTCGTCACGTACCTCGCGAGTTGGATCGGCTGGATACTGCACCCCGGAGGGTGGAGCCGCACTGAAGGAGCGCCCTGGTTCGAGTCCCTCGCGGTGTATCACGCGGACATGCTGCGCTGGCACAGCACGCTGTCAGCGGAGCATCCCTATGCGGCGCATCCGCTCACGTGGCCGCTCGCGCTGCGGCCGACCGGGATGTATGAGGTGCACTGGGACGCTTCGGAGGGCTGCCCGTGGCGCGCGTGCGCGGCGGAGGTCGCGTCGATACCGAATCCGCTCATCACCTGGGCCGGGGTACTCGCGATCATCGCGCTCGCTTGCGTCGTCGTATTTCGGCTGCGCCGCGGCCCTTCCCCGATCGGAACGGTGTCGGCATTCATCGTGGTGGGGTACCTCTCCGGTTGGCTCCCGTGGGTACTCACGTTTTCACGATCAGCGGTGTTCCAGTTCTACGCCGTGGTGCTCACGCCGTTCTCGGCAATGGCGCTGGCTATCGCTCTCGCGTTGCTCTGCAGGATCCCGCTGCGACCGCGACTCGCGAGTGTCGTGCAGCACGGGAGCGGCCACAATGAGACAGCTCGCGCGCGGCAGTCGAGCCGCGATCCGGAGAACGTCGCTTCCGCTCCCTTCGTTCCGGATGCCGTCGCGCTCCAAGTAGTTTCCCCCGAGGCCGTCACCACCAATACGACGGACGTTCCGGAATCCGTGGCCGGAACCCGAATCGCGGTCGCGCTGTTCCTCGCGTTCGCAGTCGCGCTGTCGCTCGTCTACTTCCCGCTGTGGTCGGGGATGCCCGTAGCGGAGTGGTTCTGGAGCGCCCACCTCTGGCTTCCGGGATGGAAGTAACGGACGCGAAGCGTGCGCCAGAACACCGGGGCATTGGAGCGAGCGAGCGTCAGAGCAGGCGGCGCTGAAGCGCCCAGGCGGTGAGCTCGTGCCGATTCGAAAGCTGCAGTTTGCGCAGCACGTTCGAGACGTGCGTTTCCACCGTCTTCACCGAGAGGAAGAGCTCCGCCGCGACTTCTTTGTACGCGTAGCCGCGCGCGATCATCCGCATGACCTCCTGCTCCCGCGCAGACAGCCGGTCGAGCTCGTCATCCTGAGCCGCAGTTTCGCCTCCACCCGCTCCGAACGCGTCGAGTACGAACCCCGCGAGGCGCGGTGAGAAGACCGCATCGCCGCCGTGCACACGGACGACGGCAGAGGTGACCTCCGCGCCGGAGGCCGTCTTGGTCAGGTAGCCTCGGGCCCCGGCGCGAATCACGCTCACGACATCGTCGGCGGCGTCCGACACGCTCAGGGCGAGCACTCGAGTGTGCGCAACGCCGGGCTGAGCGGCGAGGCCGCGCAGCACTTCGGCACCGCCCCCGCCCGCGCCGCCCGGAAGGTGAACGTCGAGCAGCACGACGTCGGGTGCCGTCGCACAGATCACCTCGACGGCCTCGTCGACCGTCGCTGCTTCCGCGACAACCTCGAGTACGGCGCCGAGCTCCGCGCGGAGCCCGGTCCGGAAGATCTGGTGGTCATCGACGATCACGACGCGGATCGGTGCGGCTTCATCACTCATTGGGTCTCTTTCCTCGGAAATCGCGGGCGGCCGTTGGGCTCGTCTTCAAGCGTTGTACTGCCGACGCCCGCGTCGTCGCTTCCCCCGGCGCCGGCGTGCCCGACTTCGCGCGGCATGTCGAGGCGTACCGATGTTCCCCCGCCCGGCCCCGGCACGATTCGCGCTCGTCCTCCGGCTCGTTCCATGCGCCCGAGGATCGATTCTCGAACGCCCATGCGCCCCTCGGGAAGGTCATCCAGGTTGAGGCCCGGTCCGCGGTCGGTCACGTCGATCGCCACGCGATCCTTCGTCACCTCGAGGTACACCGTGGCGTCACCCCCAGCGTGCCGCGCTGCATTGAGCATCGCCTCTCGCGCGGCCGCAACGATCGGAGCCGGCGCTATGAACCCGTCCTGGACCCCGACTGCCACCACCTCGAAGCGCACCGGAAACTCGGCTTCGAGCGCCGCCGCGTGGGCACGCACGTCGGTGTCGAGGGCCGCACGCATCGGCTCAGCGGCACCATCGGCTCCTCGAAACAGCCACTCGCGAAGCTCCCGCTCCTGCCCGCGTGCGATGCGCGCCACTTCGCTCCCGGGCTCCGAACGCTGCTGGATCAGGGCGAGCGTCTGCAGCACCGAATCGTGCAGGTGCGCAGCGATCTCAGAACGCTCGGCTTCACGGGCGCGACCCGCACGCTCCGCGATGAGCTCACGATTCTGCCGCAACAGCCAGGGCGTGACGGCGAGCGCGACCCCGGCCAGCACCGCGACGGCCGCACCGATGACCGTCCAGGCATTCGGCTCACGCGCCGTCACGAAGAACATCAGCACCCCGACCGCGACGAGCGAGAGAGCGGCGAGGGCGCGCGGCCACGGGTTGCGGTCCGTCCGCCCCCGGTCGGCAATCTGCCACCACGTGAGGCCCACACCGACGAGCACCGCGAGCGCCGGGAGCAGGACCTCGAGGCGCAAGTGCATTCCGAGGCGATCGAGCAACAGCCCTCCGCCCGCGATGAGCAGGCACACGCCGAGTAGAAGTTCCGCGATCGGCCATCGGGTACGGGCGGCCGCCGGGGTAGTTGCGGCGGCGGAAGAGGCAGCGGAACCCTCGCCCGAGACAGACGACGACGCTCCCGGGGTGCTGCTTCGCGGCGGATCCGGCGGCGCGGTCGCGCCGCCGCCCAGCGCGGAACGTCCGGCGGCGAGCGCATTGCCCCACCGCACGCCGGCGATCGTTGGAGTCGCGGGGCTCGAGGATCCCGGAGCGGCAGAGGCAGCCGTGTTCGTCGGTTCCGGCGGATCCTGACCCTCTGCGGGCTTGGTCAACGCCCGCTTCAACGGAACGAGCGCGTCGCTCTCGCCCTCCCAGGGCACCGTGAGCCAGAGCCACACATAGAAGAGCGCCCCGGCTCCCCCGAGCATCGTGCCGAGCAGCATCACAACGCGCACCGTCTGCGGCGCGATCCCGAGGTGCGCCCCCAGCCCCTCGCACACGCCGGCGAGCACGCGGTTGTCACGCGCACGCGCAAGGGGAGCAACTGGCATGTGCCCCATCCAATCAGGTTGCGGCCTTGCGCGGGGCGCTCAGGGACCGGGATCAGGGGCGGGTCAGGGGAAACCCCGATGGCAGCCGGGCGAGCGCTCGGACACACTCGAAGTATGACCGATACACCGCACTCTGAACGCCCCGACGGGCCGCCCTCGGGGCAGGGCTTCTTCGACTGGCTGCGCGGGCTGCGCATCACCCGCGGCGGCGAGCGCTGGTTCGCCGGCGTGGCGAGCGGCGTAGCCGCACGGCTCGGCGTTGACCCCATCATCGTGCGCGGCGCCTTCGTCGTGCTCGCCCTCCTCGGCGGCCCGGGCATTCTGCTCTACCTTCTCGGCTGGCTGCTGCTTCCCGGTGCGGACGGCCGGATTCACGTCGAGGAGATCTGGCGGGGGCGAGCGTCGGCCGGGCTGGTAACGGGTGCCATCATCGTGGCGGTACTCGTGGTCATCCCGGCGTTCATCGGGCTCTTCACTCCCGGCGTGACCTTCCCGGCCCTCAGCATCTGGAGCTGGGACGTGTGGGGGGTGCTCGGCATACCGGTGTGGCTCACGAGCACGTTCGCGTGGCTGTGCTGGATCGCGATCATCGTGCTCGCATTCCTGTGGGTGCGCCGCAGCCTGCTCCGAACGGGGCGCGAGCAGCGTACTGCTGACCCTGCCGGATCGGGACCCGCTTCCGAACCCGATCGACCGGCCGAACGGGGTGCTCCAGTAAACGAGCAGGCACCGGAATGGGCCGAGCGCGCGGCGCGCGACGCGGCCGAGTGGGGGCGTCGCGCCGGAGAGAACGCGGCGCAGTGGGGTCGCGATGCCGGTCGCCGCGCCGAGGAGTGGAGCGCTCGCTACGCGGATCATCATGATTCACGCCGACTGGGCGCCGCGCACGTGCTCATCACACTTGCGTTCGCGTTGCTCGCCGGCGGTGCGGCTGCCCTGTGGACCGTCCGCGAGTCGGGCGGATCGCTCGCCGTGGGCACCGGCGCGCTGGCCACGCCGCTCGTCGTCGGGTGCACGGCCGCACTCGCTGTGCTCGCTGTGTCCCTGATCATCGCGGGGGTTCGTGGTCGCCACACGGGGTTGATCGGGTTCCTCGCGAGCTGCGGCGTGATCGCTCTGCTCGTCACCGTCGTACTGCCGTCGGGCACACGATTCATCCCGTTCGGCATGATGCACGTCGATGGCCGGGCAGATGTCGGAGGGGCCGTCATTGCTGGCAACGTCTCGCTCGACCTCTCGGACGTCGGCGAGAGGACACACGCCGACGGCGACCTCGAGGTTTGGATGCTCGCCGGTCGCGCGACGGTGGAGCTCCCCGATACCGAGCCCACCATTGTCCGCGTACGGATGCTCGCGGGCCGTATCGATGAGTCGGCTCGGACCGGTGCATCAGAGGGCCTCGATGGATCGGGCCAGCGCGTGATGTCCGGCCCGTTCCTGTGGCGTGAGATCCGATCCAACGTCGAGCCAGGGGCCGCGGACGAGGCCGAGGTCGTGACGCTGACGGTGCTCGCCGGCAACGTCGAGGTCGAGGGCGGATCGGGCTCGGAGCGACTCGAGCGCGGTACGCCCGAGCAATCGGCGGCGGAGCTGGAGGAACAGGTCGCGTCACTCGAGGCCGATCTGGAGGAGGCCGAGTGGCGGCTCGAGGAGCCGGGCCTGTCCACCGTGGATCGCCGTGACATCGAAGCGGAACGCGACGAGATCCGCCGCGAAATTGACGCACTCGAACGGGAGATGAACCGATGACGAATGAGCCCACCCGGCCACTGCCAGAGAACCCGAGCGACGACACGCGCCTGACTCCGCCGGTGCCGCCGATGCCCGAGCCGTCGAAAGCTCAAAATCTGCGCCCTGAGCCTCCCGAACCTCGCCAAAATGCCACTTTGGGCGAGGAAATCGGGGCGCTCGGCGCGGAGTCCAGGCAGCGCGGCGGGGAGACGAGCGGCAGGGAGACGAGCGGCGGCCCCGAGCGTGAGCTCGCGCGGCCCGGCCCGCGCACGGGGCCGATCGTATGGGGCGCCCTCATCCTGGTGTTCTGCGCCTATGTCGCTCAGCAGGTGTTCGGCACAGATGGACTCGACGCGGCCGGGTGGATCACGCTCGCCGCGATCGGAGTCGGCGCGCTCCTGCTCGCCGTCGGCGTCGCCGTGCTCGTGCGGAACCGCAGTCTGGCGAAACGCCCCGACTCACGGTAGGAGCAGCCGGGACGGCACGGCGGATCGCACGGAGCGGGGGAAGCGGCGGGCCGAGTGCTCCGCAGGGGCGAATGGCGCCGCCATTACACGCAGCAAGCAGCAAGGCAGCAAGGCCCCCGGCCCTCACAGGAGTGAGTGCCCGGGGCCTTCGTAATTGTCGCGCCGCCTACACCGGAATGCGAGGGATCTCGCGCGTCTGCGCGGCGATCCAGTGCAGCGGCACGTCGATCGCGACGCGCGTGCCGCCTCCCGCATCCGGGCCCCACGTGATGCTGCCGCCGAGCTCGCCCTCGATGAGCGTGCGCACGATCTGCGTGCCGAGACCATCGCCCACGGTGCCGCCGGGCAGGCCGGTACCGCTATCGATGACCTCCACGGTGAGCCGCTCATCGGTGCGGTTCGCGTCGATGTACACCTCGCCCTCACGCCCAGCGAGACCATGCTCGACGGCGTTCGTCACGATCTCGGTGAGCGCCAGTGCGAGCGGCGTCGCGTATTCCGACGGCAGCTCCCCGAACTTGCCCTCCTTGTGAGGGTGCACGGTGGTGTTATGGAGGCTCGCGACCTCCGCCGCGAGCCCGAGCACGCGGTCGAACACCTTGTCGAAGTCGACGATCTGATCGAGACCCGACGAGAGCGTGTCGTGCACGACCGCGATCGCCGCAACCCGGCGCATCGCCTGCCCGAGCACCTGCTTCGCTTCCTCGCTCCGAGCGCGTCGCGCTTGAACGCGCAGCAGTGACGCGACCGTCTGCAGGTTGTTCTTCACCCGGTGGTGGATCTCGCGGATCGTCGCATCCTTGGTGATGAGCTCCTGCGCCTGCTGCCGCAGCTTGGTGACGTCGCGGGTCAGCACGATCCCACCCACGCGGGAGCCGTCGCGGAACACCGGGATCGACCGCAGCGTGATGGTGTGCCCGCGCGTATCGACCTCGACGCGCTTCGCAATCTTGCCCTGGGCGATCAGCGGGAGGGACTCGTTCGTATCGAACTGCCCCTTCACGACCTCGGCCAGCACCTCGCTGAAGTTCTCCCCCTCGATCTCGTCGCGGAAGCCGAGCGAGGAGAACGTGGTCTGCGTGTTGGGGCTCGCAAAGGTCGCAATTCCCTCGAGGTCGATCCGCACGAGCCCGTCGGAGGCTCGGGGAGCGCCCTGCTCTCCGCCGCGAGAACTCCCCGGAACCGGGAACAGACCCTGCTGGATCATGCCGAGCAGGTCCGCGGCGACCTCGCGGAACGCGGCGCCGATGCGCGACGCGGTCTGTGTGTCGGCGACACTCGTGTGCACCGTGATCACGGCGAATGGACCGTGCATCGTGCCGTCGTCGTCGCGGCGACTCACGGAATATGCCGCAAGGCGCATGGGACTCTCCTCGTACCAGGCCGGAGAGGTCGAGATGACGGGGTTGTTGCTCGACATCGCCTGATCGACGAGCTCGCGCCAATCAGCCCGCAGCAGATCGCCGATCACATCGCGGTAGAACAGCGTGACCGACCCCGCCGGGCGGCTGTGCGCGATGGCAAGGTAATTCTCGTCGCTCGTCGGTACCCAAAGCACGACGTCGCTGAGCGCCAAATCGGCGAGGAGTTGCAAGTCGAGGGTGAGATGCTCGAGCCATTCGATCTCCTCTTCGTCGAGGGATGAATATTTCGTCGCGAGGTTACGCAGTGTGGCCACCCGACCAGACTAGAGCACCGCTTGACTCCGAACACCCGAAGTTTCTCCGAGTCCGCACTCGACTGGCTGCAAAGCACCTGGGCTTTTTCGTCCATTGACGGGCGATAGTGCGGCTTCCCTAGGGTAGTGCGAACACGATGATCCGGCGTTGCGAAAGAGGCAGGGTTCCTGGGGAGCGCGACGGCGGCACCAACGAAAGGAACTCCCCATGCCCGCTTCTGCAGCAACGACGCGTGTCACCGAGTCATCGCGTGTGCGCCTCGCACCTCAACAGCCCGAGCGCCACCTCCGCGCAGTCCCGAATAGTGCGCCCTCGAGCGCGCCGACGCTGAACCCGCCAGCGGTTCCCGAAGAAGGCGTTCGGCTCCGGTCCGTAGCTCGCCCGCGCTTCGGCGCGGCGCCCCGTCCGGCCGAAGGATCGCCGCGATCGGTTTCTTCCGATCCGCACACTGGGCTGGAACCCGCTCCCCCTCCGAATGTCTTCATCCAAAAACTCGCGCTCATCGCCTACGAGGTGCTCGAGGGGCGGCGCAGCATCGGCCAGCTCGGCGCGTGGATCACGCCGGAGGTCGCTGCCGACCTTCGGGCACGCCGCGCACTTCGAATGGAGCGAGAATGCTTGACCGGCGATCGTCGGCAGCGCGTCGCGTCGCCCGGCAGAGCGCACTCGAGCCGTCCGGCGCCGGAGGTGGTGGAGTCCACCGTTGTGCTCCACTCCGAACCCCGCTCGACCGCCGTGGCCCTGCGCTTCGAGCAACGCGGTCAGCGCTGGCGCGCCACGCACCTCACCGTGCTCTAGCGGACCGGCGCAACGCCCCTAGCGCTCACCGATGCGAGACAAGCGGTCGACAGTCACCATCACGTCGACGGGAATTCCCGCGTTTCGCAGTACTTCTCTGGTCGGCCGAGGGGAACGCCTCCATCCGTCAGCCCAACCGCGGCGCAGGCAATCACGCAACTGCGCCCGATCGCCCGAGGCGCGGAAGGTACGGAGCCAGCGCCGCGCCGTAGCCGCCGCGTAAAGCAACTTCTCCCACGGCAGCAGCGCGGAGCTCCGTCGGAAGACCCAGATCTTGTTGCGCACCTCGTAGTAGAAACGCGCGCCCGGATCTTGATCGCTCGAACCGCGCTTTACCGTGCGGTGCGTAACTACGGAATCGGGAACGAACAGTCCGCGCGCGCCCCGCAGCAGGCGCGCCGAGTACTCGAAGTCGTCGTTCCACAGGAAGTAGTCGGCGATCGGCAGACCGAGTTCTCGCACGCGAGCGGCCCGCAGGAACGCCGAGACGAACGAGATCGAGCGGATTTCCATCGCGCCGACGGAAGCCGCGCGGGAGCGTTCCGCCGCGCTCGCGCGGATCTTCGCCTTGGGAGTATTCATGGGGTGGTCCGCGCCGTCGGTCCACAGCACGCGGGAGCCCATGACCGCGAGGTCGTCCCTGCCCGTTGCCCGATAGCGCTCGTGCAGCGCGAGCGCACCCGCAAGGGCGTCGGGCCCGGGAACGGTATCGTCGTCCATCACCCAGACCCAATCAGTGTCGTCCTCGATCACGGCCGCGGCGATCCCGGTCGCGAAACCACCCGCTCCGCCCGTGTTCTCAGTCAGCGTCACGTGCCTGGCTCGAGCGCCCCAGGACTCGAGCATCTCGGCAGCGACCTCGACCGAGCCATCATCTGAAGCGTTATCGACCACGATGAGGCGATCGACCGGTCGGCTTTGAGCGGCGAGGGCTGCAAGCGACTCGCGAAGCAGTTCCCGCCGGTTGTATGCCACCAGCACGGCGGTCACGCGCATGCGATCCGTCCCCTAACGTTTTCGAACCCGCTCAGTCTAGCTCGGGCGTGCTCCACAACTTCCGGTAGAAGTCCACCGAACGCGAGGTGACGAGGTCGTGGTACTCCTCCGCATCGAGATCAAGGATCGAGCCTCGGGAGATGTCCGAACCATCCGTGAACACGGAAACCCCAGCACCGGCTCGGTGATCCCGAATCTCAAGACCCGCAAGTTCAAGCAGCGTCGGATACATGCTCAGCTGGTCCGCATCGCTCCGCGCGACCTGCAGATCATCGGGCGTCCAGATACGGTTGAACACAGAACGGTGATCGCGGTCCTTCAGTTCCTTCCAGAAGCTGCCGCCCTCGGCCAGCATCTTCTGATGGTCGCCCATCAGCACCACCGAGGTGTCCTCGAGATACCCCTGATCATCCATGTAGTCGACAAAGCGAGCCACCTGCTGCATCGAGCAGAAGGTGATCGACGTCATCACCGCCTCAGTGTCCTGCTCGCAGTATTCGTAGAGCCGCGGCCCCTCGTGCGTGTCGAGGGAAAGCATCGTGAGGTTGAACGGCTGCTCGCCGGCGTGCAGCGCATCGACCTTGTCGCGCGCGCGATCGAAGAGTCGGCGATCCGACAGTCCCCAGTCCTCGCGAATCTCGGTCTCGCGCAGCGACTTCCAGTACGGAAGATCGTCGATCTCGTCGTAGCCGTGCGTTGAGAGGAATGCCCCCTTTCCCGCGAAGCTTGCGTCAGCGCCGCCGAGAAAGACGTTGCGGTAACCCTGATCCTTCAGCACGTCACCGAGGCACGTCGCGCCCGCGAGATACGGCTCCTCCGCCCCATCAGCCGAGTTCATCTCGTTGAGCTCGGTGACGTCCACGGTCGACGAAGCATTGCGGAGCGGGATCCCGCACTGCGTGCTCAGAATGCCCGACATGGTCCACCCGCCGCCCTCGTACTGGCGGTAGCCGTCGATCGACTGCCACCCCTCCGTCGCGTCCTCGACCGGCTCGAGCATGTTCTTTTCGAACAGTTCGTCGTCTGAGAATGCGTTCTCGATCGACTCCAGGTAAATGATGACGATGTTGCGCTTCTCGTCAGCGCCGTTCGCCGGCCTCACCTCCGGCTCCGCAACGTAGCGCTCGAGGCCGAAATCCGTGGTCGCCTCACGGATGAGGGCGCGCGCGTAGTCGACCGCCCCGACTATGGAGCCGAGATAGGCGACGCCGGTCACGGCGAGAACCACTGAGAGGAGAGCAGCGATCCACCCCAGCCCGCGCCCCGCCGCGGGGCGCGCCTCCCGATAACTGCGATACCAGCGAGTTCGACGCACGAGCGTGATCACGACCGCGAGCACGCCCACCCAGGCCAGCGGGATCACGACGCCGCTCACGATCGCACGGAACACGAGGCCCGAGCCGCCGGCGCCCTCTTGCCCGCCGCCCAGATTCGAGAGCAACTGGTCGATCGTCAGCGGCCCGAACGTGCGCCACACCCAATAGCCCACGCCGAAACCGAGCGCCGCGAGCGCGAGGAGCACCCAGAGCAGCGCTATGCCGACGATCCTCCCGACTCGCCGCTTGCGCGGCCGGGGGTCGCCCACATCCTCGATGGCGTCACGCGCCTCGTCGACCAGCACCGGCCCGACTACTCCGCTTCCTCTGCGCCCGCTTCCTGCGGCGATGCGGCAGCTACGCCGTCGGCGACAAGCTGCCTGGCAACGGTGAAGTCCGGCGCCTCCGGGTCGATGGCGGGCGGAACGAGCTCGACGTTCACGATGTCATGCGCTCGAGCCTTGGCGGCGAGATCGACAAACCGCCCGAGCATCGACTCAGGGATATCGGTTTCAACGAGCTCGGTGCCTGCGGCAGCGACATCCTGGAAGCGCAGCAGCACATTCTGCGGGTTCATTTGTTCGAGGATCGCGGCCTGCAGCTGTCGCTGACGCTCCATTCGGGCGTAATCGCCATCAGCCGAGCCGTAGCGCGATCGCGCGTACCACTGTGCGGTGTAGCCATCCATCCCCTGTTTGCCCGGCTCGATCCACGCCTCGACGCCCTCGAGTTCGCCGGTCACCTCATTGATCTGACCGCCGATCGGCAGGCGCTCCTGCACGTCGATGGTGATTCCGCCGAGGGCGTTGATCAGGCTTTCGAAGGCGTCCATGTTCACCAGAACGTAGAACTGCACCTCGAGACCCGTTGTCCCGGAGACCGCGTCCTTGGTCGCCTCGATGCCGGGCGACGAGCCCTTCGACACGGCGTCCGAGTACATGCCGTCGTACGACGGCGATCCCGAATCCTCGAGCTCCGTCACGAGCGAGTTCAGCGCGCCCGTCGTGTAGCAGTAGTACCCCCCGCCCTCGACGATCTCATAGTTGTTCACCTCGTCGCAGTACCCCTCCGGGTACACGGCCTTCAACGGGGATTCCTCCGTGAACGGAGCGCCCTTCATGTCGCGGGGAAGGCCCACGATGACCGACTGGCCCGTCTTCGCGTCAACGCTGACGAGTGAGATGCTGTCCGGCCGCAGTCCCTCGCGGTCGGCACCGGCGTCGGTACCGAGCAGCAGGATGTTGTAGCGACCGTCGACCGGTTCGACCGCTGCCGCTCCCGAAAAGAGATCTCCCAGAAGATTTCGTCCCGCACCGACGGCCGTTCCGGCCCAGGCAGCGCCCAGGGCGGGCACGAGCGTCAACAGCACCGAGAGCATGGCGACGGGCACGCGCCACTTGCTCGGCACGCGTACGAGCCGAGTAAGGCGCAGCGTGTCGATGCCGAGCATCACCCAGATGACCGCGTAGATGAACAGCAACCACTGCACGACCAACAGCACGATGCCGTTCGTGAAGAACGTGAGCGTCGGCACGCGAGCGACCAGCAGCCCGATGCCTGCGGCGACCAGTCCGACGATCAGGATCGCGGTGGCGACCAGACCGAAGCGACCGAAGCGCCGATTTCCGGCGAGGAGCTGCGCGCTCCCGGGCAGCACGAAACCGAGCACGACGAGCCAGCGAGCGCGCTTCCCCATGAGCGGCGCGGAATCCAGGTCGGGATTTCGCAGTGGCCGCTCGAGGTCGAGCGTCATCCGGCGTAGCCCTCCGGGTTCGACGACTGCCAGTTCCACGAGTCTCGGCACGCGTCGGCGAGGCTCCGCGTAGTCCGCCAGTCGAGCGTGGTGTTCGCGAGAGTCGGATCCGCGACCACCTCACCCACGTCGCCTGCGCGCGGAGCTTCGATGACGAACGGAACCGGCTGGCCGGATGCCCGCTCGAATTCACGGACGACCTCGAGCACGCTCGAACCCGTGCCCGATCCCAGGTTATACACGGCGATGCCGGGTCGGTTGTGCTCGAGGGCCGCCACGTGGCCCTCGGCGAGGTCCATCACGTGGATGTAGTCGCGCACGCCCGTTCCATCGGGCGTCGCATACGTATCGCCGAAGACGCTGAGACGTTCGCGCTTGCCCACGGCCACCTGGGCGATGAACGGCATGAGATTGTTCGGGATTCCGCTCGGGTCTTCGCCGATGCGACCAGAGGTGTGCGCGCCGACCGGGTTGAAATACCTCAGCAGCGTCGCGCCGAGTTCGGGCCAGGCCGACTGCGTGTCACGAATGATCTCCTCGATGATGAACTTCGAGCGACCGTAGGGGTTGGTGATCCCGTCGCCAACCGGGTGCTGCTCGTCGATCGGAACGCTCTGCGGCACTCCGTAGACGGTCGCGGACGAGCTGAACACGAAGTTCGTGATGCCGCGCTCGCGCAGCACATCGAGCAGCACGAGCGTCGCGTCGATGTTGACGCGGTAGTAGCGAGTCGGCTGCGCGACCGATTCACCGACGGACTTCAAGCCGGCGAGATGGATGACGGAGTCGAACTCGATGTCCTCGAGCGCGCGCTCCGAGGCCGCGCGGTCGGCGAGGTCGGCCTCGACGACGGGGACGGACTTGCCGCTGAGTTCTTCAACCCGACGCACCGCCTCGAGACTGCTATTCGAAAAGTCGTCGAGCACCACGACCTCGTGACCGTGCTCGAGCAGCACCAGGGCCGTGTGAGATCCGATGTACCCGGCACCGCCAGTCAACAGAACGCGCATGGGGACAGGGTACCCGTCGTCCTGGAAAAGATCCCCGCAACCGCACCGAAGCTGTGAAATTCGCCGAGGCGCCCACGAACGTTGCAATTGTGTCTCGGAGCGAGCGCCGCGCGCTGCACGCACAGGTGTTCCGACGGGGCGACTCAATACAATGTGGAATACGGTGGTGCGCCGCACCGTGAATGACTGGGTTTTAGGGGAGGTGGTCATGGCAACGCTGACCCTGATCGCGGACCCTTTCCCCGATTTCGAAGCGACTTCGCACGCCGCGGCCACTCGTGATCTCGCCGAGGCCGTTGCTCAGACGGCGCCGCGCGGCTGCTCTGCACGACTCCTGATGTCGCGGGGATCCACCGTTCCGGAGGTCACGACGCCTCGCCTGTCGACAGAGGTGCTGCCGCTCCGCGCTAACATGCTCCCGCTCGTGTGGCAGAACGGCGCGACGGCGCGCCCGCTCGACGGGGAGCTCGTACACGCGCTCACACCGATGATTCCACTGCGCTCACGCGGCGAAGACGACGGCTCGCAGACCTCGGTGATGATCCCGCACAGCATCGCCTGGGAGTCACCGGCGCTGCTCGGCAATTCGAGTGCGCGCCTCTTCCGCGCCTTCACCCGGCGCGCGGTGAAGCTCGCCGATGTCATCCTCACCCCGACGCACGCGACGGCCCGGGTACTGCAGCAGCAGTATGGCGCTTCGTTGCCCGTGCAAGTGTTTCCGCTCGCGCCGCCCAGCGACTTCGCGGCTCCTGCCGATGCGGAGGAGCGTCGCGCGAGCTGGGGGCTCCCCGACAGCTACGCGGTGACGACCGCGCGAGCCGACGCGCTCGGTCGACTCGAGTGGGTCTTCGACGCGATGCGACGAGACCCGGAACTGCCGCCGCTCGTCGTGCTCGACGGCGTCGACCCGCGGAGCGCACTGCAACGCGAGAAGGATCAAGACGCCGCTGCACCGAGCACGGTGGTGCCGCCTGACCTCGCGGCCCGCGTGCACACCGTTCGCGTCGAACAGCTCTCCGACGTGGGCGCGGTGTTCTCGGGCGCGATGGTGCTGTTGCAGCCGCAGGTGTTCGCGGGCACCGGCTACTCCGTGCTCGCGGCGCTCGGTGCGGCGCTGCCGGTGGTGCACGCGGGCCACCCCGCGATCGACGAGCTCGTGCTCGATGCCGGCGTGTCCGCTGACACCCCGAACGGGTTCGCCGAGGAATACAGCCGGCTCGTGAGCGAGTCGGGTGCGCTGGCGACACTCACCGTGCTGGCGTGCGACCGGAGCCGCGGGTTCAGCTGGCGGGCGTCGGCCTGGCAGCTCTGGGAGACGCACGCGAACCTCTGAGTCGTGCCCAGGCTCTGAGACTCCCTAGCGATTGGGTGCGTCGCGACGGTCGACGCGGGTGACCCCGCCGTGCGCCCGCGCATACGCCCAGGCGAGCACCGCGGCGAGGAGCATCGCCACCGCCACCATGGTGACCGTGCCCGACCAGCCCGTGACACCGAACGCCGCCGTCCCCGCCCACCCGAGCAGGCTTGACCCCGCGTAATAGCCGAGGTTGTAGAGCGGCGGCGCTTGACTCGCTCCCGGCGTACCGGCCGCACGACGCCCGGTGAGACCGCTCGCGATCGTGTGAGCTCCGAAGAACCCGCCGGTGAAGAGCAACAGACCCGCGATGATCATGATCAGCGATGAGCTGAGCGTCAATGCCAGGCCGCCACCCACCACTGCCAAGCTCCCGAGCAGCACCGCCGTCGGCGACGTGCGCGCGGCGAAGCGCCACACGACCGCCGATGCCAGGGTGCCCGCGAAATACACGAGGAACAGCCAGGACACTTGCACCAGCGAGAGCGAGTACGGAGGAAGCTCGAGGCGGAACGCGAGAGCATTGAACGCTGCCACGAACGCCCCCATCGTGAGGAACGCGTGAGCGACGAGCACGACTACCCCCGGGCGCCGCACGGCGTCGAACAGGGCTGCGACAACCCGTGGGGGTGCGGGAGCCGGGCGGATCACGGGCGGCACGAGCACGATGAACGCAGTGGCCGCGAGCGCGGCGAGCACCGCGACGGAGAGCATTCCTGCCCGCCACCCGAACTCCGCTTCCACCGCGCCGGCGAGCAGACGACCGACGAGCCCGCCGAGCGTCGTACCGGCGATGTAGGAGCCGACGGCGCCGCCCAGCGCTCCGGGGCGTACGGTCTCCGCGAGCAGGGTCACCGCGAGCGCCGGGATGCCCGCGAGTGCGAAGCCCTCGATCGCACGGAGCGCGAGCATCGGCGCGAAGCCCGGCGCGAACGGCGCGACCACTCCGACGAGCGCGGCAGCCAGGGTGGCCCACCGCATTGCGCGCACGCGCCCGATGCGGTCCGACAACCGCGCCCAGAGCAGGGCACCCACCGCCACGCCGATCGTGGTCGCGCCGATCGCCCACGATGAGGCGCCCGCATCAACCCCGAAGCTCCGCGCGATCTCCGGAAGGAGCCCCTGCGGTGAGTACATCTGCGCGAACGTGGCAACGCCCGCGCAGAACAGTGCGATCAGCGCGCGGCGGTACGCCGCGGATCCGCGAGCCGCGCGCGGATCTTCCGCTCCAGCTCCCTCGCCACCGTCGGTCGATCCCCGCCCCGCCTGCACTATTCGGCGGCGATGCGCGCGCGGAGGGCGTCATTCTTCTCGCCCACCGCGGCCGTCAGGCTCTCCGCGTACTCAGCGAGCCGAGCCGCGATCTCGGGGTCTGCGGATCCCAGAATGCGCGCGGCGAGGATTCCGGCATTCTTCGCGCCGCCGATCGAGACGGTCGCGACCGGGATCCCGGCGGGCATCTGCACGATCGAGAGCAGCGAGTCGAGCCCGTCGAGCTTCGCGAGAGGCACCGGAACGCCGATCACGGGGAGCGTGGTCATCGACGCGACCATGCCCGGCAGGTGCGCCGCCCCGCCCGCTCCCGCGATGATGACGCGCACCCCGCGGTCGGCGGCTGCACGGGCGTACGACACCATTTTGTCGGGCGTGCGATGGGCGCTGACCACCTCGACCTCGTGCGAGATGCCGAACTCGCGGAGCACCTGCACCGCGTCGGCCATCACCGTGTAGTCGGAGTCGGATCCCATGATGACCCCGACGAGGGGCGCAGTTTCAGCCATGCACCCATCGTATCCCGGGCAGGATCAGGCGAAGGCGGCAGCCGCTGCGCGAGCCTCGGCCCGCACCTGTTCGAGATCTTCGCCGACGACGGTGACGTGGCCGACCTTGCGGCCTGGCCGCGGCTGCTTATCGTAGCTGTGGATCTTCGCGCGGGGATGCGCGGCGAGCGCCTCGCCGTACCGCACGGGCATCGGACCCTCCTCCGGGCCGCCGAGCACATTCACCATCACTGCCGCGGGCGCGGTCATGGAGGTGTCGCCGAGCGGCAGATCGGCCACGGCGCGGAGGTGCTGCTCGAACTGACTCGTCACCGAGCCCTCGATGGAGAAGTGCCCGGAATTGTGCGGACGCATTGCGAGCTCATTCACGAGCACGCGTCCGTCGCGGGTCTCAAACATCTCGACCGCGAGCACGCCTGTGACGGCGACGCCCTCCGCCACGGTCTCGCCGATGCGGGCGGCCTCGGCGAGCACCTCGGGGCGCTCGGTCGGAGCCGGTGCCAGCACCTCTGCGCATACACCGTCTCGCTGCAGCGTCTCGACGACGGGCCACGTGCGCATCTCGCCGCTCGGGCGGCGCGCGACGAGCTGCGACAGCTCCCGCACGAAATCGACGAGCTCCTCGACGAGCAGGAAGCCGCCGTTGCCGTCCTCCGCGAGAGCCGTGAACCAGTCGCGCACCTCAGCCGCATCGGAGACGACGCGCACGCCCTTGCCGTCGTAGCCTCCGCGCGCAGTTTTCACGACCGCGCGGCCGTCGTGGGCCGCCAGGAACGCCGCGAGCTCCGTCGCGTCAGCAACAGCGGCCCAATCCGGAATCGGGACGCCGAGCTCCCCGAGCTTCTCGCGCATCACGATCTTGTCCTGGGCGTACTGCAGCGCATCGGGCCGCGGGTGCACGGCGACACCGCGATCCTCAAGCTCGCGAAGAATGACCTGCGGCACGTGCTCGTGATCGAAGGTGACCACATCGACGGTCTCGGCGAACGCGAAGACCGCCTCGGGATCGCGGTAATCCCCCACAGCGTCCGCAGCGCGCGCAGCGCTCGAACCCTCGTTCTCCGCGAGCACGCTGATGCCGAGCCCCAGGTGGATCGCGGGCGGCACCATCATCCGGGCGAGCTGCCCGCCGCCGATCACACCGATCTTGATGCTGCCGTTTTGCGTCACGTCACTCCCGGATTCACTCGCGTGCTGGCTCGGGTCGAGCGCGAGCGCGCCGACCTCCCCCTTTATTCTGCCGTACCCGGAGCCGGGCGCTTCAGCGCACGGGAGGTCGCTCACGCACGTGGGTGAGCAGGCAGGCGGATCAGGCCGCGACGACTGCGTCCTGCGCCGAGTTCGGCAGAATGAGCGGCATCTCGCTCATCGCTGCAGTCACCATGATCGGCAGATGATCCGAGGTGCCGCGATCGAGGGTGCGCACACTCGCGATGTCGAGACCCGCCGACGTCGCGAAGTCGAAGTGTCCGCGGAACATCTTGTAACGGGTGTAGGTGCGCTTGTCGCTCAGGCTGAGTTCGTATCCCGTGTCGCGCATCTCGGTGCCGAGCCGGTTCTTGAACACCGGGTAGTTGTAGTCGCCGACCATGAGCGCGGGCAGGCCGGGCCCCAGCTGACGCAGCTCGCCGAGCGCGGCGTGGATCTGGTGACGGCGAAGCGAGTTGAGCGCGGTCAGGGGTGCCGCGTGGAATGAGGCGACGACCAGGTCACGACCGAGTTCAGAATCGTGCAGGCGCACACCGAGCAGACGTTCGTGGGCCGGCGCGAGCAGCCGGTCGTGCAGCGACTTCTTGAGCTGGAAGGTGTGCGCGGAGCGGGAGTGGAATCGCTCGTCGCGGACGTACATCGCGAGGCCGAGCCGGTTCCGCTCGGTCGCGTGCACGAGCGAGAGGTGCTGGAGCCGCGCGGGAAGCGCGACTGCCTCGGCCTCCTGCAGACAGAGCACGTCGACCTCGTGATCGTCAGCGAGCGCTGCGAGCTCCGATACGGCGCGATTCTTCCGCAGGTTGTAGCTGATGACCTTCACGAAGAGACCTCCACTCGGTCGGGCGTCGAGCCCAACAGGTGCCACACTACGCGGAATCACCTGGAGAGTTGGGGTGCTCTCGCTGACAAATCGTTCAGTTGATTCACGGGTGGTTCGCGGGATTTCGCGGTATCTCGCGAGAGCGCCGGGCCGCGGTGCGCCGGCTCGGGCGGTCCGCAGCACGCGCGGCCCCGCTCCGGACTCAGCTGAGCTGGACCAGCCGCACCTCGAGCGTCCCGATCACCAGATGCTCGGTTGCCGGTGCGACTTGCCCCGCCTCGAGCGGCTCGGGATCTCCCGAAGCGCTAACGACGGAGAGGCCGTTGGTCGAGTTCAGGTCTTCGATCGTCCAGTCATCGCCATTGCGGCGCAGCCGAACATGCGACTTCGACATCGTGCGCGTCGGGTCGCTGATCTGGAGTACCGAGGAGTTCTCGATCGGCGTCGGCTTTCGACCCACGACGACGTCGTCGCCGGGGAGTTCAAGCGTCTCCCCTCCGGGAAGCTCAATACCCCAGCGCGCGCGGCGGGAAACCACCACCGTGCGATCTTCATCCAGGTCGAAGTCGTCGGGGGCGGATGCGGAAGCAATGGGCGCGGGAGCGACGGGCGCGGGAGCAACGGGCGTGGGAGCGACCGGGGTCTGGATGGCCGGCGTGCGCGGGATCGGCGCCTGGGCAACGGGTGATGCGGCGGGGTCGTTCGACGGCGCCTCGGGCTCGACACGCTTCGGCGACAACTCCGAAGGTCCATGCGCGAACGACTCCGCCTGAAGCTCGGCGGGAGCGGGAGCGGGAGCGGGAGCGGGAGCCGCCGGTGTTTCCGCGGCGGGCTCCGCTTCAGCGGCTTGTGCCGGCCCGGAGGCCGACGCTCGCGGCCCCGGAGTCTGGTCAGCTGGAGGCGCGGGCATCATGACGGGGCCGGACACTCGACCCGTGCTGGCGGCGTCAGCGACGGGCCAGGAGAACGGCTGCGGTGGCGCGACTCCCCCGAGCGGCGCCGGAGCGGCGGGAACCGCGCCCTCAGCGGCAAGCCGCTCGTAATCGCCCTCGGTCGTGCGGCTGAAGCCCCAGTCGCTGACGCGGGGCGCGTCGGTCTGCTGAGCCGGGGCACCTGGCGCGCGCGGCGCCAGCGGATCAGGCACCGGCGCATCGAAGGTGTTCGGCTCATCCGGCCATGCATTGGCGGGGCGTTCTGCTGCACGGCGATCCGCCCCCTCACCGAGCTGCAACAGCGACCACGGATCCTGAGCGGGCTGCGACGGTGATTGCGGCTGCGGGACCGGAGGCAACCCCTGCCAGGCGGGATCCGCCGGCGCCGCCGGCGCTCCCGTGAAGTCCGCCTGCGATGCGTAGCCTACGGGCGCAAACCCATCGTTCGCGCCATCGAAAGCGGCCGCAGGGCCGAATTCGGATCCCGAGCCGCTCGCGGGAGCATAACCCTGCGCGCCGAACTCTTGATCTCGCAGTTGCGACGCGAAGATCGTCGCCCACAGCGGCGGGATGAACGCTCCGAGCACGGTGAACCCACCGCCCCGGCCGAACTCGCCGTTGATGCGATGGATCGCGATGATCGAAACGATGAGTACCACGATGCCGAGACCCGGCACGATACCGAGCAGCACGAGCCAACCGGGGATCCCGCCGCGCTGGAGGAGCTGCCACTGGTTGAACACCGGGATCCACCCCCACCCCGAGGGTAGCCCGAGGTACGGGAAGAGTCGCGAGAGCGCCCAGAGATACCAGACGTACACGGCGAGGCCGACGAGCGACCAGATGCCGAAGATCATGAAGAAACCGACGCCGAGGTGCGCCTGGGTCCCGTAATCCATCAATCACTCTTTCCCGCCGCGAGACCCGACCGTGCCAGGCGCGGTGTTCCGCGGCATCATCGCACCCAGCGTAGCGCGACGCGCCGCGACGGGGCACCCAGCGGGCCCATTGCAGCGAACTACTCGGAACCCGTTTCAGTAGCGGGCTCCGATGCCGCAGCGCGCGCCGCCTCGTCAGTCGTCGGCGCGTAAGCGAGCTGCACGATCTGGTGCCCGCGTGCCCGCGAAATGATCTGCGCGCGCCCCGGAGCGCTCGGAACGGCCTTGACCTTACCGATCAGCTGCCCTTCCTCCGGGCTGCCACTCAAGAGAATGCCGGTGACCCCGAGGTCGGTCATGCCCTGGAGGATCGGATCGTAGGCCGCGCGCGAGGCGCCGCCCGAGCGACGAGTGACGATCACGTGCAGGCCCACGTCGCTCGCCTGCGCGAGCAGCTGCGCGAGCGGCGCCGCTGGGTTGCCCTGCTGCGTGGCGACGAGGTCGTAATCGTCGATGAGCACGAAGCCCTCGGCGCCCGACCACCAGCTCCGCGTGCGGAGCTCCTCGGCGGTGACATCCGGTCCGGGGAGGCGACCCCGGAAGAATTCGACGAGCTGCGCGACCGCGCCGGTCGCCTGGTCGGCGGTCGTGAGGTAGGCGCCGAGGTACTCCTCGGGGATCTCGCCCAGGTGCGCCCGTCGGTAGTCGATCATGAAGATCCGCGCCTGTCCCGGCTCGTACCTGCGAGCGATCTCGTGCACGATGCCGCGCAGCAACGACGACTTGCCGGAGCCCGAGTCACCGTAGAGGAAGAGGTGCTGCTCGCGCGTGGGATCGATGCCGACCGGCGCGAGCTCTGCCTCATCGATACCGAGGAGCAGCTGCCGCGGATCGGCGGCGGGGTTATTCCGCAGCTCCTCGAGAGGCAGGCGCTCGGGCAAGAGGCGGAGCTTCGGCCCGTGCTCCCGCTGCCACGCGCTGCTGATCTTCGCGACCAGGTCTTCGACGCCGTCCACAACGGTTTCCGCGGCGGAGTCGCCGTCGATGCGTGGAAGCGCGGTGAGCATCTGCAGACCAGCAGGATCGAGGCCTCGCCCGGGGATCGCAGCGACGTTCGCCGCGGCTCGCCGGTTGACCTCGGAATCAGAGGGGTCGCCGAGCCGGAGCTCGATGCGGCCGCCGAGGAGGTCCTTGATGTTCGGGCGGATGTCGAGCCACCGGCTCGCGGTGAGCACGACGTGGACGCCGAAGCTCAGACCGCGCGCGGCGAGCTGCTGCACCGCGGCCTCGAGCATTTCGTAGTCGCTCCGGAGCGTTGCCCAGCCGTCGATCACCAGGAAGATGTCGCCGTAGCCGTCGTCGGCCTCTCCCCGCTCTCGCCGAGCGCGATACGTGTCCATCGAATCGATGCCCTCCGTGCGGAAGAACGCCTCGCGTGCGTTGAGCAGCGACGTCACCTCGGCGACGGTTCGCCGAATCACCTCGGGCTCGCCGCGCGTCGCAAGGCCCGCGAGGTGCGGCAGCCCGCGCAGACCGGCGAAGCTCCCGCCGAAGTCGATCACGAAGACCTGCACCTCCTGCGGAGTGTGCGTCAGCGCGAGCGCCGAAACGAGCGTGCGGGCGGCCGTGCTCTTGCCCGAGAGCGGAGCGCCGACGATCGCCACGTGCCCCGCGGCGCCCGACATGTCGAGGGTGAGCACATCGCGGCGCTGGTAGAGCGGGACGTCGATGATGCCGAGCGGCACGGTGAGTCGCCGGCGCTCGCGCCAGCGCGGGGCGTGCAGACCGAGCTCGTAGCTCACCGAGAGCTTGCCGAGCAGCTGGTCGAGCGTGGCGGGCTCCTCGAGCGGCGGCAGCCAGACGCGGTGCGCGGCGGGACCGAGGCCCGCCATTCGGGAGACGGCGAGCTCGAAGGTGCTGCGGGTTTCCTCCGGCTCCGCGGCCGCGAGCGCGGCGGCGCGCCGCTCCGCCTCGGCCTCAACGCGAGCCGCTTCAGCGGCCGGGTCCGTGAGCTGCTGGGGCGCCGCCGTGAACGGCGTGATGCGCTCGACCCCGGTCGAACCAGTGCTCAGTTCTGGCGCGTTGCTCGCGCGGCGGGCGGGCGCCGGACCCGAGACGTAGGCGGCACGGAACTGAATCAGGCGTTCCTCGCTGCCGACCTTGAGCAGGCCGCCGCCCGGCTCCTGCGGGAGATAGTAGGCGTCGGGCACGCCGATAACGGTGCGCGACTCGGCCGCCGAGAACGTGCGGAGGCCCATGCGGTAGGAGAGGTAAGTGTCGAGCCCCTTCAGGCGCGACTCCTCGAGCCGCTGCGACGCGAGCAGCAGGTGCACGTGGAGCGAGCGGCCGAGTCGACCGATCGCGACGAATGACTCGATGAACTCGGGCTTCGCGCTGAGCAGCTCGGAGAACTCGTCGACGACGATGAGGAGAGCGGGCAGCGGCGGGAGGTCGTCGCGGCCGTTCTTCCGGGCGCGCTCGTATTCTCCGACGTTCACGAAGTTGCCGGCTGAGCGGAGGAGCTCCTGGCGCCGAACCATCTCGCCCTGCAGGGCGTCTTGCATGCGGTCGACGAGGCTGATCTCCTCGCCGAGGTTCGTGATGATGGCGGACACGTGCGGCATCTCCGCCATACCCGCGAACGTGGCGCCGCCCTTGAAGTCGACGAGCACGAAGTTGAGCTGCTCGGGAGAGTGCGTCATCGCAAGCGAGAGCACGAGGGTGCGCAGCACTTCGGATTTGCCGGAGCCGGTCGCACCGATGACGAGACCGTGCGGCCCCATGCCCTGCGACGCAGATTCTTTCAGGTCGAGGATCAGCGGGGCGCCGCTCGTGTCCTGCCCGATGGGCACGCGCAGCCGGTCTCGTTCCGGGAGGTAGCGCCACTGCTGCGAGAAGTCGAGATCGCGCACGTCGGGGAGGCCCAGCAGTTCCACGAGGCTCTGCTGGCGCTTGCTCGCACGGGACGCCGACGCACCACCGCCCTCGCGGTGCAGGGGCGCGAGGCGTCGTGCCACCGACTCCGCCTCGACCACACTCATGAAATCAGGCGAGATCTGCTGCGCCTGCGTGCGGCCCTCTGCCACCTCGGCCGTGCCGGCCGCGACATGGATTCGCGCCACGTTCGGATCGTCGTTGTCGTCCCAGTGAGTCGGCAGTTCCAGCACCGTGACTCCCTGCAGCCCGCCCGCGAACACCGAGTCACCAGAGCTCGCGCTCACGCCGTCGACCACGATCAGGAGGTGCGGACCCGGAGCGGCGGGTCCGTCGAGGGTGAATCGAGGACGCTCGCGCACGTCCGCCGGAAGCATGCGCAGCAGCGTCTCGAGGTCCGAGCCGATCATTCGGGCTGCTCCCAGTGAGTCGCGCAGGCGCGCGGACTGCACGTGAGGAAGCCATTTCGCCCATTCCCAGTGCGGCAGCGACTCCGGACTCGCGGCGATCACGATCTGCAGGTCCTCGGGGCTCTGCAGTGCGGCCGCGTGAGAGACGATGCTCCGAGCCAGGCCGCGGATCCGCTCGATGTCGTCACCAACGAGCTGGAGGCTCCGATAGTGCGTGAGCCTGAGATAGCTCGGCAGGTCCGGCTGGGTCTCATGCGTGATGAGGAAGCGATGCGCCGCGGTCGTCGCGACAGGATCGAGATCAGCGATCGGCGGCAGCTCGGGTGCGACGAGCGTCAGGCAGAGGGGCTGCTCGCTGGTGCCGATACGCACTGCGAGGTGGTCCTCGCCATGCGGGTCCCGCTCCCAGACACGGGTGCCGTCTTCGACGAGGAAACTGAGCGTCTCTGGGGCGGGATAGCGCCAGTTGCGCTCGCGACGCTGCGCCTTCGCCGCCGTGCGCACCGTCTCGCGGAGTTCGCGCAGGTATGCCAGGTACTCGCGGCGCGCACTGAGCATCGAGGCCTGCCGCGACGCACGCTGACGCCAGCCGTTGACGAACACGAAGCCGAGCGCAGAGATGAGAAACATCCCGCCGGTGATCCACCCTGTGGGGCCGGCGTTGCTCACGGACACCATGATGATGGCGCCGACGCTGCCCAGCATCGGCAGCGCGGAGGTGAGCAGGCTGCTGCCGCCGTCGGCGGGTTCGATCTCTGGCGGTGCCTGCAGCGTGACGTTCCCCGAGGGCACACGCGGCGGGGCGAGTCGGCTACTCATCGCGGGTTCCTTCTCGAGGGCAGATCGCGAAACGGTACTGATGTCATGTGCTGCGCCTTACTTCTGGCAGGCGAGAGCTGCGGACAATGTTGCTTCCACCTCGGTACCCTGCGAAAGGTCGACCTCGCCGATCGCAGGAGCTTTGCCGGACGCGATCGAAACGACCGTCGCTGAGCCGGAAAGGTCAGAAAGCGAGGCAACGACTGCCGAACCGAGATCGGTGAACTCGGGCAGACCGGTGCCGCTGAAGACGACCAGCTCGTCGTCTCCCATTACCGACACCGTGATACGCCCGGGCGTCTCGGAGTCCGATGCGGGCAAGAGGGCGCTCGCGCTTCGGCCGTCTTCGGCCTGCGCCGCGAAGGTGTGCGCGGAGCAGCTCATCGTCGAGAAGTCAGCCGACACCGAGCGATCGTCACCGTCAACAGCGAAGTCGATCGTTGCGGTCGGCGGATCCGGCACCTCGGTCGGCACGGCCGGCTTGGCGGGCGTCGCCGCCGTTTCGCCGCTCTCGGCGCTCGGAGTATCACCTCCGGCCGATCCGCACCCCGACAGGAGCATCGCGCCGCCCGCGAGCAGCACGGCGGCGAGCGCCGGCCTCACTCTGCGCATACGAGTGCCGCGCTGATCGAACCCTCGAACTGCTCGGCGTTCTCGGTATCGAGGCCCGAGCCGCTCGGTGCGTCCGCGGGGCTCTCGATTGCCTCGGTGACGGTGACCTCGCCGTCGCCGGCGACCGTGACCTTGTCCCCCTCGCGCTCGACGTCGAGCCGATCGGCACTAAAGCTCACGAGTGACTCGCCGTTGATCCACGCCGAACCGCGGAAGTTATCGCGACTGTCGTCGAAGTGCGCCGTCACCGAGGCGAGATCACCCGAGACCGTCGTCGCGCTCGCCTGCGTCGACGTACAATTCATGTCGTCGAACTGAGCGTCGACGCTCTGCTCCGCGCCGTCGGCGTCCGTGTAGGTAATCGTCACGGTCGAACCCGCCGCCGCGGAGCATCCGCTGAGCGCCGCGCACGCGACGAGCGCGGCGCCCACGGCCCCCCAGACTCGCATCAGCGGGTCCACGCCGTCGCTCGGCGCGCATCGTGCGATCCCACGGTATCGACGTGCTGCTGGGCGCGGCGGCGCGCCGCGTGCGCGATGCCGTTCAGAGCCTCGATCTGCCGATTCCACTTGCGGGAGGCGTCGGCGAAGGCCTCGCGCGCGTCACCATCCCATCGCTGCTGGAGCTCCGAGAGTCGGCTTTCCAGGTCGCGCAACGTCCCCTCGATCGCGTCCAGGCCCACCTGCACCTCGTCAAGCCCGCCGGTGGCGCCCCGGGCCACTCGAATACTCATGGTGTCTCCTCCTGCAGCTGTGAGACGATCGCTTGCGCGTCAGCCGGCAAGCGATCGCGATCCGGTATCGGAAGCAGCCCAGAGCGTAGCACCTCATCCGGCGAGCGCTCACCGCTGAGGAGCGCTCGGAACTGCGCTCTCTGCTCGGGGGTCCGGTTGATGTCGTCGGCCGCCACGCGGAGCGCTCGATGCAGTTCACGCATCAGCGGAGCAGTCGGGGGAATCGAGGTCACGAGAACCGTCTCGGGATCGGCTCCGCCCGGTGCCGGCCGGAGCCACGTCTCGAGTTGCGCTTGTGCGTCCTCCAGTGTGCCGCGCTCGCTCATGCGGTCTCCTCCATCGCCGGGACGAACAAATCTTGGGTGACATTTCCGAGATCAGCTGTCAAACCTTCAACCGCCTTGAGGATGTCGAGCAACGTCAGGAGATCCTGCACGCCGTCCCACACCTTCTTCGCCCGGTTAGCGGCGTATAGGAGCGAGAGACCGGCGACGCCCCAGCCCGCTACCGCACCCACTCCGGTTTCGGCGGTCGCGGTGCCTGCGGCGGCAGCGACCGCCGCAACGATCACCGCGTCCATGAAAGCGTACGCTGCGCCCGAGAGCACATCGAACTCGGCTTCGACGCCCTCGAGGAAGGAGTTGAAATTGTCGCTTGCTTCACCGATCTCGTTCGCCGCATCGCGCAGCTTCTCCACGAGCTCAGCGAAGTACGACTGCGCGCTGTTCGCCGCGTACCCCTGCCAGTACACGGAGAGCGCTCCGGCCGCGGCCTCGACGTTGCCCGAGACGTCCAGGAGCATGTCGCTCAGGCCCTTCAGCGTGTGCTTGAACTCGTAGAGATCGATCCAGCGTCCGCCGAACGCCTGGACCAGCTGATCCTTGATGTTCTGCGCGCCGACCCAGCCGAAGACCGTCCAGTACCACTCCGACGGACTCAGCACGTCGCCCGGGATGAGCTGCGTCTCACGGTCATTGAGATAGTCGTACTGCCCGTCCGAGGCGAGGTAGTAGCCCACGCCCCCTCCGGGCATCGAGTTCACCGTGAAGAGCAGCTCGTCGGTGCGATCGTATTCCGGGGCGATGTCGGCCGCGGAACGGCGCCCCGGCGCATCCGGGTCGAAGTTGTTGTACTCCGTCGGGTCCACGGCGTCGAGCTCAGCGGCGGTCTGCATGTCGATCGTGCGCGCCTCCGTCGCGACCTCCCGCAGCTCAGCGCCTACGCCGTTCAGCACATCGCGGACATGGCGCAGGAACGGCGGTAGCCCGGCGTTGATCTCGGCCGCACGATCGGCAGCTCCCTGATACAGGGGGTGGTCGGCCGCACTCCCGATGGGGTTGCTGCTGATCCAATCCGCGGCATCCGATACCGCCGCTGCCCACTCCTCGAACCCGCCAGCCTGCTGGTCGAGGCCGCCGGGCGTGATCCAGAAATCGGTGTCTGACGTTCCGGTCATTCGCCGAACCCTTCTTCGCGGCTTCCGGCACGCGAAGCGTCCGCTGCCGGGCCTCCCTCGCGCTCGTCCTCGATCTTCGGGGCGAGGTACCCGAGACCGGATCGCGCGCCCTTCTTCTTCTGATCCGAGCCACCTGCACCGGCGCCCATCATCATCCCGCCGGACCGCATGCCGCGGGCCGCCCCGGCACCGGATGAGCCGCCAGCCGCACCTCCGCCGGCCGCGCCGCCCGCGCCCGCGGTCGATGCCGCTCCACGCAGGCCCCCGGCGCCCGCGGCGGAAAACTTCTGCCCGAGTCCGCCAGCGGCACCCCCGCGCAATCCCAACCCGGCGCCTCGGCCCGCCACGAGACGCGCACCCGCGGCAAGCCCCGCGGCACCGATTCCCGCGGCACCGAGGCCGCTCCGGGTGGCAGTGCCGTCTACGTCCTCGGCATTCGGGTGACCAGCAGTGACGTCGCCACCAACGGAGCCGTCATTGCCCTCGTTCCCGCCATTCCCGCCCGGGTTGAACGTCGGGTCCGTGGGCGGTTGCCACTCCGTGTCGGGGAACTGCGGCCCCGTGCCGTCGTTGCCGCCACCGGTCCAGGTCCCGCCTCCGCCGCCGGATCCTCCGCCCGGGTACGTGAATCCCGGCCCTCCCGTGCCGGTTCCGACACCGCCGGGGCCGCCGCCGAAGCCCGGCCCGCCGGAGCCTGGCCCACTCACGCTTCGGAAAGCCCGATCGGGGCCGCCGACCGTGAACTCCGGTACCTCCTCGACGCCGCCGTCATCGAGCGGCAGCGGGTCGTACTGCACCGAGAGCGACTCGATCTTACTCTTCTCCACCTGCACGATGCTCTGCATCTGCACGAGGGCGTCTGCGGCGGCCGCCTCGCGGCCAGCTCCCAAGCTGTTCGCCAGGCTCTCGACACCGCTGTTGAGATCGATCTTCCCGAAGAACGGCACCTCGACGGTCTTGCCCTGGTTGACCGCGTCATGCACCCAGCCCGGCACGACGCCGCTCGGGAGCGACGAGAGCAGCCGCTGCGCCTCCGATCGGCGCACCGTATTCGCACAGCTCGCGGCGCACGAGGTCTCGCTCATGCCCGTGACCAGCGACTGCGCGTCGTTCAACATCCGACGGAAATGACCCAGGTTCGTATGGTGCACGCGGAGGCGCGCGAGCGCGGTCTCCGCCGCGCGGCCCTGCCATTTGCCCTCGAGCTGCGCGACCGTGCCCGCAATCTTCTGCTGCACCCCGTCGACCGCGCTGATCAGCGAACCGAGACGGTCGATCCGCCAGTCATCGCCGAAGGCGAGCTCCTCGAGGAGCCGCTCGTTGGATCTTGCGCTCATGACACGTACTCCTCGTGCTGCTGCGTATTTCGATAGGAAAGATTTTTGCGTGATCGGACCACGACGATGGGGACGATGATCGCGGCGGCGACAACTCCGAGGAGCAGCACGCCTCCGACGATGAGAATGGGCATCAGCGCAGACTGGCCGTCCGTCGCAGCATCGTCCGCAGTTGTCTCCGTGCCCGGCTCCGGCCCCGACCCCACCATCTCGGCGGAGGGCCCGGCCGCCCAGGCGCAATTCGCAAGGGGATCGTCGTCGTTCGGCGTCGCGCCGGCGGCGCCGGATCCGCACCTCGGATCGTCGCTCGACGCCACGAAAAGCGGGTTCTCGTCAGGGAACTGCGTCGGGTCCACCGCGAGCATCGACATCGGATTCACGATGCCGTAGCCGTAGAGCACGCCGCCCCACTCGGGCTCGTGCTGTTCGCCCGCGCCGGTCGTGCGCACCATCGCCTGGAGCACCTGGAATGCCGACGCCTCGGGGTACTTCTCGAGCCCGAGCGCAATCGTTCCCGCGACGAGCGGAGTCGCGAGTGAGGTTCCCGACCCGAGTCCGGGCTCCCACGCTCCCTCCGCGGCCGGAACGAGCATCTGGAAGGCCGGGCCCGCGAAGCCGAGGTTCGAGATGCCCCGCGACTCCTGCTCGATCCCGGTCGTCGGATCCACGCCACGGATCGGCTTGCCGTCGTTGTCGACCCCGCCGACCGCGACCGAGCCGTTCAGGCCCGCGGGGAGGAGGTTCAAGATGTCCTGAGTCGTCGCGTCGGGATTCAGAGTGCCCGCGACGATCGGCACGCCGGCTCGCAGCGCCTTCACCGCAACCGGGGACCAGCTCGAGTTGTCCCAGACGGAGGCCAGCGACGACACGTTGATGATGTCGACTCCGTCGGCAAGCGCTTGATCGGCTGCAACAGCCGTCGGGGAACTCAGAATCGCGTCATCGACGACGTCGTACTCGCCGTCCGATACGTCGGGCTTGCGATCCGCGGCGAACTCGCCCGTCACCGGGTTGTACGCCGCGCAATCCTTGCTCGCGTCGCTCGCGGGGTCAGCCGCGGCGTAGAACTTCACCGAGGCATCGGGCACGATACCTCGCGCGCCGGCTCCGCCGTCGGCTGCGACCCCCGTCCCCACGAGCATGGACGTCACATTCGTGCCGTGAAAGCGCGAGGGATCGTCGGTCGTCGCGGGCAGCTCGTCGCCGCTCACCGCGTCGCGGCAGAACTGCCCGCGCACCTCGATATCGGCGCCCTTCAGCTCAGCCACGTCCGTGTTGATCGCGTCGTCGATCACGGCGATCGTGACGCCCTCGCCGGTCAGGCCCTTGTCGCGGATGTCATCGAACTTCATGCGATCCGCATACCAGAGTGCGGCCTCACGACCGTCGGTATCGAGCGCCGCGTAAGCCGGAGCGACGCCGCCCACGGTGAGCAGGAGCGCCACCGCCGCGGCACCGACGACGCGCCCCACCCGAATCATCCCCACGACTGGTTGCTCGAGGTACCGCCGTCGCCCGCGGGCGAGATCTGCGGGCCGCCGCGCGACTGGGTGAGCCCCTCGACGTTGACGCCGCGAAGCGTAGCTCCGATCTCCTCGTCGAGATCGTGCAGCGCCTGAATCGCCTGAGCCGACTCGGCACAATCCTGCTGAATGCGAGTGAGCAACTGAGAGAACTCCGCTGCGAACGACCCGCCGGCCCACTGGAGAGTGTCGACGTAGAACTGCGCGGACGCGGCCCGCGTGCCACTCACCGCCGCGAGCTGATCAGGCGACGGCGCGCTCGGATCGTACTCGCCGAGACTCCACACGGTCTCCTTGGCGCCGCTTTCGGCTCCCACGCGTGAACTGTCGGACATTGTGTCTGCTCCCCCTCAGCATTCCACCCACTCACGAGCCCCGCCGCTTCCCCCAGCGCGGGCTCGGTACTGCTCAGGAGGGCGGTCGCCGCGTCGACACGCGCACCGCCCTCCCCTCCGGCTCAACCGGCGAAACGACCCGCGTTGCGAGCGTCGCTCGCGTTGTACGCCTGGGCGATCTGCTCCGTGCTGCTCGAGATGCGCTCGAGCAGGGACTGCAGCTCGCCGAGCGACTGCGTCCACTGGCGCTGCGCCGCGTCGTACGAGTTCTGCGCCTCGCCGTTCCACGCGCCACGGAGCTTTCCGACCTCGGACTCCAAACGCTCGATCTCCGAGCGGATCCCCTGCGACCCATTCCGGATCTCGGCGGCCAAAGCGCTGACCTGTGCCGTCTGCACTGACATCGACTGCATGCTCATGATTCCTCGTTCCCCTGAAGCTTCGTTCGTACCGTCAGTTGCCCGACATCATCGCGCCGAGGCCGGAAATGGCCTGCTGGTGCTCCTGCTCGGTCGCAGCCTGATCCTGCTCGGTCCCGCGAAGCGCATTCTCGAGGTCGATGAGCACGTTGTTGAGCTTCACGGTCTCGGCGTCCCAGCGCTGCATGAGCTGCGTGAACGAACCGGCGGCAGCGCCCTGCCAGTAGCCGCGCAGCTGCTCGATATCGCCGCGCACCTTCTTCGTCTGCTGGTCGATGCCGGCCTTCGCCTCAGCGACCGCCTGCTGTCCGCGGCGAAGAGCTCCCTCTTCAGCCGAAATGGTCTGTGCCATAACGTTCCCCTTTTTCCTAGCGTGTCGACCCCGGATTGGGGCACTCACTCCCTCGGCTCCCCCGCCCAGGGCGAAATCGCCAGTGACGACGCTACGCGAAACTCGGCGCAGATGCCAGCGGGGCAACGGACATTAGACCTCGCCGGTCACGGTCGCGGCCGTGAAGCTGCGCTCCCCGATTCTGACGCTTGCGCCGGTTTCCATGCGCACGCGCGCGCCCGTCGGAAGCTGGCTGACCTCGCCGGTGTCGTCGACCATTTCGGAGCCGTTGGTCGACCCGAGGTCCGTCACCCACACGCTGTCACCGCGATATTCGAGCCGCAGGTGCGTCTTCGACACCGAGCCCGCGGGGTCCTCGACGGTGACGAGCTGATCCGCGGGGTCGCTCGCCTCCGGGCGTCGACCGAGGTTGACGACGGTCGGAATGCGGAGCTGGACTCGCTGGCCCGTGTCGAAGCTCAGGAGGAGGAGCGTGGTCGTGCGACGCGGGGCCGGAGCGGGCGGGATCGGCGCGTCGACCGCGATAACGCCCTCGGGGAGGGCAGGCGCCGCTTCGGCGGCCGGTACGGGCTCCGCAGGGCCGGGCTGTGAGGCAACGGGTGCACCTTGGGTCGCTGACGGGGGGCGGATCGAGCCGACGGCCGCGTCTCGCTCCTGCCGGTCGGGCTCGATCACCGTTGCTGCCGCCGGACGCGCCGCCTGGGGCGCTGTCGCTCCGGGCGGCACCGCTGTCGCTTCCGTCGCAGTGCGGGGTGCGCTCTGCGCCCAGGCCTCCGCACTCCGCGACCACGCGGCGCGCTCGGCCTCGCTCGGCACCTTCACGACGAGCGTGCGACCGGCACGGTCGGCCCAACTGCGCCCCATGCGCATCGGATCCGCGGCGCTCGTGGCCACGACGGCCCAGCCTCCGACGAGGGCGACCAGGCTCCCCGCGCCCTGCACGAGCCCCCGGACGAACCCGCGCCCCATGCCGGGAGAGAACGGCGAGTCATCGCGCGCGGTGCGCAGTCGCAGCAGCAGGTTACCGACCGTCACACCCGTGCGGGCCTCGATGACGAGCAGGATCACCGCCAGCTCGACGAGCACGAGCACGCCGATGAGCAGACTGCGTGTGAGCATCCAAGCGATGGCGGCGAGCGCGAGGCACACCGCGGCGTCGATGGAGTAGGCGCCGATCCTCGCCCCCACGCCCGCGGGCCGAGCCCAGGCGCGTGACCGAGCAAGCGCGCCGGCGAGACGCGTATCGCGCGGAGGATTCGCGGGACGCGCGGGTGCCGCGATCGCGGGGCGCTCGCCGCGCGGGCGTGCGGGCCCCCTGCGCTGCGCCGGCGGGCGCTGCGGGTGCACGGGCTGAGCCGCCCGCCTGCCTCGATTCCGGCCTTGGCCCGGACCCTGTGCCTGCCCCTGCGCGGCATCGCTCATGCGGCGAGCACCCCCTGCAATAGATTCAGCGTCCCGGCTGCGAGCACCCCGGCGGGGAGCACGAGCGCGATGGCAATGCTGTCCACGATATCTCCTGTGCGCGACCACCCGAGCGAGCGCTCGCCGCGAGCGAGCGAGAGCACCGAGACGCCTGTGGCGGCACCCGCCACGAGCAGGGCACCGGCCGCAAGCAAGCTCCCTCCTGCCGTGAGATGCGGCGCGCCGAGCAGCGCGAGTAGCAGGAGTCCGACGATTGCGGCCAAGCGCGGTGGGGTGCGCAGCGAGACCGCCGCCATGCGTCGCGAGGTCAATACGAGGCCGAGCACGATCCAGATCGCGCAGAGTACGGCCGCAATCCGTTCGACGGTGCCTCCCCGATGAAGCGGCACGATCGCCGCCGGAATCCCCGCGGCGGCGACCACCGAGAGGATCACCACGGTCCACTCGAGCCGCGCCTCGACGGCCGAGACGAGACCGCGCACGCGATCCGCATCGACTCGCTCGATCGACTCGGGCACGCGCCCCCGCACAGTCCATCGCAGCACCATGAACCGTCCGTAGTCGATGTGATAGCCGGGATCGACCCCCACGAGCATGCTCGGCGCGGCTCTCAGGCCGATCGTCGCCGCGGCGGCGGCAACGATGAGCATTTGCGGTGCGGACCAGCCGAGCGCCGGGCTGAGAAAGGCGAGGGCGGCGAACGCCGCCGCGATCACGACGAGCGGCACGGCCCCGGCGCGGAGCCGGGGAGCGGTCGCCATGAACGCCAGAAGCGCGGCAAGCACTGCGACCGCGGACGAGGCGATCGCGAGCAGGATGACGGGTTCAGCTGCGAACTGAGGCAGCACCGCGAGTGCTGCGGCGAAGGCGGCGAGCACAACGGCCGCGATCGTTCCCTCGCTGCGAGCATGAGCGCGGCTCGCCGAGACGAGCGCGCAGCCGAGGGAGGCGAGTGCCAGCACTGCTACCGCGATCCACCGCATCTCCGGCACCAGCGTCGCGAGCAAAGCTGCGCCGACTCCGAATCCCGTGAGCGCCCACGGCGCCGTGCGCAGCCGCTGCGCGTTCTCGATCGCGGGGCCGCTCTCCTCGCGCTCGCCGGGAAGACCCGCTACTGAATACAGACCGCCCTCGCGGAGCTCGGCAGCTGCAGTGCCGGCATCGACCGAGCCGCCATCTGGGCCGAGCACCCGCTCGCCCGCCACAAGATGCACTCCGACGGCGGCGAGCGCGCCGGCGAGATCGGTGTTCTGCGGCACCACGAGATCGTGCCGGGTCCCCGCCGCATCGAGCGCGATCCGGCGCAGGCTCGGCGCAGGCTGACTCACGCCAGACAGTGTAGCGTCGCTCGAGAACCGGCGCCCCGCGGCGGACGCCGCGCTGAGATCCGCACTAGGATGCTTGCTGGAACCCGGGGAAATCCATCGATCGCACGAGGGGGAAGTGCGTGAGCGCAGAAACAGCCGACGCGAGTGCTCTCGTGCGTCTCTCGGTGGTGCACGCCGAGCGACGCGTCGACCTCGCGATTCCGGGTCGTCTTCCGCTCCTCGAGGTGCTCCCGGGCGTTGCGCGGGGCCTCGGAGTGCTCGACGCCACGCTGCTGCACGGCGGCTATCGCCTGACTCGAGCCGATGGGGCCGAACTCGACCCGACCCGCGGGGCGCTCGCGCAGGGCATCGACCAGGGCGAGATCCTGACGCTGACGCGGGGCCAGCTCGTCGCCGTTCCCCGCCGCTACGACGACGTCGTCGAGGCCGTGATCGACGCGACCTCCGCGCATCACACCTCGTGGCGACCCGAGGACGCCGCTCGCACCGCCACCGCCGTGAGCCTGACGTTGGTCGCCCTCAGCGCGATCCTGCTCGCCCTGCAGCCCGCCACGTCGCTGCTTCCCGCGCTCATCGCGGGAGTCGGCACTCTCGTGCTCCTCGGCCTGACCGCGACTCTCTGCCGCACCCGTCAACACGAGGCCGGTCTCGGCTTCGGCTTCGCGGCCGCCGGGTTCGCCGGCCTCACGGGGTATCTGATCGCGCACGGGCAGTCGCTCTGGGGTTTCGGGCTCGCAGCCGGGGCGCTCGGGCTCATCGTCGGCGGCGGTGCGGCACTGCTCGTCGCCACGAAGCCCGTCGAGCTCCTGGTGCTTCCGGTGGCTCTCGGCGTCGCGCTCGCGATCCCATCCGGCATCGTCGGCATCACCGGCGTCGATCCGGCGGGCCCGTACGCCGTGATGATCGCGTGCGCTGGCCTCCTCGCGGGTGCGCTCCCCTGGCTCACGCTCAGCAGCACCCGCATCCGGGTCATTTCGCCGATGAGCGAGGCGGAGATGTTCGATGTCCCCGAGCCCGTCGACCCCGAGCGCATCGCCGCCCGAGTCGATTCTGGGCATCGCCTGCTCGTGGCGCTCCGTGTCGCCTTCGCGATCGCGGTGCTCGTCGCGACGCCGGTCGTCGCGAGCGCCGGCTGGACCGGAACGCTGCTCACGCTCGCGTGCGGCGCCGTACTCATGTTCCACTCTCGCCAGTCGGCCCGGCGGGCGTCGGTGATCGTGCTGCTCGCGGGCGGCACCGCGATCCTCGCGGTCGCCGGTCTCACGACGATCCTGAGCCACCGCGACCACGCACCGCTGCTGCTCACCGCGCTGCTCATCGCCACGGGCATCGTCACGGGCCTCACGCTGCTGAGCACGCAGGCGAGAATGCGGATCGCCACCCTCGGCGACACGGTCGAGGTCATCCTGCTCGCGCTGCTGCTGCCGCTCGGAGCGATCGCGGCGGGGCTCGCGTAGGCCGTGGCGACCAAGAAGGATCTGCTCGAGGCGCAGAATTTCAGTCGGGCCCGACTGCTCTCGGCGTTCGTCGGTGGCGCACCGGGCGGTAAGGAACTCGAACCGGCGAAGCCCCTGCGCGCCGTGTTCGCCGGCATCGCCCTCACCGCGATGGTCGTGCTCGCCGGCGTCTTCATCGGGCTGATGCAGCCGAAGCTGCCCGGTGGCTGGGAGAACAACCGCCTGATCGTGGCGAGCGACACGGGCGCCCGCTACGTCAGCGTCGACGGCACGCTGCACCCGGTCATCAACACGGTGAGCGCGCGCATGGCGATTCCCGCGGGCGAGTTCGACGTGGTGACCGTGAAGCAGGGCGCGCTCGACGGCATCCCGATCGGCGGCACCATCGGCATTCTCGGGGCGCCCGACACGCTGCCGGAACCCGCGCGCCTCGATGGCGAGCGCTGGACCGCGTGCGCGACCCCCGAAGCGACGCAGCTGCAGATCGGTGGAGAGCGCCCCGCGGCGGCCGCCGCAGGCACGGGCTTGGTCGTGACGAGCGAGGGCGAGACGTACGTGATCGCCGGTGGCAAGAGTTATCTCGTGCCCGAGCGCGATCGCACCGCGGTACTTCGCGCCATCGGCCTCGACGGCAGCTCCCCCCGTGAGGTGCGGGGAGAATGGCTCGCGCTCTTCTCTCCGGGCGACGACCTGGCGCCGCTCCCCGGGGTTCGCGGGGGCGCGGTCGACGAGGTGGGGCTGCCGAGCGGTTCGGTGATCCGCCCCACCGGCGGAGCCGACGACGAGCGCTACCTCCTGACCGCCGATGGATCGCTCGCTCGCCTGAGCGACCTCGCATATCGCCTCTACCTGCTCGATGGCGGCTCGGGCAAGCTCGGCGAAGAGGTCGAGATCAGCCCCTCGCAGATCGGCGCGCTCGACACGGCAGAAGCCGCAGGTCCCGCGAGCTGGCCTCAGCAGCCCCTCACCGGGGTCGCTGGGAGCGAGGCGCCGTGTGCAACGCTCGCAGGCGAGGCGGCGGATCAGCGCACCGTGCTCGCGGAGCCCGGCGCGCAGCTCGAGCCGGGTGCGGGCGAGACGGAGACTCGCAGCACCTCGGAGAGCGCCTCCGGCACCACGACCGTGAATGTCACGGAAGACGGCGGTGCGCTCGTGCGTAGCGGACGCGAGGGACTCCTCACCCTCGTCGACACGAGCGGCACCGCGTACGCCGTGCCCGGTGATGCAGCCACCGGTGCGAAGCGCCTGGGTTATTCGACGAGCGACGTCGCGGTCGTGCCCGCGACCTGGGTGCAACTGTTGCCGGCGGGGCCGGCGTTGACCGCCGAGGCGGCGACCGCGAGCCCCTCCGCGGGTGCCGGCGCGGAATCGGGTTCATGAAGCAGCGCGGGCTCCGAGTCGCGGCCCTCGCGCTTGCCGCGTGCTGCGGCGTCGCCGCTTTCAGCGCTGCGCTGGTGAGCGAGACGCCGACGCCGGCCTTCGCGGCCGAGAGATGCGCGCCGGGCGTCATGGCGCGTCTCCCCGGGCCGCCCGAAGCGTTCGCGGCGATGGGCTGGTTTCCCGAGAGCGGCGCCGATCTCCCGACGGGATCCGGTGTCACGGTCGCCGTGATCGACTCGGGCATCGACGCTTCCCGCCCCCAACTCGAGGACGCTTTCACGCCGGGCAGCGACTCACTCATCGCGGACGGCGAGCGCACGGACGGCCTCGGCGATCCGCAGGGGCACGGCACCGCAATCGCTGGAATCATCGCGGCCCGCCCGTCAGCGACCGCGGGCGCGGTCGGGATCGCGCCCGATGCGCGGTTGATTTCGCTGCGCGTATTCCGGGGCACCGATGAGGAGAGCGTGCGTGGCGGTTTCGGGCCCGAGCCCGAGCGCGTCGCCGCGGCGATTCGCAGGGGTGCGGATCTCGGGGCTCAGATCATCTCGGTGTCGCTGAGCGATGATGCCGATGTCGCATCGATGCGAGCGGCGACCGCGTATGCCGCGTCACGCGGATCGCTCGTGGTCGCGAGCGCCGGAACACGCGGCTCCGAGTCGGACGCCGGGGACGCACCGCGGTATCCAGCGGCGTATCCCGGAGTGCTCTCGGTCACCGCCGTCGACGCCGACGGGCTTCCGACCGACGACGCGATCCACGGCGCCCACGTCGGCGTTGCGGCTCCCGGGCAGAACGTGCTTTCACTCTCGACGGGCGGCGGGGACTGCCTCTACGGGGAGACGCCCGAGGCCAGTTTCGCGACGGCGTACGCTGCGGGCGCCGCCGCCCTGCTCGCGGAGCGCTACCCCGAGGAGGGCCCCGCGGGCTGGGCGTACCGTTTACAGGCGACGGCGGCTCGGAGCGACCCCGACTCGCGCGATGATCTGCTCGGGTGGGGCGTGATCCGCCCGACGGAAGCGCTCGACCTCCGGCCGTCGGCCGCGACGCGCGGGCCGGCGAGCCCATTCGCCGACACCAGCGATGCCGCGGTGCCCATTCGCGAGACGAGCGTCACGACACACGCGACCGAACCGGGCAATCAGACGCTTGTGGTGTCGATCGCGGCGGTCGCCGCCGGTCTTGTGGCGCTGTTCGCGCTGGGAGCCCGGCTCCGCCGGAAGTGATGCGAGCCGGACCCGATTCGGGCTCCGAACGGTCAGCTGAAGACGACGAACGCGATCGCGGTCAAGCCCCCGGCTGCCAGCACCACGCTCACGCCGAAACCGATGACGGTCGCGATACCGAAGCGCCGGTCCGCGCGCTCGAGTGAGCGCAGGCCGCTCCGGTCGGCGGCGGGCGGGAGCGCCGCGGCTGGAGGCGGAGGGCCGATTCGTGCGTCCGTCTCCCGCGAACCAACGTTCAGCCGTCCAGCTCGCGACGTCGACAGCACCGGAAGCGCCGGCGTGACGCCGCGCCTCGGGAGCGCCCGCTCCGGCGCCTCGTTCGGCGCAGTCGGCACGCGGTACTTCGTGCTCAGCGGAGACTTGAACATGCGCGCGGCGAGTTCCGGCGGGAGCTCGGCGCGGCGCGGCTCCGCAACCGGAGGCGCGGGATTCACCGCGCTGCGGCTCGGCACTCGCGCGGCGGTCTGGGCGGAACGCGGCGCGCCGGTCCCGGGCGCTCGCGGTACGACGACGGTCTCCTCCGGCGCCACCGGATCCGGGGCCGCGACCACCACGGTGTCGTCGGAGGGTTTAGGAGCGCCCGCATCGTGCTGGTCTCCGCGTCCGGCTTGCTCCGCGGCAGCGACCGCGACGGTCTCATGGACGGGATCCGGTTGCGCTGCGGGCACGACGACCGTCTCGTCCGCGTCCCCCGAAGCTGCGACGGCGACCGTCTCGTCTGAAGTCTCCGAAGCTGCGACGACGACCGTCTCGTCGCCTTCGTCGGGCTGCGGCTCCCCTGGTCTCGGTTCGCCCGCGGCCGCCCCCCGCGACTCCGTCACCGTCCGCGCCTCGGCACGGTCGCGCTCAGGGTGACGTCGTCCTCGGTGGCCGTGGCGGATCCGGTCGGCATGATGTGCCATGCGTCGCCCCCGGCCACAACATCGACCACGATCACCGTGATGTTGTCTCGCCCTCCCGCGGTGTTCGCCCGCCGCACGAGCTCCTCAGCGACCGCCTCCGACGAGCCGCCCATCGTGAGCACCGCCCGCAGCTGATGATCATCGATCTCCGTCGTGAGGCCGTCGGAGCAGATGAGCAGACGAGCGCCGTCCTCGACGGGTAACAGCCAGCTATCGGCCGTCGTATCTGCCGATCCGAGAGCCCGGGTGATGACGTTGCGCCCGGGCAGTGTCGCCGGATCGTGCGCACCGCCCGCGATCATCTCGTCGCGCAGCGAGTGGTCGACCGTGATCTGGTGCAAGTCCGCGCCGCGGTGCAGATAGACCCGGGAGTCGCCGATATTCAGCACCAGCCAGTGCGGGCGACCGTCGTGCTCCACGAGCACCGCCCCCGTGAGCGTGCAGCCGGCCCCGCGTCGGCGATCCGCCGCCACCCGCGCGACCGCGTCGCGAGCCGCCTCGAGCGCGGCCCCCACCTCCGCGAGCGTCGAGGGTTCGCCCGCTGTGATCGCCGAAACGAACGCCTCGATCGCTGCGCGGCTGGCCTCCTCGCCCGCCTCGTGGCCACCCATGCCGTCGGCGACGAGGAACACCGGGTACTCCGCGCACGCGGAATCCTCGTTCACGGATCGCAACATGCCCACGTCCGTGCGCGCCGCAGCACGCACCTCAGGCAGCGTGTCCATTCGCATTATCGTCCTCCTGCGGTGGCGCGCCGGCCGAGGCGCAGCACCCGTCGTGTTCGTGTTCGTGTTCGTGGGAGGAGGGAACGCAGCGAGTACCGCGCGCGCAGCCGCCCCCAGAATCCCAGCGTTGCCCGTCGCGCTGCGAGCTCGTCGTCGACGAGCGCCCAGAGCCGCGTGACGTCCTCCTCATCGATACCCTCGCGAGCGTACACCGCACGGTCGACCGTCCACGCGATCCACGCGCCCGAGGGCAGCGCGAGCGCTTCGGCCGTCTCCCGCCGCCCCGCGGCCCCAGTCGCCATCCGACCCGTATCGGCGTAACCGTCGATCAGTTCGCTCCACGCTCCCAGTGCTCGCTCCTCCGCGCTCGGTGCAGAACGCCGACGACGCGAACGGATGCGCTTCGCGACGGGGATGAACAGCAGCGGAAGCGCAAGCAGCAGCAGCGCGAGTAACGAGAGCCCGATAGCGCGCAGGATCGGCCACAGCGCCGCGAACGAATCGCGCTCAGGGGAGTCCGACGAGTTCCCCGAGTCACCGCTCGTTCCCGAGGGCGGTTCCGCCTGGCTCGCGTCGCGCTCCTCGGGCACCGTCGGAAACTCGGGAAGCTGCTCGCCGCGCTCGAGGGCGCTCGGCGGTACCTCGACCTGCGGGCTCGCGTCGACCGCGACCCAGTCACCGCGATCGCCCCGCACCTCGATCCAGGCCGCGACGTTCGCCCCGGTGCACACCTCGTCGCATGCGGGCACCCCCGGCACTCCTGCTTCTTCGGTCGCGGCGTCGGCGCCCTGGGCAGCGGGGGCTCCATCGAGACGCACGCCGAGCACGACGCGGGAGTCGAAGCCCATTGCTCTCGCGATGAGCGCCGCCGCGGCCGCGAACTGCTCGTCGTCGCCGATGCCCGCGACGAGGGCGCGATCGTCGGCCTCGCTCCCGGCCGCGCGTTCCTGCTCGTTGAGCTGCGTGAAGAGCGCCTCGATGCGAGCGACGGAGTGACCGCCGGCGCTTGAAACGAACCGCGTGCCGTATTCCTCCGCGGCGGCCTCCAGCCAGTCGCGCTCGCCCTCGCCGTCGGTTAGCGAATGGCTCAAGTAGCCCCGGTCGCGAAGACGCTCGATCGCCTCGAGCATCCCCGCGCTCGTATCAGGCAACTGCTGCGTATTGAGCCACAGGGCGAGTTGCGGCATCGTCTCGAGGTCGAAGAGCGGCTCATCCTGCGCGGGTTCCGCCGCGAGCTCGGCGTCGTTGCTCGCGCTCATCGTCACGGTGTAGGCGTCGCCCTCGCGCACGCCGCTGCCCCGTGGCACGGCGATCGCAGCATCGCTCACACGGTTCACGTAGAACGCGTCGGCGAGCGCGGAAGCGCGGGGCCCCCCGAAGACGGGCGGCTCGGCGAGCGGCGGAGACATCGGGAGCCAGATGCCGGTGTACCCATCGGCGATCTCGACGGAGACCTCCGTGGGATCGGCCACCGCGTCACCGCTCGGGAAGCGCGTGAATCGCCCCGCGGCCCCATCCGCGACGAAGAAGTCGACTCCGTCGTAGCCGTCGAGCACCGCCATACGCAGCCGCTCGGGCACTGCACCCTCGACCTGCACCCGGAACAGCGGCGCGTCGAAGACGTCGTCGCGCTTCATGCCGCGATATCCGGCGAGCGGGCTCGTCTGCTCCTTCACCACGAGCTCGGGATCAATGCGATCACGCGGCACCTGCCGCTCGCCCGAGACGAGCGGTGACGCCGCGGCGCCCACTCCGAGCGCTACGAGTGCGGTCAGCGCGGCACTGATGCCGCGAACGATCTTGCCTCGGCGCGCACCGGGGGCGCGGACTCGCGAGTCGGCAGCGCGACCGAGTCGCAGCGCTCGGCGACGGCCGCTGCCCGAAGTCCACGCGACCCAGGCCGCACCGGCCACGCAGACGATGCCCCAGAGCGCGAGCTCGCGGGGCGCCGCGATGGTCAATGCGCCGAAGCGAAGCGGCGCGCTCACCGCGGATGAACCGAACAGTGTGCCGAATGCGACGGGCGCCAGTGCCGGCACCGCAGCGAGCGGGGTCGCGCGCCCGCCTCGGAGTGCCAGAGCCGTGATCGCGGCGCTCGCTAACAGGGCGACGAGCAGCCACGGCACCATGACCGCCTGGTACGTGCCCACCGGGAGAGTGAGCGTGAGCAGCTGCTTCCACCCGAGCGCGACGGCGGCGAGTCCGTCGAGCAGGCCGCGGAGCACGCCGGTCGCTCCCTCACGGAGCGCGCTGGGCACCGCGAGTGGCACGACGACGATCACGAACACCGCGACGAGCAAGGCCGCGGTCGCCGCGCCCCATCTCATGCGCCGTCCGAGCCAGACGACACCGAAGCCGATGGCCCACGCCGCGGCGCCCACGAGCCACACGCGTGGATCGCGATAGATCGGCTGGGCGGCGAACGCTCCCGCGGCGACCGCAGCTGCGCTGAGAAGGGCGGCGGCGGCGAGCATCGATGGAGCTATGCGGTTTCTCGCGTTCGCAGCGGTAGGGTGCGCTGATCCGGGCCGAGCGGAGCGTTTCACGCGAGGCCTCCCCGCACCATGAGCTGCGGCAGGTCCCCGATCGCGCCCAGTGTGAAGATCGTGCTCCGGTCGGCCAGGTGCACAGCAGGGTCGGCGAGGAGCTCCGCGCGCATCACGAGCACGCGGACGTCCTCCGTGAACGCGGCGGCGGCGCGGCGCAGCCGGGCCGGATCCGGAATCGACCCCGTCACCACCGCGACGATCGACAGCGGGCGCCGCGACTCCGCGAGGTTGCGCGTCAGGCGCTCGATCGGCAGCGCGTCCTCGGCGGGCTCGAGCTCCGCCCACGCGTCGAGCAGCTGCGCCGGTGTGTCCGCGGGGAGCTCCTCGACACCGTCGATGCTCGGACGCACGCGCCCCGGCGACCACTGCGACGCGATGAAGCGCTCGCGCCCCTCACGCACCGCCTGCAGGCCGAGCGACGCTGCAATGCTCACCCCGAGCTCGAATTCTTCGTCGCTCGCGTATTCGTCGCGGGTCGCATCGAAGAGGATCGCAGCGCGCGCGGTCTGCGATTCTTCGTACTGGCGCACCATGAGCGTGCCCGTCTTCGCCGTCGACTTCCAGTGCACGTGACGCAGCGCGTCCCCGCGCACGTACTCGCGGACGGCGTGGAATGAGAGGTCGGAATCGGTGAGGCGGCGGCTCGCAGCACCCTCGAGGTCGCGCACGAGACCCGCTGAACCCGGCGGGAGTTGCGCGGTGCGGGGGTGCACGTGCACGAGGTGCCGGTCGCGCCACGTGATGTCGCGACGCACGAGTCCGAGCGGATCGCGCCGCGCGAGGGTGAGTGGACCGACCTCGATGACGCCCCGCGATACCGCCGGGATACCGAGCGGCACCGATGCTGTGCCGTGCGGGCCGATGAACGGGATCGGGATCTCGCGCAGCGCTTCACCCACCGGCAGCTCTGCCGTGGCCGGCAACGCCGGGCGGGGCCCGGAGTTCTCGACGTCCACCTGCAGGCTCACCTCACCCCCGACGACCACGCGCACCCGGTCGATGGTGATGCGGATGAGGTACGCGCGCGACCCGAGCAGGAACGGCAGACCGATGAGCAGCAGCACGCCGAAGCCGATCGCGACGAACCACGCCTCGATCCAACCCAGCGCGGCGCCGAGCACCGCCGACAGCACGGCGACTGCGGCGACGAAATAGCCCGTCGGCGTGATCGTCTCGCGCACCCGCCGCCACTGGCGACGGACGCGGCGGCGGTTACGTCGCCACCAGCGCCTCGCCGCGCGCCGGCGCGCGCTGACGCGCCCCGTGACATGGAGCGTTTCACCGAACCGCGTGGTGGTGCTGCCACGCGTCTCAGTCCCCGTGTTCGATAGCGGGGCACGCGAAGTATCGAGACTCACGCCGAGCCGTTCTCCTGCGGGGCCGCGACGTCGAGCAGAATCTGGCCGACGATCTGCGCCGGGGTCACTCCGTCGAACTCGGCTTCCGGCTCGAGCACGAGTCGGTGAGCAAGTACCGGCATCGCGAGGTCGCGGATGTCGTCGGGGGTCACGTAGTGACGGCCGTGGGCCGCGGCCCACGCCGACGCGAGGCGGACGAGGGCGAGGGCACCGCGCACACTCGCGCCGAGCCGCACCTCGCTCGCGCGTCGGGTGGCCTCCACGAGACGCACCGCGTAATCGGCGACGAGAGGGCTGACGTGCACGCGGCTCACCAGATCCTGCGCCTGCGTCACCATTCCCGTGCTCACCACCGGGGCCAGCGGCTCGTGGTGCGATCGGTCTCCCTGCAGGATCCGCGTCATCGCCGCCTGATCGGGGTAGCCGATGGAGGTCTTGACCATGAAGCGGTCGAGCTGCGCCTCGGGGAGACGGTAGGTGCCCGCCTGCTCTACCGGGTTCTGGGTCGCGATCACCATGAACGGCGTTCCGACGTCGTGCGAGGTGCCGTCGACCGTGACGCGCCCCTCTTCCATCACCTCGAGAAGCGCCGACTGCGTCTTCGGGCTCGCGCGGTTGATCTCGTCGGCGAGCACGACGTTCGCGAAGATGGGACCCGGGTGGAACTCGAATCCGCCGACACGCTGATCGAACACCGTGATGCCGGTGATATCGCCCGGAAGCAGGTCGGGGGTGAACTGCACGCGAGAGCTCGTACCCTGGATCACCTGACCGAGCGCGCGCGCAAGCGCCGTCTTGCCCGTGCCCGGAACGTCCTCGAGGAGCACGTGGCCGCCCGCCAGCACGCACGCGAAGACGAGTTCCACAACGCGACGCTTTCCGTGGATCGTCTGCTCGACCGCGTCGGCCGTCGTGGAGAACAGCTGCGCCACCCACTGCGCCTGATCGGGGCTGATGGCGTGGGTCGTGGTCTCCTGCTGCGACTGCGGCTGCGAGGTCATGCGGCTCCTTGTGCGGTGGTGGTGGTCGGTGAGGCGGCGGGCTCGGGTGCGAGCGCGGGCTGTAGCTGGGTGAGGCTCGCAGCGGGATCGGCATCGCCGGTTCCCGGGTCAGGGTCGTCCGTGCCGGGGTCCGGATCAACGGCACACGCGGGAACGTTGAGGGTCGCGTTACTGAACGAGGGCGCCCCACCCCCAATCCATCGAATTGTGATCGGCACATTTTCAGGGGATGCCGCGCCGGCACTCAGGCGTGCAAAAGCTGGGTCGGTTCCTGAGAACGCAAACATATTCCGCAACTCGGACTCATTCGGCTCGTTCTGAGTGTCGTAGCACGCGCCTGCAGGGAGCGTGATCGTGACCTCGCGCGGTGCATTAATTCCGGTCACAGTCGATGCTTCCGAGCACTGCTCGTCCTTCAGTGACCCTACGCACTGCTGTACCGTGACGCCCTCGGCGAATACGAACTCCTCCGTACCCGTGTTGCTGAACTTGAGTCGTGTGTCGTCATACTTCTCAACCGTGAGCATCGGCGAATCATCCGAGTTTTTCACGAGGTTGTACGAGGCGCCGGTCTCCGTCATCACAGGCTCCGAAGAAATGGTGTACCGCACGGACGGCGCCTCAAGAGTCCGACCGATGATCTCGAGGTTCGTCTCGGCAATGCGGGCACCGTAATCACTCTCCATACAGACGAGTCCGTGATACGTACGGTACTTCTGCAGACCAGTGAAGTCCGGGGATGGTTGTCCGCCCGTGCAGCTGAGATTGCGTGAGGCACGATCTACCACATACGTCGTACGTACAGCTTCGTCAGCGTGCGCCCCCTCTCCAACCACGGAGATCGCGGCGGTAGTGTCACCCGTGCTCCTCAGCGAAGCGCTTTCTAGGCGCGGAGCGCCAATGACGAATCCGTCGGCCTGTGCGGCGGCTCCCGTGCTGCTTCCCCCGCCGATCTCAGGCACGTCGAACCGCGTGACGGGCGTCACCGTAAACGAAATCGACCCAACAGCGAGTCCGGTGTACTCCCGGCTTCCGGTGGCGCCGTCAATCGTGCCGCCGTCGGTTCCGCGATACGAGACCGTGTACTGCTTCGTATCGCTCGCCCCGGAAACGGAGAGTCGTACGCCGCCATGAGTCTGGTCCTGATTGCCCGGGTTCTTGATGGACTCCACGCTCACCTGAGGCGCAGCGGGTGCCGCATAGGCCCACGCGGTGACCGTGCTCGACGAAGCCGAGGTCCCCACCGCGTTCACGGCCTGCGCGCTGAAGTCGTGTTTCTCGCCGTTCGCCAGGCCGGTCGCGACGCACTGGAACGTCGAAGTGCCGACGGCCGAGCAACTCGGCGAGCCTCCGCCCGCGAGCGTGACACCGGTGACGTCCGGGTGCGCGGGTCGACCGGCCAGCGTCACGGTGAAGCTCGCGCTGTTCGCGGTGTATCCGGTCTGCTGAATGCTCGGTCGGCTCGGGATCCCCTGCGCGTCGAACTCGATCACGCCGTCTCCGGTGCGCCCCTGTGCATCCACCACGGTGAAACCGACGCGGCAGGTGCCGCCGACCTCCGGGCCTCCAGGCCACGACACGGAAACGGAGCTATCGCCGACGCGAGTGAACTTTCCGTAGGAGCACCCCGTACCGCTCACCGAGACCAGCTTGAGACCACCGCCGCTCTTACCCGCGAACGGGTCGTGCTCGCCCGGCACGCCCACGAGCTGCGCCTGGCACGCGTCTCCGACGGTGCACTTCAGCGCCACGGTGGCGCCCTGCGGCAGGTCGCGCGGCGCCTGCCCCACGCGCAGCGTGAGCGCCGCCCGCGAATCACCGGCTCCCGACACCGACACCGAGACGGCTTCCTGACTCCCCGGCACCGCGTCGGCTCGGGCGACGACCGAGACCTCGGATCCCTGCTGCGTGACCTCGAAGAGAGAAGTTCCGCCCGACACGTCGAAGCGGAGCTTCGAGGCGTCACCCTCGCGTCCGCCCTGCCACGTCACCATGTCACTGAGTGAAATCTGCGCCTTCGCCCCGGGAACGATCGTCCGGGTCAGAGCGGTGGCCTGCGCGGTCGGTTGCTTCGGCACGACGACCACGCCGACCGGCAGGGTACTCCACGCCCGCTGCCCGACCAGACGCGCCTGCACGAGGCACGTGTCGGTCCACGGGCCTTCCTTCCCCGCGCTGTATCGCAACGTGTCCTCCGACACTGCCTCACAACGGCCCTGCGAGCGACCGCTCGTGAAACGTTGCTCGCGCAGCTCGACGTCGTCGCCGGGGCCGACGTCGACGAGGTCGCTCACCCGCGCATCCTTACTCGCATCCTCATCGACGCGCAGCGGTGCGAGGTTCGGCTTCAGGGTCAGACGCAGCTCATCGAGTGAGGGCACGACGAGCAGTCCGTAGCTCGCGATCTTGCGTCCCGAGTTGTCCGTGCCCGAAAGCTTGAACACCACCGTGTCGCCCTCTGGTCGATACTTCCCGACGATGCGATTGTCAGTAACTCGATAGTCGTCTCGCGATCCTCCCCAGAGCGAGAGGCTCAGCGTAGAGACGTCACCGGTCGCCCAGCGCACCGAGTCGGCAACGACGTCGACGCCGGCGTTCTCGAGTTCCGCGCGATCCCGCACATTCAGCACCGTGTCCGTCACTACTGGTGCCTGAGCACCGGCGCGCTCCGAGGTCTGCACAACGATCAGTCCATCGGCCGTGCTCTTCGTCGCCTTCGACCGCACCGTGTACCGATACGACACCGCACCGAGCTCTCGACCGGGCTCGATCGACACCCGACCCGCTTCGAGTTGCGACAGGTCGATGCGCTTCGCCAGTTCCCGCGCCTCCGAGCTGTCCGCGCCACCCGGCACGTTCGGCACGACCTCTTCGAGAGTCAGCTCTCCCCCCGCAGGGTCAACATCGTTATCGAGAGGATGAATCACGGCGGCCCGGCTCTTCGGTGTCAGCCGCGCAAAGTCCGTCGAGGCCACGATCGCGCTCGACTCGGCGGCGGGCACAACGATAACCGACAGCGTTCCTTCGGCCGTGCCGCCCTGAGAGTCCCGCACCGAGTACGTCAGCGACACGGTAGCGGCACTCGCCCCGCTCGCCGCGCTCACACGGATCGCGTTGCCCGCCGGAGCCACGGTCGCCGTGATCCCGGCGTCGGTGTTGCCGTCAACACTCATCACGCGCACCCGGTCGCCGTCGGGGTCGACTCCCGAGAGCGGGATCCTCACCTCCGCAGTTCCGCCTGAGCTCACGCGGGCGGTCACCGCCGCGGGCTGCGGGTCGCGGTTGGATCCGCTGGGAAGCACGGTGACGATGACGGAGCCCACATCGCCGGCCGCGGGATCGCTCGCCCCGAACGCCGTATAGCTCAGACGATAGGTGCCCGCCTGCTTCGGCGCGAGATATCGGAGGACGTTGCCCGAAGCGAAGGCGAGCTCGCCGCGCGTCCGGGAACCGACGACGTCGGGGTCGAGCAGCAGCCGCTCGCCGGGTCCCGCGACGTCATTATCGAGCACGCGGATATCGACGACATCGCCGGCTCGCACGGTCGCCGTGTCAGCGACTGCGACCGCACCCGTCGTGTTCGTTTCGGGCACCTGGAACACCGTCAGCGTTCCCGTTGCCCGCGCGTCACCCTCGGCCACGCTGACTTCGGCAGACCCGATCCGCCCCGCGCCGCCATCGGCGGTGCTGCCGGCGACTCGCACCTGCGCGTGGTCGATGACGTCGGCCTGCAGTTCGCCGTCGGTGACGTCGACACCCGCCACTGACAGGGACCGGGATGCGCCACCCGGAATGGCATCGAGAATCTCGACAGTGGTGTCCGCGAGCGGTCGCACGAAAGCGCGCAGAGCCGGCAGCGTGAGCGGAGGGCCGGCAGGCGTCGCGGTGACCCGCAGCGGACCGGTAATCTCACCGCCCGTGACCGTGTCCCGGACCGTCACCGTCACCGTCGCGCTCCCGGCCTCCGAAGCTTCGATCTCGACGCCACCATTCGCCGTTTTCGGCACGACCCGCATGGTGCCGCTCGGGTCCACCGCATCGAGCAACGCGTAAGAGCCCGAACCTCCCGCGACGCGCTCGAGCGGACGCACCGTCGCGGTGTGGCCGACCTGCACGGTCGACGCTGTCGCGGTGAATTCCGGGGTGGCTCCCGGGTCGATGACGAGCGTCAGTTCTCGCTCGCCCGTCGCGCCGCGTCCGTCGGTCACCGCCACGCTCAGGGCGATCTCGGAGGCTCCTGCGTTCGGATCGGTGTGACGCACGGCGAGTCGGCCGTCGGCGGTCACTATCGCGCGCACGGGATCGTCGGAGCGGAGTGCTGTGACATCCGACAGCGTCATAACGTCACCCTCGGGATCCACCCACCCTTCGAGCAGCGGAAACACGAGGGTCCCGCCGGGGGCGATCGCCGGGACGCGCCAGTCGCGCTGGCACCCCTCGACCGGGCACCAAGCGGGCGCCGAGTTCGCCTCATCATCCGCGATCGTGACGGTGACGGTCGCGGCCTCCGACACCAGGGCCCCGTCGGTGATTCGATAGGTGAATGTGGCGGACCCGGTCGCCCCATCGACCGTCTGCACCGTGAGCGACTGCCCGTCAGGCAGCAGTTGCAGCGTTCCGAACTTCTCGGGGAGCCCCTGCTCGCTCAATGAATCAGGCACGATGGTGAGCACGTCGCGCTTGTTCGCGTCGTAGTCATTCAGCATCACGGGCAGCGGAGCAGATTCTCCCGCGCGCACGCCGAAAGCGTCGTCGACGGCCGTCGGCGCGACCTGCTCGGTGACGTCCTCGACGACCACCGTGCCGCGATCCTCCTTCGGCGGGTCCGAGATCGTCCACTGCGACAACGGGATCAGGTCCCCGGCGGGCAGCGTCCACAGCATGCCGGTGCGCATTTCGTTCAGCACGCCGCGCGCACCGTTCGAGCGGATCACGGGCATCAGGTCGCCGGAGTCGCGCGCGGAATCGTCGATCTCGAGGGGCTTCTCCCCCTCCTCCGGCGTCCACATGACCCCGGAGTTCTGCCCTAACCATGCCGCGTAGACCGTATTGCCGACGTACTTCGGCTGCGCGGGGGTGCCCGTCGTCTCCACCTCGCGGCTCGCTTCGCCATCCTCGCTCACGCGAATCAAGCCGCTCGCGTCCGCGATCAGCGTGTCGCCGCCGCCTCGCACACCCGCGCCGCCGGAAGCCTGGAGGATCGCGGAGCCGTCGAGCTCCACCTCGGCACGCGCGCCGCCCTCGCGCCACAGCTCGCCGCTCTCCGCGTCGAGCAGCACCCAATCCCCGGAAACGAGCGCGAGCTGCGGCATCGCTGCGTCGCCCGCTTCGGCCGGAACCTCGGCAAGGCCGTCGAACGTACGTGTCTGCGCGTCGAAACGACGGACGCCGTCATCGTCGGCGGAGTACATCGCGAGCTCACCATTTTCTGAGAGCGCGATCGCGGATGCGCGATACTCGGGTGCTTCCTCCGTGGCGGATCCGGGTTCCTCATCCGTTCCGCTCCCCGTGGCGCTCTCCGCGTCCGCACCGCTCTCGGCGAGCGGGTCGATCCGCTCCAGCGATCCTAAGCGGGCCTCGAGATCAGCGGTCAGCTCGCCGAACTGCGGAGAACCGGCGGTTGCTGAAACCGCGGGCGCCGCGCCCTGTGTCGCTTCGCCGGAAACCACGGGGTCCGCGAGTTCTCCGAGATATACCGCGCCGTCTTCGGTGCGCACCGCGACGAAACGGCCAGCGCTCTCCACGTCACGGGCGCCGTCGGGCATTCTGACCGCCGCAGCCGCTTCGGCACCGGCCCCGTCGCTCTCGCTTTCGTCACTCTTCGAGGTCGAGTTCGAGACGGTGTCGGCCGATCCTGACTCTTCGCCTGCTGCGCCACCCGCACTGCCGGCGCGCTCGTTGAGATCAATCGGGTTTGTAGCGTCGACGGGCCACGCCCGGCCGTTGCCATTCGTGAGCACCGCGGCGCGCTCGCCCGCCTGCAGCACTCCGCTCGGGTCCGCAACCTTGCGAACGAGATCGAGTTCGCCCGTGTCGGTGTTCACACGCGCGTACTGGCCCGCATCGCGAGCCACCCAGACGCCGGGCTCCTGTCGCGGCGTCTCTCGCGCGTCGTAGCCCTGCGCGATCACCGCGATCGTCGCGACGAGCGCGCAGCAGACCACGCCCGCGATCCACCACTGCAGCTTGCGCAGTCGCCCGCGCTCCACCCCCTTCGGAAAACTCACCCGCCGCCTCCGCTGAGGGCGAGAAAGACCCCGGCGGCAGCCGCGACCACCGCGAGCGCGACGCCCGCGCCGATGAGCCCGGCGCGCAGGGGCGATGTGGGCCGATCGAGGATCAGGCCGTCGGTATCGGTTCCCCGCCGCTGGGCGAGCATCTCTGCGCGCGCTTCGGCCCGGGTCACCCGCCCGACCGTGCTTACGACTGGGCCGCGCGTCCCCGGTTGCACCGCACCGGAGCGCGGCAGCCAGGCCTCCGCGACGATCTCGAGGGGCGTCACGTCGAAGCCGTAGCTCCGCTGCAGTCCTTGCAAAGCCTCGCCGAACGCCGCCATGGATGCGTACCGCGCCTGCGGCTGCTTCCGCAGCGCCGTGGAGATCACCTCGTCGAACTGCTCGTACCCCTGCGCACCGGGGATCGCCTGATACACCGCCTTCGAGATGCGCTCCGTCAACTTCGCCCGCGAATTCTGCGCACGATCGGCCAGTTCGAAGGGTGACCGGCCCGCTGCAAAGGAGTACAGCGTCGCGCCGAGCGACCAGACCTCGGTCGCCACACTGCCGGTGCTCCGCAATCCGACGATCTCGGGAGCTGACCACGGAATCGACATCGCCATCTCGCCCTCGATCTCGCGTCGACCCAGCACCTGCGCGATGCCGAAGTCCGACAGCGCGGGCCGACCGAGGGTCGTGAGCAGCACGTTGGACGGCTTGATGTCGCGGTGCAGCACGCCGGCGCGGTGCGCGGTCTCGAGCGCGCCCGCGATCCGCACGCCCGCGTCGAGCACGTCTTGCAGCCGCGCCGGATTGCCCTTCGTGAGAGCGCCCATCGATGCCGGGCAGAACTCCATCGCGAGATACGGGTGACCCTCGAGAGAAATGCTCGCCTGATAAATGGAGACGACCGACGGGTGGCTGCTGAGCCGAGCCATGACGTCGGCCTCGCTCTCGAACACCTCTCGCAGCGCCTCGACGGCGTCAGATCCGCGGGCGGCGCCATTCAGCACCTTCACCGCGACCAAGCGCCGCGGCATGTCCTGCTCATAGAGGAAGACCTGTGCGAAGCCGCCCGACCCGAGCGGGCGGACGTAGCTGAACCCCGGGATGGCGGGGGCTTTCTTCGGCGCCCGCTCAGCCACGGAACCATCCCCAGAATGGTGCGGGGCCGAGGCTCTCGCCTGACTCCGATGAACGCCTCGCGCGCGACGGCACGCCGAATGGGGCGTATCGGTTGCGGAGCGTCACGAGAACATCCTAAACGAGGTGTATCGGGAGTGGAGCACGTTATCCACAGGGGTTCGATCCGCTCACGGGGCCCGGCAGTGCCGTTGCCGCACCGTGAGCGGTGGGCGGTGGACGGTGGGTGATCCGCCCCCGAAAACAACCCGGCCCCCGACCGCGTATGCGATCGAGGGCCGGGAGCGACTCTCTTTAGAGACCCGAGACGTCGAGCGGGATGCCCGGACCGAAGGTCGTCGAGACGGCGCCCTTCTGCACGTACTTGCCCTTTGCCGAAGACGGCTTCAGGCGCGAGATCTCGTCGAGCACCGAGTTGATGTTGTCGGTGAGCTGGTCAGCCGAGAACGAAGCTTTGCCGACGATGAAGTGCACGTTGGCGTGCTTGTCGACGCGGAACTCGATCTTGCCGCCCTTGATGTCGGTCACAGCCTTCGCTGCGTCCGGCGTCACGGTGCCGGTCTTCGGGTTCGGCATGAGGCCACGGGGGCCCAGCACCTTACCGAGGCGACCGACCTTGCCCATGAGCTCGGGGGTCGAGACAGCCGAATCGAAATCGGTGTAGCCAGCGGCCACCTTCTCGATCAGCTCGTCGCCACCGACCTCGTCGGCGCCCGCAGCGATTGCAGCCTCAGCAGCAGCGCCGGTCGCGAACACGATGACGCGCGCGGTCTTACCGGTGCCGTGCGGCAGGCTCACGGTGCCGCGGACCATCTGGTCGGCCTTGCGGGGATCCACGCCGAGCTTGACGGCGACCTCGACGGTCGAGTCAGTCTTGGTGGAACCGGTCTCCTTCGCCAGGGCGACTGCCTCGGCGGGAGTGTAGAACTTGTCTGCCTGAATCTTCTCGGCAGCGGCGCGGTACGCCTTCGACTTCTGTGCCATATCCCTAGCCCTTACTCGACCGTGATGCCCATGGAGCGAGCGGTGCCCGCGATGATCTTCGCCGCAGCGTCGACATCGTTCGCGTTGAGATCAGCCTGCTTCTGCTCGGCGATCTGGCGAACCTGCTCTGCGGTGACCTTGGCCACCTTGACGGTGTGCGGAGTGCCGGAGCCCTTCTGCACGCCAGCCGCCTTCTTCAGCAGCTCGGCTGCCGGCGGAGTCTTAAGCACAAAGGTGAACGAGCGATCCTCGTACACGGTGATCTCGACCGGGATAATGTTGCCGCGCTGGGATTCGGTCGCAGCGTTGTACGCCTTGCAGAATTCCATGATGTTGACGCCGTGCTGACCCAGCGCAGGACCCACGGGGGGTGCGGGGTTGGCGGCGCCGGCTGCGATCTGAAGCTTGATCAGACCGGTAACCTTCTTGGCCTTTGCCATGATTGTTTCCTTTCCGTCGAACTCGCGCGGATGCGCGTGCTCTCCCGCATCTCCGGCCGTTCCGGAGCGCGGTGCGTGTTTGCTTCGCGCGCACTCAGGGCGCTCGCGGACGCAAACCATGTAAGTCTACCCCGGATCCGCGCTGCGCGCGACTCGGCCTGCGCGCCGTCGCGCTCGCGCGCCGCCCGGAAGAAATCCAGCGGAAGCAGCGAACGCCCCGCTCCGAAGAGCAGGGCGTTCTGAAGCGCTTTGTTGAGCGGCTCGCTCAGACCATCTTGGTGACCTGGTCGAAGCTCAGCTCGACCGGGGTCTCGCGCTCGAAGAGCGAGACGAGCACCGTGAGCTTGCCCGCAGCCGGGTTGATCTCGCTGATCGTGCCCGGGAGTCCCTCGAAGGAGCCCGACTTGATGGTGATCGTCTCGCCGATCTCGAAGTCGATCTCCACATTGCCCTGCGCCGCGGCGTTCGCAGCAGCCTTGCCACGAGCGGTCTCAGCGGGCTCGAGCTCGACGGTGCTCTTGAGCATCTCGAACGCCTCGTTGATGCGCAGCGGCACGGGGTTGTGAGCGTTGCCCACGAAGCCGGTCACACCCGGAGTGTGGCGCACGACGGACCAGGTGGTCTCGTTGAGGTGCATGCGAACCAGCACGTAACCCGGGATGCGCACGCGCGTCACCATCTTGCGCTGGCCGTTCTTGACCTCCATGACCTCTTCCATGGGGACCTGGATCTCAAAGATGTCGTCGACCGCGCCCATCGTCTCGCGACGGTTCCACAGATTCGACTTCACCTTGCGCTCGTACCCCGCGTAGGTGTGGATCACGAACCACTTGCCCGGGCGACGACGCAGGTCCTTCTTGAAGGCCTTGTACGGATCTTCGCCGCCCTCTGCATCCTCGGCGGATTCCTCAGTCTCCTCGTCGACGATCGCGCTCGCGGCCGCCTCGGCCTCTTCGACGTTGTCGATGTCGAGCGCATCCTCAACCGCGGCGTCAGCTACGGGGTCAGTCGACTGCACGAGGGCGTCGAGTGCCGCGTCGAGGTCTGCCTCGGGGTTGTTGTTCTCGCTCGTCATGCTGCTTTCCTTGTTTGCGGTCGGTGCGGTCGCCGGCGATTAGCCGAGCGGTGTACCGAAGATGAAGACCGTGACCCAACCGAAGACCTGATCGAGCGCCCACACCAGCGCCATCATCACGATGACGAAGGCGATAACGACGATCGTGAAGTTCACCAGCTCTTTGCGCGTCGGTGTGACGACCTTCTTGAGCTCGGCGATGACCTGCTGGATGAACAGAGCGACCCGGCTGAACCAGTTGCGCTTGGCGGCACGATCCGCCTTGGCGCGCTCAACGACGTTGCCGCCTTCCTCGATCTCAGTGCTGCTCATCGCCGTTCCTTTCGGGTCCCCCACCCGACGCTCGAGACGTCACATGGGCTGGCAGGGCGGACAGGACTCGAACCTGCAACCTGCGGTTTTGGAGACCGCTGCGCTACCAATTGCGCCACCGCCCTATGGACTTGCTTCTACTCAATTTCCACTCCTAGAAGGCATAGGAAATTTTGGCAGAAGTCAACTACCGGGAATCACTCTACGCGATCCCCCCGCCCATGTCGAACTGACGCCTATCGCCCCGGGCGCGTCGTCAAGCCCTTCGGCCCGCAGATGCGGGTGTCGGAGGCCCAGAGTAGGATCGTCGCGTGAGCCACATCTCCCGTGTATCGAAGAAGATTTCCGCAATTGCCGAGTCAGCGACGCTGAAGGTTGACGCGAAGGCGAAAGCCCTCCAGGCAGAGGGTCGCCCCGTCATCAGTTACGCCGCTGGTGAGCCCGATTTCGCGACGCCGCAGCACATCGTTGATGCGGCACGCGCTGCGCTCGATGACCCGAAGAACTTCCGCTACACAGCGGCGGCCGGGCTGCCCGAGCTGAGGAAGGCGATCGCCGAGAAGACGGCACGCGACTCGGGTTGGGCCGTCGACCCGTCGCAGGTCGTCGTGACGAACGGCGGCAAGCAGGCCGTGTATCAGGCGTTCCAGGTGCTCCTCGATCCGGGCGACGAGGTGCTGCTCCCGGCGCCGTACTGGACCACGTACCCCGAGGCGATCCAGCTCGCGGACGGCGTCGCGGTCGAGGTGTTCGCGGGCGCTGACCAGAACTACAAGGTGACAGTCGAGCAGCTCGAGGCCGCTCGCACCGATCGCACGAAGGTGCTGCTTTTCGTCTCTCCCTCGAACCCCACCGGTGCGGTCTACTCCCCGGACGAGACCCGCGCGATCGGCGAGTGGGCGGCGGCGAACGGCCTCTGGGTCATCGCGGACGAGATCTATCAGAATCTGACGTACGACGGCGTTCGCGCCGTGTCGATCGTCGAAGCCGCGCCCGAACTGCAGGATCGTGCGATCCTCGTGAACGGCGTCGCGAAGAGCTACGCAATGACAGGCTGGCGACTGGGCTGGATGGTCGGGCCCGCCGACGCTATCAAGGGCGCCGCTAACCTGCAGTCTCACCTCACGTCGAACATCAATAACATCGCGCAGCGCGCCGCTATCGAGGCCCTCACCGGCCCGCAGGAGCCGATCGAGGAGATGCGCCAGGCCTTCGACCGCAGGCGCAAGCTCATCGTCGAGGAGCTGAACAAGGTCCCCGGGTTCAACTGCCCGAATCCTGAGGGCGCGTTCTACGCCTACGTCGACGTGACCGCGGCGCTCGGCAAGACGTACCGCGGCGTGACGCCGACGACGTCGCTCGAGCTCGCCGACCTCATCCTTTCGGAGGCCGAGGTCGCTGCGGTTCCGGGCGAGGCGTTCGGCCCGAGCGGGTACCTGCGCTTCAGTTACGCGCTCGGAGACGAACCCCTGGTCGAGGGCATCCGACGCATTCAGGCGCTGCTGAGCGAGTAGCTCCAGAGTCGGTCTTTCGCTGATGAACGCGGGGGCGGCACAGGATCGGGCGATCCGGTGCCGCCTTTCTCGTTTTTCGCGAACTTCACCGAACTTCGCGAACGTCACCGATCTTCGCGGGAATGAAACCCGAACACCTGCGTTATATTTGTATGCAAGCGCATGTAAATGGCGCAACTTGAAGCCCGACAACGTCGAGCTCACACGATAAACGGGAGTCACATCATGGAATTCGGGATCTTCTCGGTCAGCGACGTCACCCGCGACCCGGTCTCCGGTGAAACGCCGAGCGAAGCCGAGCGCATTCGCGGCCTCACCGAGATCGCGGTGCACGCCGAGGAGGTCGGCTTCGACGTCTTCGCGATCGGCGAGCACCACAATCCGCCGTTCTTCTCATCCAGCCCGACGACGTTCCTCGCGTACATCGCCGCGATGACGAAGACGCTGAAGCTCTCGACGAGCACGACGCTCATCACGACGAACGATCCCGTGCGCATCGCCGAGGAGTACGCGATGCTGCAGCACCTCGCGGGCGGTCGCATGGACCTCATGCTCGGGCGCGGCAACACGGCGCCGGTGTACCCCTGGTTCGGCAAAGACATCCGCTCCGCGCTGCCGCTCGCACTCGACAACTACAACCTGCTGCACCGCCTGTGGCGCGAGGACGTCGTCGACTACGACGGCAACTTCCGCACCCCGCTCCAGGGCTTCACGAGCACGCCACGCCCCCTCGACGACGTGCCCCCGTTCGTGTGGCACGGCTCGATCCGCACCCCCGAGATCGCCGAGCAGGCCGCGTACTACGGCGACGGCTTCTTCTCGAACCACATCTTCGCGCCCTCCGAGCACTCGCTGCGGCTGATCCGCTTCTACCGCGAGCGTTTCGAGCACTACGGCCACGGCACCCAGAAGCAGGCGGTGGTGGGCCTCGGCGGCCAGGCCTTCATGGCGAAGAACTCGCAGGACGCCGTGTCGCAGTTCCGCCCCTACTTCAATGAGGCACCGGTCTACGGCCACGGCCCCCGCATGGAGGACTTCACAAGCCAGACGCCGCTCACCGTCGGCAGCCCGCAAGAGGTCATCGACAAGACGCTCGGCTTCCGTGACATCTTCGGCGACTACCAGCGGCAGATGTTCCTCATCGATCACGCCGGCCTCCCCACGAAGACGGTGCTCGAGCAGCTCGACCTCTTCGGTTCGGAGGTGCTGCCCGTGCTGCGCGCCGAGATGGCGAAGGATCGCGACCCCGAAGCCGCCGAATCGCCCTCGCACGCCAGCCTCGTCCGTGCCAAATACGGTGATGAGGCACCCCGACAGCCGCGTCCGAACGCGAATCGCGGCGACAACGTGACAGGCGGCTCGCCGTACCAGGACTCACCCGCGAAGAGCGGCGCGGCGTTCGGCCTCGGCTGATCCCGAGCCTCGTGCTGGGGCGGAGTTCGCTCTCTCGTCCCAGCACCCCCGCCCTACTCACGTAACCTAGCAACCGCACGCCAGCGAAAGGTATCAGCGAGATGGAACAGCCAGCCCGAATCGACGTGCGCCTCGCGAATGAGGCGTGGGAAGCGGTGATGTCTGCGCACTCGAAGCTGATGCAGGTGTTCGCTGCGGAGCAGATGTGGTCGGAGATCAGCATGCGGGAGTACGACGTTCTGTACACGCTGTCGAAACACGCCGAGCCAATGCGAATCTGCGACGTGCAGGAGGGTGTGCTGCTCAGCCAGCCGGCCCTCTCCCGCATGGTCGAGCGCCTCGCCGGCCGGGACCTCGTCGCGCGGGAACCGGATCCCGACGACGGTCGCGCCGTGCTCCTGCGGCTCACCGAAGCGGGAGCCGCACTTCAGCAGCAGGTGGGCCGCGCGCACGCGAAGAGCGTCGCGCGACAGCTCGGCTCTGCACTGGGCCCCGACGAGATGCAGGACCTGCGGCGGCTCGCGAGCAAGCTCGGCGGTCGGGCGTAGCGGGTCGGGTTTGCTTCGGTTCGGGGAGTGCGGATCGGTTTTGCTCTGCGGTTCGGCGGGTGCGGATCAGGTGAGCTCCGCGGGAGAGCGAAGCGCCTCCGTGGCTTAAACGGGGGCCCCTCGCGCGTCGCTGAAGCGCCGCGCGGCCCCGATGCGCCCCGGAATCGCTTCGCTCTCCCGCTTCGGTTGCTCGCGCCGGTCTGATTCTTCTTTTTAACGACTTCTTTTACTTCATACTGCCTTGGAGGCACAGCATGAATACACCGCTTGGCTCGAATGTTATTGCCCCCGAGAACGATGCGGATCGGGCACCCATGCTTCGCCGGCTCGCCGTTGTGAGCGCTGGAACGAGCGATCCCTCGACCACGACGATGCTCGCCAATCGAGTTGCCGACCACGCGGCGAAACTTGCTGCACAGCGCGGCATCGAACTGAGCATTCGCTTCATCGACCTTCGGGCGCTGGCCGCCGACGTCACGACCGCGCTCGTTTCGCAGCACGTGTCCCCCGCGCTACAGGCGGCGAGCGATGTCATGCGCGATGCCGATGCTGTCGTAGCGACGACGCCCGTCTACAAGGCCGGAGCGAGCGGTCTCTTCACCGCGTTCTTCCAAGTGCTCGACAACGACCTGCTCATCGGAACTCCCGTCGTACTCGGGGCGACGGCGGGGAGCGCTCGGCACGCGCTCGTCGTCGACGATCAGTTGCGTGGCGTCTTCTCGTACCTGCGCACGATCACCGCGCCGACCGGGCTGTTCGCCTCGCCGGACGACTGGAACAGCCGGGAGTTCGGCGCTCGCATTGAGCGCGCGGCGGCCGAGCTCGTTGCGCTCATGACCGGGGGCTTCCGGGAGTCGGTGCGCGGCGAGACGTGGGATTCGTACCAGCACTCCTTCGAGAGCGCTGCGAGCGTTGCCCGCGCCGAGCGCTCGGCGGGTGCCGAGCTCGGCATCGACCTGAGCAGCGATCTCATGCGCCTGGCGACTGGCGGCCGTTGAAGAACAACGCATCGCGTTGGGCTTCCGCGGCCGGTGCCGCCACAGCGGCAGCCTAGGGAGCGAAGCCAGGTGGGCCGCTGAGTACCAACGCATCGCGTTGGGGCTCCGCGGCCGGTGCCGCCACAGCGGCAGCCCACGGAGCGAAGCGCGGGGTGGTCGCCGTGTCGGGTCAATTACCGAGGCGCATCATGCGGGCGGCGACGCGGGCCGCCCAGCGGAGGTCGTGCGTCGTAAGCAGTACAGCCCCACCGCTTCGCGTGAAGTCGGTGATGATGCGCTCGAGGCGTCGCATTCCCTCCAGGTCCCGGCCGAGTGTGGGTTCGTCGAGCAGCAGAACGCTCGGTTCGAGCAGCAGGGCCGACGCGATCACGAGGTCTTTGCGCTGAGCTGGCGTGAGGTCGTAGGGGTGTTCCTCACTCGATTCTGCAAGGTCGACCCGCTCGAGCACGGCCTGCACCGCTCGGCGCCGTTCTTCGCGCAGTCGGGCGCGGTCACGGCGGCGGTGCGACGCGAGCGGCGCCGCACGTTCGAGTTCGCCCCGCACCGTCGCCGCGGAGAGCTGCGCGCCGGGATCCTGCCCGACCCAGCCGACGTACTGCGCCCGCTCGTGAGCTGCGAGCCGACCGAGCTCCACCACGCCCTTCGCATCGTGGGATCGGGGTAGCTTTGTGCGCGTGTCGCGGGGATGAGTGGGAGCAACACGCGCCTGAAGTTGCCCCGATCCCTCGGGGGCGGGAAGTGTCGGCGTTGAGGGGCGCAGCATGAGCTCGCCAGTCGTGCTCGCGCTCGCGCCGAGCAGCGCTCCGATGGCGCGGAGCAGCGTCGACTTGCCGGCGCCGTTTGCGCCGATGATCGCGAGCACCTCGCCGCTCGCAACGGCGAAGTCGAGTCCCTCGAACACGGCGAAGCCCTCGCGGCGGACGGTCATGTCACGTACCGAGAGCAATGGCTCCCACCGCTCGGGCTCGGGTTCGTGCTGCGCAGGCTCACACAGCTCCGGGTCTCGCTGCTCGAGCTCGCGCTGAGGTGCCGGTCGGGCGCCGGGCGCCGTGGGCACGACGCCCGCCGCCGCAGGGGCGGCGAGCTCGCTCGCAGATTCGGGATCAGCGCCACCCGCATTGCGCTTCACGATCCGAGCTGCATCGGCCGCGAGGTCGACGGTGTTCCACACGCCGTGGCGCGCGAGCATTTCTTGCGTGACCTCGGCCGACGCGGCACCGCCGGCGATGCGGCCGCGCTGCAGAAACACCACGCGATCCGCCGCTGCCGTCAGCTCGTCGTGCTGGTGGCCGGCAAGCAGCACGGCGCCGCCTCCACGCAAGAAGCGACGGAGAGCATCGCGCAGCAGCACCCGCGCGCTCGGGTCGAGCGAGAGCGCCGGCTGGTCGAGCACGAGCAGCGACGGATCGAGTGTCATGAGCCCGGCGAGCGCGACGAGCTGCCGCTCCCCGCCCGAGAGCGTGTCCAGGCGCCGCCCAGCAAGCCGCCGCATGCCGAGCGCTTCGAGTGCTCCGTCGACGTCGACCGGACGCGTGCTCCCGGTGAGCCGCGTCGGCAGCCGTATCTCGTCGTCGACGAAGCTCGTCATGCCGGTGAGCTGCGCTTCGGGGTCATCGCCGAGCATTGCGACCTCGCCCGCGGCCTCCACCCGGCCACTGACGAGACCATGGTCAGCGAGGAGTCCGGCTGCAAGGCGGCAGAGCGTCGATGTTCCCGAACCCTGCGGCCCGAGCACCGCCAGCATTTCGCCAGGCTCCAGGCTGAGGTTGATATTCGATAGGGCTGCCCGGGCATCGATGGGTTCGTCCGCGCGGTAGGCGAAACTCGCGCCGATCAACGACAGCGCCTGCGCGCGCGCTTCACGGCGCTCTGCGGCCGAGCGCGCGAGCGATCGATCCAGCGGCAGATCCGGCAACCGCTCCGGCGACGGCTCCGGCGACGGCTCAGGAGACCGATAAGACGACCGCTCACCCACGAATCGCTCCGAGTATCTCCGAGGCGCTCGGCAGGTGCACGAGACCGGAGACAGCCCCGGCGACCAGCGCGATCGACGCGAGCGGCGCAGCCCACCGGATCGCCCGCTGCACCCGCCCGTCGCGATGCTCCTGCAGACTCGCCGGGCGCCGAACCCGACCAAAGCCACGCTGTTCCAACGTGTCGTGCCGCTGATCGAGCTGCACCAGGGACGCTGTCAGAAGCCCCGCGATGATGCCGGGCAGCAGCCCCAGCCGGGTGCCTAGGCGCGCCGTGTTCCAGCCGCGAGCGGCGCGTGCTTCGAGGGCGTGAGACACCTGACCGCGCAGGAGCGGGATCAGGCTGAGCGCCGTCGCGCACACGTAGGCGATGCCGAGCGGCGCACGCAGGCGGATCATTCCATCGAAGGTGCGCGCGGAGTCCGAACCGAAAGCAAAGAGCGCGCACACCGCGATCATGGCCGCGACGCGCAGCCAGAGCTGGAGCGCGACCGCGAGGCCGTCGACCGTCACGGCAGCGGCGCCCCACCTCCACAGCACCTCGGCCCTGTCACCGGGATAGAACACGCCCTGGATCAGCCCCACCATCAGCAGCATGGGCGCCGCGAGCACCGCGAACGTCGCGGCCCAGCGGCCGAGGGCAATGCGAGGAGACGCCGCGGCGGTGATCACTGCAAGAGCCAGAAGCGTCGCGGGTACCACCGGCGAGGGAATGCCGTAGATGCAGAGCAGCGCGGAGGCGAGGAGCACGAGTTCGGTGGCGGGATGCAGGATCGCCGAACTGCCCGGCGAGGTGCGGGAGTGCCGCTCCAGGCCGGGCTCGCTCAGGCGACCCTGCATCGCCGTCATTCAGGCGGAGACGGTTTCGCGCGTTTCGCCGGCACCACGCCGGGACCGGGCGCTGAGCGACCGCATAGCGAGCGGGTAGCGCCGAACGATCCGCTTCGGGAGCGCGCGCAGCACGAGGAATGCAATGAGGAAGATGATCGCCTTGTCCGCGGTATCGGAAGCGAGGCTCTGCGCGGTAGTCGCGCCGAGCATCTCGAGGCCCGCTGCCTGAAGTGTCGCGACAATGCTTCCGGTGCCGACGCCGAGCCCGCCACCGAAGAGGAACGCGGCGACCGGCGCGCCGAGCGCTCCACCCGGGACGCCCACGATAAGCCCGGCGATGACGGCCCACCAGGCGGCTCGGAACGCGCCGAGCCGCGCGGCCCAACCGGCAGCGGCGCCGACGAACGCAGCGCCCGCGGTGAACGCGATGACGGTCGGGTTGATGGTCACGCCCCAAATGACGTTGCCGAGCACGCCGGTAAGCGCACCAGCGGCGGGACCTGCGAGCACGCCGACGATAACCGAGCCGAGCGAGTCGAGGTAGAGCGGGATGGGGGTGAGCGTGCCGACGATCTGCCCGACTGTAATGTTCAGGGCGATGGCGACGGGCATCAGCGCGTAGATGCTGCGCGGGATGAGCGGCAGAGTTCCGGCGGCGATGAGCGCAGCGCCGGCGAGGTAACCGAGCATGACCCAGAGGGTCGTGTTGCCGAGATCTTGCCCGAGCGTTGCGGGCTGCGTCACGAGTACCGCGACATAGGTCGCGATGATCACCAGTGAGCCTGCGGCGGTGAGGAGGTACGCCCACTTCGGGGCGTTCGGTCGGGATTCTCCGGGACTCATCGTGGTGACGAGCCCCTGCCCAGACACGCTATCGCGTGTGTTCATGGTCGGGTCCTTTCATCAGGGTTTCTGCGAGGTGGTCGAGAAACTGCGCGGCGTCGACACGGCGGACGATCTCGGCGTTCGCCGGACGGTTCCACCGGCCCAACCAGTCGGCGACGGTCTCGCCACGCGTTAACGTGCCGGTGAGCTCGACGTCGACCGGAGCATACGCAGTCTCGGCCCAGGGAATTGTCGCAGTTTCACGCGCTCCGCGCGATTCAGCCGCCACGTCGGCCGCGTCGCCAGCACGCGCTTCACGTTCGGCCTCCGCGCGCGCCCACCCGATCGCTGCGGCCATCACATAGGGATCGTGCGTGTGGGCGAGGTAGCCGTGGCCATCCTGCTCGTGGAACTCGAAGTAGAAGCGCAGTGCCTCACCCAGCTCGTGCAGCACCGCAGCCCATCGCCGCCTCGATTCAGAAGCCGAAGCGAGCGCCTCCTCGCTCGTCATGCTCAGAATGCGGCTGAGACGCTCCGGCGTCATCTCCACCATCTCGGTCGCCTCCAGCGGACCGATCACGGGAGCGTGGAGTGCGTCACCCACCGCCAGAGCAGCGCCGAACGAAGCGAACACGCGCGCAGCGGCCTCCGGATCGTACGTGATGTTCCACTCGGTCGTCGGGTGGGTGTTGCCGCGATAGTTGAACGCCCCGCCCATGACGAACAGACGCTTCACCAGACGCGGCAGATCCGGCTCCATCTCGAGCGCGAGCGCGAGGTTCGTGCTCGGACCGATCACGACGCCGATGAGCTCGCCGGGGTGTGCTCGCGCGGCATCGACCCAGGCCTGCGCCGCGGACATGTCGCGCACCCCGAAGCTCGGGTGCGGCAGGGCCGCGTAACCCGCCCCGGTGTCGCCGTGGGTCACCTCGGCATACTCAACGCCTCCGGCTCCGCTGACGGCACCACCACCGTGGTCCGCGAGCTCACCAACACCGACGAGCGACTGCCCATCGGGGGCCTCAGGCACATGCGGATCCTGCCCCGCGAGCGGAAGGTCAGACCCTCGATAGACCGGCAGGTCGGAGCGCCCGGCGAGCTCCAGCCAGCCGAGCGTGTTCTGCACCACCTGCTCGGTCGACACGTTGCCGCCGCTCGCCGCAATGCCGACGAGCTCCACGTCACTCTGACACAGCGCGTATGCAATCGCGATGGCGTCGTCGATGCCGGGGTCGCAGTCGAGAAAGAGGGGAATCGCGTGTGAGGGCATGCACCTATTGTGACGGAGGCCGCCGACATTCAGGAGGTCGGACCGGCCCCCGGCCGTCACGCCCCGACGGAGATATCCTCGGCCTCCTCGATCGGCGTCTCGTGCGATTGACCGATGTGCGCGAGATGACGCCCCGCGATCCCGAGCACCACCATCGAGACCACGATCGACGCCGCACCGAACCAGTACGGCATGCCGGCTCCGAGCACCTCGGCGATCGGTCCCGCGACGGCGGGAGCAATCGCGCCGCCCATGAAGCGCACACCCGAGTAAGTCGACGACGCGACGTTGCGCGGCAGATCCGTCGCTTCCATCACGGCCTCGGTGAGCGCGGTGTTCATGACGCCGAGCAGCAGCCCGCTCACGACGACGACGACCACCAGGCCCGGAAGGCTGTCGACGAACAAGCCGAGCAGCACGAGGCACACGGTCAGGGCACCGAGCATCGAGAACAGCACAGGGCGCAGGCCGAGACGGCGCGTCAGCACGGGCGCGACGAGCACCGACGTGATCGCGAGCGCGAGGCCCCAGCCGAAGAAGACGAGCCCGAGCTCGTGCGCTCCGAACTCGATTCCGACCGCAGAAGCTGCGGCCTCCATCGGGTACGGGCTGTAGGCGAGCAGCACGAAGAAGCCGAAGTTGTAGAAGAGCGCGACGATCGAGAGCGAGCGCAGGGCGGGGTTTCGAAGGGCCCGGAATCCGGCGAGAATCGAGACCTTCTCGGGAGCGGCGGGGGCAGGATCGCCATCGCGCCGCTTCGGTGCGCGCAGCAGGGCCAGGATCGCAACGAGCGCGATCGCCATCAGCGCCGCGGTGCCGAAGAACGGCCCGCGCCACGAGATGCTCCCGAGGAGTCCTCCGACGAGCGGGCCGACGGCAAGCCCGATCCCGAGCGCCGCCTCGTAGAGCACGATCGCCTGGCGAGCACCTCCCGACGCCGCGCCCACGATCGCGGCGAGCGCCGTCGAGATGAAGAGCGCGTTGCCGAGCCCCCAACCGGCGCGGAAACCGATGATCGCGTCGACCGTTCCCGAGGCCCCGGCGAGCGCCGCGAAGATCACGACGAGCACGAGCCCCGCGATCAGCGTGCGCTTCACGCCGATACGGCTCGAAACCCAGCTCGTGAAGAACATCGCGGCGCCAGTGATGAAGAGGTAGCTCGTGAAGAGCAGCATCGTCTGGCTGGGGCTCGCGCCGAGCTCGTGGCTGATCGCGGGCAGGATCGGGTCGACCAGGCCGATTCCCATGAATGACACCGCGCACGCGAAAGCGATCGCCCACACCGCGGTGGGCTGGCGGAAGATCGATGGCTGTGCCGCGGGGGCAGCTGGGGCCTGGGGTGTGCGTGTCGAGGTCGTGAGATTCTCCTTGCTTGAGCCCGCTTCGTGCGGGCGGGACGGTCGGGGGTCGTAAATCCGCGATGCGCGGGCCGAGCAGGATCGCCAGGCCGTGACGCGCGAGCGCGTTTCAGGGCGGGTGGCCTAGCCCGAGGGGTCGTCGATGCGATCCCCGAGCGACTGCATGAGCTCGGCGGCGCGCGCGAGCGTGGCGCGGTCGAAATCCGAGAGCGGCTCGAGGTGCGGTCGCACGCGGTCGGCCGCCGCGCGTCGGTAGTCGTCGAGGGCGCGCTGACCGCTCGAGGTGAGCGACACGAGGGAGGCGCGACCGTCCTCCGGATCGGGCGCGCGGCTGACCCACCCCTCACCCTCGAGCCGCTGCAGCAAACCGGTCATCGATGGCTGCGCGACGCGCTGCTGGTGGGCGAGGGCGCTGACGCGCGCGGCCCCGTGCTGTTCGAGTTCCGCCAGTACGCGCCAGGCGATGAGCGAGTAGCCGCTCCCCGCAACGCGACCGGCGACGCGAGAAAAGCGCCCGGTGACGCGCGTGAGATCGAGCGCAAGAGCATCGATCTCTGAACGATTACCTTCAGCTTTCTTACTCACGTTCGAAGAGTTTACCACTATTTACATCATGGTGCTATGTATCTATCGACGCTCTTTCGCGCCTGCGAAGCAACCGGAACACGCCCCAACGCACGACAGCGCCCGCCGACCCGGGAACGGATCGGCGGGCGCTGAGGCACCTGCGTGCAGTGAAGCGTTACTTGCCGACGTACCCGTCGGCGACGTTCAGCGCCTCGTCGATGATGTCGAGGCCCTTCACGAGGTCCTCCTCCGAAATGATCAGCGGAGGTGCGACCTGCAGACGGTTGCCCGCGGCGAACGGCCACAGACCTGCCTGCTTGCACGCGGCGACCACGGCATTGAACGGCGCAGCTGCCTCACCCGAAGCGTTGAACGGGATGAGGGGCTCGTGGGTGGCGCGATCCTTCACCAGCTCGATCGCCCAGAACAGACCCTTGCCGCGCACCTCGCCGATCGACGGGTGCTTCTCGGCCATCTCGCGCAGGCGCGGCTCCACGACTCGCGAACCCAGGTCGCGCACGCGCTCGAGGATCCCCTCCTCCTCGAAGATGTCGAAGGTCGCAACGCCCGCCGCAGCCCCCAGGGGGTGTCCGCTGTAGGTGAGACCGCCCGGGAACGGCTTCTCGGCGAAGGTGTTGTGGATCTCCTCGGAGATGACCACACCGCCGAGGGGCACGTACCCCGAGTTGACGCCCTTCGCGAAGGTCACCAGGTCAGGGTTCACATTGAACGCCTGGAAGGCGAACCATTCGCCCGTGCGGCCGAAGCCCGCCATGACCTCGTCGGCGATCATCACGATGCCGTAGCGGTCGCAGAGCTCGCGCACGCCCTCGAGGTACCCCGGGGTCGGCACGATGATGCCGTTGGTTCCGACAACGCTCTCGAGAATGATCGCGGCGATGGTGTTCGCGCCCTCGAGCACAATGGTCTGCTCGAGGTGCTGCAGCGCGCGCTCAGTCTCCTGCTCCGGCGACTCGGAGTGGAATTCCGAGCGGTAGGCGTAGGGGCCGAAGAAGTGCACGACACCCGCGTCCGGCGTACCGTTCGCCCAGCGGCGCGGCTCACCCGTCAGCGTGATCGCCGTCGCGGTCGAGCCGTGGTACGAGCGGTAGCGAGCGAGCACCTTCTGGCGCCCCGTGTGGTGGCGGGCCATGCGCACCGCGTACTCGTTCGCATCTGCGCCGCCGTTCGTGAAGAACACCGAGCGCGCCCCCTCGAAGGAGTGCTCCACGATGCGCTTCGCGAGCTCGCCGCGCACGTCGTTCGCCATGGCAGGCTGAATGGTTGCGAGGCGCCCGGCCTGATCCTGAATCGCCTTCACGAGACCGGGGTGCTGGTGCCCGAGGTTCAGGTTCACGAGCTGCGACGAGAAGTCGAGGTACTCGGTTCCGTCGTAGTCCCAGAAGCGCACGCCCTCGCCCTTCGCGACGGGGAGCGGGTTGATCGCGCCCTGCGCCGACCACGAGTGGAAGACGTACTGGCGATCGTTCTCGCGCACTTCGCGCTGCGCGTCGGTGTCGCCGAAGCTCTGCTCGGCGCCGTTCAGATCGATGTAATCGGTCATCGCTGCACCCCTTAGCTGTTGCTCGGGAAGCCGAGGTCGATCTTCGACTGATCCGGGTTCGGCCAGCGCGTCGTGACGACCTTCGAGCGGGTGTAGAAGTTGATCGACTCGGGGCCGTAGATGTGGGCGTCGCCGAAGAGCGAATCCTTCCAACCACCGAAGGAGAACGATCCGACCGGGACGGGAATCGGCACGTTGATGCCGACCATGCCCGCCTCGACCTCGAACTCGAAGCGGCGAGCTGCGCCGCCGTCACGGGTGAAGATCGCGGTGCCGTTGCCGAACTGGTGATCGTTGATGAGCTGCAGCCCCTCCTCGTAGCTCTCGACGCGAACGATCGCGAGCACCGGCCCGAAGATCTCGTCGCGGTACACCTTACTGTCGGTCTTCACGTGGTCGAGCAGGGTGACGCCGGTGAAGAAGCCGTTGCCCTCGAACTGCTGCTCGCGGCCATCGACGACGATCGTCGCACCCTCGGCCTCAGCGCCCTCGACGTACGACTCCACGCGCGCCTTGGCGTCGGCGGTGATGAGCGGACCCATCTCCGAAGCGGGATCGGTGCCGTTGCCGATCTTCAGGTTCGCGATGCGGCTCTCGAGCTCGGGGATCAGGCGATCCGCCACGTCGCCGACCGCGACCACGACCGAGACTGCCATGCAGCGCTCGCCGGCCGAGCCGTAGGCTGCCGAGATCGCGGCGTCAGCCGTGACGGTGATGTCGGCGTCGGGCATAACGAGCATGTGGTTCTTCGCGCCGCCGAGCGCCTGCACGCGCTTGCCGTTCGCTGCCGCGCGCTCGTAGATGTACTTCGCGATCGGGGTCGACCCGACGAAGGAGATGGCCTTGACGTCCGAGCTGTCGAGCAGCGTGTCGACGGCGACCTTGTCGCCGTGCACGACGTTGAGCACGCCGTCGGGGAGGCCCGCCTCGCGGAAGAGGTCCGCGATGAAGACCGATGCGGAGGGGTCGCGCTCCGAGGGCTTCAGCACGACCGTGTTGCCGCACGCGATCGCGCTCGCGATCATCCAGAGCGGCACCATGACCGGGAAGTTGAAGGGCGTGATTGCCGCGACGACACCCACAGGCTGCTTGATCGAATGCACGTCGACGCCGGTCGACACCTGCTCGTCGCGCTCGCCCTTGAGCAGGTGGAGGAGCCCCGAAGCGAATTCGACGTTCTCGAGGCCGCGCGCGATCTCACCGGCAGCGTCCGAGAGCACCTTGCCGTGCTCGCTCGTCACGATCGCGGCGAGCTCGGGGGTGCGCTGCTTGAGCAGCTGACGGAGGTTGAAGAACACGTCCGCACGCTTGGTGAGGCTGGTCTTGCGCCATCCCGGAAGCGCAGCCTTCGCCGCTGCAATCGCCTGCTCGACGGTCTCCACCGAAGCGATGCTCAGCTCATGCTGCTCCTCGCCGGTCGCCGGGTTGTAGACCGGCTGGGTGCGCTCTGCAGCGTCGACCTTCTCGCCGCCGATGACGTGGGGAATGCGTGCCATGCGTTCGTCCTCTTTCGTTGGGGTGCGCTCGGGATTTGGAGCGGGTGACGCCCGGTTCCGGGCAATATGTTCGGGATCCGCGATCCCGTGCCGTCCCAGTGTGACAGCGCCAGTTCGCGGGGGCGACTCGCAAACCATCTGTAATTCCTGTCGCGGTCGTACAATGTGTTCGAGATGACATCGAAGACTGATTTCACGCCGCAGGGCGACGCTGCGGGGCGCCCCCGCGCACCGCTGCCCGCTGCCCCCGTTTCGCCGTCGGCAAGTGCCTCGGTTACCGCCGAAACGCAGGGAGAAGCGCCAGCCGTCACGGTCGCCGATGCGCTCGCGCTCCCCGAGCTGCGCGCAGGCGAACCCGAGCTCGTCGCGGGCGAGACCGGGCTCCAGCGCCCGATCCGCTGGGCGCACGTCGTAGCGGGGGCGGGCTCGATCGCCCTCCTCGAGGGCGGTGAGCTCGTGCTGTCCACGGGTGCGGGCTGGCCGACCGACCCCGACTCGCTCGCGCAACTTGCCGAGCAGGCCGCTCGCGCCGAGCCCGCGGCCGTGATTCTCGAGCTCGGGACCCACCTCGACGCCGCTCCTTCCGAGCTCCGCGACGTGTGCGAGCAGCACGGCATTCCGCTGATCGTGCTGCACCGCGAGGTGCGGTTCGTGCAGATCACGCAGCGGGTGCATCAGCGCGTGCTCGCGGCGCAGACCGAGGCTCTCGCCGCTCGCGCCGAGGTGCACACGATGCTCACCGAGCTGGGCCTCAATCGCAGCCCGGTCGACTACGTGGTCGAGCGCTTGGCCGAGGTGCTCGACGCCGCCGTCGTGCTCGAGGATTCCGCGGGCCGGGTCGTCGCGTGGGCGGGCGGAGAGCTGCCGCTCGAGTCCGCGCTCGCCCCCTGGGCCGCGCCGAGCGTGAATCCTGAGCTCCCAGAGGGTTCCGAGACGGTCGCGGTCGAGGCGCAGGGCCGGCGGTGGGGGAGGATCTCCGCACTCCCCGGTCCGCCCCACGCGGCAGGGCGCCGCACCGTGCTCGAACTCGGGGCGCTCGCGCTCGCGCTCGGGCGGCTCGCCGACCCGGAGGGCGAGCAGTGGGTACAGCTGAGCTCCAAGCGGCTGTTCGACGCGCTGCTCAGCGGCCGCTACCGCAGTGACCTCGAACTCGCGACGCAGCTCGCGGCTGCTGGGCTTCCGATCGAGGGGCGGATCGTGCTCGGCGCGACCCTCCACGGCACGGACGACTTCGGGGGCCATGCATCCCTCGAGCGGGCCGTGCTCGAAACCGCGCTTCGGCGTGCCGCGGCACCCGAGGGGCGCGTGATCCTCGTCCCTGATCCCGATGACGGCCCGTCCGGCCGCACATCTCTCCTTGCGCTCCTGTCGTTCCCTGCCGACGACGCCCGAGTCGCTCCCGAAAACGAGGCCGCGCCTCCGCTGGCCGCCCGCCTCGCGCGCGAACTCGACATGCTGATTCCCACGCCGACGCCCCGCGCGTGGCGCGCCCACCTCGGACTCGGCGCCGCGGGACGCGGCCTGCGCTCGCTCATCACTTCACTCGAGCGCGTACGCGCGGCCGGCACACTGCGACCCGCCGCGTCAGTGGGTCGCGTCACGGTGCAGCAGGCGGAGCGCCAGGCGCTCGCGTACCTCGTGCGTGGCCTCTCGGCGGCGCCCGAGGTGCAGGAGTTCGCGCGCGACGCGCTCGGGCCGCTCATCGCGCACGACGCCGCGGGCGGAGCGGGGCACAGCGGAGATCTCCTCCAGGTACTGCGCGCGTACCTCGCGCACCCGACCAACCGCTCCCTCGCCGCCCAGCGTGCGCGCCTCTCGCGGTCGGTCTTCTACCAGCGGCTCGCGCTCATCGAAGAACTGCTCGCGGTCGATCTCGCGGAGGGCACGACGATCGCGACGCTCTCCGTCGCGCTGCTGGCACTCGCTTAGCCGCTCTCGCTGAGCCGCGCTCACTTAGCCGGAACCCGCGGATCCATCGCTCCTCAGAGCGCCCACAAGCTCGGGTACTCGTGCCCGAGCTCGACGACGAGACGCCGGAGCGCGGGCAGAGACAGACCGATCACGCAGCTCGGCGCTCCCTCAATCCGCTCGATAAATGCGCCCGCAAGGCCGTCGATCGCGAAGCCGCCCGCGAGCTCGAGAGGCTCCCCCGTCGCCACGTAGGCAGAGAGTTCCGCGTCCGTGAGGTCGGCGGAGAGGGTAACGGTCGCGGTGTCCACGGATCCCGCGCTGCCGCGCACCGAACCGCCCGTGCAGTCGATGAGCCAGTGCCCGGAGTGCAGCACGCCGGTGCGCCCGCGATGCTGCTTGGATCGCTCGAGCGCGACCTCGGGCAGGTGGGGCTTGCCGAGGATCTCACCGTCGAGCAGAAACATCGAGTCCCCGCCGAGCACGAGGCCGTCGATCTCGCCCGTGCCCTCCGGCCCGTACCGCCGGACGACGTCCTCCGCCTTGAGGCGCCCGAGGTACTCCGTCAGCTCGGGCGCGGAGAGCGAGCGACCCAACTCGGCTTCGCGCGCGGCGACCTCGGCCTCCTCATCGACCTCGGGCGAGAAGCACTGGGGTTCGATACCTGCGCCGCGCAACACCGAGAGACGAGCGGGCGAGGTCGAGGCAAGAATCAAACGCATGCGAGCGATTTTACGGGGCAGTCAGTACTCATTGGCCCGCGCCCGCTACACCGTCACCCTCCTGCCCGACAAGCCCCTATTCGTTTGCCGTGGCAACGCCGTACGTTCGATGCATGGGGTCGCAACGTGCCTCCCTATGATTGGAAGGAGTTCTCACATGGGTTTCCTCGGATTTCTGCTGCTCGGCCTCATCGCCGGAGCGATCGCGAAGGCCATCCTGCCAGGACGCCAGGCCGGCGGCTGGATTGCCACCCTTATTCTCGGTGTGATCGGTGCACTCGTTGGCGGGTGGCTCGGCGGACTGATCTTCGGTGCCGACCTCGGCGAGTTCTTCTCGATCGAAACCTGGCTGCTGGCGATCGGTGGTTCCATCGTCGTGCTGCTGATCTGGGGCCTGATCACGGGCCGCAACAAGCGCACGGCCGCGTAACGCCGTACCCGGGGTCGACCTCGGCAATGGGACAATAGGGGCATGACTGCATCGAACAGCACCCCGCTTGAACCCGGCGCCGAGGTCGACCTTGTCGTTTCCGGCATCGCCCACGGCGGTGTCGGAGTTGCGCGCCACGAGGGACGCGTGGTGTTCGTCGCCGATGCGATCCCCGGGGAGCGCGTGCGGGCACGGGTGACCGACGCCCGCAAGAAGTCTTTTGCGCGAGCGACCACGGTTGAGGTGCTCGACGCGTCTCCCGATCGTCGCGACCACATCTGGGCCGAGGCCTCGATCGATCGTGATCCCGAGGATCGCGCTGGCGGCGCTGAGTTCGGTCATATCTCGCTCGACCGGCAGCGATCGCTGAAGGCCGAGGTGCTGGCGGACGCGATGCGCCGCTTCGGCGGCATCGAGCTCGCGGCTGCAGACGGTGAGGATCTCTCCGGAGCACTCGCGGACCTCGTCGAGACCGCCCCTGACGCTGATGAAGACGGCGGATCGCCCAGCGCCGACGCCCCGCACGGTCTCGGCTATCGCACGCGCGTGCGCCTGCACGTGGACCCCGAGACCGGCGCCGTCGGCCCCTACGCCGCGCGAAGCCGGCGGGTCATCCCCGTCGAGTCCCTCCCGCTCGCGACCCACGGCGTCGGTCAGATCGCGCCGCTCGATGAGCTCATGCCCGGCGTCGAGACGATCGACCTCATCGACCCGTCTGGCGACGACCCCCGGATGCTGCTGACGCTCGCGGGCGAGAAGCGGCGTGCGGGTGAGGGCGACGCGATCCGGGAATGGGTCGAGGATCGCCAGTTCCAGGTGCGTGCCGGGGGCTTCTGGCAGGTGCACCGCGCCGCACCGACCGTGCTCTTCTCCGCAGTGCGCGACGCGGTGTCCGAGCTGATCGAGGCCGGGCGCTTCGACCCGGCGGCCGGCAACCTCGACCTCTATGGTGGGGCAGGGCTCCTCGCTGCCGCGGTCGCTGAGGCCGCCGGCCCCAGCGTGAAGATCGCGACGGTCGAGGCGGATGCCGCGGCCTCCGAAGACGCGTCGGAGAATCTTGCCGAGCTCGTGGGAGCGCTCGCGCACACCGCGCGGGTGGATCGGCATCTCGCCGAGCTGCTGAAGGCCTCGGCTCCGGTCCGCGAGCGGCTCCGGCGCGGCACGATCGTGCTCGACCCGCCGCGCTCCGGCGCCGGTGGTGGCGTCACCGGTCAGCTCGCGGAGCTCGCACCGGCGAACATTGTGTACGTCGCTTGCGATCCGGTCGCGCTCGCTCGCGACACGAAGTCGCTGCGCGATGCGGGCTACGAGCTGGCGGATCTCCGAGCGTTCGACATCTTCCCGCATACTCACCACTTCGAGTCGCTCGCGGTCTTCCACCGCGCCTGACCCACCGCATGGCCCGGTCCCGCCCCGACCACGGGGCAGGACCGCGCGCTACCGCGCGCTACTCGGTGACGTGGACGATGCCGCGCATCTCCGGGTGGATCGAGCAGATGTAGTCGAAGTCGCCGGCCTCGTCGAAGACGTGCGTGTACGTGCCCTCTGTCTGCAGCTCGCTCACGAAGCTTCGATCATTCGCGACCACGTCGTGCTCATTGGGTCCGACGAACTCCCAGCGCACGGCCTCGCCGGGCGCGATCTCGACCTCAGCGGGGTCGTACTGGTTGTCGGAGACCGTCACCGTCACCGCGGGGCTGGCACCGTCGTCGGAGGGCACCGGCTCGGGGGCGCCGGGGCCGCAGGCGCTGAGGAGCGCGACGGCCCCGATCCCGAGCAGCGCCGCGGCACCCCTCGAGAGCCGCGACCGCATCCGCGACGCTCGTATCCGAAACACCATCAGTGCTGGTGCAGGGCGCGCGCGGCGTCCGTGATCGCGCCCGTCATCGACGGGTAGACCGCGAATGCCGAAGCAACCTGGTCGACGGTGAGGCGGTGCTCGACGGCGAGCGCGAGCGGGAAGATGAGCTCGCTCGCACGGTGCGCCACAACGACGCCGCCCACAACGGTGCCCGACGCCTGCCACGCGAACAGCTTCACGAAGCCGTCGGTGAAGCCGATCATCTTGGCTCGCGGGTTCACGCTGAGCGGGATGGTGTGAGAGATCGCCTTCGCCATGCCCTCGTTCTCCGCGAGCGTGTGCTCGTTCCAGCCGACTGTCGCGATCTCGGGGTACGTGAACACGTTCGCCGCGACGTTGCGCAGATCGATAGGTCGCACGAAGTCACCGAGCGCGTGCATGATGGCGGTGCGACCCTGCATCGAGGCCACGGATGCGAGCGGGAAGAAATCGGTGCAGTCGCCCGCTGCGTAAATCGACGGCACATTCGTGCGCGCCACCTTATTCACCCGGATATGCCCGCTGTCGGTCAGGGCGACACCGGCTTCTTCGAGCCCGAGACCCGCGGTGTTCGGGATCGAGCCCACCGCCATGAGGCAGTGCGTTGCCTCGATCTTGCGCCCGTCTTCCAGCTCCACGAGCACGCCCTGCTCGGTGCGCGTGACCGAGGTCGCACGCGACTTCGACATGACGTTCATGCCGAGGCGCGTGAACTCGCGCTCGATCACCGCTGCGGCGTCGGGATCCTCTCCCGGGAGCACCTGGTCGCGGCTCGACACGAGGGTGACCTCGGAGCCGAGGGTGCGATACGCGTTCGCAAACTCGGCGCCCGTCACACCTGAGCCCACGACCACGAGGTGCTCGGGCACCGCGGGCAGATCGTACAGCTGCTTCCACGTGAGGATCCGCTTGCCGTCGGGCTTCGCGGAGTCGAGTTCGCGCGGGCTCGAGCCGACCGAGACGACGATCGTGTCCGCCTCGATGCGGTCGAAGTCGGTTCCACCGCCTCCCGCAGCCGTCGAAATCAGCACGGCGTTGGGGCCGTCGAGCCTGCCCTCGCCCTGCACGACTCGCACGCCCGCGTCCTCGAGCGACCGCAGCATGTCGACGGACTGCGCGCCCGCCATCGCGAGCAGCCGCTTGTTCACGGCAGCGAGATTCACGGCGATCTCGGGTCGCACCGGCTTCCCCTCGACGCCGGGCACGAAGGCCTGCACGCCGAGCTTGCCCGAGTCGCGCACGCTCTGCGCTGCGCTCGCCGTGGCGATGAGACTCTTCGACGGCACCACGTCGGTGAGCACCGCGGCCCCGCCGACTCCCGCTCGCTCGATGAGAGTGACTTCCGCCCCGAGCTGGGCTCCGGCGAGTGCCGCCTCGTAGCCCCCCGGCCCTCCCCCGACTATTGCGATCCGATGCTTGCGTTCACTCGCTTTCGCCATACTGCAATTGTACGCAGGAGCGAGGCGCCCGGATCACCCGCGGGCCGGGTCTATTCCTTGCGCTGACACTGCGAGCGGCACTCGCGCTCGCAGTAGCCGGGCCACCGCTTCTCGAGCCGTCGATCGAGACCCATCCAATAGGCCTGCATCGTGGTGCTGCTGCGCGCGCCCATCCACAGTTGAATGTTCCGCACCGAATCCGCATCGGCCCAGAGCCACTCATCGAACCAGGCGTCCACGGCTCCAGCGAGCGCCTCTCCGCGTCGGCGGCCAGGAGCGGCAGCCGAACCGTCCTCGCGCCCCTCACGGCACAGCCACGTCACGCCGACGTGCGGCGGAGTGGGCAGCGCCTCGATCTGAACGTCCGAGAACACCTCGATGAACACGCGGCCATACGCCGTCTCCGGGAGCTCTCGCAGCCACTCGCGCAGCTGAGTGATGTCTGAGGCGTCGCCGGCTGCCAGTATGCAGTCGATCCCATCGGGGTCGATGACCGAGACGGCATCGGAGAAATCAGATGGTTCGAAGGAGTTCACACTCGTAGTTTAGGCCAACCTAACCATGGTCGGAAGATCTTTGGGCCAATTCTCACACTCGTATCCCATCGCAGTCGCTACTGAGCGCCATCGTTTGTGCGCGTCGCAGTATCCGCTGTCGCCTATGATCATCAGTCACAGGGATCTCTCAGCGCGGCCTCTAGCCGGCGCAGGTCCTCCGACCGAACAGTGAAGTGGGAAGGGCGAGGTGGTATGTCGAGAATCGAAACCGCTGCTGCAGGATACGACGGGATCACGAGCGGCGGTTCGGTCGGCGGATCACACCCCACCTCGTTCGGCTCGGTCCGGAACTCGGGTGTCTCGATGCACGTCCCTCACGCCGCGGCGGTTCTCGAGCGCGACCCCGGCATGCCCGCCTCGTCGTGGCGCCTGCGCAGCGACGCCTGGGAGTATCTGCGCTTCGCTGTGAAGCGCCTCGCAAGCGAGTCCGACAGCTCGGAGGCCCTCACGTCCGACGGCGAGGTGCACCGCAACCTGCGCGCACTCGAGACGATCGAGCTCTACTGGGCGGGCTTCGGCCAGCGTTACGTGCAAGCGATCAGGGAGCTGCTCGAGGCCGGCGACTATCGCGCGGCGCTCGATCGCATCGGTCGCGTGGTCAAGCGACTCCGGCACGACACGGTTCCCGAGGAGCCGCGCGACGAGGCGCTCGACGATGACTCGCGGCTCGAGTTCACGGTCGACGCCGACACGCGCCCCCGCTTCGAGGTACTCATCGTCGACGAGACCACGGCGCAAGATCGGGATGCGCTCCGGGCCGAGGCGCTCCGCCTGCGCGGCGCCGCCGACGACTTCGTATACGACTACGTCGTGGTGCCCTCGGCAGATGACGCCGTCGCTGCAGTGCTCACGAACCCCAACATCCTCGCCTGCGTCGTGCGCCCCGGCTTCAGCGAGCACACGCGCGAGAAGCTCGGACGCGACCTCCTGGAGACCATCCGGCTCGCACGCGCAGAAGCGGTGCCCACGGCGGCGCCAGCGCGAAGCTCGTTGGCGTCGGTGCAGCGCGTGCTCGGGCTGGCGGATACGCTCGCCGCGATCCGCCCCGAACTCGATCTCTACCTGGTCGCGGGCGCCCACATCGAGGATCTCGCGGGCGCGCTCACCCGGCGCTTCCGCCGCGTGTTCCGCCGCGAAGATCAGCTCGAGCTGCACCTCACCCTGCTGCGCCGTGTCTCCCACCTGTACGACACCCCGTTCTTCTCGGCGATCCAGGATCACGCTCGCCGCCCCGTCGGCGTCTTCCACGCCCTCCCGGTCGCGCGCGGCGGATCGGTCGTGGGGTCGAAGTGGATCAGCGACCTCGCCGATTTCTACGGTCTCAACCTGCTGCTCGCCGAGACCTCGGCGACCTCGGGTGGCCTCGACTCGCTCCTCGCGCCGACGGGCGCCATCAAGAAGGCGCAGGATCTCGCGGCGCGCGCGTACGGCGCCAAGCACACCTTCTTCGTCACGAACGGCACCTCGACCGCAAACAAGATCGTGCATCAGGCCCTCATGGCACCGAACGACGTGGTGCTCGTCGACCGAAACTGCCACAAGTCGCATCACCACGCCGTCATGCTGACCGGCGCACGGCCGGCGTATCTCGAGGCGTACCCGCTCAACGACTTCGCGTTCTACGGCGCCGTGCCGATCAGTCGCATCAAGCAGTTGCTCCTCGACTACCGAGCGCAGGGGCGCCTCGACGAAGTGCGCATGATCACGCTCACAAACTGCACGTTCGACGGCATCGTCTACGACCCGGAGCGCGTGATGGCCGAGTGCCTCGCGATCAAGCCGGACCTCGTGTTCCTGTGGGATGAGGCGTGGTTCGCGTTCGCAGCGTTCCACCCCGTCACCCGGCGCCGCACCGCGATGGCCGCGGCCAAGCGACTCGAGCACCAGCTCAACACTTCGGCGCACGCGACGGCGTACCGCGCGCAGCAGGCGCGGCTCTTCGGAGAGGACGGGCGACCCGCGCCCGATGAGGTGTGGCTGTCGGAGCGCCTGATCCCGTCGCCAGATGCGCGTATCAGGGTCTACGCGACTCAGTCGACGCACAAGACGCTCACGGCTCTGCGCCAGGGATCCATGATTCACGTCTACGACCAGGACTGGGTGCGCGACGCGGAGGAACCCTTCCACGAGGCGTACATGACCCACACCTCCACCTCGCCGAACTACCAGATCCTCGCGTCGCTCGACATCGGCCGCCGCCAGGTCGAACTCGAGGGATTCGAGCTCGTGCAGCGGCAGCTCGATCTGGCGACGAGCCTCTCCCAGGCGATCGCGCGCCACCCGCTCCTGCGCCGCACCTTCCGCGTGCTCACGGCCCACGACCTCGTTCCGACGGAGAACCGCGAGTCGGGTCGCCCGATGCCGCACCGCGACGGGCTCGCGTCCATGTGGCAGGCGTGGGCCACCGACGAGTTCGTCGTCGACCCGTCGCGCATCACCATCGAGATCAGCCGCACTGGCGTCGACGGCGACACGTTCAAGCACGAGCATCTCATGGACCGCTACGGCATACAGGTGAACAAGACGAGCCGCAACACCGTGCTCTTCATGACGAACATCGGCACCTCGCGCAGCGCCATCGCGTACCTCATCGAGGTGCTCGTGAAGCTCGCCGAGCGGTTCGCGGAGGATCGGGCGCAGCAGGATCCCGAGCTGCTCGACACGGCGGAAGCGCCCATGCCGCCGCTGCCCGACTTCAGCTCGTTCTCCCCCGATTACGCGACCGACGCGGTGCTGCCCGATGGCGACATGCGTGCGGCGTTCTTCCGCGGGCAGCGGCGCGGGGCCGTCGAGCACGTCTCGCCCGCGGTGCTGCGCGGACGCGTCGAGGGCGGCGACCTCCCCGTTTCCGCGGGCTTCGTGACGCCGTACCCGCCGGGCTTCCCGGTGCTCGTGCCGGGCCAGGTCATCACGCGGGAGGTGCTCGACTTCATGGCCGTGCTCGATACCCGTGAGATCCACGGCTTCGACGCTCGGCGCGGGTACCGCATCCTGCGGGCGGAGGCTCCGGCGGCGCGCTGATCCTGCCTCTCGCGGCCGCATGCGCCGCGCCGCTAGGCTCGGGTGAGCACTGACTGCCACTCGAGGAGGAGTACATGGAATCGGTTGACGTCGTCGTCATCGGAGCGGGATTTGCGGGGCTGGTCGCGGCGCGGGAGCTCGGCGATGCCGGTCTCTCGGTGGTGGTGCTTGAAGCGCGGGATCGCGTGGGCGGGCGCACCTGGACGGACCGGCGGTTCGGGCACGACCTGGAGCTCGGCGGCACGTGGGTGCACTGGGTGCAGCCGCACACCTGGGCCGAGATGACGCGCTACGGGCGCGAGATCGAGCGTAGCCCTCGCGCCGAGGAGGCGTACTGGAAGCGCGCCGATGGCACGTCGCAGCGTGGCACCCTCGAGGAGTTCATGGCGCTCATCGATGCGGGTCAGCAGCAGATCATCGACGACGTGCGCGAGTCGATTCCGCGGGGCACGGAGCCGACGGTGGGTGCGATTCAGGAGCTCGACGCGCTGTCGATTCAGGATCGCATCGAGGCCCTGGGGCTCGACCCCGAGGCGCGCGCGGCGAACGAGTCGGTCTGGGTGGGGCACGTGAACGCTCCCCTGAACCAGGTCGGGCTCGCAAGCGCGATGCGCTGGGTCGCGGCGACAGGCGGGCACTGGCAGCTGATGCACGAGGCCTCGGCGACCTACCGCGTGGTCGGCGGTATGAGCGCGTTCACGGCTGAGATCGCGGCCGACGTCTCCGGCGAGATTCGCCTTTCCTCGACCGTCACCTCGGTCGCGCAGCAGGACGGGGGCGCGCTGGTTTCGCTCGCTGACGGCACGCAGATCCGGGCGCGCTTCGTCGTGAGCACCCTTCCCGCGAACGCGATCAGCGGGATCAGCTTCGACCCGCCGTTGCCCGAAGTGTGGCAGCGGCTCGGCGCTGAGCGCGTCGCCTCACAGGGTTCGAAGCTCTGGATTCGTGCGCGCGGGCATCTCCCCCGCTTCTTCGCCTACGCGAGCCAGCATGATCCGCTGTCCGTGCTGAAGGCTGAGTACTATGGCAGCGACGAGGACGGGGACTACACGCTGCTCGTCGCCTTCGGCCCGGAGCACACTCGCGTCGACCTCGACGACCTGGCCTCGGTGCAGGCGGCCGTCGACGCATTCCGACCGGGCATCGAGGTGACGGGCGTGACCGCGCACGACTGGATGGCCGATCCGCTCTCCCGGAACACCTGGATGACGCACCGTCCCGGGCAGCTGACGCGGGACCTCGCCGAACTGCAGCGACCGCACGGTGCCGTGCACTTCGCCACGACCGACAACGCGAAGCTTTGGGGCGGCTTCGTCGACGGTGCGATCGAGAGCGGGCTGCGCGAGGCGCGGCGGATCGCGGGGGCGGACTCCGGCTCAGCGCAATGAGCACGCGCCCAAGCGACGCGAGTGGCCGTTTCCAAAGAGAGTAACGGCCACTCGCGTCCCTTCGGCAGAGCCGAAGCGGTCGGCGCCTACTCGGCTGCGTGCACCACGCGACCATCGACGACGGTGAGCAGGATCGGCAGCTCCGGAAGCGCGTCCGCGTCGGTGTCGACCGGGTCTGCCGCCCACACCGTGAGGTCGGCGACCGCTCCTTCGGCGATGACACCGCGATCCGCATGCCCGCGGGCCCGCGCGGGCCACAGCGTGTACGCGAGCAGCGCCTCCTCGCCCGTCAGGCGCTGCGACGCTTCGAAGACGTGCGCTGAAGCATCACCCGGAGTGTGGCGGCCTCGCGCCCAGGCCATGCCGAGGCGGGGATCGTATTGCGCGACGGGCCAGTCGGAGCCGAGGGCGAGCGTCACGCCCGCGTCGAGCACGTCGCGTACCCGGTACCCGGTCTCGTCGCGCCCCTCGCCGAGGCGCACCGACCAGCCGTCGCTGTGGTCGGCGGCGCGCCACTGCATGTGCAGGGGCTGCATGGAGGCGGTCACGCTGCTGCCGCGGAGTTGCTCGACGTCCGCGTCCGAGAGCACCTCGAGGTGCTCGATCGAGTGGAACGGCAGGCCGGGTCGCTCGGGTAGCGTCGCGTAGACGTCGAGCACTCGGCTCACCGCGTAGTCTCCGACCGCGTGCGTCGCGATCAGCATACCTGCGTCGTGGTAGGCGCGCACGACCTCGCCGAAGCGCTCCCACGAGGGCCAGAATGCGGTTCGCCCGTCGCCGCAGGCGTCCGGCTCGTGGAGCCACGCGGTGCCCGTGTCGATCACACCATCGCTAAAGAGCTTGATGGCGCCGGTCTGCCAGAGGCGGCCGGCGCGATCCTTCGCGGCGATCACGCGCTGCTGGTCGGCGTCAGTGTCGCCCACGGCGTGCCAGTGGTGCACGGTCACGCGATGATCCAGCTCGCCCCGCTCCTCGAGCTCCGCGAGCAGCTCGACCGTGCGCTCCTTGCCATCCATGATCGCGCCGCCCGTGAGGCCCGCCGCCGCGAGCCTGCGGAACATGTCGCGCAGCGCGTCGCGCTCGTCGTCGGGATCGGGTGCCGGGGCCGCGTCGAACACGAGGTTGTAGGCGGTGGGCTCGCGCAGCTCGCCGGTGGGAGTGCCGTGCTCGTCGACGACGATCTCGCTCGCGTCGTCGAACTCGCGCGCGCCCGAGATACCTGCCGCGGCGAGCGCCGGAGCCGTCGCAAGCCCCGTGTGCAGGTCGTAGCAGATGAGGGCCACCGGGCGGCCGGGCGCAGCGTCAGCGAGCAGATCGCCGCGCATGCCCGTGTGCTCGAATGGCTCGTACTCGAGGTTCCAGCCCCGGAGCCAGGCGCCCTCGGGCAGACGCTCGTGCTCTGCGGAGAGCGCGGCTCGCAGCTCCTCGATCGTAGCGAGCCCGCCGAGGTCGATGCCGGCGGTCACCGACGCCGCCCAGAGCGGGTGGGTGTGCGCGTCGAACAGGCCAGGCGTCACCGTGGCGCCGGCGACATCGCGCACCTCGATGCCGAAGTCCGCAGCCGCCTCGGCCACCTCTGCGTCGGAGCCGACGATCTCGATCCGCCCATCGCGAGCGAGGATTGCGGTCGCGGCGGATCCGCTGCCGTTCGGGCCGTCAGCGTTACTGGCGTCCTCGACGTTCGTGCGCAGCCGCGCTCCGACGATGGCGAGGTCGCCTCCGAGGTGTTCCATGATGCTCCGATCTGTTGCTGTAGTGACGTCGGGCGAGCTGCACGTACTGGCTGCGCCCGACCCGGAATCAGTGTCGGCCGATGGGGCTGAAGGTCGCGCGCGGGGCGGTGTCGCTTCCGAAGCGCGCCGGATCCCAGTGGCGGTCGAACTCGGGGTCCGTGCGGTCGCCGGCCACGAGCGCGGGCAGGTACTCCCCCATGAACGCCGCGTACTTGAAGCCTTCGCCCGAGTCCCCGCAGGCGAGCGAGACGGTCGGGTGCGTGCGAGCGACGATGAAGTCGCCGTCGCCCGAGTCGGTCCAGGTGCAGACCTGCGTGGCGAGCACGCGCGGCACGATCGCGGTGAGGTCACGCTCGACGCGAGCTCTGATGTGCTCGGTGCGTTCGGCGTCGGCGGTGCGGTCGAGGTCGTCACCGAGCGTCGCGTCGCGGAGGGCGCGCAGAGGGCGATCGAGGCCGATCTTGTAACCGAGGCGTCCGTTCGGCATGGCGTAGACGCCGCCGGAATCGGGGCCGGTCGCCGCCGGGTGTTCGGGCTGGCAGTCGACGAGGCCCGGCAGGTCGGGGGCGGGGAGATCGGCCGAGGGATCCCCCACGTACACGACCTGCTCGATGTACGGGGTGAGCGGCAGTTCGAGCCCGAGGCCGGGCAGCAACTCGCGCGTTCCCGGGCCCGAGGCGAGGAGCACCTGGTCGGCCGTGAGCACCTCGCCGTTTTCGAGACGAACGCTCGCGGATGCGTCGCCGGGCTCGATCGCAGTGACGCGGGTGTTCGGCCGGTAATCGCCGCCCGCGGCCAGGAACGCGCGGAGGGCGCCGCCCAGCAGGCGATCGATGTGGACGACTCCCGCTTGCTCGACCCAGAGCGCCGGGCGTCCGTCGGGCCGCAGCCCCGGGAACGCCTCGCCGACCGCGTCCGGCGCCACTTGCTCGACCGGCTCACCGATGAACTCGAGCGCGTTCGCAACAGACGCGAGCGACACGGTGTCTCGCCAGAGCATCCCCGTGCGCCGGTGCACCGGCTCGCCGAGACGCTCGCCAAGCCGCTCAAGGGCGTCGAGGCTTCCGCGCAGCGAGCGCGCCCGCCAATCGTGCGTGTCCGCTAGGCGCCAGAGCCTGCTGCTGCCACCATTCGACGCCGACGGCCCGCCCGGTTCGAATCGCTCAACGAGTGTGACGCTCCACCCGCGATCCTGCAGCCCGAGCGCAGCCGGAAGCCCCCAGGCTCCCGCGCCGACGACGATCGCGGTGCCCGCCTGATGCGCCATGGCGCTAGTCCGCGATCGTCGTGTAGTGCTTGCGGAGCGGCTCGTGCACCCGCCACACGCCCGCCCAGCCCGACGGCATCACCATGACGTCTCCCGGACCGAACTCCTCGGGCTCGCGCCCCTCGACCTCGATGGTCACGCGCCCCGAGAGGATCGTGCAGATTTCCGAGTAGCCCTCGCGCGTCGCGGTGAAGTCGCCGGGCGTGCACTCCCAGAGGCCGGTCGATACGCGATCGTTCTCCCAGACCGCGAGAGAGGCCTCGGTCTGGCCCGACGTGAGCGCGGTCGGCTTGAGAGCGTGCGGTCCGAGGTCAGCGTCCGTGCTTCCGTGCACGGCGGGGGTCTCGACGGTTGTCATGGTGTTCTCCTGTTGGTCGGTGGGGCGGGCGCCAGAGCACGAGGCTCGAGAGCGCAAAAATTGCTGCTCGGCCCCGGGCTTCAGCGCCAAAAGAGCACTTTTAGCGGTTTGGGCGGTCAGTGACGGCCGGTGATGACGTCGGCGACGTGCGCGATCGGTGAGGTCTTGGCTCGCCCGGCGAGCTCCGAGCGATCCGCCACGCCGTATGCTGCGTAGAGCCCCTTCGTCGCGAGCCAACGCAGCGGCTCCGGCTCCCACTTGCGCACGCGATGGTTGACCCACGGGAGACCCGTGATCTCCGTATCGTTCCCGAGGATCAGGTCCGCGATCGTGCGCCCCGCGAGGTTGGTCGCGGTCACACCGGTGCCCACGTAGCCGCCGCCCCACGCGATACCCGTCGCGCGGTCGAGGCCGACAGTCGCGGCCCAGTCGCGGGGAACACCGAGCACGCCCGACCACACGTGGTCGATCGCGGCTCCGCGGGTCGCGGGGAAGAAGCGGTGCAGGATCTCGCTCAGCGTCTCCACCGTGACCTCGGGGGTCTGCCCATCAGTGTCCGTCTTCGAGCCGAACTGGTAAGGCACGCCGCGGCCTCCGATCGCGATGCGGTCATCGGCCGTGCGCTGCGCATACATGTATACGTGCGCGAAGTCGCCGAGCACCTCGCCCTGGTTCCAGTGCAGCTCGTCCCACACCTCGGAACTCAGCGGCTCGGTCGCGATGAGCGACGAGTTCATCGGCAGCCAGAGACGATGCAGGCCCTTGAGGTTCGCGGTGAACCCCTCGGTCGCCCGCACCACGTAATCAGCAGTCACCGTGCCGTGCGTCGTGCGCAGGCGGTGTGGAGCGATCTCCACCACGCGGGTGCGCTCATAGATCTCGACACCGAGTCGCTCCGCGGCCGCGGCGAGCCCCGCGACCAGCTTCGCAGGCTGAATGCGCGCGCAGTGCGGATGCCAGACCGCGGCCCGGGTATGGGCGACGTTGATCTTCGCCTGGGCCTCCGGCGCCTCGAGCAGGTCGAGATCCGCATATTTCCAGGTCTGCTCCTCGGCCGCGAATGCCCGAATGCGGGCCTCCTGCGCCGGGGTGTACGCGACATTGAACTCGCCGCCGCGCTTGATGTCGGCGTCGATCCCCTCGGCCTCCGCAACGCGGATCACCTCGTCGACCGTCTCGTTCATCGCGCGCTGGAAGCGTTCGGCGGCATCTCGACCATGCGTCTTCACGTACTGCTCACGACCACCGGTGATCGCGTTCGTCAGCCATCCGCCGTTGCGACCGGACGCACCGTAGCCGGCGTGGCGCTGCTCGACGACCACGACGCGCAGCTCTGGCCGCTGCTTCTTGAGGTAGTAAGCCGTCCAAAGACCCGTGTAGCCGGCACCGACGATCGCGACGTCGGCGCTCAGGTCGCCCGGGAGCTCCGGCCTGGGCGTGGGCCGCCCGATCTGCTGCCACCAGTGCGAAACATTGCCGTTAATCATTCAGGTTCCTTTTTCGAATGGTGAGGAGATGAGTTGCTGCGAACCGAGCACGTTCTCAGCGTGAAATTGAGGCACCACGACGACTGCAGAATCGCGCCGCGTCCTCGCGATCGCACACGGGCAATCTCGGAATGCGGGCCTTTCGGGGCGCGGTGAGGCGAAGATCTGTGTCGCGCGTGCAGGAGTCGGTGAGCGGCTAGGAATCAATGAATCTTCTTCGATACCAACTGGCCCTTTCCAACCGACTGAACAAGCGTTCAGCGCACTTTTCACAACGTACAGTTCACGCACTGCCCGCGCAAGACCGTCCGCACAAGATCACCCGCGTCAGGTATTGAGTAAGGAAGCGAGCCTCACCAGATCGCCCCTCACGTCCCCTTGGCAATATTTGTGAACAGCTCCTCGAGACCGAGTGTTTGATCTGGAACGTAGGCGAGCGGGTCGGGTGTGGCCTCGCGTCCGAGAAGACCCTCGATCGTCGCGAGCAGACAATACGGCGCGTATGAGGGGTTGTAGCCGCCTTCCTGCACGAGGATCGCTCTCCCTTCCGAAAAGCGATCAGCAAGCTCGCGGACTCGCGTGCCGATACCGTGAAATCCGGGCATCGAGACGTTGTGACGGCCGTTCGGATCGTACGCGCTCGCATCTTGCCCGCTCGCGCAGACGATCATGCCGGGGCGAAACCGTTCGGCGATGGGCGCGATGACCTCGTCGAATGCACGGAGGTATGCCGTGTTTCCCGCACCGAGCGGAAGCGGCACGTTCTGATTGCACCCCAGCCCAGCGCCAGCACCGCGTTCCTCGAGCCCGCCTGTCTGCGGGTGACTTGCCCCCCATGCGCCGTGATCCATGTGCAGGCTCACGGTCAGAACGTCATCGCGCTCGTAGAAAATGTCCTGCGTCCCGTTCCCGTGGTGCACGTCCCAGTCGACAATGAGCACCCGATCAATCCCCGACTGACGCGCCGCATCGGCGGCGAGCGCGACGCCGTTGAAGAAGCAATAGCCGTCCGCCTGCGCGCGTTGTGCATGGTGCCCGGGCGGTCGCGTGAGCGCATACGCCATCGAGGAGCTGCCTGACAGCACCGCTTCCGCGGCCGCGAGTGCGGTTCCCGCTGCGGCCAAGAGCGGATCATACGATTCCGAACTCAAACGGGTCGTACCGGTCACCCACCCGCCACCACGCTCGATCGCGAGACGCACATCTCTGATGTAGTCCGCGTCGTGCACGCGTGCCAACTCGTCCTCGCGGGCAAGACGACCGGGAGCGAAGCGAACCGCGTCGGCAATGGGCCCGCGTTCAAGTACGTCGTGCATCCGTTCGATACGGAGCCTGCCCTCCGTGTGCGGTTCGTTGACGGAGAACCAGGGGCTCGCCTGCGTCTCATGCAACGCCGTGCCCGTATCGTGATCGAGCACGCGAGCATCGAAATGAACGGATATTGGTTCTGCCTGGTTCACGGCTGCGTTCCTTTCATCTCCGATTTCAGGGCCACGCCTGTCACTCCTGCGCGGGTGTCATGTTGTAGACGAAGAACGCCGGCTCGTCGCCAACGTTCTCGAGATGGTACGTCCACCCCGGGGCGAGATACACGGTGTCGTCGGGCCCCAGGTCGAATACGCCCTCATCCCAGGTCAGCCGCAAGTGACCCCGGATGATGTAGTACGTCTCGTCGACCGGGCCGTACCAGTGTTCCGCTTCCTCCGAATCGAAACTCTCACGACTGGACCATCGATTGGTTTGCTCACCAGGGTCCATCCAGCAAGCCCCCTGCGTCAGCTCACTCTGATGCTCACCGCGCGTGATGATTCGCTTGATGCGAACCCGAGTCGGGGCCGCGGCCGCGTCGACCGGAGTCAGCTCTGAGAGCTTGACGTGGACGGGGCGAGGGTTTCTGTCCATGAACTACTCGTTTCTCTAGCGTCTTTGCGATGAGGGAAAATAGCGGCGGCTCCGGGCAACCAGCTCAACTGCACTGCGTCTCCGCTCTGGGGAGCAGGATTCTCAGTGCCCGTTCGGACGATCATGATGCCGTCTGGAGTATCGATCTCGATGCGCAGTTGTGCACCGAGGAAGGTGACGTCCCGCACTCGACCGTGCAGCGCGCACTCCTCCGCCTCAACGCGCGTGTTGAGAACGCGGAGTCGCTCTGGCCTGATGATCGCCACGGATGGGCCGTCTACGGCGCCCGGTGCGGGGATGCTGACACCACCCTCACTCTGGAAACGTTCCTCTGTTACCTGACCCTGCAGAGAATTCGATTCACCGATGAAGCGCGCAACGAAGAGCGTTTCGGGCCGTTCGTACAGCTCAGCAGGCGTGCCGACTTGTTCGATCCTGCCCTCGTTGAACACCGCGATTCGATCCGAAAGCGTGAGTGCCTCTTCTTGATCGTGAGTCACAAATACGACGGTGATTCCAAGCTCCTTATGCAGGCGACGAAGTTCGATCTGAAGTCGCTCGCGCAAGGCGCGATCAAGTGCTCCGAATGGTTCATCCATGAGCAATAAGCGCGGCTCGAACACCAGAGCGCGAGCAAGCGCGACGCGCTGCTGCTGGCCACCGCTGAGCTGCCCGGGTTTCGCATTTGCGCGTTCACGGAGCTCCACCAGTTCGAGGGCCTGCAGCGCCTGCTCAGAGCGCTTCGCCTTCGCGACTCCGCGCTGCCTCAATGGGAACTCAACGTTCTCACGCACGGTGAGATGGGGGAAAAGCGAGTAGTTCTGGAAGACCATTCCGAGACCCCGCTTGTGCGGAGGTACAGAGGTGATCTCCTGACCGTCGCAGACGACCCTTCCCGCACTGGGTTCGGTGAAACCGGCAATCATGGAGAGCGTGGTCGTCTTTCCGGATCCGCTCGGCCCGAGCAGTGTGAGGAATTCTCCCGAAGCCACGTCGAGGTTGATTCGGTCGACAGCCGAGGCTCCCCCGTAGCGTTTCACGAGTTCGCTGAGCCGCAGTTCGGCACCTGAGATCATTCGACGTCTCCTTGTTTTGCTGCACGGCGTTCGTTCACGACCTGTACAAGGCGGGGGATGAGGATGATGAGTGTGGAGAGCACTAGGAGCAGCGTCGACGCTGCAGCAATGCTCGGATCGGTTTCACGAGTGACGGAGCTATACATCTGCACCGGGAGGGTGCGCAGGGTCGGTGATTGCAAGAAGTAGGCGACCACCACCTCGTCGAGACTGGTCACGAACGCGAAGATGAATCCGGTCGCGATCCCGGGGAGAAGGATCGGAAGTTCGACCTGCAAGAAGCGCGCCATCGGTCGCGCGCCCAGTACCGACGCCGCGCGGGTGAGCGTGTCGTCGAGCCCCCGCATCGCCGTGCTCACGGGAATGAGGACGAACGGAAGCGCGAGGGTGATGTGGGCCAGGATCAGTCCGAGCGAAGACCCACTGAGGTTCCACCTCAGATACATGCCGAATATCGCGATCGCGGCGACGATGCCCGGAATCAGGATCGGGAGCATCATCATCACCTGGAGTGGACCGGACACTCTCGCGCGAAGACTCTTGAGCCCGTACGCCGCGAGCGTGCCCAACAGCGTTGCGCTGACGCCCACGATTACGCCGATGACCAAGCTCGTTCCGAGCGCTCCCAGCCACTGCGGATCGGTGAAGAATTTCTCGTACCACTGCAGCGACCAGCCTTCGAGTTGCAGTGAGAAGCTGCGCTTGCTCGTGAACGACAGCGGCACCACCATCAAGGTCGGCGCGATCAGCAGGAGTGCCGCAACGGCCGCCCAGAGGCGGATCGGCAACCTGACGCGAGTCGCTTCATTCATCAGCGTTCACCCCCGGACAGCATCTGCGAGATGCCCTTTCTGAGCGGAGACAGGCCGAGGATCACGATGGCGAAAAGTCCGAGCGTCGCGAGCAACAGAATCCCTGAGAGAGCTCCCGCCCCCGCGAAATCGACTATCTTCTCCACGCGGAGCCCGATGACTTGGGAGATCATCGCCTCTTTCGGGCTCCCGATGAGCTGAGGTGTGATGTAGAAACCAAGTGCCAGGATGAAGACCAACGAGCTCGAGGCGAAAATGCCGGGCAGCGATTGCGGCAGGTACACCTGCCAGAACGCTCGGTAGCGGTTCGCGCCGAGGCTCTGAGCCGCGGCGAGTTGGCGCCGGTCAATCGAATTCAGCGCAGTGAACAGCGTGAGAATCATATACGGCAGCAGAATCTGAAGAATCGCCAGGACCACGCCGGTGGCGGTGCCGAGCAGTGTGACGTCCTGAGCTCCAAAGAAGGCCAGGATCGCCGAAACCGGTCCGTCCCGCTGAAGAAGCGAGATCCACGCGAACGTGCGCGCCATGAGCGACGTCCAGAACGGCACGAGCACGAGTGCCATGAGTAGCGTGCGCGCCGTCGGGCCGACAAGTGTCATCAAGTAGGCGTACGGATACCCGAGCAAGATACAGGCACCAACCGCGACGACAGCCGTAAGCATCGTGCGACCGAGCACCCTCAGAGTCGTCGGATCGGAGAGTGCCGCAACGTACTGTCCGAGTCCCGGCTCGGGTTCGGTGAAGGAGCGATAGACAATGACGGCGATGGGTAGCAAAAAGAAGATCAGGATCACTGCGAGCGCCGGTATCACGGCGACGCCGCTGAAAATGCGCGACTGACGCATGCACCCTCCTGGGAGTCCGAACGTGGTGCGGTCGGGCAGGGCTCAACCCCGGCCCGACCGCCTGGAAAAATCGCGATCAGCTGGTCGACCAGGCCGTCCATTCGGCCTCGGCGTCGGCTGAGTTATCAGCCCACCACTGCACGTCAGGAACGACTGCCTGCTTTTGCACCTCCGCGGACGCCGAGTTCCATTTCTGCTGCAGTTCGTCGAGTTCAGGCTCTGCTTCCATATTCGCGGGCGCGTACGGTTGCAACTCGGCGAAACGTGCCTGCGGATCCGCCTGAGCTGCGAATTCGACAAAGCTCTGAGCGCTTTCAAGGTTCTTCGTGCCCTTGATCACGCTGAGCGCGGCCCAGGAGAGCAAGTTGTCTTCCCAGACGGGGGCGATTGCTGCGCCGTTCTTCTCGGCCTCGTAACCACGTCCGGACCACGCGAGCCACATGTCGGCCGTACCGTCTTCCATCGACTGCTGCGACTCCGAACTGGTGTTCCAGAACTGCAGGGAATCCCGAATCGTGTCGAGCTTCTGGTAGGCGCGCTCGGTATCGAGCGGGTAGAGGTCCTCAGGCGCCACGCCATCCGCGAGCAGTGCGAACTCGAGGGCATTGGCTCCCGCCCAGTTCGGAATCATCCGGGTGCCGGGGAACTTCTCCGTATCAAAGAAGTCTGCGGGGGTCTTCGGCGCATCCGAACCGCCGTATGAGTCGGTGTTGTAGATCATCATCGTCGAGTACTGGGCGATAGGGATCGAGCAGTCGGACCAGGTTCCGTCAGGGAACTGCGACGTATCGATGTTGCTCATGTCGAGCTTCTCGAAGAGCGTGCCGCAATTCGCAACCGGGAAGTACGGCTCGGTATCGACGGCGTCCCAAATCGTGTTCCCCGATTCCACCATCTGCTGAATCTTCGGATATGACGTCGGGCCGTCGTTCTGCACGGTGACGCCCGCGTCTTCCGCCCATGGTGCGAGGAACGCCTCGTTCTGAGCATCCTGGTATGCACTCCCGTAGCTCGCGAAGACGAGCGTACCTCCTCCGCCGTCGCCGCCGGATTCACCACCTCCGCCTCCGGAGCAGCCAGTGAGCGCGAGAGCAACGATTGCGGTGGCGGCTACACCGGGCAACATCCTCAGGGTTGACGTTTTCATCTCAGTTGACCCCTTCGTCAAGTGCAAGTGAGTTACCATAATAACGCATTATTGTGTATCCGCAAGCGGACCCATCCGCGCTTAGAGTAAGAAGCGATCGGGCGCAGTGCGCCGCGAATTACTAAGGAGCCCGTGTGACTACCGCAGAGCCAACCGCTATGGACCCGACCGACCTGGCCACACGGAGACGTGCAGAGATTCTGTACGGCGCCATTCGAGTCATCTCCCGAGACGGTGTCGCGGCAGCGAAATTGAAGGACATCGCTCGCGAATCAGGGGTGAGCCTCGGCCTCATACAGCACTATTTCGACAATCGCGAGAACCTCGTCGACGAGGCCTTCGGTGCGATGATGCGCGTGGTGTCACGGGAAGGGGGGCACAGGCGGGAAGAAAGCGACGATCCGTTGCGGCTCATCTTCAGGATGGTACTTCTCCACGTGCACGGAACCGTGGATTTCCCCGAGCGGTGGGGTTTCTGGAGCGAGCTCTGGGCGACCTCCGGCAGGTCTCGACACCTCCGCGGCGTCGCCACCCGCGTGTATGCGTCCTGGGCAGAACCGATCGAGGGTGCGCTCCGCCGACTCGAGCATGAGAAGCGGCTCCCTGACGGGAGCGACCCACGGCGCCTCACGACCGGAATCCTGGCTCTCATGGATGGCCTTGCCGTCCGCACCCTGGCGGAACCCGAGGTCTTCACGTCACAACTCATGCTCGAGGTACTCACAGAATGGGTCGCGGTGCAGCTCGGCGTGGACCCGCTCGAGGCGCATCAGATCCTCTCGGATCTGGCAGATGACTCGGCGCCTGCTGCTCCAGTCGCCCTTTCCCCCGAGGTGATCGCGACCGCACTTTGACAGGGTCCCGGCCCCGCGGGAGAGACCATTGCCTAATCGCAATAATATGTTATTATCATCTTCACGTCAGCGTCGACTCGGGTAGGCGGACGTCCATACATACGGAGACACTCAGAGGTGAGCATGCTCGATCCGAACATCACTCAATTCATCGCGGACCAGCAGGAACGGATCTCGGGAACAGATCCGCACATCGCATTCCAACCGGAGGAGTATGCCGCGCGGCTCGTTCGGCTCCAACGGGCGATGATCGAGGATGGGGTTGAAACGCTGATCCTGTCGTCGCCCGAATCCCAGAACTGGCTCCACGGTCTCGCACTCCGGTGGTACAAGGCGAATGGTCCTCGGGATTGGCGTCCGCTCACCTGCACCGTGGTGCATGCGAGCGACGGCTACATTCTGTTCGAGGGCATTGAGCACGCGGAGATGATCCGACGCACCTCGGTCGCCTCGGATGTGCGCCTTCTCCCCCGCTACGAGCGCAATGGCATGCTGAGGTTCATTGTCGATCAGATCGCCGGTGAGGGGTGGGTCAGCGGCGCGAACGTGGGCATCGAGCTCTACTCAGCCATTCCGAATCCCGCGGTTTCTCGCATGATCGAAGGAGCGTTGCTCGATGCAGGAGCGCGCGTGGTCGACGCGACCTTGACTGCGCGCCGCGTTCGCCAGATCAAGTCGTCGGCCGAACTCGAAGCGGTCAAGCAGGCCGCCGCAATCTGCGATGCGGGTCTTCTGCATTTGCGCGACGTTCTCCGTCCGGGCATGACCGAACTGGAAGCGCACGGTGAGCTCCTGCGAGGGCTCTCTCAGGCGGGAGGTGAGCCCGCCGGTCTGCATCAGGTCGCGTTCGTTGGCCTCGCCGCTCTCGGCGTGTACCACGAGATTTCCGGCCACCGAATCATCTCGGAGGATGATTTTCTCGATGTCGACCCGTGCGGGGTATATAAGCGGTACCACTCAAACCGTTCGCAGATGTATACCTTCAAGAAGCCTCCGCAAGCAGCAGTCGACCTGCTCGAAGTGCTTACGGGCGGCTTCGAGATCCTCACCGAACGCGCTCGGCCCGGGGTGCGAATCGGGGACGTGAATGCCGAGCTCTACGCGTATTACCGCGATGCGGGAGTGTTCGCTCTCAACTCGAACGTGTGGATCGGCGGCTATGAGATGGGGATCGCGTTTCCGCCGGACTGGGTCGGCGAGTGGAAGTTCACCGTCGTCGGGGGCGAGAATGACGATCGCGTGTTCGAAGCCGGGACCGTCGCGAACTTCGAGAGCATGTGCGGGATCGGCCTCCTCGATACATTCGTCATCGAGGAAGACTCGACTCGACTTCTCTCGAAACTCCCTCACGAGATCATGGTCGTCGGCTAGCTCCGGCCGGCGGACTTCGTGATGTGCGCGCATCGGCTCCAACGCGCGTATCATGGCGGAGTCTGCCACAAGCGGACACGCCCGAGGTCGCGCGCTGAGCCTGATCCGGGTACGCGCTGCACGCCACACCTTCGTTTTTGAAAGTCTCCCGTGACAGCCACAACTTCCCCTACCCAGACCGAACCCCGCAACACTCGGTCTCGCGTCATTCTCGCGAGCCTCATCGGCACGACGATCGAGTTCTACGACTTCTACGTCTACGCCACGGCGGCCGTTCTCGTCTTCCCGCACCTCTTCTTCCCCTCGAACAATGAGACGACGGCGCTGCTCGCCTCGTTCGCGACCTTCGGCGCCGCGATGCTGGCGCGCCCCGTCGGTGCGCTGTTCTTCGGGCACCTCGGCGACCGCCTCGGTCGCAAGAAGACCCTGGTCGCGTCGCTGCTCACCATGGGAATCGCGACCTTCGCGATCGGCCTCCTCCCGACCCACGCCCAGATCGGCGTGTGGGCTGCGGTGCTGCTCCTCATCATGCGACTTGCACAGGGCTTCGCGCTCGGTGGTGAGTGGTCGGGTGCCGCGCTCGTCGCGACCGAGAACGCTCCCGCGGGAAAGCGCGCCTGGTACGGCACGTTCCCGCAGCTCGGGGCGCCGATCGGCTTCATCATCGCGAACATGCTCTTCTTCGTGATCAATCACCTGCTCGCGGACCCCGCCAACCCGGGTCAACCCTCGGCGGCGTTCCTCGAGTGGGGCTGGCGGATCCCGTTCCTCTTCTCCGCTTTCATGGTGATCGTGGGCCTCTGGGTGCGCCTGAAGCTCGTCGAGTCGAGCGCGTTCGAGAAGGCGAAGCAGACCGGCGGCGTGCAGCGCATGCCGATCGCTGTTGCGTTCCGCTTCCACTGGAAGGGCCTGATCCTCGGCACCCTGGCGATGCTCGCGACCTACGTGCTCTTCTACCTGATGACCTCGTACACCCTCACGTATGGCACGCGACCGACCGACGCTGACGTGCCCGGTGCCGGGTACACCTACAACAACTTCATTCTGATGCTGGTCTTCGGTGTCGTCTTCTTCGGCATTTTCACGCTCGTCTCGGGCCCGCTCGCCGATCGCTTCGGACGTCGCACCACACTCCTCGTGGTGACGGCCGCCATCGTGGTGTTCGGGTTCCTGTTCGTGCCGATGCTCGGCGGCGGCAGCACCCCGATGGTCATGTTCTTCCTCGCGCTCGGGTTCACCCTGATGGGTCTCACCTTCGGCCCGATGGGTGCGTTCCTTCCGGAGATGTTCCCCACGACCGTTCGGTACACCGGATCGGCCGTGGCCTACAACGTCTCGTCGATTCTCGGCGCCGCTCTGGCCCCGATCATCGCGGTGTGGCTGTGGGGCCTCGCTGACGGAAGCCCGTTCTACGTCGGCCTCTATCTTTCGGCCGCAGCGCTCGTCACGTTCGTCTCGCTCCTGCTGACGAAGGACACGCGGCACGTCGACATCGAGGCCTGAGCCTCTGACGTTCGCGACTGAAACACGAAGGGCCTCCGCTGCCAACTGGCGCGGAGGCCCTTCGCGTTTCACATCACCATCAGGGGTGGGCTCCATGCGTCGGTGCTCGCAGCTGCCCCTCCGAGCACCGATTCGCAGTCACTCTCATCGACCCGGCGAGCGTCCTCGCCCCAATTGCGTACCCCGAACGGACGTCACCCGCGCGTCGACGTGAATTGACGGCTTACGACCGGGACCGCGGCTGTCTCCGCGAGCGAGCGACCCTTCGTCTCGGGCGCCCAGGCTGCGCACACGATCAGACCGAGGATCGTGATCGCCGCCCCGACGAGAAGCGTCGGTCCGAGCCCGATCGTGGCGAGGCCGATCGGCAATAGGTACGTGCCCGTCGCCGCGCCGATTCGGCTGATGCCAACCGCAATACCGACCGCCGTGGCGCGCACCTCGGTCGGGAAGAGCTCGTTCGGATAGAGCCACTGCAGCACGGTCGGCCCACCTGAGGAGAGCGCGTAGATCGCGAATGCGGCGATCACGAACCAGACCGGAGCATCATTCCACACCCCCAGGGCAATGAGCGGCACCGCCATGGCAGCGAGTGGCCACACCGCCATCGGGCGGCGTCCAACAGTTTCCACCCACCGAAGCGCAGGGAGAATCCCCAGCGCGAACAACGCAGAGATGAAGAACTCACCGAGTGTCGCTGCGTTTTCGCCTTCGATTCCGGCAGCACCGAGAATGAGTCCACCGAACGTGTACAAGGCGTACATCGGCGTGATCTGCGCGAGATAGATCATTCCGCACATGACGATGCGTTTGAGATAGACGCCCTTGAGCAGCATTCGCAGGGTCGCCGACAGCGGTGCGGAGGTCTGCGCGCCGGGCTCGTGGGCGGGAAGCTGAGCATTCTCGCCGTACACCAGCTTCACGACCTGCTCCGCTTCGGCCACCCGACCCCGGCTCAGAAGCCAACGCGGAGACTCGGGGATTCCCCGGCGCATGATCACAATGATGATGCCGACGATTGCGCCGCTGAAGAGCATCCATCGCCACAAGTGATACCCACCTGAGAAATGCACGACCACGAATGCAAGAAGGAACGCGGTCATCGCGCCGAGCGCCCACCCCAAAGCAGAGAGTCCGATCATGGACCCGCGCTTCTTCCGAGGCGTGAACTCAGCGAGCAAGCTCGTCGCGATCGGATAGTCGGCGCCGATAGCGAGGCCGATAATGAAGCGCAGCGCGATCAATTGCCATGCCTCCCCCACGAACGCGGAAAGCGCGCAAGCGGCGACCAGCACAGTGAGGTCCAGCGCGTACATCTTCTCGCGGCCGATACGGTCCGTCAGCGCACCGAAAAGAATTGCTCCAAAGAAAATGCCAATCAGTGACGCGGCTCCGATCAGCCCCGCCTCGACAGGGCTGGTCGGAATGTCCTGAGAGAACCCGACGATCGCCACACCGATCAGGCTGATGATATATCCGTCGAGGAATGGCCCTCCACAGCAGGCGAGCAGGAGCTTGCGATGAAAACGTCCAGTAGGAGCGTCGTCGATGACGTCAAAAGAAGACATGAATGTTCCTTGATGCAAAGAGGCGAAATCGTGAGCAGTGCAGGGTCATGGGTGAGACAGCTGAGGCCCGAATTCGCCGTCTCGATTCTTCACCTGGACGTACGTCTTGCGCACCGCCTCGTGAATCTCCCACTCGCCCGCGTAGCCGTCGGGCATTACGAAGATCGCTCCAGGTTCGATGGTGATTTCGTCACCCGTCTGCGAGCGCAGCACACCGTGTCCCTGCACGATGTGAATGACCTCGTCGTCGCCGGCGTGCTTCGTTGTGAAGCGCCCGGGTGTGACTTCCCAGAGGCCGTAACTGTAGCGGTCGTTCTCCTCGATGACCGCGATGCGTTCCTCCGGGGAGCCGTCCGTCACCCGTTCAGCCGCGACCGGCACGAATGGCGTCCACACAACCGAGCCGACGTTCACTGTGCCGCCTCATCGCTCAACCGCTGCACGATGCGCGCGGCGCGCGTGCCCGTGGCGACCGCGCCATTCAACGACTGCTGAACGCCGGTATGCTCACCCGCGAAGGCCACACGCCCTGCGGGCTCCTCGAACGCCGTGATGTCCTCGGGTCGCCAGTCGAGCCCAGCGGCGGAATAGCTGCCGTGGGTCCAGGGGTCGTCGGTCCAGTCCGTCAGAAGCACATCGCCGTCGATTTCCATATCGGGCTGAATCTCACGTAGTGCTTCCACCCATCGATCCGGACCCGCCCCTACTTCGAGCTCCGCGATCGTCGCGTGCCCCCCGACAAAGTTCGACAGTGCCGGAATTCGCGTCTCGCCGTCGAAACCAAGCGAACGCCACGACCACATCACGTGGTTCGGGGACTGCACGCCGACTTCAACGTCACCTGGCACGATCGGAACGCCGAGCTTCGCACCCGTTCCCATCAGGCGATGGTCGAGGGCAGCGCGCTGCGCCTCGCTGAGGTCGAAGTTGAGGTCGAGTCGCTCGAGCATCGGCATCGGCACCGTCACGATCGCGAAATCTCCCACGAGGGTCTTGCCGGAAGCCGTGCGCACCTGAACTCCGTCGGAGTCCTGATGCACGGCCGCCACCGGAGTTTCGAGGCGTATCGATTCCGGGATACGTCGCTGGATCTCGAGCGTGACCGACTGGGCGCCACCGATGAATCGACCCCCGTCCTCGATGTACTGCCCGGCAGTCGCGGATTCGTGAAGAATTGTTGCTTCTGCGCTCGCGACGCTCGGATCGATGGACAACGAGATCGCGAGGCGCCGATAGAACGGGTTGTCACGGAAACCTTCGCCGAAGGCTTCCCGGTAGACGTCGTCGACGGAAATGCGGGAACCGCCGTCGTCGAGCATGCGCTGCAGCGTCTCCCGTACCAGCGCCGTCGTCTCCGACAGTTCCTGCGGCGAGGGCTTCCGCCCATTGAGCGTGCGCCGCGCGTACGTGATGCCATGCGTCATCATGGGCAACCCGAGTTCGGTCCCCAAACGACGGATGTCAAGTTCAATAGGGAAGACCCATTCGCCACCGCGCTCGGTGAGCGCACCGTTCGGGAACGACTCGGTCCAGGTGCGCCCGCCCACTCGATCGCGCGCCTCAAGCACCGTGACATCATGTCCCTGCTTGTGGAGTTCCCAAGCAGCGCTGAGCCCCGAGAGGCCGGCACCGATGATGATTACCTTGCTCACTGGTCTTCTGCCTCCTGCTTCATCTGCTCGATCACCTGGTTCGCGACCCGGAAGCTCTCCATGGCCGCGGGCACACCGCAGTAGATCGCCGTCTGAAGGAAGACCTCCTTCATCTCTTCCTCCGTCACACCGTTGCGGATCGCGCCGCGTACATGCACTGCGAGCTCATGCGAGCGATTGAGTGCGGTGAGCATCGACAGGTTAATCAGGCTGCGCTGCTTGCGCTCAAGGCCCGGCCGGTTCCAGACATCGCCCCAGCAGTACTGGGTCACGTGTTCCTGCATCACCTGGCTGAACTCGGTGGCGTTCTTCAGCGACGCGTCCACGTACGAGTCGCCGAGCACCGCGCGACGAGTCGCGAGGCCCCTATCGAAGAGTTCCTGATTCATCTGAGTCTCCTTACTTCAGTGCTGTTGAGTTGATGTCACGCGGCTCAGCTGAGCGTGCAGTCGATCCTCAAGGTACTTGGCTATTTCCGACTGATCAGCCGAGAAATCGAGCGCAGCGAGCGCCGCATGCGCGATACCGCCGGCACGCTCACCGAGTTCAAGGTCCTGCTTCTGCCGTCGTGCGAGTTCGAGCGCCGTATCGACGTCCTTCACCGTCAGTCCCAGCGAGAACCCGACGTTCCATCCCGCGTCGACGACCTGCGGTCCGATTTTGACCTCAGTCGCGTGGTTGCGTCCCGTCGACGCGTTGAGCACGTCGAGCATTACCCGCGGATCGAGACCGAACTGTTCTCCCACGGCGAGCACCTCTACGGCGCCGACGATGCCGATCAATGAGAGCAGGTTGTTCAGCGCCTTCACGGCGTGCCCGGAGCCGACACCTCCCGCTCGGGTGATGGTCGTGCCAAGGGCCTTGAGCGCAGGCTGGACGCGATCGAATGCGACGTTGTAATCCGCACCGACCATGATCGAGAGCTCGCCCGACGCGGCACGAACCGGGCCGCCCGAGACAGGCGCATCAACGAGCGCCACCCCGAGCCGGGCCAAACGGGTGGCATTCTCCTGCGTCGCCCAGGGCTGCGACGACCCCATGTCCAGCACCACGGATCCCGCCTTGACAATCGCACCGGGGCTGGTCAGTACCTGATCGAGCACCGCCGCCACAATGTTGCTGTTCGGCAGCATCAGGAGAACGACGTCGAATGGCCCGGTGTTGTCGGCGAGATCCGCCACCGCTTCTGCCCCGAGCTCAGCAGCAAGCGCGTTCGCGGCCTCTGCATTGACGTCGTTGAGCGTGAGAGCGAAGCCCGCGCCGGCGAGACGTCTGGCGATGGGGGTTCCCATCGTGCCCAAACCGATCACCAGAATTTTCATGTTGCAGCTCCATATGAAAAGACGACCGTCTTCAAGTGGGTGTAGTGCATGAGCGCCTCGATGCCCTTCTCGCGGCCGTAGCCGCTGTTCTTGTGGCCACCGAAGGGGGTCTGCACGGCCCCCGTGGACCAGGAATTGACAAAGACTTGGCCCGCTTCGATCTCATCGGCAACGCGGAAAGCCCGCCCGATATCTGCGGTGAAGACGCCGGCGACCAGACCGAATTCGGAGTCGTTAGCGATGCGAATCGCATCACGCTCGTCATCGAACGGCATTGCGACGAGCACCGGGCCGAAGATCTCTTCGCGTGCAATGCGAGCCTCATTATCGACTCCGCGATAGATGGTCGCGGGCACGAAGTAGCCGCCGCTTTCACGCTCCTCGGCTCCGAGCTCGCCACCGAGCGCCGCTTCAGCGCCTTCCTCACGCGCCACTCGGAAGTAGTCCTGCACCTGCTGGTACTGCGCGCCGGTGATCATCGGACCCAGATCAACGCCCGCCTTGAGTTCCGCCGCGATCGCCGTGACTCGCGCGACGAATTCCTCGTGAACGGAACGCTCGACCAGCAAACGAGATCCGGCCGAACACACCTGGCCCGAGTTCCCCGTGAACGCCCGCACGGCCTCGCGCGCAGCCACCTCAAGATCAGCATCCGCAAATACTACGATGGCTGATTTCCCGCCGAGCTCGAGCGTGAGCGGAATGATTCGCTCCGCCGCAATCTGCCCGATCCGTCGTCCTGTTTGCACCGACCCGGTGAAGGCAACTTTTCGCACGAGATCATGCTTCACGAGCGCCTCCCCTGCCACCGAACCGCGGCCGAGAACGACGTTCAGCACGCCATCGGGGAGACCGGCGCGCTGCGCGATTCGTGCGAGCTCGACGGTCGTCTGCGACGAGACCTCGGCCGGCTTGATCACCACAGTGTTGCCGGAGGTGAGGGCAGGTGCGACCGCGCGCGCCGCCTGATTGAGCGGCACGTTCCACGGGGTGATGACGCCGATAACTCCGTAGGGCTCGCGACGGGTGAAATTGTGCTGGTCGGGCTCGACATCGATGACGTCGCCGGCAGGAAGATTCACGAGCCCCGCGTAGAACTCGAAATAGGCTGCCGAGTTCTCGATCTCGCCCAGCGCGGTCGCTCGGGGCTTACCCGTGTCGGAAATTTCGAGGTCCGCGAGGCGGTTTGCTTCATCGCGCATGATGTGCGCGATGCGGGTGAGAATACGGCCGCGCTCGGCGGAAGGGAATCGTTTCCAATTCCGCGCTGCAGCGTGTGCCGCGGCCACGGCGCGCTCCACATCCTCCTCACCGCTATTGGCAACGTCAACGGTTGCTTCACCCGTCGCGGGGCTGATTCCGGTCGAATAATCCCCGGTCGTCGGCGGCGTCGTTCGGCCAGCGATCCAGTTATCGAGCTTCCCAGGCGAGTCCGCGAATTCCGCAGCCTGCTTTTTCTGTGTGTCAGTCATGCTCATGATTCAGACGGCTCCCCCGGCGGTCGTGATGGCTTCTTCGAACACCGAGACGACGTTCCGCAGTTCGTCCTCGGTGCTCACGAAGGGCGGGCAAATGTGGAGCGTCTTCGTGCCGATCATGCGTGTGATGACGCCCCGCTCGATCGATGCGTCGATCGCTGCGTTCGCCGTCGCCACATCGTGCAGTTCCACCCCAGCCGCGAAGCCGCTCACACGGATGTCGCTCACGTGCGGGTTATTCGCCAACCGCTGCAGCTCCTGCCCGAGGAAGATCTCAAGATCGGCGGCTCGCTGCACCAGGCCTTCCCGCTCGATAACCTCGAGATTCTTGATGGCGAGCGCAGAGGCAAGTGCGTGGCCCGAGTAGGTCACCCCGTGGCGGTAAATGGGCGCATCCGGCGCGTCGGAGAAGAACGGTTCCCAGACCTGCGGCGCAACGAATACACCGCCGAGCGGCGCGTAGCCGGAAGTGACGCCCTTCGCGAAGACGACCATGTCGGGTTCGAGCTCCCAGCGATCGGTTGCGAACCAGCGCCCCGTTCGGCCGAAGCCAGTAATCACCTCATCGAGAATGAACAGAATGTCATTGTCGCGCGCGATGCGCTGCAGACCCTCGAGATAGCCCGGTGCGGGAGGAAGGATGCCTCCCGACCCGATGATCGGCTCAGCGATGATCGCAGCGATCTTGTGGGCTCCGATCTCATGCACGCGTGCCTCGACCGCGGCGAGATCCTCGTGGGAGACCAGCGCGGTGTCGGGAACGAGGGACGGTGTGCCGTAGCCGTCGCGGTTCCAGGGCAGGCCCGTGATGCTGGTGCCGAATGCGTGCAGGCCGTGGTACGCATTCTCCCGGCTGAGCACGAACGTCTTCTCCTGTTTGCCTCGCAGTTGCCAGTGCTGGCGCGCCAGCTTGAGGGCATATTCGATCGACTCCGCTCCGCCGCTGGTGAGGATGATCTTCGGATCCTGAATCGGGGAGATCGTCGCGAGCTTCTCAGAGAGCTCGATCGCGCGATCGTTCAAGAACCGCTGGAAGACGTGGTGCGTCTCGAGCCGTCGGACTTGGTCACCCGCGACCTGCGCCATCTCCTCGTTACTGTGCCCGATTGCGGTGTACCAGAGCCCGGACGGCGTATCGAAGTATCGTCGGCCCTCGGTATCGAAGAGGTAAGCGCCCTCTCCGCGTTCCATAACGATCTGCTTCCCGGCGATATCGCGCGGGCGGACCTGAGCGCTCCAGAGCGGGCTCCGGGGCGAAACGATCGAGGACATGAGGGCTCCTGTGAAACTACGTCGGTGTACGGAGATTGCAGCATCACACTACGAGGGGCCGTATCCTTCTGAGAAGAGGAACTTTCTGAAGGCATCATTTCGATTGTGAGAATGACTATGGACTTCGTTCACCTGGAGACTTTCATGGCTGTCGTCGAGCACGGCAGCATCACCGCGGCAGCGAACTATCTGCTTCGCGCACCGTCGAATGTTTCGACGCGAATCAAGCAACTCGAGACCTCGCTCGGGCTCACGCTCTTCGTGCGCGAGAGCCGCTCGACCCGTCTGTCGGACGACGGCGAGCGATTCTTGGAGTACGCGCAGCAGATACTGCAGCTCGCAGAGGATGCGAAGTCTCTCACCGCCACTTCGAAGCCAAGTGGGCCGCTGCGAATCGGCGCGTTGGAGAGCACCGCGGTCGTGCGCGTCCCGCAAATCCTCGCCGAGTTCCACGTCGCCTATCCCGAGGTACGGCTTGCCATTACTGCCGCAGATTCGAGCTCGCTCGTCGAGGGCGTTCGCGCAGGCCAGTACGCGGCAGTCTTCACCGATGGCAAACCAACACTCCCCGAGCTGACTGGAATCCCCGCATTCCGGGAGGACCTCGTCATCATTAGTCCCCTCAGCCTCGAAACACTGTCCCCCTCCGATCCACCCGCTGCCGCCTACGTTTTCGGGAGCGCGTGTTCCTACCGCCACCGATTCGAATCGTGGTTTGAAGCGTCACACGTGCGACCGAAGCGAATCGTCGAGCTCGCTTCGTATCACAGCATGGTGGCGTGCGCGGCGGCGGGAGCGGGCATCAGCATGATTCCAGCGAGCCTGTTGCATCAGGTCCCCGGCGCGCGGGGTGTGCGGGTCCACGAACTCACTCCGGATCTCGGAAGGGCGACCACCTGGCTGACTTGGCGGCGAGACAGCGGATCGGCGGCGCTTCGCGCCTTTGTCGAGCACGTGCAACACTCGCTCGAGCGTCAGCAGGACAGCGGGCCCGCCGTCTTGCAGCAGGCGCCTCCGGTCGCGGAATCTGCATTCTGATTCTCAGAACAATACGTTCATCAATATCGAGTTATTTAAAACACGCTCGGCTCCTAAGCTGACACACGATCGAGCAGCAGTGGCGCTCCTACCGCGGTGACGCGCGCCGATCCCACTTCAGTCATCACCAGTTTCAAAGGAGAAAACGATGAAAGACATGCGGAAGAAATCGGTGCTCGTGCTCGCGAGCATCTCGGTAGCCGCGCTACTCATGAGCGGATGCAGCTCGGACGACGGTTCTGCGTCATCCGATGACGTCGAACGGGACTTCGGCCCAGTCGAAGCCGGCTCCGTCGCTGAGGGCTCCGCAAAGGGCCTGACGCTGACCTACGCGGGTGCAGGTGGCGTATTCCAGGACGGCATCACGAAGGCGATCTGGGATCCGTTCGCGGAGGAGTCCGGCGCAACGTTCAACCAGGACGCCTACGATCCGGGCAAGCTCAAGGCGATGGTCGAGAGCGGCAACGTGAGCTGGAACCTGGTGAATGCCACGCAGTTCGAGACCGCGCGGAGCTGCGGCACACTCTTCGAGAAGTACGACATGGACAACATCGACGTTTCGAAGGTTCCTGAGGGGCTCATCACCGACGATTGCATGGTGCCGAATCTCCTCTACGGCCTGACGCTCGTTTACAACACCGACGAATTCGGCGACAACCCGCCGACCAGCGCGGCCGATTTCTTCGACACGAAGAAGTTCCCCGGAACGCGCACGGTGGGCGCCGGTGGACAGGCGGATCCGCAGTTGATCGAGTTCAGCCTTCTCGCGCAGGGGAAGGATCCCGACTCGATCACCGTCGATGACATTCAGGGGGGCCTCGACCACCTCAAGACCCTGGGCGACGACCTCATTACCTGGACGACGGGCGCTCAGGCGCAGCAGCAACTGGAGTCGGGTGAGGCCGTGATGGGCCTCGTCTGGTCGGGTCGCGGTTATGGTGCCGCCGCTGCTGGCGCGCCGGTCGCCCCGATGTGGGACGAGTGGATGATCATGGTCGACTCGCTTGCGATGCCGAAGGGTGTGCCCGATAAGCGCGCGACCGAGGCCGCGACGAACTTCTTCCTGGGCGCTGAGCAGCAGGCCGGAATGACCGAGGAGACCGCGTACGGCGGGGTCAACGTTGACGCGAAGCCCGAGCTCGATGAACTCACGAAGTCGTGGCTTCCCACGGAGCATCTCGACAGCGGAATCAAGCCGAATGTTGATTTTTGGGTTGAGAACTACGACGCGCTCGCGTCGGCGTGGGCCGGTTGGGCGACGGGTAGCTGATCCGCATGACTGAAATGTCTC